>JBCBFT010000010.1:0-104071 GCA_038527485.1 Bacteroidota bacterium
AGTTGTACAATTCATTTTTTCTGTCAATGACTTACTAGACCTATCATATAGTACTATTTTAAGTGCCCTTTGATATACTCAATGGCAGGATCTGTTCCTTTTGCGATATCCCTTTGTGTGTACGAGATGGGGACCTGAGGGATCACACCCGTATCAGGTCGGGGATCGGAAGGAGCAAAATATTTCAAGGGAATATCCACTTCCATGCGACTATAAGGCATATAGAAGAAAATATATTCACCTCCATTGATCCCTTGTTGATTGCCCCCTGACGTCTCTCCTACGTAGGTGGCAAATCCCTGCTTATTGGCCTGATCTAGGAGAGTAAATGTAGCAGAGACATTGCTCGGACCTCCCAAAATGAATATGTTGCCTCGATAAGCATTTTTGTGTGGCTTGAGTGTTTTACAGTCGCCCTTTTCTCGGAGTTGGTACCAGGTTTCGTCGTAGGGTTTGTACATAACCTTGGGGATACCTTTGAAGATCAGTTTATTCCATGTATCGGAGTAAGGCACTAGATTTTCGGGTAATTTCACGCAGCGGATTAATACTTTGCCCCGATCTTCACAGGTCAGCTCCTCCTTGATCAAGTACTCCAACAGCATATCCCGCGGTTTTCCCAAGCCTCCTCCATTTCCGCGAATGTCTACAATCAGATTGGGAATCTTCTTCTCATGGACTTCCCCAAACGCCTCCGCATACCACCTCTTGGGATCAAAGTCCTTCCAGTTCCATATCGCAAAAGTCCCCAACTTCATGATGGCCAACTGATCATTGACAATGTCGAGTTTCCATTGCTTGTTTTCTAGTACTTCTGGACCATAGCGATCCTCCATGATTTCAGCTCTTTTATCCTTGCTTAGACCCTTTACTTGAGAGGTAGTTGCCTCTTCGGCGCTATAATTTTGATAGGTAAGTTCGAATGTAGTAGAATGCAACGGGAAGAAAAGAGGAAAGTAAAGATCGAAGGCTTCCCAATTGCGCTTTCTATAATCTGAGAGGGAAAGATACTTGGGGATAGATTCGAAATTATTTCCATCGCTTTTGCCAATGGTGTACAGGCTATCCATAATGGTTGCTGTAGGAATGCCATTGATGGCCAGCAACTCAGCACCTGCTTGGATATTTTGGTCTTCTGATGCATTGTGGGTGACGATGAGGCGATCATCCAAGACAGAGAACCCGAGAGGAAGGAAGGTCTCCCCTCCAAACAACCTATTACGAATCCGTCCATCCATGTTCCATGGGTTGACATAGGTATGGCCACAACGAATCTGAGCGACCGTCTGCGCTAGGTACTTCATCATCGTTGCCTCTGTGATGCCATCATAGATCTTGCTACGCAGGTCTTGAAAGAGCGCTTGGACAGATTCAGGTGTTTGGTAGCGATAGACCCCAGGATGCACTTCTGTCAGGGCTTGCTCCAAAAGATCCAAATCCATGAGAAGCGAATCTTTTTTCAAGGCACGTCCTTCGACAAGGTTTTGGGCATGTGTGGGTATGAAGGCAAATGCTGTGAAAAGGAATAAGGCGAAAAATAGAGGATAAATTTTCATGTGGATTAGATTCGTGATGAGAGATTGAAATACATCGAGCATAAATTGTGTACTTATCTCACATCTATCGTCTCATTTTGCATGTTGAGACGTCTTACTTGGATTTTACCCCTTTATTTTGAGAAGATTGCAAAAATTCGGTGGGTGTCTGTCCCATTTTCTGCTTAAAGACACGGTTGAAAGAGGCCTTGGAGTTAAAGCCTGATTCGTAGGCCAAGCCGAGCAGGGTGAGCTGTTGATGCTTACCTTCTTGGACTAACTGGAGAAATGTATGTATGCGCTGCTCATTGACCTTCCCTCTGAAGGTGGTTCCCTGCTGGCTGAAGTAGCGGGAGACTTCATTTTTGGGAACGTTGAGCATTTTAGCAAATGTCTCCAAGTTGAGTTCGGGATCTTTGTGTACTTGCTGCTCCTCAAACAATATCTGGATCTGGGCTTCCCACGCTTTCGTTTGAGAAATGGGAGAAGCGGAGGGGGTGATCAAGGCTTGATTTTGATGGAGAAAGGCATTGTATCCGATCCAAAAGCTAATACTTGCATAGGCCATTTTCAAAGGGAAATCCAGCCATTCGGTGTTGAAAAGATTGTATTGAAAACCATTCCATAAGATCCAATCCGCAGCATCATATACAAAGTCAAAACAAAGTAAGATCAGCAATATCCTTGCAAAGCGCCTGAGCCAGAGGATGACGGGTTGTTTCCACATGTCTTCTGGGAAGCGATGACGCAGCAATCGCCAAGCAGCCCAAAGATAGCCTAAGGTGGAGACCACCAGCAAACCTGTCTCCACATATTGGAGGTAGGGGGCAATGAGGGTACGCCAAATCATACTTTTGTATTCGGCAGAACGAAATCCGATCGCGCAGTAAAAGAGGAATTGAATAGCAGGAAGGATAAAATGAATGAGGTCTTTGCGTTGAATATTGAAAGTAGGTTGGATTCGGGACTTGACAAAAAGATAGAAAAGTGGTCCTACACTCAAGCTAAATATAATGGGGATGAAATATAAAAATTGGTACTGCGAATAGATTCCCCCCATCGCGAGCAAGCCATTGGTCAAGGTAAACGCGTAAAGTATGAGGAGGCTTCCCAGTAGGATGTTTGTTTGGCGTCTTCCTTCTTCCCTTGCAAAGAGCTGAATCCCTACCGCTACACATAAAAGAATACCAAAACCTGAAAAAAACAAGGCAATTAAATCTGGGACTGTAATCTTCATCAATTGTTTATTTTCCTTAAACAGGACCGATGAATATAGAGAATGATATGCGGTGCATAAGCCATACGCTGGACAAAACGAAAAATAGCAGGAATCGCCGCTATGAAATTCATTCTTCGACTAATGGAATGTTCAACTTATTGACAACAATTTACGTCTTGAATAGTAAAACCTAAACGTTCTTTTCCGCAACCAAGCCCGCATCTGTTGAGGCTTAGGTTATTGTTATCAAATCGGGCTGGTCCTCTGAGGCCAGTCTTTTTGCATCTGAGATGTAGGTGATCATATATGGAAATCAGCTTTGAGCGGAAAGCCGCTTGAGCACTTGTATCGCTTCTTGTCTCTGCTCATAAGGCACCAAAAGATGGTCGTGTGCGTATCCTGCCAACACATTGCAGCTGATGTGAGCATCCCCCAATGCCTGAGCAAAGGCAGCTGTAAAGCCCACCGCCTCCAAGTCTGAATGTACCTCTAATGTGATCCAGGCTGCTTCATAGGTGATAGGGAGCCCTTGGGCATACGCTACCTCTTTGCGCAAAATCAAAGTCAACCCTTCTTGCTCTCGGATGGTAGCGGCTATTTGATTCTGTGGAATAGGATGATCGTCTGGTACTCGGCTATACACAAACACTCCTTCCTTCAACCTGGGTTGCATATGCTTCAACAAGTAGGCGAGTGAACTACCACTCTTAGTTTCTACACTTCTCATCAATTTTACCAACGCTCCAAAAGAAATCAATGCCCAAAATCCCTCCAAAATAATGAAGGGGATATACTCCATGAGAACAGAGGCCGTACAGGCCAATGTACCCCCTACGAAGTTGAGCAGTAAATACGCTGGCTGCCCTTTTTGTAAGTATCCAGATAGTTGAAGGACGAAGGCACATAGGATCATGAAAACGCCACATGCACCGATGAGATCTACTGTTTGCATGTGCAAACATAGCAAATGACAGGCAAGGACAAGGCTATTGGGGCTTGGTTAAGTTTGTCTTTTGGATGAAAGCTTGCATTTCATTCATCCCACCATGAAATACATCGTAATCATTGGTAGTCGGACCGATTTTATAAGTACCCGTCTTTTGCCAGAAGGTCCACTCTCGCCATGCTGAGGGGAGATCAGGCTTCGATTTGTCCTCATAGTAGGCAATCCACAAGGGGTAGGGACTAAAAGTAGGTGAGTCTAGATAGTTATTCCCCGTGTTGACATCTGTGTAGATCATAGGTTGGCGTCCTGTCACTTCTTCTATCCTTTGCAAAAATGTCAATAAGTCTGTCTGAACGTCCTTTTTTTGCGCATTCTTACCGATACTCGCCTCCTCAAAGTCAACAATGGGTGGAATATCCTGCGCAGACCACTTTTCTACTATCTTGATAAAGAAGTTGGCTTGATCAGTAGGATTGTCTTGGGTATGATAAAAATGGTAGGCCCCTCTAATAAATCCTTCCTTGGCGATTGCCTGCCAATTGTAAGTAAATTCAGGATCTATGTAATTTCTTCCTTCAGTTGCTTTGCATATGACAAACGTCAAATCTCGATCACCTGGCTTGATCTCTGAGATTTCTTTTCCCTGAAACTTAGAAATATCTATCCCATACAAGGGGGTAGGCGTTGCTTTTGGTTGGGGGGGAGCTTGAGTATCTGCCGTAGGAGGTGGAGGTGGCGGCGATGGAATAGCGGGTTGTTCAGGAGTAGAAGGAGTATTGGTATTGGTAGTGGGAGTAGTACAAGCGGACAAGAGAAGAGAAATCCAAAGGAAAACGATGACTTTATACATGCGTCTGTGATTTACGATTATCGTGAATAAGTTGGTACCGTATGTCCTATGTAGAGAGATCGGTTTATCGTTTCTCTGCATAGAAAATCAATCCTATCTGAATTCATTTGTGGTCATCACTATGGAAAATACATTTACTTAAATATCATGAGTGCCTTTGAAAGATCATAGCGTGTAAATACCTATGAACCCTTTCGCAGGGATTGCCACATCTGGTGGACCTGTAGATCACCAAATCCATAGATGGGTTCTCGTTGGACAAATTCTCGAAAAATAGGACCAAAGGTGTCGGTGTCTAGCTCATCCATGATAGCCTGAAGCGTAGCCACAGGACGCCCTGGATATGTATCTGTAGGTTTACGCGCCAGATGTGCCTCGATCGCAGGGAGCAAGAACTTATATGTAGAAGAAAGAGAGGTGGCCAAGGCTTGTAAAGTTTCCATTTCCTCAGATTGATAGGCTGGCCATAGCTGGCGAAGTATGTGAAGTTCTTGTGTGGTTATTTTTTGCCTTTTCTCCAGCACAAACGGTAAGGTTTCAGGCTTTAGCCCCCCAAACCCATAACGCATGTCTGATCTTGGTAGGACCAGATACAGATCCATGGGTAGATCAAGCTGGGCAAGTGCGTAAAGTACAAACCATAGATTCAATTGGCAGAAAAGATCTTCCTCAAACCAAAGATTGACCTCACTATCGGCTGGAATATGTTGAATATCCTGATGAATCTGACCTGCTCCGAGTAAACCTGTTGCTTCGGGTTCCCACTTTCGTAAGAAAGCATCTCGTATATGGAAAAAGTCCGTTAAGTCCTTGCCATGTGTGGGACCATCGATGAGACATTCGCGTGCGACGATACGCGTACCTAGAATGCTGTCAGGAAGTTGTTCAAGGAGGGCGTCGCCGTTGAGGATATGGAAAATAGAGGACATAGACTACAAAATATAAAGTAGGATAATGAGGAAAGTGTGGATCATTCCAAGGCATTCAAATTGGCTTTTCTAATATACCAATTTTCATTCAGGACTTCTATGACTTCGATCTTGTCAACCTTGCTTCTCTGACCATGTAGCGGGTGGTAGACTAGTTCCTCGTAGGCATCCCATCTTCCCAGGTTCCAATTGAAGGTGGTATAATCTCTGTTGATATACATGCGTGTCCCTGGACAGATGTTTTGGGTTTGTTTGATACTCTTCCCGTCATTCCACTCTACAATGAGAAAATGGGTGTAATGACGAAGTTGGGAAGGGAAAATAGCTGATAGCACGAGTAAAGGCAGGCAGGCAAGAAAAAGCTTTTTGCGTTTGTAAATCAAAGAAAGAAAGAGGAAGAGGACCAAACAGATTTTGGCAAGACTCAGATAGCTTATTTGTATCCAGTAGATGCCCCACGCAGGTAAAAAAGGTAAAGGGATATAAGGACAGATAGCCAGAATTAGCAGGATGACATACAGATGTGGCCGCTTCATGATTCTCCTATCTCTTGTACAGACTGTAATTCCTTTTTCGAAGACCCTAATTGGAACAATGGAAATCTAGCTATAAAGCACAAACTTTTCGCAGATTTGAAGTTTCAAATAGGGTCTATATCTTCTTCCAAAGGTAAAGAAAAGGGGTAAGCCTACAGGATCATTTTTTATCCTAGGCTTACCCATGATGCATAGATTTTTTGACAGTCGTACAGGATGCGTGTGGATCAACGATAGGTTCGCGAGACGGTATCTTCAGACTGAATCAGAATCTCTTCTAGTTCTTCTAGCGACTTACCTTTGGTTTCTGGTACCACCCAAGCGACAAAGCCAAAGCCTGCGGCTGCGAACAATCCATAGATGAGGAAAGTCGTTGCATTGCCTAGGTTGGCAAGCTCCCATGGGAAGACAAGTTGGACCAGGAAGCTGATAAGCGAATTGATCACACCCACAAAGGAGATCGCAAAGCCTCGGATATAATTTGGGAACAGCTCTGAGAAGAGTACCCACATGACGGGCCCTGCGGAGATGGCAAAAGAGGCTACAAAACCAAGTATACCGATCAAAATAAGCATAGGGTCCATCGTGATGGCGGATGAGATAAGCGTGGTTTCATTCTCTGTATAAGCTGCTACAGAAGCTTTTTTTAAGCTTTCCTCTTGATCAAAGGCTGCTGAAATGGCATTTTTGAGTTCTTCCTCACTGGCAAATTTTTTCCCAGCAAGCTTGCGAGGAGTACTCAGTGCATAGAAATCTGGTAAGTCTTCTATAGCTTTTTTTGTCAGCGTATAACTCGATCCCGCCAGAGCCACCAATCTCTTTTCCACTATCTGATATTTTTGTTCCATTACCTCTTCCAAGCCTACAGCATACGCACTTTTCAACGCATTTTTAAAGGCCACATCGTTTTCAAATGTCGTATCTGTTAGGGGCTTGAATGCTGTATAATCTACATACAGGGGAAGCTTTCCCAGTGCAGACTCTTCCAGTGTATAGGTAGCGGTGGTTGCCTGCATGATGTCTGTTTCAAGCGCATCAAACTGCGTACCCAGCGCTCCTGTTAGTGCTTTGAGATAGGTCTTTTTACGAGTATATGTCTGACCCACTACATCTACCAATGACCGTTTGACATCATCTGGAAAACGATTGATGGCCTCTTTTTTGAGTAGGAAAGTAGCCGACGTTTTTTTCATTAAGTCTCCTTCCAATACAAAGAAATGATAGCCTAATGCCTCCTTAAGTGCCTTCTGGTAGCTATCCTGGCTTTCATATGTCTGCCCGATGAGCGGTTGGATAGCGCTGAGTTGGACACCTCTAGGCAAGATCCCACCTGCTAAGCCCGCCAGGGAATCTTCTGACAATACGTAGGTTTGCACAATGGATTGTTCAAGAAATGGCCTATTTAGATCGTATTGATCGCCCATGGCCTCTTGCATGGCTGCTTTTAAGAGCGAATCGTTGGCGTAGGCTTTTGAGAGAA
The DNA here is from genome assembly GCA_038527485.1 of Bacteroidota bacterium. GTDB lineage: Bacteria > Bacteroidota > Bacteroidia > J057 > J057 > JALEFZ01. The sequence goes on from JBCBFT010000010.1 coordinate 7,496, forward strand.
TAGGAGAAATGAGGGCCAAATCAAAAGTCGCATTTGCGAAAGCTGCAGAATCTAGTTTGAGGGAGGAGGTGATCTGTGTGGAGGTAAAAAGCGCTTCTTCAAAAAGGGGAAAGTCATCGCCTAAAGCCTCAGATAAGGCTTGTTTGTAGTTCTCTTCGTCTTCAAATGGCTGATTAATGATCTCCTCTAATGGCGCAATGGCGACACCAAATGCATCTTTGGGTAGGGTGTAGGTGGCTGAGTTGAAACCATAGGCCAGCATAAACATGAAAGCAGTGATCCCAATCATACCTCCTGCGAGCAAGGGTTTTCTCCCGAGTCGATCGATCAAGCTCATGGCTATGACTGTAAAGACGAGATTGACCAAGCCCACATAGATGGCTTGTGTGAAGGAGGCATCTTCTCCAATCCCTGATTGTTCAAAGATCATGGGGGCATAGAAAAAGACAGAATTGATGCCTGTAATCTGCTGTAAGATTGCGACTACAATCCCAATCAGGAGGACCAGCCTCAAGGCTGATTTGAAAAGATCTCCGATGGGCGCTTTTTTGCTTTCATTGGGTGTCTCTAGATTTTCTTTGATTGTATAAAATTCTTTTTCGCCATTTTCTGGACCTGCAATACGTCTGAGTACACTTAGTGCGTCCTCAAAGCGAGCCTGTAGCATGAGCCATCGAGGACTGTTGGGGACAAGAAAGAGGGCGAAGAAGTAAATAATGGCAGGTATAGATTCGAGTCCCAACATCCACCGCCAAGCATAGTCCTCGTTAATCCCCAGCATATCTGCCCAATCTGCTGGGGAATCTGCTAGTTGGAGGATGAAATAGTTGCTGAAATAGGCAGCAGAGATGCCAATGACGATGTTGAGCTGATTGAAGGAGACCATCTGTCCGCGCACCTTAGCAGGTGAGATCTCGGCAATATACATCGGGGCAATGATGAGGGAAGCACCTACCCCCAGTCCACCGATCATCCTGGCTATAACCAGCAATGTATAGCTCGGAGCTAGCGCAGAAAATACAGCAGAGATCGCAAATAGAACTGCGGCAACGGAGAGGACAGGCTTCCGACCAAATCGATCGCTCAACGGACCTGCTACCAGCATAGCCAACATCGCCACAAAGGTGAGCGAACTCACGGCCCATCCTACTTGTAAGTCGGTAAGATTGAATTCTAGCTTGATGTATTTATTGACCCCCGAAATGACCGAGGCGTCAAACCCCATCAAAAAGCCCCCAATCGCCACGATCAACGCAATGAGGATGATATTCCCTTGTTTATTCATAGGTAGCATGTAGTAGTTGGAAGATAGACTCTCCCAACGATCGGATAATATACACTTTTTCTAATCTTATTGGATTTCCTGTCTCAAGATTACGTACCCTTCGCTTGATTTGAGTCGCTAGCCGTAGTGTCTAGCTCCTTTTCCGAAGAAATAACTTTGCCTACGAATCGAGAGAAAATGGCATTCGATAGCTTATCGCTAAATCCGCCTATGAAGGCGAGTGCCATGAATAGGTAGGGATTTTCATCGAATACTTGATCTTCAGCTCCTTTGATTCCGAGAATATCCACACCTCCTGCGATGACTAAATATACCCCGCTCCCGATGACTAGCCCTACTAAAGGACGCCATACGAGCTTAGAGTAAGTATGGGAGGGATCTTGGTCAGGGTTGAAGTAGACAAACTCTCGCAGCATCGAAGCAATACCGCCGATGATGCTCCACAAGACAACGGCTCCAGGTATCCCTAGCACAGGGATGAGCAGCTTGATGGTACGCATGCTATCTGTGCCCTCTTCTATTCCAGCAGGACCCACTCTAGGGAACCAGCCTATCAAGAAACTGATGATCCCAATGATGCCAAAGGCTACTGAGATGATGATCAAAATATTCCTACGGACAGTAAACTGCGCTTTATTTTGTGTTTCTTCTACCTCTCGTTTTCTAATCAAGGCATGGATCTCATCATGCACCCCATTCAAAGAATTGATGGCGTTATCCAGATCGTTGGCATTGATCTGCATACGGACATTGTGGATCCTGTTTTGGATATGCATGTAGTCTGCGCCACTCTCTGGATAGTTCTTAATCTTATCTAGATGCTCGGTGGCAATTTCAATAGAACTGGTCAGGGAGTCGATCAAGGAGGAGCCTCCATCCGCTTGCTGGGTGATGAGTTTACCCTCTCGGAGAAAGGTCATGACTTGCTGGCCTTGCGAGCCCGTCCAAAACTTGTCTACAGTAGTTCGGGAATAGTAGATTGGAGAAAACCAAGCCGTGCTACCTGCATAGGTGTTTTCTTCGTCATCGACGCGGAAATTCGTCAAAGGGGATGTCTTACTAAGGGCTAGGTGTTTGCGACTTTGGAAAATGGCCAGTTCGATGGAGTTGGATCTCACCAGTTCTCCATAAAAAGCCTCTGCAAACTTGATGTAAAGCGAATCAGCCAAATTTACGCCTTTGTCATAAAGTGTAATGGCGCGTGGAATCCCCAGCTTCAGGAATTCCTCTGCTATTCCAGACTTTCCGAAGTCTTCTACTCCTTTTAAGGGGAAATTGGGCGTATTGAGAACGAGTGTATTGATTCTGTTTGCTTTGAAGATCGGGGCTAAATGCTTCGCAAACAGAGGTTTCCCGTCCTGGGACTCAAATACCACTTCTCCTTCGGGCATAGCAGCACCTCCCGTGAGATGGATAGTAGAGTAATCATTTTCCAGCTCCGCAGTAATTTGATCTAGCGTAGGGCTTTCCAGTTGATTGACTTGGAAAAGGTCCTGATCGATCAAGTTTTTAACGGCGTTTTTGATGTGCTTTACTTCCGTCGGAATATCGTATTTATTTTCAGGATTGTAGCTGATGATGAGGAGCTTGGAAAATGTATCAGTTTTAATCCTACTAGGGCTCAAGGTATCAATGGTCCGAACAATGGAGTGGCGCGGATTGAATAAGAAGGGACGGCCATTGAATTCTAAGGCTTCCCAAGGATGCTGAGCAAGTGCTAAGAAATCACTGAAGAAGTGCAGCCTCAATCTGATGCATGAATTTCTTTCGGAGAGTATATGGGTATAAATATTTTGGAAGAGGGTCTGAATCTTGCCTGAGAAGAGGATATCACCCAGGAGTTGTCCTTTCTTGATTACGCCGATAGGCTTCTTACTAGAAATAGCTTCGAGCTCAGCTAGCTCAATGCTTCGTTCAGCGTATTCGCTATTAGGACCTGTTGCGGTCAGGAGATAGTATTTTCCTTCGATTCCCCTAAAGTGAATTTCAATAGATAGGAAGTGGACCTCTTGGATGTTATCCAGCTCTTGATCTGCCAAAAATGACAAATCGACCGAATCTTCGATGGATTCTTCTACGTCCCAAATTAATGACATGGCCAGGAAGATTAATAAATAGATGGTTTATATGTTAATATCCCAATGTTTCCTGACGATTCAAAGTTTAGGATAATTTATATATGATAAGATTTAGATTAGAAGTGAAAAAGGGCTGGAGGGACTGATCATGAAGGCTTAGGGGGCAATTTCTGCGAGAGCTTCGGGGCGTACACCGACATAAGAGGCGAGATAAGTGGAGGGAAGCCTAGAAGCAACGAGTGGCTGTTCTTGTAACAGTTTATGGTATCGATCTTTGGGTGTGAGGGTAAGAAAATTATGAAGAACTTTTTGATGGTTGATCCGCTCGTCCTCAAGTGCGATCTTGGGGAGTATTTCAAACTTAGGAGAATAGGTCAACAGGGAAGTCATTGCCTCAGCAGTAATTTCAATCAAGATGGTAGACTCTGTCGCTTGAAGCGTTCCCTCCATGGGCATCTTTTGCAAGAAACTGGCATAGGCACTGATAAAATTCCCTTCGGGATAGAAGGCGGCGCTTCTCTCTACGCCGTTTTGACAGTAGTACAGTCGGACCAATCCCTGAAGGTTGTAGTAAAAGGAATGGGCAATCGATCCCTCTTTTAGCAGTATCTCATTTGGATTTAATTTGCGTAGCTGTATGTGAGAAAAAAGGAATTCCTCTTCGTGTTTCTCCAGTACCACATATTGGCGCAAGTATTTGATAAATGCATTCATCCTGACACGTCTTTTCGTTGTTCCCGATCATTTTACATATGCAAGATACCCTTCCCGCTATGTGTTTTTGCCACCTATCGGACAAAGCGCTAGTATTGTGATACTTTTGTGATCTTTTGTCAGAAAGTTTACATTTTGAGGTATAAGTAGCTGTTTTTTAATGGTTTAGATATGTGGAAAATAAAAAAGCCACAGGAAAACGAATCCTGCGGCTCTTTTTTATGTATGAGATGGTATGACTATTTGTTCAAGTCACCCAGTTTTTTGCTGTATTCCATCATCTCCTCATCCTTACCTGTGAAGCCTGTCACCTGTACCAACTGACTCAGCCATTCTCTTTCGTTAGGCTGAAGTTCGTGCAATTTGACGAGATAGGGATAAGATTCGTTCATCATATTTTTGATCTTTTCATCCGCAGCATCGATATCCGCTTCTTTTGTCATCTCTGCTTTTTCGGTATTCATTTCTACTGCCTTATTGATGTAGTAAGCCGCTAGGTAATAGTTTGCCTGAAGGTTGTCACCATCTTGGCCGTGGGCGTCCTTGTACAGGGATATGGCCTGCTCAATTTCCCCATTTCGCTCCAAGAGATTGGCATAAGCCAGCTTGATAGGGAGATCAGTAGGATCTGCCTTGATAGCCGCCTCAAACTTTGCCTTAGACTCTTCGAAGAGTTCTGGATTGCGATTGTAGATGTTGAGTTCCTGGCGCTTCACATTAGGATCATCTGGAATGATCTCCTTGCTGGACTCCAGTAGATCAAGGGCCTTGCGAGGCTCACTCTGCGCATCGTAGATCACAGCTAGCTGCTGAACCATGTAGCTTACTTGGCCACTATCCTGTGGAAAATCTGAATCGGTAAGCTTAGCCAGTTTCACAGCATCTGCTGTGTTTGTTTCGCTCACCACATATTTGCTACGATAAATTTTTAGTGCTTTTTCGAGCGAAGCAATGGCATTGGCTGAGTCCTTCATGTTGAGTTGTGTAGCACCTAGCATGCGCTGCGTCAAGATGTGATCTCCTTTGTAAGTAGCTGCTGCCGCGAAGTTGTCTAGGGCAGATTGATAGGTACTCATACGTGATTCTTCATCTGGTGCATCTCCTCCTTTGTTGAAGCTGGTAAGTCCCTCATTGTAAAGCCCAAACCAAATAACATTTTCCGCATTATCGTTTTTAGCTGTATTCTTCCACTTTTTGGAATATGCGTCGTTGTTCATGACTTTTTGGAACATCTGATGTGCTTCAAGTGCAGCACCTGGATATTTTTTGCTTAAGCCTGTGTCGTTAGAGATACGCGCAGCAGCCATCGCTGTGTAATAATAGCCTTTGTAAAGTGCTTTTTGCTTCTTCTCAGGGAAGAGGTCCTTATTAGCAGTAGCTTTCTTAAGCATGGTGTAAGCCTCCTCAAATTTCCCATCGTCGTAGCGAATGACAGCTCCTGTAATCTGTGAGGGCTGTGCTATGGCGAGGCTACCGAGTATCAGTGTACTCAGTAGCAAAGAAATGATCTGTTTCATCTTCATAAAGATTTGAATTGGGTACTTTGGCAAATTGTTTTTAGTTCGAGTCCTTGGTTTTCAATGGGTTTACCGTTTGGGTTTGTGAGAAAGACCTGATTTTACTCCAGATCTTTCCCATTTCCTTATTCTTTAGATTCTTCTATTTCCTCTTCGTCATCCTCTCGCTCCACAACTTTCGCTACGGAGGCAATCGCGTCTCCATCTCGGATACTGATAAGCTTGACTCCCATTGTATTACGACTCAATGTACTGATATCAGCTACCTTCATTCGGATGGTGATACCATTGCGCGTAATGATCATCAGATCCTCATCTTCGGTATCTTCCACCTGTTTGATGGCGCTTACTCCTCCCGTCTTTTCAGCGACGTTCATGGTTTTCACACCTTTCACACCTCGGTTGGTGAGACGGTACTCACTGAGGGCAGTCTTTTTTCCAAATCCTTTCTCTGATACCACAAGGATCTTCTTTTCATCATTGGGTACGACTACCATTCCTACGACTTCATCGGCTTCATCCTGAAGAGAGATGCCTCGAACACCCATGGCATTTCGGCCCATGACGCGAACTTTCTCTTCTTCAAATCTTACGGCATAACCCGATTTTACCGCCATGACGATCTGGCTCTCTCCATTGGTGAGTTTGGCTTCGATCAGTTCGTCTCCCTCTGCGATGTTAATAGCGATGATTCCATTGGTACGGGGACGGCTGTAGTCTCTTAGGGAGGTCTTTTTGACCTGGCCTTTTCTGGTCGCCATCATGATGTAGTGCGAGTCTACAAAGTCCTTGTCATCAAAATTCTCAACTGTGATGAATGCTTTGATGCTGTCATCGCGGTCGATACTGATGAGGTTTTGGATAGCGCGCCCTCTATGAGATCGTTCTCCACTGGGAATTGCATAAACTTTCAGCCAATAGCACTTTCCTTTCTCGGTGAAAAACAAGAGATAATTGTGGGTACGGGCGATGAAGAGGTGCTCGACGAAGTCTGCATCTTTACGTCCTGTACCCTTACTTCCGACTCCGCCACGCCCTTGTGCCTGGTATTCGCTGGCATTGGTACGCTTGATGTATCCTTGGTTGGTGATCGTGATCACCATGTCATCATTGGCGATGAGATCTTCGATGGTGATTTCTCCATCTGCATAGGTGATCTCCGTGCGACGATCGTCTCCAAATTTATCTTTGACCTCGTTGAGCTCATCCTTGATGATGGTCATACGCAGGTCTTCATCTTCCAGTACAGACTCGAGATAATCGATTTTTTCTTTCAGTTCTTGGTATTGGGCTTGCAGCTTCTCTCTTTCGAGTCCTGTCAGACGCTGGAGGCGCATATCGAGGATGGCTTTGGCCTGAAGTTCGGAGAGATCAAATCGCTCGATCAAGCCCGCTCTCGCGACATCGCCATCGCGCGAAGCGCGGATCAAGGCAATGACTTCGTCTAGGTGATCCAGTGCAATGAGTAAGCCTTCTAGAATGTGGGCACGTTTGCGGGCTTCTTCTAGCTCGTACTTCGTGCGTCGGACTACGACCTCATGACGGTGATCCACATAGTGGCGGATCATATCCTTGAGGTTGAGGGTCTGTGGACGACCTTTGACCAGCGCAACATTGTTGATGCTGAAGGTCGATTGCAAAGGGGTCAGTTGATACAACTGGTTCAGTACCACGCGTGCATTAAAGTCGCGCTTTACGTCGATCACCAATCTGACAGGCTCTCCCCGTCCTGATTCGTCGCGGGCGTCTGCAATTCCTTCTATCTTCTTATCACTCACCAGTCCATCGATCTTGGCGAGTGTGGATGCTTTGTTTACTTGGTAGGGAATTTCGGAGATGATGATTTGTTCTCTTTCTCCCTTGAGCTCGATAATGTCTGCCTTGGCACGCATGACGACACGGCCACGACCTGTCGCATACGCCTTGTGAATGCCCTCGACTCCATAGATGATGCCACCTGTAGGGAAGTCGGGGCCCTTGACATATTGGGCGAGTTCTGGAATTTCTATGTCTCGGTTTTCAATGTAAGCGATGGTTGCATCCACCACCTCTATGAGGTTGTGGGGAGGCATATTGGTTGCCATCCCTACGGCGATCCCACTGGCACCATTGACGAGGAGGTTGGGAATACGTGCGGGGAGTACGGTAGGCTCTGAAAGTGAATCGTCGAAGTTGAGCTTAAAGTCAACGGTATCTTTTTCGAGATCCACCAGCATTTCTTCGGCGATTTTCCGAAGGCGTGCCTCTGTATAACGCATCGCAGCAGGATTGTCTCCATCTAGGGAACCAAAGTTTCCTTGCCCATCTACCAATGGATAGCGTAAGGACCACTCTTGGGCCATGCGCACCATGGTATCATACACAGCACCATCTCCGTGCGGGTGAAATTTTCCCAAAACTTCCCCCACAATACGGGCGGATTTCTTATATGGGCGATTGCTTGCCAATCCCAGTTCGCTCATGCCGTACAAGACGCGGCGATGTACAGGTTTGAGTCCATCACGTACATCGGGGAGGGCACGTGATACGATGACCGACATTGAATAATCAATGTAGGCCGACTTCATTTCTTCCTCGATGATCCGGGATACAATCTTTTCTCCTTCTGCCATAAAAAATGCTTACATATCTAACGCTAAGTAAGGGCGTTTTCGCCTTTCTTTTAACAAGGTAAAATTAGGTATTATTTCCCCCCAAAAAAAGCTGATCCCCCTCCATTAGAGGTCCTTATGGCTGATTTGGAAAGATTTTTTCCACATATTAATTGTGTAAAACATGTTTGCTCTGTACATCTGAGGCATCTTTACCTGCATACGACAACGTAAGGTATGGCAGTTTGGTAGGGACCTGTGGTTAGGAAAGGTGTATGCGCTGAATGTACATTATCTCACTTATGGTCACCTTTGTGCAAATGAAAGTGTGAAGTGAATAAGCGAGCTGGAAGGTAAGGAAGGTATATGCATTTGATTGTTAGTGACTTGTGTGAATGCATTTCGGTACATTTTTACATCCTAATCGAAGTGGATAAGAAGGATAACTATATGATTTTTTTAATATTTGACTAAACATGCATAAATCCTCTCTACGCCAGAATACATCGGTTTTCGCATCAAAATCACCCGTTTAGCCATCAGATCCCCTCAGATTCAGCGTAATATTTTCATCTTGAGCTTCAAGTTAACCCTCGTGCTCCAATGTATGAATCAAGATTAAATACGCTTTTCGTATTAAGCCTCTGCCTATACATTTGACACAAACAAACGGATGAAGTTTATATGAGACTAAGCGAGATGACCGCTTCACAAGCAAAAGATTTGTCTCTTTTCAATTTGATTTTGGAGTGCTATGGATGGGAAGATCCAAGTGATACAGAAGGAAGATTGGAGGCAGGAGAAAATGTGAAGCCTGAAGGGTTCAGAATTTGGAGGCAAGGTGGGCTCATGCTGCAAGCACGATTTCATGCTCCCGTCAATATGATCAGTTTGAGCATGATCGATTCTCTCCGCAGAGAGAAAGTTCAATTCCACTTTATCTACGATCACAATCCAGCTCCTATTTTGGAATGGCTTGTGTCAGTTATGGAATCATTCAACATGGATACATATGCTGAACTGATCAAAGACGCAGATGGCAAATGTGAAGTGATTTTGCTAGAAATATCTGAAAGCGAAATATATGAGGTCAAGCCTTCTGCCAGATAAGCAAGAAATACTATGAGGTAACGCCATATGTGTGATGGCTATAATTGAGAACTCCCTCGGGAGTTCTTTTTTGTCATCGTAGGACCATCGCCACAGCGTGGTCCTGCCAACCACCGCCACAGCGTGGTTCTGCCAACCCTCGCCACAGCGTGGTCCTGCCAACCCTCGCCACCGCCCGCTGCCAGCGCCAACGTCCCGCCGTTGCTATCCCTCGCTGTGAACGTCTCGTTGGTGCCATCCCTCGCCAGCTCCCCTTCGCGCTATCCCGAGAAAGAAAGCTGGACATAATGCGTAGGCTTTCCCATGGTGAGAAAATCGCGCTCATATGTCGTCAAAATCTTCGCGTCCTCATCAAAACGCTCATCTTCATGTAAGTCAAAAGTCAACTGGTGAAAACGGATGTTTCCCTCACGTACGAAAACCTCCAAGCTGTAGTGAAATAGGTCGCGATTGTCCGTCTTAAAGTTGAGCATTTGGCCATCTTTGAGGATGCGAGCATACCGCTTTAAGAAGGAGGGATTGATCATACGATGCTTGGCCTGTCGTTTCTTGGGGAAAGGATCAGGAAACGTAATCCAGAGCGAATCGGCTTCATTTTCTCCCACATACTCATCTATCTGATTCAAGTTGAGGCAGATAAAAGCGATGTTAGTCAGCCCTGTTTCAAGCGCTTCCCTAGCTGCATACCACATGCGATCCATCTTAAGATCGACCCCGACAAAGTTGCGCTCAGGATAGCGTCGTGCCAGTTCCAAACTGAATTCTGCCTTTCCACACCCTAGTTCAAATGTCAGTGGATGATCATTCTTGAAATAGGTATGCCATTGTCCCGCCATTTGATTGTCCCGACTGAAACAGTTCGAAAATTCTTTGTATGCGGCCTTTTTTAACTCTTTTCTGCGTGCCATGTCACCTCGTCCACTAAATGATGGTCCAGGGGAAGTATCTCCTGGATTTTGAGGGGACAAAATTAAGATTTATCTGGAAAAATAACTTACATAAGTAATTGGAAGCCTCACCTTATCCGTGGATGACTTGGATTTTGTTTCGGCTTGCTGCAAATTTGGCGCAATCAATTGAATAGGTCAAGAAAAGAAAAGACCTGTACAAGCAGTAGCTCTCACAAAGCTATTTCTCAGAATAAACAGCTTTTCTTTTTTTGTAAGATGTTCAATGTGATCATTATCAGTGTCTTGGTTTGGTATTCGTCATGAGATCAGGCACTTTCATTCGATTCATTCATTCAAGTATTTATTATTACAAATGCCATATCTTTTCACTTCAGAATCCGTATCGGAGGGCCATCCCGACAAAATCGCTGATCAAATCTCAGACGCCGTCTTGGACGCTATGCTGACACAGGACCCACTCTCACGTGTGGCATGTGAGACATTGGTGACCACAGGACAGGTTGTTTTAGCTGGTGAGGTCACAACCCAGGCTTATGTCGACTTACAAAAAGTTGTGAGAGATACGATCGAGCGCATCGGATACAACTCAGATGAGTATATGTTCAGCGCATCATCTTCAGCGATTTTATCTTCTCTCCACGAGCAGTCGCCCGATATCGCAAGAGGGGTAGATGAAGGAGAAGACAAAGAGCAAGGAGCAGGTGACCAAGGAATGATGTTTGGATATGCGACCAACGAAACGCCTGAATATATGCCTATGGCACTTGCGTTTTCTCACAGACTCGTACAAGAACTGGCACATATCCGCAAGCATGAGGCACACCTGATGCCTTATCTCCGACCTGATTCAAAGTCACAGGTAACCATAGAATACGACGACAATAACCAACCTGTAAGGGTACACACAGTTGTCCTCTCCACGCAGCATGATGATTTTGTGCAGCCTGCAGATGATAGCCTTGCTGCTCAAGCAGAAGCTGAAAAGCAGATGCTCGCCAAGATTAAGGAAGACGTCATCAATATTCTCGTTCCTCGTGTGATTCCTGCAGAATTGCTCAAGGATACTATCTACCACGTCAACCCAACAGGCAAATTTGTGATCGGAGGTCCCCACGGAGACGCAGGACTCACAGGGCGTAAGATCATCGTAGATACCTATGGAGGGAAAGGCGCACACGGTGGAGGTGCTTTCTCTGGCAAGGACTCTACCAAAGTAGACCGGTCGGCTGCTTATGCGGCGCGCCATATCGCCAAAAACCTCGTCGCCGCAGGAGTCGCTGATGAAATCCTGGTACAGCTTGCCTATGCTATCGGAGTAGCTGAACCTGTATCTATCTACGTCAATACCTACGGTACATCTAAAGTAAATATCGACGATGCGGAAATCGCAGAGAAGGTCAAATCCAATCTCTCTTGTACACCCAAAGCCATTATTGATCGCTTAGGCTTGCGTTTCCCTGTATTTGGGGAGACAGCAGCTTATGGGCATATGGGCCGCCCAGCCGAAGAAAAAGAGGTTACACTCAACTACGTGGAGATCGTCAATCAAAATGGAACAGAAACCCAAATACGTAAATCTGAGCAACGCAAAGTCACTTTCTTCGCTTGGGAAAAACTAGATCTAGTCGATCATTTCAAGGAAATATTTGGGGCGCACATGTCCTAAAGTCATTTTCTGAACAAAAAGAATATATGTATTTACCTGCTGCATCATTTTTGTGGCAGGTTTTTCTTTCTTTAGGGTAATGATGATCACGAATGAGTGGGTATCCTATTTTCTATGTAGAAATATCAATTGATCGCGTCTCGAAATAGAAAATCAATCCTATCGAAATTCATTCGCGATAATCACTGGTAACTATTTTGTACATCTGTATTCTAATTACACGGACATTCCTTCATCCTCAATCCTACTAAATATATGAATCGTTTACTTTTCCTTTTGGCCTTTGCATTTATTTTGACGAGCTGTGGCAATGAAAATGATGCTGAAAAATCTCAGGATCAGGTAAGTACTACAGAAGAAGGAACAGAGTTGAAACAGGAAACCTACGAGGAAACGCTCGCTTGCCTGCAAGATCCTTTTCATATCTGTGAGTCGGGTATACAATCGGCAAGCCTACAAGATTATTTGGCGGATGTCATGATCGAACCGCTAAACGTAGCGCAATTGGGAGATTCGTTGGATGAAGGCAATGGATACGTCTGGCTGGTACGCACCTTACATATGGGCAAAGGAAAGGTATACATCGAAGGAAATTTTATCGATGAACGCAAAGCGGACGAAGAAGCAATCAATTCCAGTCGGGTGAATCGTATCCGTATTGAGAGTCCACAGTTTTATACCCAGGAAGGATTGACTGTAGGAAAGACGTTGGGAGATTTGCTAGACGTATACAGTGACTCTGCTTTTTATATGGTAAGTCAACCCGATTATGGCGTGTTGGATCTCAGCCGTTTCAATAGTCATATTCACTTTTTGGTAGAGCTTGACCCAGCCAGTATGGAGGCTTTGGAAAGTGAAGCTTCCCCGCTTTCCAAAGTGCCCAGTTCTCAAGCTATTCGGTCGATTGTGATCATGTGATAAGGGAATATTTTTTTACCCTAACAATTTTGATTTGCGTGGGTTTATTTTTGGCCGTATCATTAAAAAAAAGATATATGAAAAAGGCCTTATTTATAAGCCTTCTCCTCTTGATAGGAGTCCAGCTCTCTGGCCAAGACAAATGCTGGATTTTTTTCACGGACAAGGGCGATACGCAGCAGTATATACCTTCGGATTTGCTTTCAGATCGTGCCTTAGCCCGTCGAGCCAATCAGGGTATTCTCATAGATTCATATGATTATCCTGTCCAGTCGACCTATCTTCAGACTTTGAGAGGGAATGATGTTGCCATACAGCAGACTTCGCGCTGGCTCAATGCCGCTTCTGCTAACCTGACCATAGAGCAAGTCGCTTGGGTATCTAGCCTTCCTTTTGTCAAGAAGGTTCAACCTATCCGATCATATAATGTCGTATTGGGTGAGGAGATGGATTGTCCTGATTCCCCATTTTTAGATGAACCTGAGCGTCAGCTAGAGATGGTGGGACTGTTAGATTTTCATGCCCAGGGATTTACAGGTGAAAATGTACTTGTAGCTGTTTTTGACAATGGCTATTTGGAAGTAGATGAGTTAGAGGGCATGTCACATTTGTTCAAAGATGCACGTATCCTGGCTACCCGTGATTATGTGGATGGTGACAATACGCTCTATCATTCTTGCACCCATTGCAAGCATGGGACATACGTGTTCAGCATCCTCGCAGCCAATGATACGGCCTCTGGCTTAGTAGGATCTGCCCCTGGCGCGGAGTATATACTCTTCCGCACCGAAAACGACGATTCAGAAACACGTCAAGAAGAAGACAATTGGTTGGCTGCCGCTGAGTTTGCTGATAGCATGGGCGCACAGGTCTTCAATACCTCTTTGGGTTATTACTTTTTCGATGAAGGAGAAGAGGATTATCAATTTTCTGATCTGGATGGGGAAACCTCTATCATTACCCGTGCAGGGGATATTGCGGCTTCTCGGGGGATCATCGTCGTGAATAGCGCAGGTAATTCAGGGCAGCGTGGCCTCAACATGCCAGCGGATGGTGATTCTGTACTTGCCATTGGAGCAGTAGATCAGTGTGAAGAGGTGACGTCTTTTTCAAGTGTGGGACCGACAGCTGATGGACGGATCAAGCCTGATCTCTCAGCTATGGGACGCTCCAACTTTTTCTTGCGAAATACAGGTGCACTTGCTCGTGGGAGTGGAACTTCCTTTTCTTCCCCCATTGTGGCGGGTTTGAGTGCTTGTTTGCTGCAAGCTGCTCCCTATGCTTCCAGCACGCAGATCTATCAAGCCATGAGGAGGACAGCTTCCTTCGCGGACGAACCTAATAATTCCATCGGTTATGGCATTCCCAATGCAGGGTCGGCATTAGAATTTTTGGAAGGTACAGCCAAAATAAATCGCCTCTTAGTATACCCCAATCCTGTCTCCGAAAGTCAGTTTCGCATTGCCGTGCCTAGTGCGCTGATCCACCAAACTCAAAACCTCGAGATCATTGATTTGATGGGGCGCAATATTACTCCGACGACACTCACGACTACAGGAGGACAAATAGATGTACAGCTGCCTGCCAGCGTCAAGCCTGGACACTACATTGTACGAATGTGGGGAGAAGGAAAGGCCGTTTATTTTCAAAAACTGACAGTCACGAGATAAGCGCATATTCAATAAAAAATAAAGCCCGACAGGATGTATTTCTTGTCGGGCTTTTTCTGATAGAAAATGGGAGGAATTTCTCTCCGATTTTGGGTAAAAAAAGCGTTATTGGAAAGTGATTCTGAGACCTACAGATTGGGATTAGAGAGAAAAAAAACAGTGGCATAAACCAGGGAAATACGACCGCTCTTTTCATTTGCTCGCATAAAAAGGAAGACTAACTACTTGCTCGATGACGCTATTATTTGAAAGTTTCGCAGAATGGGAGGCTTATTGCCAGACCCATCAGGGTCAGATGTGGCAGCCTGTGATGCTCTACGAACAGGAGCTACGCAATCGATCTGAACAAGAAATATGGGATAAGCTCGCACAGGCTTATGCCGTCATGAAAGATGCTGTCCATACAGGACTCACAGAAGACATGACCTCCCTCAGTGGGATGGTAGACAATGGAGCCAAGAAGATTGCACGAGCTCCCATCAGTGTTCTGGGGCCTCAGTTCCAGAAACTACTCAGCTATTCGATCGCTGCCAAAGAGGTTAATTCCTGTATGGGTAGGGTAGTGGCAGCGCCTACTGCTGGAGCGTCAGGTATCATGCCAGGTGTCTTGACTACCTTGGAAGAGCTGCACGAGTTGCCCAAGCAAAAACTATATGAAGGGATGCTGGTAGCAGCGGGCATTGCTTTGATCATCGAGCAGCGTGCCTCTATCGCAGGTGCGGTGGGAGGATGTCAGGCCGAGACAGGGACAGCTGCAGCAATGGGCGCAGGTGCGATTGTCTATACCTTGGGAGGTACGCTTCAGCAAGTATTCGAATCCGTAGGGATCACCATCATGAATATGTTGGGATTGATCTGCGATCCTGTAGCGGGATTGGTAGAGATTCCTTGTATCAAGCGCAATGGATCTGCCTCAGTGATTGCTTTTGCCTCAGCTCAGATGGCACTGGCAGGAGATCGGGCGATGATACCTGTAGATGAAATCATCGATGCAATGGGTGATGTCGGAGCATCGATGGAGACACGCTTCAAGGAGACCGCACTGGGAGGGATCGCAGCTACCCCTACCGCCAAAGCGATTGAAAAACGTGTCCTTGTACAGCCAGCGATCGAAGAAGATGCGCAAACTCACGACAGCTGAGACCTTTAAACAGACCTAAAACCCTATATTAATGACCTTATGTCGTGCTAATGGATAGTTTATCGTGCTTTCGATTAATTTAGATAGATGAAACAAACCCCCATTCAAAACTTACAAACTATGCCTAGGTACCTACTATTCCTTGCATTATTCCTCTCTTTTACCCTATCTACTCAAGCCAAACAAATCTTTGAAGGATTTGACTTTTCCCAAGGAGAATGGGCCATCATCGGAGTACCCTTACACAACTACCACAAGTTGCCTATTCAAGAAGAACTAGGAACCTTTATCGTAACCGATACCCGCTTTATGAGCAGGCTACAGCAGAGCTGGGACTTTGCGATGACCTTCGAAGATAAGTGCGACCACCATTATGCATTGAAAGTCTACCGAAATGGCGAGCTAGTAGAGAGCATGAGCCTCAATCTTTTTTGTGGATATGTATCTATCAACGGGCTTTCTTATCAGTTTGATCCCGCAGAGTTTGACCAGTTTAAGCAAAATGCTCGTCAGATTCCCTGGTCTCGTATTTCTTTTTCAGATCCTGGGACATTAAGGTCCGCCATTCAAAAACTAGATGCTACACCCGATGTGTACTGGTATCAGGATGTCTCTCAGTATGAATATACAGGATACTTCATGCTCAACATCGACAATCTACCTTGGGATACAGATCGCGATTCACTTCAGCAGGTGGTGAGGCAGAAGATCGCCCAGCGTACACAGACCAATGATTTTCATCTGGCAGAGCATTTTCATGTAGTAGAAGGGGAGAAACTGGGGATTCGTTATCTCGTCAACTGTGACAAAGGATTGGCGCAGCAATTGGTCCGCTATCAATATCTCCCTTGGCGAACACACCTTTCTAGTTCTAAGGATGCCGTGTACATTTTGGCCTTGGGTATTGATGAAGATCGCTTCAGGAGGCTGATGAAATAGCTTTCAGGAAATAACGACTGTAAAATAAAAGTGGTGGTCCTAGATGGATGGCCACTTTTTCATTTCGTGGACTATCTATCCTGCATTTTTGATTTCTAGTTAGACTCTCTACTTTTGGCTTCTATAAAGCACGACTCGATGACTCGATCTTATATAAAGCCCTCCATCCTAACTTTCATGCTTCTAGGCACGGTTTGGGGATTATTTTTTGCCTGCACATCTTGTAAGGCTCTTTTTTCCTCTCCGCAAGATCCTGAAGATATCCCAGTCTCACTTTCTACGACTACAACAACAACTCCTACACCTACTCCCTATCCATTTGACTGGCAACTAAGGATAGACTCTCTGATGGATAAATCAATCATTCAGGTACATGAAAATGCTATGTTTTCCTATTTCAGAGGGCCAGATTTTGTTCCTATTACATCTGGGAAACGGGATTCTCTCAAGAGGAGATTGCCCTACATCAAACCCAAAACTCCCCAATGGCGGCAGAAACTAGAAGATGAGGGGCATCGTCTAAAAGATCAAGGTCTTTGGATCGCTTATCCTCCTTCTGTCAATTTTGATGGCTATCGTTATATGCGCTCTGCCCCATTTACAGCCTATAATGCTAATGGCGATACGGTTTTGCATTATCCCAAAGACTGTCCCTATAGCTTGAGAATAGATGGTGGAGAGGAATATCTGATGTTGACCATTTACCCCAACAATTTTGCTGCGGCCAATCCCGTACTCAATGGATTTTATGGATTTTTGACAGAAGATGGAAGGATCGCTATTCCCCCTCAGTTTCCTGTGGGAAGATCATCCTCTTATCCTCGCGAGAGGTTCAGTGCCTACCATCCTTCTGACTTCTTGTTTCAAGAGGGGAGAGCCCTCGTCGAGGAAGGGAGACTACAATATTACTTTATCAATCAGCAGGGAAAGCGGGTATTTCCTTTGGATTCGACCTTTTATCGTGCGCGTCCCTTTGAAAAAGGAGGCTTGACAATCGTACAGCATTTGTCTTCAGAAAGAAAGCTAATAGATCAGGTAATCGATACTACGGGCCAGGTCGTTTGGGATACGAAAGGACATCCTGAGTGGCAAACATTTATAGGTATTACAGGTACGGGACGAGGGCAGCCTTACTTTATTGTCAGTGATCATTTTGGAACATCAGTTCAATTCATGGATAGCAAGCAGCGCAAAAGTGCGCTTTTTCCCTCCTCTAATGACTCCGTAAGGTATTTCACACGCATTGCTCCTATGGGTTCACTAGGTCAAGATCAGGAGAGACTGGGAAAGGATCTATTGATGACCATAGAGCGAAAATATTGGTATCCAAAGACAGAGATGGAAAAACGGGCTATCCAGATAAGGGGATTTGATGGAACGATTTATACAGATTGGATTCCCATGCCTGATGGAGCCGATTTAGATCCTTACACAGGGATATTGTACAATCTACCTCATGGAGAGAAGGGGGCAGAGGCGCGCACACTTGAGGGTACGCTAGTCTACCAATGTGATAGCTGCGAGATCGAAGCTGCTTACAAACGAGGAGGTAGTTTCCCTATCTCTACGGGCTTTTTCACGGTGAGATGGAGAGGGCAACGACAAATCCAAAATGTATTTACTTATAAGGGGAAGGTGCTGACTAAGCGAAAGGATCGCGCGATAAATAGCATCTTTATAGATCGTGTGAGGGAGGAAAAGGTGGATAAGTATGTGAGATTGTCCGATGACTTCCAATTCCAGTTTCCTGAAGATATATTGGACAAATACTATCGTGATTTTTACCGAAGCAATCAGGATTAAGACATATTTTGTGAGAGGCCGCATACATGAAAAGAGACGTGATCCCTTTGAAGGCTTATGGCTATAAAATCTTCAACACCCACCAAAAATAGTCCCCTGTCCGAGTTTTTATACATCACATCATCATTTATATACACTTTTCATAATTTTGAAAAGTCTAATAAAAATAAAATCCAACCTTTTTTCCTGAATTATAACCCGCTCAATCAGAATGTTTGAGTATCAGGCGAGAATGTCTCGTATTCTTAAGCAAAGTTCTGCTCTTTTGAAGGGTAACTCTAGACTATCTGTGAAGTCTCAAATAGCACAGATTATTTGCGCATGAAAGAATATCTTCTCTATATCCTGCTTTTATTGTTTGTTGTGGCGTGTAGTCCCTCTCCTCAGCGTTTGGCCTCTACCTCCGAAGAGTGGGTATTAGAGAAACACATTCTCCGTCTAGAGAAGCGCATCAAAAAACACCCTGATTGGTACGAACCTTATCTTCTTCGTGGACAGGCACATTATAAGCTAAGCCAGTACAATGAAGCCTTAGAAAACTTTGATCAGGCCATCAAACTTTATCCAGAGGGGGTCATCGGTCGTTATAATCGTGCGATGACTTACATCAACATGGGGCAGAGAGCCAAAGCCGTGACAGATTTTCAAACGGTTCTTACATTAGACTCTTTGCACAAACCTACCATGGCACACCTTGGATTTTTATATGTAAGAGTCGATAGTTTTCGGAAAGCGGTGGACATCATGGATCAAGCGATCCGTCATTATCCTGAACACATTCCTTTTTATAGTTTGCGTGGGGCAGCTTTCTACTATCTGGATGAGCCTCGATTAGCTATCTATGATTATAGCGTGATCATAGAGCGACATCCGAGAGATACCGATGCATTGGTTCAGCGTGCGTTGGCCCACTATGCGCTACGTGAGTACGACATGGCCAAAGAGGATCTAACTACAGTCTTGAAGGTAGATGACAATTTAGACATTGCTTGGTACCAACACGCACTCATTGATGTACAGGAGGGGGCCTACGATCGAGCCGTCCAACATGTCAACAAGGCCATTCGACTCAATCCGCGCCGTGGGCAGTACTACTTCACGCGTGGTCTCGCGCGCCTCAATCTCAATCGCGAAGCACAGGCACGCGCTGATTTTGATCAAGCGATGCTCAAGAACCCTACCCTAAAAATTCAGATTGACCAAGTGGTGGCTGAGCAAGAGGCGATGCTGAGGGATGAGTGATGAGATCCTGTAGAGGGTATCTGCACTTAGAGGCCACGCTGTAGCAGTGGTCCTACACAGATCTATAAGTTAATCAGGTCATAAGAAAGTGATCTCCGAACTATCTGCTTATCTTTGGAGTTGTATCTTTCGATTCCTATTTGGGATCGATTTACCTGATTTACACTTATGACACACACATACAATACCCAGACAAGCAAAGATCTATTTCACGAAGCCAATCAATACATTCCAGGTGGTGTGAACTCTCCTGTACGTGCCTTCAAAAGTGTCGGAGGAGACCCCATTTTCATCCAACGTGCTGAAGGAGCTTATATTTATGATGAGGATGGCAATGCGTACGTCGAACTGATCAACTCTTGGGGCCCTATGCTCATGGGACACGCACATCCTGTCGTCCGCGAAGCGGTAGCAGAAGCACTTTCGCGCTCTTTTAGCTTTGGTGCTCCCACAGAGATTGAGATTCAAATGGCCAAGCTCATCGTAGATGCTGTGCCCTCAGTAGAGAAGGTCCGCATGGTCAATAGCGGAACGGAGGCTACCATGAGTGCCATTCGATTGGCGCGTGGGTACACCAGCAAGGATAAAATTATCAAGTTTGCGGGATGCTATCACGGGCATGGAGATTCATTTTTGATTGCGGCAGGTAGTGGCGCCGTGACATTTGGGGTACCCAATAGCCCAGGAGTTACCGATGGCATTGCGCAAGATACCTTGATTGCGGAGTTTAATAATCTGGACCATGTCCGAGAGCTAGTAGAAGCCAATAAGGGCAATGTGGCTTCGATCATTCTAGAGCCGATCACTGGAAATATGGGTGTCATCATCCCTGAACCTGGATTTTTGGATGGGCTGCGTAGGATCTGTGATGAGGAAGGAATCGTACTCATATTTGATGAAGTCATGACGGGCTTTCGTTTGACCTATCATAGCGCCCAGTCCATTTTAGGTGTGACGCCTGATATTACTTGTTTGGGTAAAATTATCGGAGGGGGTATGCCTGTGGGAGCATATGGAGGAAAGAAAGAGATCATGGACTTTGTTTCTCCTTCGGGGCCTGTATACCAGGCGGGCACCCTTTCAGGAAATCCCATCGCGATGGCAGCAGGTGTCGCGACACTTACCTATCTGAGAGATCATCCCGAAGTCTATACTTCAGCAAACAAGGCTACACGCTCACTTTCTGAGGGATTGCATGATCTGCTCAACGAAAAGGGCATTGCGCATACACTTCCGACCATTGGTTCTATGTTTACCCTTTTCTTCAATCCTGATCCTGTCAAGAAGTTTGAAGATGCGCAGGCTTGCGACATGGAACGATTTGCTAAGTTTTTTCGATTGATGCTGGAAAGAGGCGTGTACATGCCCCCTAGCCAATATGAGGCGATGTTTGTCTCAGCTGCCACAGGAGAGAAGGAAGTCGATCACGTACTGAGTGCGGCAAAGGCGTCTTTGGAATTGCTATAGATAAAAGACAAAAAACCTCATGTGAGGAATTTTTACAGGGAGAATGGTGACATTCTCTCTTTTTTTATGTGAAAAAATGACAAAACGGCAGATGATGCAGTGTATGATATGTCAAAACGGCAGCAAAAATCCAATGGCACATGGATTGATTACCTACAGTGTATTTGAAAATGAAAACAAAGCAAGAAAAGAATATGAAATTTGTCGTTAAAAATCATCCCTGGGCCACAAGCCGCGTCTACCGTCCTGTCCATGCGAACCGTTGGACGCCCGCGGTGAACGTGAAAGAAACAGAAGCCTCATTCGAAGTGGCATTGGCTGTGCCTGGACTCACGAAAGAAGATTTCAAACTAGCTGTAGAAGACGATCGTCTGACCATCAGTGCGAAGCAGGAGACTCAAAGCGAAGAGAGCAAGGAGCGTTTTACACGCAAGGAGTTCAACTTCCAGTCATTCGAGCGTAGCTTCCTCCTGCCTGACAATGTCAATAGCGAAGCCATCTCAGCATCATACGAAAATGGTATCCTAAAGGTTGAACTTCCCAAAGTAGAACCTGAAGTGATCAAAAGAGAAATTGTCGTCGCATAGCGAGGATAGTCACTGGGGAAGGGGCTGAAGCCAAAAAGAAGGCAAGTGTGTAGGAAGAGAAAGGATTCAGCCCTTTCTTTTTATAAAAAAGTAGAAAGGAGAATGATATGCTTTTATTGTTAAGATTTAATCGAAGGAAAAGAGTCATGCAGGTGGTATCAGCTGTCTAACGACTCTATCATATGTAAGATGTTTCATGGTTAGTGTAGTGTAGTAGGTGGAATGGGAACGGCCGAGAGGTGCGTTCCCATTCTCTTTTTATTTTTGGATAGGAGGGACACGGTGGGTAGTAGCAAAGGTGAGTATTTCCCTCAACTCAGGACGCTCAAGATCTTCTATTTGTTTGACCTTGAAATGCCGAAACTTCTTTCCCGTACCCTCTAAGATACCTTCTGGATCGGGTAGCTCTGCACCATAATTAAATCCCAATGTCACATGCTTCTTGGCTAGTGCAATCCATGAGAAGTGTTCGGACATCTTTTTGGGACCTGTGCCATATCCTGTGATTTTTTGCTTGAGCCAGGGCACCTCTATCGCTTCTGGTAGAATCTCATAAATCAGCGTACGAGTAGCAGTAGCGAGTTCTTGTATATCAGGAGGGTATTGCTGGATAATGGTTTGAAAATCAGTGTATGTATCAGACATGAATGAGGATGCTAATAAATAAAAATGTGCATTCAATGTATCTGAATTCGATGAAAAAAGGAAGGTAGACTTCTCAAGAAGTCTACCTAATGGATATTTTCTGTATGTTAAAATCAGGCTTTAGGAAGCTACACGC
Source organism: Bacteroidota bacterium (assembly GCA_038527485.1). Lineage (GTDB taxonomy): Bacteria > Bacteroidota > Bacteroidia > J057 > J057 > JALEFZ01. The sequence continues at coordinate 29,916 of JBCBFT010000010.1, forward strand.
TTATTTCCCATCTCCGTCCCCTTCTACTGCTTTTTCCACCTCCTCAATCAATGCCTTATCCGAAGGCTTAAGGGGTTCCCCCTGCTTAAGTTCTGCTAGCTGTGCCTTGAAAGTAGCGAGTCTATCTTTTTCCTGCTCTATGAGCTGCAGTTGGTTTTTACGGTCCAACTTATTCTGGTCGATGGATTGCAAGGTCTCTGCCAATTCAATCTCTAATTTCACAGAGTCTGTCACCATCTTTTCATGGACTTTGGCTTCTTTAGCGACCACCTTTTTCTGCTCTGCAATGAGCAATCCCATTTCGTATATTTTTACGTCTAGCTGGAGTCCTTCCATCATCTCTGTTAGCTTCCCCATTTCATTGGGATAGTTGGTCGAGGTAAGGAAATTGTTGTTTCCAGCTGAGACAAAAACAGTGATACGCGTCTCGCTGCTAGACTTACGAGAGGCACGGTCTGCTTTATAGTAATAATCCCAACGATTGTTGGCAATCTCGCTGAAGGTCACACCTTCATAGTAGTGGAAGCCACTTTTGGATTTAGGCTTGGTATTTAGGCCAGATCGGAATTTCTGGTCCAAGACAGCCAGTACATTTTTCTCCTGCCCTTGGATGGTAATCGTAAAGGCATTGCCAGTGGTTTTCTTCATAAACTCCTGCTTGCCTTCATTTACTTTTTGGGCTTGAACGCTAAGGAGAGAAAAGAAGATGAATGAGAAAAGAAGGAATAGGTTTTTCATAGTGAGGGTAGTATTTTATTCTGAGACGATGCGATTCATTAGATTGTCACATTTCCATAAAGAAAAATAATCTGAACATAGGTTGCCCAGTATCGTGACTAAAAAGTATTTCGATATAAATTTTGAGCCTATGAATAGGTCATTTGGAGGAATGGGTTTCAACTCCAATATCCAGAATGTGAATTCCAAAACTTAAAAAACCTTCTAGACTGCGTTCAGTCTCGTCCTTTGAGATCTCCTCTCTATGTGGCTGTTACATGGAAACAATCAATAAGTCGATATCTCGATAATTCATGCTCATACCGAAAAGAGAAGCAATGTTCTTTTTGGTCACATGACGTCTATAAGCGTAGATCCCTACTTTGAGCCCTTCATCATAGCGAATCAAGTTGTCGATCCCACCACTCTGGCCGATATTCACGATCAAGGGACCCAAGACATTGCTGATGGCGATAGAGGCTGTCCGTGCGACACGTGAGGCGATGTTGGGCACGCAGTAGTGGATGACACCATGCTTGACAAAGGTAGGTTTGTCGTGGGTCGTAAGTCGACTGGTTTCTATACAGCCTCCTTGGTCTATCGCCACATCAATCACGACAGACCCTTCCTTCATTTCTTTGATCATGTCTTCTGTCACGACCATAGGGGCGCGCTGTCCATCTCGATAAGCTGCTCCGATGACCACATCTGAGGCGACGACGGCATCTCGAATGTAGTTTCTCTGTGCCACAGAAGTGTATACATTGATCCCTAGCTCCTTTTCTATTCTCCGCAGTTTATAGATCTCTTCATCAATGATACGGACCCTCGCGCCCATTCCCATCGCGGTTTGAGCTGCATTGAAGCCGACAGTGCCTGCACCGATGATGGTTACTTCGGCGGGAGGAATACCTGTCACGCCTCCAAGCAAGATCCCTTGTCCATCATTTTTTTCTGTAAGCAGCTCTGAGGCGATGTGGATAGAGGATACACCTGCGATCTCACTCATCATTTGTACCAATGGCAGCGATCCGTCTTCACTACGGAAAAACTCGAACCCAATCGCAGTGATATTTTTGCGAATGAGCTGATTCATGTGATCAGGGGAGAGTGAGCCCATATTAATGGCCGAGATCAAGGTTTGATTCTCCTTGAGCAACAGCAGTTCTTCCTGGGAGAGTGGAGATACTTTGAGGATGACATCTGAGTTGGCGAAGACATCCTCGACGGTGTAGGAGATGGTAGCGCCTTGCTCAGCATAATCATGATCGGTATATCGCGCGCCTTCTCCTGCTTCATGCTCAATGTATACCTGATGCCCATTGGCGATGATCACACCTACGGTCTCAGGTGTGATTGCTACGCGGTTTTCTTGGAAGAAAGTCTCTCGCGGTATCCCGATGCGGAGTCGCTTTTGCAACTCTCCTTTTTTGAGCGGCATCTCTTTGGGTATAGCCCAGGAACCTGGGTACACACCGGGGAATATTCCTTTTTCAATCGAAAACTCAGACTTGGCCATGCACCGTATGGGTTAGTTCTATCTTGCGACTATGATCGGTTTGGACTGAGATGTGGAGGTGGATTGTATCCGATGGGAGCAAGGAAGGAATGCGTTCGGGCCATTCGATAAATGTATAATGGCCCTTTTGGAAGTAGTCAAGTAAACCAATCTCATACGCCTCATCTTCATTTTGAAGCCGGTAAAGATCCATGTGAACCACAAGCCCATCTGCGCCAGGATACTCATGAATTAAATTGAAAGTAGGGCTTGTGACAGGCTCATGTACACCCAAGATCTCACAAAAAAGCTTGATCAGTGTGGTCTTTCCTGCGCCCAACTCCCCATAAAATGCAAAAATTCTCTCATTCGTACAACTCTCCAAAATACTTTTTGCGATGGAATAGTTGTCTGATAACGAGCGACTCAAATATACCCTCTCCGACATGGTGCGAATATAATTCTACCCGCATCAATGGCCAAATATTGATTGGGAAATCGTCTGCCAGAAAGGATTTTACGTGAAGAAATCGTCCTAAAAAAGTCCGTCACGGTTGATCATAGAGATAAAATGCTCTTTTTGACCCTTGCTGATTGGGAGCGCGACGTCTTCTATGTAGACCATATTGCCCACAATGCTATCAATATGCGTGATGTTGACGATATAGCTGCGGTGGATTCGGGCAAAATGGGCATCAGGCAGAGCCTCCAATAGCCTACTCAAAGATTGAAGAATGATCAACTTATCTTTTGTAGTGTGAATCCGCACATACTCACGTAGTCCTTCGATGTATTTGATCTCTTCATAGGCTACCTGCACCAAGCGCTGATCGGTTTTGACAAATAAAGAGTCTCTTGTAGAAGCGCTAGGGGAGGGATCTGGGGAGGGAATGGAAGGCGCGAGTGGAGGAGATATCTTTTCCATGGCGCGATTGATGGCTTGGAAAAATCGCTCGAATACAATGGGCTTAAGCAAGTAGTCTACCACATCTAGTTCATAACCCTCCACCGCGTATTCAGAGAAGGCCGTCGTGAATATGGTCGCAGGTCTTTTGCTTAGAGATCTCAAGAAATCAAGGCCCGAAAGGTTGGGCATATGTATATCCAGTAGTAAAATATCCACCTGCTGCTCTCTCAGCACAGTCTGCGCTTCTATTGCCGTTTTACATTGTCCTGCAATCTCCAACTGAGGAATCTTATGGATATGTCCTGCCAGGAGTTTACGAGCGAGTGCTTCGTCGTCTACGATGAGGGTACGATATTTCATGAGGGAGAGGTTATAGCTGTTCTTGAGAAGAAATAGGAGGGGTGTCTTGGGGATCAGATAGGTCTACCTCCAGTTCTACGCTGAATACGCCATCATCAGCATGGATCTGTAGCTGGTGTTTTTTGGGATAATGAAGTTCCAATTGCCTACGTGCATTTGATAGCCCAATGCCTGTATCTGTTGTCTGGCTATCTGATTGATAGGAGGATACGCTATTAGACAAAGAGAAATGCATGACATCGGATTCATTTACAACCGTGCTTACCTTGATCCATCCTTGAGGGTTTTCGTTCAAGTCGCCATGTTTGAAGCTATTTTCCAGAAAATTGATCAACAACAAAGAGGCAATTTGATGTTTATTCCTAATTCCTTCGGTATATATGTCCACGTTTTTGGCCTCGTCATCCTGCAATTGGTGCAAGTCTACATAGCTCTGAAACAACTCCATTTCTCGCGAGAGCTTGGTATGGACTACGCGTGTATCACTGAGGAGGTAGCGCATGATCTCTGAGAGCTTGGCGATCATCTGTGGTGCACGGTCGTCTTTCAGGAGGGCCAAAGAGTAAAGATTATTGAGGGTATTGAACAGAAAATGGGGATTAACCTGAGTCTTGAGGAATTTGAGTTCGGCTTGCAATCGTTGATTCTGAAGCTCTGTTTTCTGCTGAGTGATCGAAAACCATGCTTCGGCAAATTTGAACAGGGTAGAGCCGATCATGACGATTGTAATCGCAAAAATTGGAACCTGCCAATCGGGAAGTTGATCCGCTGCCATCCCATTGATTTCTGTATCCACCCAGTACCTTAGCATGATCAAACCCGCGATCAATCCTCCCGCAGCCAGTAGGTAGGCCAAGTAGCGCTTTTTTTCAAGGAGATGCGGTATCAGTACCATATAATTGAAGTATACTCCTGCAATCATGAGTGGCAACTTCTGTAGGACATAGAGTGTCGGACCAATCGGACTTGCCTGAGCGGGCGAGCTAGAGTAGGCCAGTACAGACCAGAAGCACCAAAATATGACCTGAATAAGAATCGTGAAATTTCGAAAATTACCTCTTGTCAAGGCTATTCCCATGATTTTATGTTCATCCTGAATCATTAACACATTTTCTGTTTTTGCCTTCTGTTAAGACCATGTTTGAAACTGCAAATCTGCGAAAAGTTTGTGCTTTCAAAACCTAAAATCTCTGCTTCTTAGCTAGATCTTCATTGTTCCCAAGATGGTCTAAGAATAAATGAAACCTAATAGCTTCTCTACGAAATAACCAGAATTTTCACCGAAGTGATCGTTTGAGCTAGCCAATGTTCTATATGCTTCAACGAATGCCTTTTTGACCATTCGAAGGAAGAAACGGCACACTCGTATGACAAATGAAGCGAATAGTTGATACTTTTTGTCCCCCTTCCTGAGCGTAAGCTACTTGGCGTCACAACAAACAACTTGTTCTCTCTTACTAGGACTCTTTGAAGCAACTTATTGGATATGTTGAGAATTCACATGGGCACTCTTTTCCATCTATTCTTTCTCATGATCTTATATGAGTTGTGGGGAGCGTCCTGGGCAGGAGGATTCATACGTCATAAACTTCTTAACGTATGTTAATTTCTTTTTCTATTTCTCTTTAGTAGTTTTATATTAAAAAATCTCTCATGATGAAAAAAATCATTTTCGTTACAATATTCGTGTTTGCGTCCTTTTGGGTACAGGCACAGTCTGACATTGTAGGTACTTGGCTCAATGAAGATAAGTCTGCCAAAGTCGAAGTAGTGGAAGTAGAAGATGGCGTGGAGGGCAAACTCGTATGGGTCAAAAACGAGAAGGCAAAAGACAAGCTAGGAACAGTCATTTTTAAAGACTTAAAAGCTAAGGGTGACAAGTGGAAAGGAGAGGTGTTCGCTCTAAAACGTGGGGAGCATTATGATACTACATACACTGTGATAGAAGAAGGAAAGAAACTAGAGCTCAACGTATCCGTGGGGCTATTTTCTCAGAGTCAAGTCTGGACTAGGGTAGAGGAGTAGCGATCCCCTTGGATAGGTAAAAGTATACATAGTCAAAACAACACCTTATCTCTTACGCTCACTTTACCTGAGATTATCTCGAGGAAAAGCTCAAAAGAATAGCTTCTCAGGCGGCACAACCCATCTGTTGCCTGAGATTTTTTTGTGTAGAATGAATTGTCCAGAGAACCAAACTACAAACAACCCCACAACAAATGGTAAGATTGATCTTATTGATCCTGTTTTCCTTCCATCTCGTATGGGCGCAGGATGTGATCCAGATTCTTTATGATGAATCGAGAGGAATTTCCAGACTGGCAGATATGATCCAGGCAGAAACGGAGGCACTCGTCAGTCCCAGATTTCAAGTAACATTTGAACAAAAACCCTACCGAGAGGGAATGTCCCTAAACGATTCGGAGGCAGCATTGACAATTACCATTGGGCCTATAGGTAGTCAGGCAATGATCCAGAAGAAGAACTACGCGCATCCTGTCATTGTAGCTACCGTGCTTGATTCAGACCTACAAGGACTGACAAAAAATACCCAGGGAACAACTGGACAGACGAATTTCAACTACATTGAAAACCCATTTGATCTAGCCGAGGACCTGAAGTATTTACGACTCATTAGGCCATTTACTCACCTTGCGATCATGGTCGATCAGAAGATCTTGACTCTGGCACCAGAACTTCAAAACAACTTGGCGCAACAGCTCCAACCTGATGAGGAAATCACCTTAATACCTGTCGGCGATCAACCCATTGCGGATGTCACCGACGCCATACCTGCTGATTGTGATGCGGTATATCTACTTCCTTTGGGAAATGATTATGGGGTGGATAAAAGGAAGGCGCTTTTTGATGCCATCAGCGAAAAAGGCTTGGTTTCATTTTCCCTGCTCGGAGGTACCCAGGTAGCAGAAGGTGTCATGGCGGGACGTGCGCCCCAACAATCTTCCCAGCTTCTGTCAAGAAGAGTGGCCCTCAATGCCCTTGCGATCCTGGAAGGAGAAGATGCAGGGGACCAACCTGTAGAAACTGCTACAGCAGGAGATGATTTTGTCATCAACCTGGAGACGGTCGAAAAAAGTGGGGTTTATCCCTCTTGGAAGGCATTGGGGCAGGCAAGGCTCCTCAATGTAGCAACCCCTCCGGATGCCCCTACATTAGATCTTCGAACAGCCATCGCACAAGGGCTTATGCAAAATCTGAGTTTTCAAATCAGCCAGCTTGAAACGGAGTCTGGTAAGGAAACCGTCAAATTAGCTGTAGCAGAGTTATTGCCTGAGTTGTCATTGGGAACGAGCTTTGCGGCCATTGATCAAGCGCGCTCAGCTGCTTCTTTTGGTTCGACACAGCCCTACACATGGTCAGCATCCGCTCAGCTAGATCAGGTCTTATTGGCCGAGCCACTGCTAGCCAATATGCGCATACAGCAATTGGTGCAAGCAAGTAGAGTTGCGAGCCAGAACCAAACCGAATTAGACGTTATCCTTGAAGTGGCCGAAGCCTATTTCAATATCTTACTGGCGCGTTCGGTAGTCGTCTTGCAGAATCAAAACGTAGACAATACCCGCACCAACTTGAATCTGGCCAAAAAGAAAGAAACCGTGGGCTACTCAGGCGTTTCTGAAGTGTATAGATGGGAGACAGAACTGGCTTTGAATAAAATCGAACTCAACGATGCCCAGGCTAACTGGCGTGGGGCCAAATTTCGACTTAACCAGGTGCTCAACCAAGATCAGAACACACCTTTACATCTGGGAGAAAGTGAGCAGGGGGACAGTATTTTGAATATGCTGGACCAGCGTTTATTTATCTACCTAAGTGATCCTGGACAGATCCAGTATCTCGCTGATTTTTTAGTAGAAGAAGGGAAACGTAACCTTCCCGAACTTCGCCAGATCCAGCTAAGCCTAGAAGCCCAGGAGAGGCTGATTCGTTCTCGTAAGAGAGCCTTTTATTTACCCACTGTAGGACTCAATGCTTCATCTGGATACAACATCTACCAGGGAGGATACGAGCCAGAGGGTGAGATTCCTCCTCAGTTTGCAGATGTGCTCCCCGAACCCATTACCTCACCTACTTGGAGCGTAGGAGTCGGACTGAATATTCCTGTATTTCAGGGGAGGGCACGGAATGCAAATAAGCAGCAAGCAACGATAGATTTGGCACGCCTCCGAAATCAGGAAAAAGACTTGCAGAACCAATTGGAGCTGCGCATTCGGTCTTCTTTACAGCAAGTCGGGGCTTCATTTGCTGAGATCGGACTGGCAGAGAAGGCAGCTGAAGCCGCAACCGAAAACCTGCGCATTGCACAGGATGGATACAAGGAGGGGATTGTCCCTGTGGCACAGTTGATTGATGCCCAGCAAGCGACCCTACAAACCCAAATCCTGGCTTCCAATGCCATATATTCCTTTTTACTCGACTTCCTCATAGTAGAACGCGCCATTGGCTTTTACTACTTCCTCGAAACTCCTGAATCACAAACAGCCTTTTTGGAGCGCCTTAATGAGTATTTGCTCAACAATTAATCTCCAATTTAAACCTCATTGACCACTAAACTCATCCTCATGAAATATTTATTCGGCTTCCTCCTTATGCTGGGACTCTGGTCCTGTGGGCAAGAAGCGAGTGTAGACGTCGCCCCTGTCCGGCCCGTGAAATACATGGTGATCTCCTCTGGACAAGGAGCTGAAATGGCCAGTTTTACGGGACTGACCAAGTCCAATCAAGAGACTCGCCTATCTTTTAAAGTCGGCGGTGTCATCCAATCTGTCCCTGTCAAAGATGGCCAGCGCGTGAGCCAGGGCCAACTCATCGCCCTGATCGATGCAGAGGATTATAACCTTCAAGTCGAGCAGGCAGACGTGCAAGTAAAGCAAGCTATGACAGGCTTGAATGTCGCTCGTTCTACCTACGAACGCATCGAGCGCCTTTATGAGAATAACTCCGTTTCTCTCAGCGAATTTGAGCAAGCCAAAGGAAACTATGATGCCAGTCAGGCACAATTACAAGCTGCCCAAAAGCAACTGGAAGCCGCCAAAAATCAGGTGAGTTATACCAGATTGCGCGCACCCTATGCAGGGATCATCAGCAGTCTCAGTGTAGAAAAAGGAGAATTGGTAGGCGCAGGAAATCCCATCGGCTTGCTGAGTACCGAAGGGAAACCAGAGGTCTCATTTGGAGTAGCCGCTTCTTATGTAGGAAAGTTGAAACCCAAGCAAAAAGTCGAGATCAGACTTTCCATTGATCCTAATAAGGTATTTGAGGGAGAAATTACAGAGGTCGCCTTCAGCCAAGGAAATGCGGCTACCTATCCTGTCAGTGCCAGATTTACAGATACAAAAGAGAAAATTCGTCCAGGTCTCTCGGCTGAAGTCAAGCTTCCCCTAGACATTGTCCCTACAGGCAGCGCCTACTTTGTGCCCGCCAAGGTCGTGCGAGAAGATGGACAAGGTCAGCGCTTTGTCTTCAAGCTAGAAGGCCAGGGGGATACCTTGAAGGTGAAGCAACAGCCAGTAAAGATCGGAGAACTGAGTACGCAGGGATTTGTGATACAAAATGGTCTCCAAGAAGGGGATCGCATCGCGACTGCAGGTTTGAATTCATTGTTGGATGGAATGAAAGTCCGTCTCCTTAAATAATCTTTCTGCTCACCCAATACGCTATTATTGTGAATTTAACACAACTTTCACTTCAAAATAACCGAGTCACCCTCACCCTAGTCTTTGTGCTATCGGTACTGGGTATCTCGACCTTCAATGGTCTGGAGCGGAATGACATGCCTCCTTTTACGATCAGGGTGGCGCAAGTCGTGACGGTATTTCCAGGAGCAGGTCCCGAACGCGTGGAAGCATTGGTGACGACGCCCATCGAACAAGTGGTGCAGGAGCTGCCAGAGCTAGATGTCGTCACGAGTGAGTCTCGAACAGGTGTCTCCATCGTCAAGGTACAATTGAAACAGGATGTCAAAAAAGAAGAGCTCCAGCCAATATGGGATCGTCTGCGACGTAAGCTGGAAGGAATCCGAGGCGATCTACCCGAGAATATCCTAGATCCCGATGTCAAGGATGAAGGGCTAGGTGTCGTCTATGGGATCATGATCGGGCTGGAAGGGGATGGCTTTACCTATGATGAACTCGAATCCTACGCCGAAACGGTCAAAGATCACCTCATTCGATTGGATGATGCCTCGCGCGTAAAGATTCTTGGAGAGCAAGAAGCACAGGTGTTGGTCGAGTTTGATCATGCGACCCTCGCCCAGTATGGTCTGACAGCAGGTCAATTACAAAATATCATTTCTACAACGAATATTCTCTTCCCAGGAGGTCAAGTCAATCTGGAAGAAGAGAGCATCATATTGGAACCTACAGGAAATTTTGAGTCGATCGAAGATCTGAAGAAGTTGATCGTTCCTATCGGACAGACTGGTGGGAGTGTATTCCTAGGAGACATAACCCGAATCCGAAAGGGATACGAAGTGCCCCGTGAGCGCATCGTAAGAGTCAACGGGCAATCAGGATTGGCGATTTCGGTCTCTTTGAAAGAAGGGGCCAATATTGTCAAGCTCGGCGAAATCATTGATGAAGAGCTAAAAGAATTAGAAGCGAGTTTTCCCGTGGGGATCTCCATGTTTCGTGCTGCCTCTCAGGATGTGATAGTAGATCAGTCTATTCAGGACTTTGTGGGCAACTTGTTACAATCTGTAGTGATAGTCTTGCTGACGATGCTCACTTTCTTGGGACTGAGGACGGGGGTCGTCGTGGCGAGTTTGATTCCATTGGCCATTATTACCACGTTGTTTCTGATGGGGATGCTGGATGTGGGCTTGAATAAGGTTTCGCTGGCTGCGCTGATCATGGCTTTGGGGATGCTCGTAGACAATGCCATTGTGATAGCAGAATCGATCATGGTGAAGATGGAAAACGGGGAGAAAGCTGCGAAAGCTGCTATCGATTCATGCGGAGAGCTGGCCATCCCACTGCTGATTTCTTCCTTGACGACTTCGGCGGCCTTCCTTTCCTTCTTTTTGGCTGAATCTACCCTAGGCGAAATCGTAGGTCCCTTATTTGTCGTGATCTCTTTGGCCTTGCTTTCTTCCTGGTTATTGTCCCTCACAGTGGTCACCCTATTGGCTACCTTCCTGATTCGAGTCAAAGCCAAATCGGACGATACAGAAGCAAAACCGAGTTTTTTCGATAGAATTACAGATTATTATCTCCGAATTCTCGTACCTGTTTTGAAACGTCCATGGCTTTTCTTAGCAGGGATTTTGGTCGCCTTTGTCCTCTCGATCATGGGGCTGGGAAAACTTCCTTTCATCTTTTTCCCTGATTCTGAACGAAACCTGATTACAGTGGATATGAACCTTCCCGTGGGTACTTCTATTGAGCAAAGTGAAGCTGTTGTAAATAAGTTGGAAAGCTTCTTGGCTGAGAATCTAGAAGTTTCAGAAGACAGAACGAAAGGCGTAAAGTCATGGACTTCCTTTGTGGGAGAGGGACCTGCGAGCTATGATTTGGGGTATCAGCGTGCCCAGCCGCAATCAAACTATGCCCATATCTTGGTCAATACCACTTCAGGAGATGACAACCAACTGGTCATTGACGCACTTCGTGCCTATGCTTTTGACAATCTCCCCGATGCAGAGGTCAAGGTCCAGCGACTCAAACAAGGGGGAGGGTCGGGTATCCCGGTGCAAGTCAGGGTAAGTGGCGCCGAGCCCAACGAGCTCTTTCGGATCTCCGAAAACATTCGGCGGAAGTTGGGACAGATACAAGGAAGCGTGAATATCTCGGACGACTGGGGACCCAAACTCAAGAAACTGGTGGTAGACATCGATGAGGCAGCAGCTCGCCGTGCAGGACTCTCCAATCAAGATATCGCTCTGTCCCTACAGACAGCTCTGTCTGGTTTTGAAACGGGGGATTATCGAGAAGGGGAAGACAATCTGCCCATCATTCTGCGTAGCAACAATAGCCAAGAATTGGACATTAGTCAACTCAAGACCATCAATATTTTTGCGCAAAACTCTGGGAAGTCTGTTCCACTAGCGCAGGTAGCCTCTTTGGTTCCTTCCTGGCAGTTTGCAAAGATCAATCGACGGGACCTCTATCGTACCATTGTCATCAATGCCTACCTGCAGGGAGGATACACAGCAAGGGATATTACCCAAGAGTTGGAGCCTTGGTTGGAAGAAGAAGCTAAAAAATGGCCTGAAGGATATACCTATGAGCTTGGGGGAGAAGCAGAAGACAGTGCTTCGGGCTTACAAGCAGTCATTGATCAGTTGCCCATTTCTGGTTTCCTCATTGTCTTGCTCTTGATCCTTCAGTTCAATTCCTTCAGGAAGACGACCATCGTACTCGGTGCCATCCCGTTGGGAATCATTGGTGTGGTCTTGGGACTCTTCCTCTTCAAGTCCTATTTTGGATTCTTTGCCTTTTTGGGGATCATCTCGCTTGCTGGAATCATCATCAACAACGCGATTGTGCTACTGGATAGGATAGAGATTGAGCAGGAAGAATATAAGCGAGTGCCTTGGGAGTCGATCATTGCAGCTTGCCAGCAGCGTCTACGGCCGATTCTCCTGACGACTTTCACCACGACGCTAGGCTTGATTCCGCTTTACCTCGGCGGAGGCTTGATGTGGGAGCCGATGGCGATAGGCATCATTGTGGGACTGCTGTTCGGAACAATCATCACACTTTTGTTTGTGCCTGTGCTATACAAATTACTTTATCAAGTCAAAGCGCCTACTAGCCCTAAGCTTTAGAAAAGACTCATTAGCGACCCTAGTTTTTATCACGGGGGTGGACTTCATCAGAAGTCTGCCCCTTTCCTATTCCCATCTCTCCCATTTCGTTGCCCCTCACCCCAAAAAGTTGAATCCCATATTCCCCTTTTCGAGATTGGCCCCAATGATCCATTATGTGTAGGATCTTCACTCAATCTTCAAAAGGAAATGAAAAAGCAAAAACTATATACACTCATCAAAATCGCGCTATTCTTGTTTATCTTAAACGGCCTAGTATTCGCATTATTGGGCTTTGAAAAAGATCAAGAAGTGGCAGGAGCATCTCCATTTTTAGAGAAAGAGCTAGACGAATTGAGTACTTATTTCTCCCAGTCTGAGGCACTAGACACCAGTGTATCTCAGGTGCCTGTGGCCTGGCATTTGGACCATTCCCTGAAAGTGATCAATCGTATTCACGATACGCTCACAGCTTCGAATCCCAAGGATTATTCCATCAATTTGAACCCTGTGCGCATCGCCGTTTTTACCTCTGGGAAAATGCCACGTGGACGAGGGAAAGCGCCCCGATCGGTCCTTCCACCAGATACCATCACACTTTCAGCGCTTGAAGCACAATTCATAGAAGCGCAGGGTCAAACAGCCCAATGGGATACTTTGGCCAAACACGCCCATTTTACCCATCCCGTTTTTGGTAAGCTTCATCGTCAACATTCGAAGCAGTTTATCATCATTCATACCCAGCACCACCTAGCCATCATTCGAGACATCTTGCAAAAACAACCTTGATCAAGTCCATCCATAGGAAGCGTCTTCATATAGAATCCTATGCATGATCGTAGCCAGCACACTGATCCGCCGTAAGGCGTCGCTCGATAGACGAGAAACACCCTAGCACCTTTTGTCAACGGTAGTCTATCTTCGATCGTAAATTTTTTATCATTCATAATCGGCCAGCTAGACGAAGCGAGCTTCGTTTTACTGGCCGATTGTATTTGGTTTTGCACCTTCAAATCAAAAGTGTGCGGCAGTGAAATCCTATTTTATCATATTCTGATACACCTCTTGTTAGAGGCAACTTTTCAAGAGAACGGACCGATTCAGGCCGCTCTTAGACACGATGGATCGCATATCTTTCCCGTCGCGTAGATGGGGCTTTTTCCCTATTTTATCAGAGCATTTATTTTTTTTTGAAAAAAAATCATCCAAACTGTCCAATTCCCAAAAACTCGCTCGTCATGGGGGTGAAATTGAGTAAAAAACATCTAATTTTTCCCATTATGACACGCTTACTAATTCCATCATTGACTGTATGTTTCCTTTTCATCGGCTTGACCTTATCTGCTCAAAAAGTCATCCGAGTGGTTACCACCCAACAAATCGAAGCTTCTAGTGAAGAGGCGTTTCAAGTGCTACGTAACTTTGAGCGATTCCCTGAGTGGTCTCCTTTCGTCGTCGCCGATCCTGAACAAAAGCACCATGTGACAGGCGAAACAGGCCAAATAGGTTCTGCCTTTCACTGGGAAGGCGTTGCTGAAAAAAGCGAGGGCCAACAAACCCTAGTTGCGCTGAGGGGCACCGAATACTTGCGCATGGAATGTGATATTACAAAGCCGTTCAAAGATCAACCGACCTTTGAATACCACATTGCTAAGACATCGGATGGGATAGAGATTACCCAAACTTTTGAACTTACATGCTCTGGATTTAGCCGTTTTATGATGCGCCTGTTTGGAGTAGAGAAACAAATCGCTGCAACGAACGCGCTTGGCCTGACACGCTTGCAAACCCTGCTTGAAAGTGAAAATCAAGTAGCTATATCTAAGTAATCTTACTTTTCTTCCTTTATACCATTCTCACATCTAACAGAAATCTAGTATGAATGAATTTATGATGATTTTCCGACATGTCCCTGATGCTGCTTATGAACCTTCCCCCAAGGAATTGGAAGCGGAGATGAAAAAATGGCAAGATTGGATCGGTGGTATTGCCGCGCAAGGAAAGTTCGTAAGTACCAACCAATTGACTTATGAAGGCAAAACTGTAGCCCCAGATGGCATGATTACCGACGGACCCTACGCAGAGGTGAAGGAAGTCGTGGGAGGATATGTATTTGTCAAAGCAGCCTCATTGGAGGAAGCTATAGACATGACAGCAGGCTGCCCCATGTTTGACCACGGTGGCACTGTAGAAGTGCGCAAGATCATGCCTTCAGAATTTTAATCACTTCATCGGCCATAGGGGTTTGGCTCTCTTGTATATGCGGGCAGGACGCCTATGGCTACTCACTTAAAATCAATAGAAAAATGAAAGATATATTCAATCAAGACACAATTGAAGTCTTAAAAGCACGAATCTCCCAACTTTCAGAAGACTCAACTGCTCAGTGGGGGGAAATGAATGTGTACCAAATGCTCAAACACTGCACAGAAAACGATAAGATGATGACGGGAGAGCGCCAGTTTAAGCGACTGTTTATCGGGAGAATTTTTGGGAAAATGTCGTTGCGCTCTAGTACCAAAGACGACAAGCCCCTTGACCAAAATTCTCCTACACATCCCGATTTGATCATTAAAGACACTGGAGAGGTCGCCGCTCAAAAGCAGGAATGGATCAAGGTATTGGAAGGATACTATGCAAAATCTGCTGCTACATTTGAGGGATTTACCCATCCGTTTTTTGGCAAAATGACGCCAGAGCAAATAAGTATTTGGGCCTATAAGCACATTGACCATCATTTGCGCCAATTTGGTGTGTAACTTGTTGGGAAATCTAGGGTATATGGAATCGAACCTTGCACAGCTCTTCCGAGAAGAATATAGTAAGCTGGTCGCTGTCCTCTGCAAAAGTTTTGGATTGAAGAATATCCAGCTAGCAGAGGACATTGTTAGTGATACCTTCATCACTGCTGTGGAAACATGGGGAAAAAAGGGGTTGCCCGACAATCCGACTGCTTGGCTATACACAGTTGCTAAAAACAAAACACGCGATCAGATGCGCCGAAAAAAGCTTTTTCAAGAAAAAATACAAGTAGATTTGCAGCAGAAGAAGGGGGAAACGACTGAAATTATCCTAGATTTTTCGACTCAGCATATTCAGGACAGCCAGTTGCAAATGATTTTTGCCATTTGCCATCCAAGTGTATCAGAGGAGGCTCAGATCGGCTTGGCCCTGCGTATCCTCTGTGGGTTTGGCATTGATGAAATTGCAGATGCCTTTTTATCCAACAAGGAGACGATCAATAAGCGGTTGTTTCGTGCAAAAGAAAGACTCAGAAAAGGAAATATCTCCATTGAGTTTCCTCCACAGGAGGAACTTCCTACCCGACTAGAAACCGTTTTGCGAACCCTTTACCTCTTATTTAACGAGGGCTACTATTCCATTTCTTCCAACAAATCTTTGCGCAAAGACTTTTGTGTAGAAGCCATGCGCTTGGCCTACCTGCTCACACAATATGCCCATACCGATCAACCACAAGTCAGTGCCCTGTTGAGTTTGATGTGTTTTCATGCCTCCCGCTTCGATGCGCGTTTAGATGATAGCGGTGTGTTTGTCTTGTATGAGGATCAAGATACCTCCCTTTGGGACAGTGACCTAAAGCAAAAGGGCGAACACTACCTCAACCGTTCTTCTACGGGGGAGGCATTGTCGAGGTATCACTTGGAAGCAGCTATTGCGTTTTGGCATACAGAAAGAGAAGACTCGGTAGAAAAGTGGGAAAACATCCTACAGCTATACAACTACTTATTGCAAACGGCCTATTCTCCTGTAGCTGCGCTGAACAGAACCTATGCACTCGCGAAGGTGTACAATCGAGAGAAAGCATTGGCAGAAGCTCAGAAGATCAAGCTAGACAAACATCATTTCTATCACTGCCTTTTGGCAGAGCTATATGGAAAGGAAAAGAGGGAAAAAGCATTGGCACACTTGAATACCGCCTTGGAACTAGCAAAAAGCGAAGGA
Source organism: Bacteroidota bacterium (assembly GCA_038527485.1). Taxonomy (GTDB): domain Bacteria; phylum Bacteroidota; class Bacteroidia; order J057; family J057; genus JALEFZ01. The sequence goes on from JBCBFT010000010.1 coordinate 46,128, forward strand.
GATAAACGCCTCATTCAGCGAAAGATTTCTGCCTTAGAAACGCATGAAAAATAATTTACGCCATCTCCTGCGATAGCAATCCAATAACCTTGGGTAACGATCTTACTCAGGTACTCAAGCAAATTCCGATAGCCTGACTCAGACAAATGATCCTTCTTAGAGTTGACCCTAAGCCAAATTGTGGACTATATCATATTGAATACCAAGATTATATGAACCTATCTGCCCGTAGATCTATCCATACTAAATACTTGTTCTCCAAAAGAGCTAAAATATAGGGCAGATGGTGGAGCCTGTAGCTGTTGTTTTTACACTAGATCTTAGAGCAGGGAAATATTCTAAAGGAATACTTCCCTGAAAAATGACCGCTTGAAGTATGCGTATTAAAAAATATTGTCTGTTTACCTGCCTTTAGGTGCCAATTCTACAATGGGAATCAACATTTCCTCAAGACTGATCCCTCCGTGCTGGAAAGTGTCTTTGTAGTAGTTGACGTAATAATTATAGTTATTGGGATAGGCAAAGAAGTAGTCTTCCATAGAGAAAACGTAGGTCGAGCTAACATTTGACTTGGGAAGTCGGGCTTCTTGTGGCTTCCGCACGGTGAATACATGCTTCAAGCTCTCGTCATAGTTGAGATTTCTTCCCTGCTTGTATCGCAGATTGGTGGTTGTGTTGCGGTCGCCGATGATGCGTATAGGGCGCTTGACACGTACGGTTCCATGATCTGTCGTAAGGATGATTTTGACGTTGCGCTCGCTGAGGGTACGCAGGGCACGCAGCAACTGAGAATGCTCCAGCCATCCCCTGGAAAGGGAGCGATAAGCAGCTTCGTGTGGTGCCAACTCTCGTATGATATTCATCTCGGTACGAGAGTGTGAGAGCAGATCAATGAAGTTATAAACGATGAAATTGACATCATTTTGCAGCAGATTGAGGATGTTATCTGCTAGATTTTTTCCATCATCATTGGTGATGACCTTATGGTAGCTATGCTTTACGTTGAGGCGGTGACGCTTGAGCATAGATTCTACAAATGCAGCTTCATGCTTATTCTTTCCCCCTTCTTCATCGTCATTTAGCCAAAGTTTGGGATATCGCTGCGAAATTTCGAGCGGCATCATACCCGCAAATATGGAGTTACGTGCATATTGAGTGGCTGTCGGCAGGATCGAGTAGTAGGCTTGCTCCTTAACGACATAAAACAACTCGGAAATGATGCTCTGAAAAGCGCGCCATTGGTCCAGTCGCAGACAGTCTACCAAGATGAAGAAGACACTTTCGTATCCTCCATCGAGATGGGGAAAGGTCGTTTGGGGAATAACATCAGGAGAGAGAATCGGCCGCTCGCTCAGATCCCCTGTATTCACCCAGTCGAGGTAGTTTCGCGCCACAAATTTCCCAAAGTTGCTATTGGCTTCTGAAAGCTGATTGGCGAGGACTTCTTCCATACTTTTGTCCTCATTCTCCTCCATTTTTGCATCCCAATAGATCAGCTTTTTGTAGATGTCGACCCACTCGGGGTGGTCATTATCCTCAAAAAACTGCATGGCAATGTTTCGGAAGTCTTGCTGATAGCCAGAATTGACTTTTGCCGTGACGAGCCGTTTATTTTCCAGCACTTTCTTCAATGCAAGGAGGATTTGGCTTGGCTTAACAGGTTTGATGAGGTAATCTGCAATCTGCGCCCCCAAGGCATCTTCCATGATGTGCTCCTCTTCCGATTTGGTGACCATGATCACAGGCTGACTGGGTTTGATCTGTTGAATCTCAGACAAAACTGTCAAGCCATCCATTCCTGGCATTTGCTCATCGAGGAATACAACATCATAGCTTTTTTCCTTGATCAACTCCAGGGCATCTATGCCGTTACTGACAGACTCTACCTGAAAATCTTTTTCTTTCAGGTACATCATATGTGCTTTCAGGAGATCAACCTCGTCGTCTACCCATAGTATTTTTGCGCTCGCCATAATGATTCTCTTTATTTGATTCGATGCTGAATCAAATGTTTCGCTTATTGTTCAAATTGTACCGTCGTGCCTGCCTATCGAAGTAAATCGGAGGAAAGTATGACAAAATAACAAAAGGGTAGAAATCCTGGCAGTGGCAATGAGATTTTTTGGTGGAAAGTAAGAATGTACTAAAGATAGCAACATCCAGCTTTAAATGACGAAAATTTGAGGGGAAAGTTGATGTTTGATCCGATTTTTTGAAAAAGAATGAGGGGAAAGTCTAAATAGAAATACTCAAAGGGAAATAATAGACTAAAAATCAGGGCTTTATTGGCAGTTTATGCACCGAAGAATAATCTGTATAAATCTCTAAGATCTGTGGTTAGATACTTGGCCACATATAGTCTTAAGTACTCTGTAACATAACTTTTTTAATATTCAACTATCGCCTTCAGCGTCCCGAGCATTAGACTCGGGATTTTTAGGAAAAAAGAACCAATCCCGATGATGAATCTCGGGATGGAATTTCAGCCCAATCCCGAGCGTAAAACCTCGGGACCCCTATCTCCAAATTCCAAGGCCAACGCCCCCCCAGATTACCTGTTACTAAGCTCGAATATTATAGTATAAAACTTTTGTTACACTGTGTTAAGTTGCCGATCATAGACATGCTTTCTTCTATGTCACAACAACAACGATAGATTTGATGGCCAATTCAAGCCTACCTAATTCCTATGAGCTGAGCGGTTAAAAATTCTAATATTCATTTTATGTAGCCATAATTGCCGTATTTTCGTATCTATAATTTAGGGTTAACAATCAGCATCTAACCAGAAACACATTTATACAAAAATACATGAAGGATATGCACGATGATGCACTTGAAAGCTTGAAGGAAGCCCTCAAGCATTCTCCTGATAATCTCCCATTGCGCATTCACTATGCGGAGTTATTGATGGAAGGGGAAAGATGGGAAGAGGCGACGGCACAATTAAAGTATGTATTGGATAAGGATAGCCTCCATTTCAAAGGACGTCTTTTATTGGCTACCCTGCATTTGGAGCAGGAGCAGTATTCTAGAGGAATTGTCATTCTGGAAGCACTAAAGAATGAGTTTCCCAACTCTAAGCAAGTCTTGCTGCTACTGGCCAAGGCTTTCTTGAGAGAGGATAGCATCAGCGAAGCGCTGGTTCACTATCAAGCGTTGCTCAAAATAGATCCAGAAGCTACTGACAAGGAGTTGGATGCGCATTTGCGAAATTTTCAGCCACATGAAGAGATGAATTTTGACGAGGGATTCGATGAAGATGGACTGGATATGATGGAAAAGCCACGCATCAATTTTGAAGATGTGGGAGGCATGAAGCGCGTCAAGGAAGAAATCGACCTGAAGATCATCAAACCGCTTCAGCATCAAGAGATCTACAAAGCATATGGGAAAAAGATTGGGGGAGGTATTCTTTTGTATGGCCCTCCGGGATGTGGAAAGACGCACATCGCACGTGCGACAGCTGGACAGGTAGATGCCAAGTTCATCAATGTCGGCATCAGCGATGTCTTGGACATGTGGGTAGGAAATAGCGAGCGCAACTTGCATGAGATCTTCGAGGTCGCGCGCGCAAACGCACCTTGTGTCTTGTTCTTTGATGAGATCGACGCGCTAGGTGCCAGCCGTACTGACATGCGCCAATCGAATAGTCGCAAGTTGATCAACCAGTTTTTGGCGGAGTTGGATGGGATAGAGGCGCAAAACGATGGGCTGCTGATCATCGGTGCGACCAATGCACCTTGGCATTTGGACTCTGCCTTTCGTCGTCCAGGACGATTTGATCGGATCATCTTTGTGGAGCCACCCGATCAGGAAAGCAGGGCAGACATTCTCCGCATCCAGCTCAAGGACAAGCCGATCGCCAAGATAGATTATGAGGACATCGCCAAGCGGTCCAAGGACTACAGTGGGGCTGACCTCAATGCCGTCATTGACCTCGCGATTGAATCCAAGCTGGCAGAAGCCTTCAAGCAGGGCGTCCCGCAACCGCTGAGTACGCAAGACCTCAAGAAAGCACTAAAAAAGCACCGTCCCTCTACTAAGGACTGGTTTGCCAGTGCCCGAAATTATGCCCTGTATTCCAATGATTCAGGCCTATATGATGACGTTCTCACGTATTTGAATATCAAAAAATAATGGAGCTACACGCTACAATCAATCAAGCACAATTTTATCTAGAGCGAAACCGCTTGGATGAAGCGGAGAAAGTGTTGCGTGCCTATTTGGGACAAGACCCTGAGCGTGGAGAAATCCTCCATATGTTGGCCATTGTCTTGTCACGCGCCAAGCAACACAAAGAGGCAGAAGCCACGATTCAGTATGCCATATCGCTAGAACCAGATAATGCACATTATCTCTATATTTATGCAATTATCTTGGTCGAAAGAGACCAGCCCAAGAAAGCTGAGGAGTATATTCGGCAAGCCATCCAGTTCAATCCAGAGGAGGCCGAGTACTTTGGCTTGCTAGCTAATATCAAGCTGGTGCTCAAAGACTTCCAGGCTGCGCTCGACTTTGCTGAGCAGGGACTGCGAATCAATCCTGCATCCATCTACTGTCTCAACATGAAGTCCACAGCTCAGGTGAAGCTTGGGCAGGCAGATGAAGCCAGTAATCCCATCGAGGAAGCACTCAAGAGAGATCCCGAAAACGCCTATACCCATGCTGTCTATGGTTGGGGCTTGCTAGAACGAGGAGAACCTAAGGAGGCGCTTAAGTATTTTCGCGAGGCGCTGCGTCTAGATCCCGAACTCAACTCTGCGCGCCAGGGAATGATGGAAGCGCTGAAGTCTCAGTATTTATTTTACCGTTTGTTCATGCAGTTTTTCTTTTGGATGAGCAATCAAGGGGCACGTGTTCAATGGGCAGTTATCCTGGGGATTGTTATAGGAGGAAATGTATTGAGAGACTGGGCCGATAAAGATGAGACCTTGCGTCCCTTTTTGATGACAATCTATGGAGGCTTGGTCGGATTTGCGCTGCTCACTTGGATCATCACGCCTCTATCCAATCTGGTACTGCGCCTCAATCCCTACGGACGGTTTCTTCTCAATAAAGATCAGACCAGAGCTTCTACTTATGTGGGGGTAGCACTAGCTACAGGTGTACTGGGGATACTTGCTTACATCATAACAGGGATGACAGGTATGATGGCTGTGGGATTCTTCGGTTTTACGATGATGCTGCCTCTTGGAAGTATGTTTTCAAGAGGGGAGGGGAGAAAGCGCCTCTTTTTGGTGGGCTACACGATCCTCATGCTGGTTGTGGGGGGTATTGGGATATTCTTGACCTTTAGCCTCAACTCCACCGACCATTTGTTTGCGTTAATTTATTCTCTCCTTTTTGTCGGTTATACTTGGCTTGCGAATTTGATCACGATTCGGTCATGATTTGACTACAGTGAATATATGATAGAAATGCCCTGCGCTGTAATTAGCAACGCAGGGCATTTCACTTTTCTTTGGTCCAGGTAGTTTTCCTGCACTCAAAGAAATACACGCTTTAAAGCAGCACCTCTTTCATTCTCTGTATCCCTTCATCTGTAGGTCCTCCATGCTCATAAAATAAAATATTTCCAGTTTCATCTAGTACGAAAATATGCGCTTCTTTATAGCTTCCTATGCTTAGTGCTTTTTTATATTTCCCTTTGTCACCATAGAAGCAAGCAATATTGTCATGCTTCTCAGAAGGAATACCAGATCGCATTCCATTGTCTACCCAACCTCTCATCATACCAAATGCAGAGGCCATCATAGGAATTTCATAGAAAACGACACCTTCAGGCTTGAGGTACTGTTCATAAGCATCGGCCCATGCATTGGCTTGGTTTTGAGGTTTCACATAAGCTCCCATATCCTCAAATACCATGGCAATGAAGGATCTCTTTCCCTTGATATCTTCGGGGAAAGTGATGTTATTCCCTGCCAATGTCTGCGCTTTGAGTGTGGGAAAGACTTGGGACTGGTTCATTGGTTGTTCCATTTTATTTGCGCTACAAGCTGAGAGTACGAAGAGCATAGCAATTAAAAAACGAGTCATAAGATGAGTTAGTTGCAAAAACCATGTAATAGTAAAGGTTAATATATGTTTACGTAGTATAATGAGGTCAAAAGAAAAGTGTTTGTGGGATTCATGAAAATTTGAAATAGAGCGCATAACGGTCATCATAAGCTACTTTTTCAATTCAGATGCTTGATCAGGAGAGGAATAATTTTTAAACCCACTGACAAACTGTAACTTGCTTACCTACTTGGAGAAGAATCAGAAAACAGCTTGAAGCCTCCCAAAATCATCAATGATCCGGTACACGGATTTATCGAAATTCCTCGAGGATTGATCCTCAGCGTGATAGACACGCCCAGTTTCCAGCGTTTGCGACGAATCAAACAGTTGGGGCAGAGTTCTTTTGTTTATCCAGGCGCAGTCCACACGCGTTTCAATCATGCGATGGGTGCCATGCATCTGATGCGTCAGGCACTGGATGTCCTGCGGCGTAAGAAAGTGGAGATTTCTAAAAAAGAGTACAAAGCTGCCATGCTGGCCATTTTGATGCATGATATTGGTCACGGACCTTTCTCTCATGCATTAGAGCATGTGATTATTCCTGATTTGCACCATGAGCAGATGTCGCTGGCATTGATGCACTATCTCAACAAAGTATTTAAGGGTAAGCTCGATACGGCAATTGAGATTTTTGAGGGAAAATATGAACGACGCTTCTTCCATCAACTCGTATCTGGACAGTTGGACATGGACCGAATGGATTATTTGATTCGTGACAGCTTCTTCACAGGGGTTGCTGAAGGAATTGTAGGCATAGATCGCATCATCAAGATCCTCAATGTTCACAATCACCAGCTTGTCTGTGAGGATAAAGGGATTTATTCCTTGGAGAAATTCATCCTCGCACGTCGACTCATGTACTGGCAAGTCTATCTACACAAAGCGGCTATGTCGGCTGAGTATACGATTGTGAATATCTTGAAGCGTGTAAGGTTATTGGTAGAGGCTGGTGAAGACGTATATCTAGACGAGAATCTGGGATATTTCTTCCACAATGCTGTCAATCCCAATAATCTGACTGAGGAGGTGATCGAACGCTACATTCAGCTGGATGACAATGACATTGAGTTTGCGATCAAGAAGTGGCAACAGTCACATGATCCCATTTTGGCGGATCTCTGCCATCGAATTCAGTCTCGCAAGTTGCTGAAGATTCGTCTTCAAAATACACCTTTCGATGAGGAAATGATCGCAGAGAGCCGTAAGCAACTGGCTAAGAAGTGGAAAATGGACATCAAGGATACCGCCTATTATATCTTTAGCGGACAGGTTTCAAATCAAGCGTATGTAGAGAATTCCCGTGAGCCGATTTTGATCCGATACAAGTCTGGGGATTTGGTAGATTTATCCTCTGCCTCAGATCTACCCAATATTCATGCGCTGTCGACCCCTGTAGTAAAGTACTTTTTCTGCGCACCTGAAGAAATGATGGGAAGTAAATAACGAGTATAAAATGTATGCCAAATAAAAAGAGGACCTGGAAAAGTCCTCTTTCATGCGCATATAAATTATTCGAAAGTATATTTTGAATTAAGGTGAGTCTAGGTTTCTCTTGGATGTGTAGTATCCAAATACCCAACCCTCAATGTCTTCGTGACGGATCTTGTACCAGAAGTCACTGTGGTCTCCGATAGATCCTCTTTCCCCCACATCAATCAACTCCACAATATCATCTTCCTTTAATTCTTTCACGACACTAGATTGTCCGAGAGAAGGCTCAGAGTAAATGGTGGTCTTTGCCTTGGTGATGTAGATCTTTTCTCCTGCTCTGATCAATTCTTCATCATTTCCGTCGATTCCATCTAGTTCTTGAATAGCAGCCGAAACGAAAGGACGGATTGGAGATTCTGCCATGCCATCTGTTTCCAGAATTTCGTTGAGTCTGGCCAGACGCTTTTCTTTGCTTCTGATGCCTTTGGCACGAGCCAGTAAGAGTGCAGCACGAACATCACGGATATGCATCGTGATATGGTTGCCTTGGTGAATCCACCCTTTGGGGATCTTCTTGTAAGACGAGATATGGTACCAGTTAGAATTTACCTTTGGCACACTGGGGTCATTGATTACAACCACGATCTGTCCAGGTTGAAGGCGTGTATCACGAAGCGTCATCAAGTCGGGGCGACGGTAGATTTCGGTCTCCATCGTGACGACACCCAACTGAGCGTAGCGTTCAAAAATGTAATCATGCACCCAGCCTTCTGTCCCATCTGAGAGTCGAACCTTCATATACATCCGGTTGCCTTTCTCTACAGGCTCCACATCGGGCATCACTTCTACCTTCTCCCCATAGAGGATGGCTGTGATGTAGTTGTTTTCCTTGTCAGAAGTGTAGTCGTTCCTTCCAGGTTCTTTCCGAAGACCTGCGGCTGGCCACATACAAATAGCGACTCTTTCTACAGGAAAGGAGTCATTGGCATCAAGAGCTGAATAAGGAGAGTTTTCTTCTGTCGTAATGGGTCCCCCTTGGGCCTTTGGTCCGCTACAACCAATGGCTACCACCAAACTCAAACCCATTAAGATGAGCCCCCACAACCACAGAGCTGTATGTCTACTGCTGTCCCTTTGCATAACATTGGTTTTTGCACTAATGCAATTTATATTTTGATCGGTATATAAACAAAATCTTACCGCCCCTTAACAACGCCAAAAACGAGCTGGAAATGCGGTTTTTTGCGCAAAATAGAGGGGGGTAGATGTAATAATTTAGAGGAAAAGTATAATTTTTTACATGGATCACTTGGTCATTGTAGGAGCTGGAGGTTTTGGGAGAGAAACAGAAATGCTCATAAAGGAGGTAAATCGATGCCTGGATACTCCTATGCAAGTTTTGGGATTTGTTGATCGACTTCCCCATGCATCGGAGTTAGATGTAAGAAAAATGAAGATTTTGGGGGACGATGATTGGGCGATTTCTCACCTTTCTCGTGATACACATATTATTTGTGCAATTGCTAAACCCTTCTTACGCAGACAGATCACGCAAAGATATGATCAGAAGGGTTTTCGTTTTGCACAACTCATCCATCCCAATGTCGTCTTTGGAGAGGATCTTACTGTTGGAAGTGGATCAATCATGTGCGCGGGAACAGTGGCGACTGTGAATGTCCGAATGGGTATACACTGCCACATCAATCTTCAGTGTACCTTGGGGCATGACGTCATCTTAGAAGATTATGTTACCTTATATCCAGGAGTACGGATCAGTGGCCATGTTCATATTGAATCTGAGGTGGAGATTGGAACGGGAGCCATCATATTGCCTGGATTGAGACTTGGCAAAGGCTGTATCATCGGGGCAGGAGCAGTTGTGACCAAGGACTGTGAAGCAGGGAAAACTTACGTGGGGGTACCTGCTCGCGCGATCTAATCTACAAATTTTGCAAAAAAGAATAGCAAATCTTCCTAATTTTGTTTCCCTTGGATGAAAAAAGTAGAACGAACGGATAGATGACGAATATTTGGCAGAAGGATATCATGTACTTGAAGAAGGTCGGACCTCAACGAGCTGAGGTACTTCGGAAGCATGCCCAAATTCGTACCTATCGCGACTTGATACATTACTTTCCCCGAAAGTATGTAGACCGAAGTCGTGTGACCAAGATTGGGGAGATTAGTGAAGAAGCGTCATTCGTGACTTTGGTTGGCAGGATCGCTCGGATCGATGTTAATGCTTCCAAACGTGGTCGTAGCATCCTTACAGCATCTTTTACAGATGGTACAGGTGAGATGGTTCTCACTTGGTTTCAAGGTGTAAAGTGGATGCAAAAATCCCTACAAATAGGGGAGGAGATCGCCCTATTTGGTAAGCCTACCATGTACAACGGACGCTGGCAAATCACCCATCCTGAGATCGATAAGCTGCAAGAAGGAGGAGAGAAAAAGCAAGCCATTCAGATTGTTCCCTATTATTCTTCCTCCGAAAAATTACAACGCGTTGGATTGGACTCCCGCGGAATACGAGGCTTGATGCTACAATTGCTCCAGGAAAGTTTATCCTTTGTAGAGGAAACTTTGAGCCCAGGGGTAATTGAGCAAAATCAACTGATGTCGAGAAAGGAAGCAATACGACACATCCACTTTCCTCAAGATTTTCATTCGCTTCAGGCTGCTCAGTACAGGCTTAAGTTCGAAGAATTATTTTTCTTCCAACTGATGATGGCTAGAAGGCAGCAGAAAGCCAAAGCCATCCACGCTGCCCCTCCTTTTGGAACAATTGGCCCCAACTTTCATGAATTTTTTGAGCAGCATATGCCCTTTGAGCTGACGGGGGCACAGAAGCGGGTGCTCAAAGAGATCCGTCGAGACCTGGCAAAACCCGTACAAATGAATCGGTTGGTTCAAGGAGATGTGGGAAGTGGGAAAACGATGGTGGCTTTTATGACCATGCTCATGGCCAAAGACAACGGCTTCCAGGTGGTACTGATGGCACCTACGGCGATTTTGGCGGAGCAGCACTACCGCAAGATCACGAAGATGGCGGAGAAGGTCGGGATGACGACTGCGATTCTTGTAGGGGGGCAAAAGAAAGTAGAACGAACGGAAGTACTAGAGCGAATCGCTTCGGGTGAAGCAGACATTGCGATTGGGACACATGCCTTGATCGAGCCAGGTGTGCAATTCAAGCAGTTGGGGCTGGTCGTGATAGATGAACAACATAAATTCGGTGTTGTCCAACGTGCCAAGCTTTGGCGCAAAGCCGATCCTTTTCCCCACAACCTCATCATGACAGCAACTCCTATTCCTCGTACGCTGGCGATGACGGTTTATGGAGATACCGAAGTTTCGGTTATCGATGAGATGCCACCTGGACGTATGCCCATAGAGACGCATGTGCTGGGAGAAAGCAAACGTTTGGAGCTATTTGGCTTCGTGACTAGGGAACTAGAGAGAGGCAAGCAAGCCTACGTGGTGTATCCGCTCGTGGAGGAGTCAGAGAAGCTGGACCTGATTGCGGCGGAGAAAGGGCACGAACTGCTGGAGCGACATTTCAAGAACTTTCGTGTTGGAATTGTTCATGGGAAGATGAAGCCCGATGCCAAGGAGTTTGAGATGCAACGCTTTGTGAAAAATGAAGTTCAAATCCTGGTCTCGACTACTGTCATCGAAGTAGGCGTGGATGTACCCAATGCGACCATTATGGTCATAGAGAATGCGGAGCGCTTTGGCTTGTCACAGTTGCATCAGTTGAGAGGGAGAGTCGGAAGGGGGGGCGGTAAATCTTATTGCTTCCTGATGAGGGGCAAGAAGCTCTCAGCCGATGGACGCAAGCGCCTCCAAGCGATGAAAGAGACGACGGATGGATTTCGGATCTCGGAGTTTGACTTGGAGTTGCGCGGCCCTGGCGATTTCATGGGAACTCGTCAGAGCGGGTTGCCGCAGTTCATGCTAGCCAATATCGTGGAGGATCAGGAGATCCTGATTGCCGCACGTGAGACGGCTTTTGAGTTGATCGCGCGCGATCCTGATTTATTGGACCCGATGCATCAGGACATGAGAAGCTATCTGGAGCGATACATGAAAAGTCAGGCGTTGCTAGGGACAGTGGCCTGAGGGCTGGGGGTAGGATACTGGAGCAGGGTTTTCAGGATTCGAAGATTCGCGGGATGCCTCATTAGAATGGGAGATGAAGCTTGGGCATACTTTTGGAGCCATGAAAGTCTAGCTTAAAAAGATAAAATATTAGCAAATTCGGAGCTTTAAACATGATCTTAGTGTTACTTTTTGAGAAAGTATTCCAATGGTTGTTAGGTATTTGTAGGTTAATTGCCTGAGAAGGTAAATGCAACCAAAAAAATAGATTGACTTACAGGACGAATGGCTGTGCCATGAAGGTACATCGTACATTAGGGACAGGATTTCAAGAGGTAATCTATCAGAGATACTTGGCCATAGAGTTAGAGAGAGCGGATTTATCTTTTGAGCGGGAGAAAGAACACAAAATATACTACGGCGGAATTTTTGTGGGGACGAGAAGAGCCGATTTTGTCGTGGAAGATAAAATCATTGTAGAATTAAAAGCAGTATCCGAGCTCCAACCTGTCCATTACGTCCAAGCCAAAAATTACGTCGTAGCTTACGATAAGCCCATTGGACTACTGATCAACTTTGGTGCAAGAAGCCTAGAGTTCAAAAAGATTTTTAATCCCAAATATCGTCAGAAGTAAAAAGAGAAGTTGAAAATTAGACCCCAAAATACGGGTATTCCTACCCCAACTAGTTTCACATCCACACCATTAGCGAAGCAAGCATCCCAAAAATCCTCGAATCCCCTAAATCCTGCTCCTGCATCATCCCTATCCTACCCAAGCATCATCCCATCCTACCCAAGCATCACCCCATCCTGCCCCAGCATCACCCCAACCTGCCCCTGTACCCACCCTAACCTGCTTCTACACCCACCCAACAAGCCCAGCCCCAACCCCTACACTAGCCCAGAAAATCCCCGCACCGCAGGCATCCCAAAAATCCTCTAATCCCCTAAATCCTGCTCCTGCATCATCCCTAACCTACCCCAGTATCATCCCATCCTACCCCTGCACCCACCCCAGCTTTAACAAACAGCACAACCCCTCAAGGATCCAATAAATTTTGTCACAAATCGTTTCAAGTCTTGCAAGGTTCAACTCGCAGTATTTTGCGCTGGGGATAAAACATTCTATCTTGCACGAAGTGTCATGGATCGTCCTGTCACAGAAATAGCCATAACAATCACTTTTAGAAAATGAGTATCGTAATATCTTTTTTGCAAAGATCGTGGAAATTAGTCCTTGTCTTTTTGGTATTATCCATCAGCCTGACAGGATGTTTTGATATCGAAGAGCGGGTGACATTGAATAAGAACGGAACAGGAAACTATGCGATCAAAATGGACATGAGTGAAGTCGGGGGGATGATCCAAAGTTTCATGGACTCGCAGAGTGAAGAAGGAGAAGGGGGACAGGACATGTTCCAATCTATGGATTCCAGTTTTCAGGCAATGGCTGCCAAGCTTCGCAGCATCGAAGGCATCAGCAACGTGCGCAAAGCGTCAGAAAACTATGTATTTGAGATTTCCTACGATTTTGACAATGTAGATCGTATCTACGAAGCACAAAGCGCCCTCAGCGAAGAGGGAGAAGCGGGTGGATTGGGAGCCAGTTCTGAACGTCAGTTTTTGCTCAACGCGAAAAAGCGGATCTTTTCAAGATTGGATGCACCTATCGAAGATGTCCTAGGAGATGATTTTTCTTTGGGAGAGGAAGACGATGAAAGTGGTGCTGCTATGGCAGAGATGATGCTAAAGGATGCGAGCTATCGTACAGTATATTCCTTCCCTGGTGCGATCAAGAAGTACAGCAACCAATCTGCGAAGCTATCTGCTGATGGAAAGACCATGACATTGGAGCTTTCCTTCCTTGACCTGATGAAGGGCAATGCAAATATTGGTAATGAGATCCAGTATAAGAAGAAGTAAATCTATTTGCAGATACAAAATGTTTAGACCATATAAGTCAGACAGGGTATACATCTTGTATGCTGTCTGACTTTTATCTTTTGATGGGCTAGCGTCTGATATCAATCACCTCAGGAAAGTACCCACGTGAATTCAGCCATTTCTCTAAAGCTGCTCCTGTACCTGCATTCCAGGGGCGTACTTTTTCGATGGGTACCTCTCGATAATCAGCAATCTCCTCAGGATCGATTTTGATCTCCCCCTCATGCGCCGTCACATGATAGATCATCAAGATCTGGTTGCGACGAGCAAAAGGATATAGCCCCAAAAATTCTCCGATTGTTCCTTCCAATCCAATTTCCTCCTTTACTTCTCGCAAAATAGCCTCCTCTGGCGACTCTATTTTCTCCAAAAAGCCTGTGACCAATCCATAGAAATGCTTGGGCCAACCAACATTTTGGATTAATACCACATGACCCTTTCGCTCTACGACTGCTCCCACTACGGGAGTCGGATTGTCCCAGTGGATCCAGCCACAGGAGGGATTGGGACAGACCTTTCGCATCATACCTCCTCGCTCTCCTTCTGTCAGCGGTGTTGCACACACGGGGCAAAATTGAAACTTATGCATCGGTCTTGGCTTTGGCACTCATGTCGGTTTCCATCAGACCAAATTGAGCAAAGTGATGGATGATGTGCTTGTGATGAAAACGCTCCCATAAAGGCAAAGTCAAGGGACCAAAGGCAGGATGCATGATCACGGGAGGCTCGGCATGCTGGGCATCCTTGTGAAAAGCATAAAACTTCTGGATACTTTCTAAAAATACCTTCTTAGCAGCATCCAGATGCTCGAATTTTAAGTCCTGTAGTTGATCCCCCATCATAGGTGCTTTAGTGCCTTGGCGAAACATCTTATCCTTTCTTAGGATGAAAGATTGAGCCTTTTCCAGTTTATCCTCTGGCACAAAAGACTGGAGCCCTAGATCCTTTCGCGAGATGTAGATGATACTAGATACGTGTTCGAGCATGTGCTGGGGCGTCATCTTACCCCATTGGCGAGGCGTATCGGCTGTCAACTGGGACAAGAAAGCAGGGGTTGTCTCCGTCAGAAACTCCTCTGAGGGAATCTGCATGGCTTCGGATTGACTTTTAGGTAGCGTCATATGCGTGTAGTTGATAGATAATCGTGATTGCATCAGGTAGTAGTTTTTTCCACTTTAGACACCCGACGCTGTTTCTTTTCTTTATAATGCTTCTTGTCTGCGATGTAGATCGTTTTTTCTATGCGGCAGACAGCTTTATTCTTTTCATTGATCCATGTGGCGACAAAGGTACGATCGACCTCCTTATGCTCACGAACAGCCTCTTTGATTTCTGCAACTTCTTCAGGCTTGATGAGAAAGTGTGCACGTATTTTTCCTGTACCAGGGCGTAGAAAACGGATATGTGCAGACTTATCCCAAACGATGTAGTCTTTCCCCAAAATATTGAATAGCTGAATCATGTAGATGGGGTCCGAGCCGCTGAACATGGCCCCTCCAAAAATTGTCCCCACATAATTGCGTGTTTTGAGGTTGAGTTTCATGGAAACGTGCGCCTCATGCCAGTCTCCCGAAAGAAATCTGAGCCAGCTTCCCGTACCTCTGATAGGGGGGAGGATGTTGTAGATCAAACGAAACCAAAGGGTGCGTCTTGATTCTTGCTTATCTGTGGAGAATATTTTCATAAAAAGAGTAAATGTGCGGCTTATCCCTCAGTAAAAATCTGATCGATCCTGTCCAAAGCTTGTAGAAAGAACTGAGGATCTTTGTATAACTGCATGAGCATGAGTCCTCCTTGTATGTCCTGCACACTTCGATGTGCCATGATACGAGAATCTTCTTCAGGCAATTGCTCGGCAAAGATTTGCGCCAATGCCAAAATCATTTCTTCGAAATAGCTCCTAACCGCAGGTAAGAATTTGGGTTCCTCTGGAATAAAAGCTGTTTCTAAAGCAGTTAGTCCCATGATACAACCCCCTTGCTGATTCATGAAGATGCGCTCGAGCTTGGCTCTGATTTTGCTCCAGCGTGTGCCAGACGATGAGCCTTCCTGATAAGCGATCTGGAAAATCCGTTCATCAAAATAGTCTCTCACAGCCTGGATCACCTCGGTCATGAGTTGCTCCTTGCCATCTGGGAAATAGTAGTAAAAATGAGATTTGGGGATGTCACAGGCCTTGGAAAGGTCTCCAATGCTTGTATTGTAATATCCTTGCTGTCGAAAAAGCTGCATGGCTTGAACGATCAGCTTCTCTTTAGATGTCTTTTGTGCAGGCATAACAAATTTGTCGAACGATCGTTAAATTACGAAAATTCAAGCAAAGATTCCAAATACGGATAGGGAATATAATATAAGAAACGGCTGGTAGTCTAGTAGATGGAAGATTCCCTTTACCAAACTAAGTGCCAAAAATAACTATTTGTAATGTTGGGGTATTTTTTGTCTTAAAAATATTTTTTCGGTTCGATGTTTGTAACATTCCAGCGTAACCCACAAACGCCAGTATAGATTTAGTAGAGATCACCAAACACCCAATGATTTCTACACTCTAGCCTCTGCCTGATATGTCCAGCAGAGACTGAGAGGATTTGTTTGCATCTTCAATGCTTGAATTATGAAAACTGTCCAAATTGTAGTTTTGCTCTTGTTATCCACTTCTTATTTGTTTGGACAAAAAAGTGTACAGCCCAACCTTACACAGACGCAGTCGGAGACTTCCGAGTACCAGGCCTCAAAAGGTGCCTTTTTCTATTTATTTTCAGATTATCAGACGCCGTTCCAGCCATTGACAGGAGGAATTTCTGTCAACGAAGGAAGAACATGGGATGACCCTATGATCGTGATCCCCCTGGGTTTTTCGTTTAGATTTTTCGAAGCTACTGTAGATACCCTGTACCTCAGGCCACTTGGAGGTGGTTTGGCATTGGTACACGATACGACTACCAAGGGAGTTGCTCCTGTCATGATGCTTTATGATGTAAACTTGGCAGATCGGGCGCTTGATGTGCTACCTCTTGTCGGTATGCAGGGATCCGAATCTCCAATTTCGTATCTGACCACAGGAGAGAAGGGGGCACGCATCTGTACCATAGAGTTCCAAAATGCAGGATTTAGAGGAGATGTATATGACAACTTTCAATCTGTAGACCATGTAACCTTCCAGATCAGACTCTTTGAGGAGCAAGACATCATTGAGTTGCACATGGGAGAGGCACAAATCTCACAGCCTCAGCTAGCTTATGATGGCAAAAGTGGGCCTTCTATTGGTCTCATGCCCGCATTTGATTTCAATACTGAGCTTATGGTAGAGCCTGGTCTATGGGTCATGGGACTTCCTTATGTACCTATGGCAGTGATCTCTGATACAGCTACGCAGATCAGGGGTGATGTACCAGCGAATCATGTGTATCGTTTCGATCGAGAAGCAAGAAATGATCCGAATACGCCCGATACACCGACGAATATAGAGGAGACAGATCCTACATTTGCCAGCTATCCCAATCCTGCACAAGACTACCTTCAAGTCAGTTGGAGTGGGGCTCAAGGTGTCGTCCAAGCGCAAGTGCTGAACATGCAAGGACAGCCTGTCCTCAGCCAGCAAATCACGACAAAAGGAAGCTTGAATGTCTCGGATTTGAGTGCAGGTATGTACATCCTCAAGTGTCAAGACAAGGAACACACAATCTATACACGATGGATGAAAAGGTAAGACGAAGCTAACCGAAGGCTCTGCTAAGAGGGTTACTTCCCATTTCATCATCCATCTAACGTTTTTTTTGCCTCATTTTCCATTTTCGAAACCAGCCCCACGCATACCTACGAGATAGGCTAGCGGTGGGGCCACTTTCTTGGTAGGCTTTGTCCAACGCTGTGATGCGATAGGTGTACTTGCGAAAGTTTTTGAGGTTTTTATCCACAAAGATATTCCCAGTATCAGGAAGCACGGCATAAAGGAAGGCACCTGTAGCGTCTGGCACCGTTTGGCCCTCCGCTCTGTAGATTGCATAATATCGAATGGTACCACTTGGTGGAGCATCCCATTGTAGTTCGATTCCTTCCACACGTGGGCGAATGCGAAAATCTGAGGGGAGAAGAGGGGGGAAAGAGGGTGTATACTGAGAAATAGGGAGAAGGGCAGGATGTGCGTAAAGACTTTTTCGAATGGAGTCTGTGACCGAGAGCGGGTTTTCCTTGAGGAATTGGGAGCGGAAAAAGATGCTACCAGGGACTTCTTGCGCACGCAATAGCCGAATCTGATCGGGGAGTTCTGAGGGATCATCCCATCGCTTGTCGCTGTTATTACCCACCTTGTAAACCGCATGACCTATATAGAGTTGGGTACCCGTGACTTGAGACTTCCACCAGTCGAGGAGGATCTCATAATCTGCTGGAGGGTATCCGATGCTGAAGTAAATCTGCGGAGCGACATAATCGATCCATCCTTTCTCTAGCCAATACAAAATATCTGCATGCAAGGCATCATATGAGGTGACACCTGCCCGTGTGGAGGAGCCTCGGGGGTCGTCTTTTTGATTGCGCCAAACACCAAAAGGACTGATTCCAAACTGTACTTCAGGCTTCAGATCCAGCATTTCCCTGCGAAGATCCTCAATGAATGTATTGATGTTTCCACGTCTCCAGGCTGCTCGGTCGGTCGTATCTCTTGCAAATGAATAAAAGCTACTGTCATCAGGAAAAGGTTCTCCAGGTTTGGGATAGGGGTAGAAGTAGTCGTCAAAATGGACAGCATCAATGGGATATTGCTTGACTACCTCCAAGACTAAATCTTTGACATAGTCTCTCACAGCGGGTATGCCAGGGTCCAAGTAGAGGTTGGTCCCATAGGTGATACACCACTCAGGATGCTGAAGGTAAATGTGATTCTCCCCAAGCCTCTTACCAGGAGACCAATTGACGGCGACGCGAAAAGGATTGAACCACGCGTGAAACTCCATGGCGTGTGCATGGGTCGCTTCAATTGCAAAGGATAGAGGATCGTAGAGTGGGGCAGGAGCTGTGCCTTCCTTTCCACTCAAACTGATGGCCCAGGGTGCATACTGCGTAGGATAGATAGCGTCACCAGCAGCCCGTACTTGTAGGACCACCGCATTCATGCCATAAGACTTGAGACTGTCCAGCAAGTCCTGATACTCTGCCTTTTGCTTATCCGCAGGAAGCCCCGAGACGGAAGGCCAGTCTAAGTTAAAACCCGTCGTGATCCACGCCCCTCGAAATTCACGCTTGGGCTGGGCATGCGCAGATAGGGTAAGAAAAATGAGCAGGAAGCCCAGCAACAGCTTCCTGACGGTATATAATTGCAATGTGTTCATCTAGGCTTACAACGGAATATTCCCGTGCTTCTTTCGTGGGAGGCTTTCCGCTTTGTTTTCGAGCATCTCAAATGCACGTGCCAATTTCCTGCGTGTATGAGAAGGGTAGATCACTTCGTCTACATATCCACGTGCAGCCGCTCGGTAGGGATTGGCAAAGGTCTCTGTATACTCGTCTACTTTCTCTTGTAGCTTGGCCTCTGGATCATCGGCCTCCGCGATTTCCTTACGGAAGATGATCTCTGCTGCGCCCTTAGGTCCCATCACGGCAATCTCAGCCGTAGGCCATGCATAGTTGATGTCCGCACCGATGTGCTTGGAGTTCATGACGTCGTAGGCACCGCCGTAGGCTTTGCGGGTGATGACAGTGATCCTTGGGACGGTCGCCTCGCAAAATGCATACAGCAGCTTGGCACCATTGGTGATGATGGCGTTCCACTCCTGATCTGTTCCTGGGAGGAAGCCCGGCACATCTTCAAAGACCAGCAAGGGAATGTTGAAGGCATCGCAGAAGCGAACAAAACGTGCGCCCTTGGTAGAAGCATTGATGTCCAGTACACCTGCAAGCACAGCAGGCTGGTTGGCCACGATGCCGATGCTCCGCCCATCCAATCGAGCAAAGCCAACGACAATATTCTCTCCAAAGTTTTTGTGAACTTCGAAGAAAGATTCCTCATCTACCACCAGCTCGATTACTTCCTTGATGTCGTAAGGCTGGTTGGGGTTGGGAGGGACAATACTGTCTAGTTCTTTGACAACTTGCTCCTCAGCATTTTGAGAAGGCAGGCGGATGGGGTCCTCCTCGCAGTTTTGTGGGACGAAAGAAAGCAGACGCTTGATATTTTCTATGGCCTCCACTTCATTGGCACAAGCAAAATGCGTCACACCCGATTTAGACGCATGCGTCATCGCACCTCCTAGCTCTTCTGCACTTACTTCTTCGTGGGTGACGGTCTTCACGACATTGGGCCCTGTCACAAACATGTAGGAAGTCCCCTCGACCATCATGATGAAGTCGGTGATGGCAGGTGAATAAACGGCTCCTCCTGCACAAGGACCCATGATCGCGGAGATCTGAGGAATGACACCTGAGGCAAGGGTATTTCTGTAAAATATATCTGCATAACCCGCGAGGGAGACGACCCCTTCTTGAATACGCGCCCCGCCTGAGTCGTTGAGTCCGATGACAGGTGCCCCATTTTTCATGGCGAGGTCCATGATCTTGACGATCTTTTCTGCGTAAGATTCAGAAAGAGAGCCTCCCATGACGGTGAAGTCTTGGCTAAAGACATAGACCAGCCGACCATTTACTTTGCCATATCCTGTGATCACACCATCTCCTAGCGGCTTATAATTCTCTAACCCAAATTCATTGGAGCGATGAGTGACCAATTTCCCAATTTCCTCAAATGTATCCTGATCCAGCAGCAGTTCTATCCGCTCTCTTGCTGTAAGTTTCCCTTTTTGGTGCTGCTTATCGATTCGACTTTGCCCCCCACCGAGTAGGGCCTCCTCATTTTTCTGATCTAATTTCTCGAAAGATTGGGCCATGATATATTTCTCTTCAATGTGTGTGGGGCAATAATAAGGAAAAGGGCGTAAAGAGAATAATGGGAAGGCCATCTATGCAAAAAATCATGCAGACATCTGGTTCTATTATTCAGATGTCTGCACGATTTTTAGGATTATCTCAAAAGAAATTAGATCTAAAAGAATAGAATCAAAGACTATGACTCTACAGACATCCTTTTTTAGAAAAAGTCATGATGCGAAAGATTCTTAGTTATTCTACCGTATGATCATCGTGCTTGACCTTACCGATTCAAAGGAATCATGTATGAAATCGCAAATTTATCGGTGGGCTTTCTGATTCCTCGCACGGTCGGAAACTGGAAGTATTCTATCCGAAGGAACTGATTCCTGAAAGTGGCAATATTTAGTCCAACATTCAGATAAGTGTTAAAAGGGTAGAAGCCAGGGCTGAGAAACTCATAGTTAAAGAAGCCAGGTTCTATATCTGTATTATTCTCTTCGTTGAAGATACGAATGAGCGCGCCTATTCCTACGGAAGGGTTGATTCTACCTTCTGGGAAAAGACAATAATTTACTTCTCCACCCAGATTGAGTTGTTGTACTTCAAGTCCGAGTTGTTCTTCGAAGTCATAATCATAAAATCTGGCATAGGGTAAGTCTCGTGTGAGTCCCTCGAAGTAGCCTAAATAGAGCCTCAAAGAGAGTCTAGGCCATTTTCTAAAATCACGGTATTCATAGGCCAAGCCCGCGAAGGCGGGAGCCTCTGAGTATTGGGTGTAATCATAAGCCACAGCCCCAATCGGTCCTACATAATGCTTCTTTAAATTTAGCTTAGGCATATTCGTCCGGCTAGAATCAATCTGAAGATTAACTTCATCTACTGATCGAGCAATCATGGGATAACGCATTTTGAAGTCTTGGGGATAGTCCAGACTCTGTATCTCATCTAGCCGATCAAACTCTTTGTAAAGGATCTCTACTCCCTGATTTTCTCGAACTGCCAGACTCGTCTTCTCCTCGTTTAGAAGGTACTCTTGGCCAAAGGCATCTTTCTGGATCTTCTGGGCGAACACTAAGGGCACGACCTTTCCGTTGGGGAAGGTAGCCGTAGCACGAGTCAAGTCAATTTCGACTCCTTCAACTTGTTGCAAGTTATAGATCAGAGGAACCAATGTAATGGCTTCTGATTCAAGGTAATAGACTTTTTTGTAGCCCACACGATACTCGTATAGATCAAGCGGTCCTTCGTTGCAGCGCAGCAAGAAAACCTCTTTTTCTTCTGCATCTGTGATGAGGAGATCCTTTTTGGGGACAATAGTCTTGCGTTTGATAAATTCAAACCTTGAGAATCCGTATCCTTCGATCTCGTCCGCAGTATATGTCTGGAAGGCCAACTTACCGTTGGGCCTGAAAAGGACTTTTTGATTCATGAGATGCCATGCACGAACTTTGATCGTGCCTTGTATCGTATCACCTGGACTTTGAGCTACGTATCCACGCTGACGTAGGACTTGGCCTCTAGCTTGTTGAGAGGAAACACCTACTAAAAGGAATAATATCAGCAGTTTGATTTTCAAAGTTGTACTTGTTTATGTGAGAAACGAAGTCTAGATAAGATATAGACTGATTTAGGAGTCAAAACGCAAAGAAAAGGAAAGTGTTTTTATTTCCATTTAATATTGCATCCTATACAAGGTCGCTGCGGGTTTGGGTTGCTTTCACCTGCTAGCAAGTAATCCATTGCTGATCTGAAGTCTTCGCCCGTTATGGGTATGCCACTTCCTGGGCGCGAGCTGTCAAACTGTCCGTGATATACGGCTTTGAGATCTGCATCGAAGAGGTACAAGTCAGGTGTACAGGCTGCTTTGTAGGCTTTGGCTACGTCCTGACTTTCGTCGTAGAGATAGGGAAATGGATATTTGAGCTCCGCTGCGACTCGTTTCATGAACATAGGTCCATCTTGTGGATATGTAGCGACATCGTTGCTACTGATGGCGATAAACCCTATGCCTTTCTCCTGATAGGCGTTTGCCACCCTGACCAACTCTGAGTTGATGTGAATGACGAAGGGACAGTGATTGCAAATGAAAAAGATCGCGGTGCCCTTTGGACCTTTGAGGTCAGCCAAACTGAGCCATCTATTATCGACGGTATTTTTGAGTTGAAAGTCGGGAGCTAAAGTACCGAGTTCAAAGGGATTGGATGCGGTGAGTGCCATAAGCGTTTGTATTTATAACTACGAACATACACAATATTTGGGAGGCTTTTGTCTTGTGTACGATAGCTTTTGGGGCTTTATACTCAGCCGAAGAAAGGGACACCATTGAAGAAGTGCGAGGCCCTATATTCGCTGCCGTTGGTTCTCAGGAGTTTTGCATATAGAAAGGAGGATCAATCTTAATTACCCACCCAAATTAACCGTTTCTATACATTCCTTTCATACTTACTTAATCCTTGATGCGAAATTGTCGAACTGTTTGAACTTTCTTACTCAACACAACATTTCTATATGAAGAATTTTACTTATGTCATGCTGCTGGTCTTTTGCGGACTCTTCAGTTTGCAATCAAATGCCCAGCAAGTATTCAATGAAGTAGTTACTTATCGTGCAGGTACCTTCGATGAGGGAGCCGCAGAGATCGTAGCCTATGATGGCGTGAGCAAGCGCCTTTTTGTGACCAATGCAGAAAACGATGCAGTTGATATCGTATCGATCGCTATTGTGGACAGCCCCATGTTGGTTTCATCTATCGACATCACCGTATATGGTGAAGGGGTAAACTCTGTAGCTGTGTCGAATGAAGTCGTAGCTATAGCAGTAGAAGGAGATGACCAACAGCCTGGCAAGGTGGTCTTGTTCGATACAGATGGCACATTCATCGCGGAGTACACAACAGGTGCTCTGCCTGATATGGTGACTTTCTCCCGTGACGGAAATTACGTTCTTGTAGCCAACGAAGGGGAGCCTTCAGATGACTATCTGGTAGATCCAGAGGGAGGGGTGACGGTCGTCAATATCACCTCAGGCGCAAGTACAGGTGTGGTCACGCAGTTGGATTTCAACGCATTTGACAGTCAGATCATGTCTTTGAAAAATGCAGGTGTACGCATCTTCGGGCCTGATGCTTCTGTATCTCAGGATCTCGAACCTGAGTATATCACGACAGATCCCGTCAATACAGCAATTGCCTACGTGATTTGCCAAGAAAATAATGCTTTGATTGCCATTGACTTTGTCGCAGGTTCTGTTCTAGATATTCTCCCTCTAGGATACAAGGACCACAACGCGGGCTCACCTGAGTTGACAGAGTATGCGATCGATCAGATTCCCAATCTACCCTCTTTGGGTGCCCCTGTATACGACGGTGGTCAGCCTGCAGTAGCACTTGGTGGTTTCTCTGCGATCTACTATGACGGTACGGAGTCTACACCTAGCAACTATGTATTTTATACCGTACCCGATCGTGGACCCAACGAAGGAGCTGTAAGCAGTGGAGACGTGACACCTGCACCTGCCCAAAATCTTCGTCCTTTCAAACTGCCCAACTATCAGGCACGCATCGTGAAGATCGAGGTAGATCCTGTCGGAGGGACCGTTTCATTAGATGAGAATGAGCAGATCTTCCTGGTAGGACCTGATGGCCGTACGCCCATTTCTGGTCGTGGCAATGCGCCTGGAATCGACGAAGTACCTGTTACATTCGCTGATGCAGCCACAGATTTTCCTAATGTAGATTTCACCGACAACGGAGGTGAGGAGTACCACCTGTTGGAGTATGATGCATTTGGGGGTGACTTCGAAGGCATTGTCCGTGATCCTTTCGGCAATTTCTGGATGAATGATGAGTATCGTCCTGCCATTTATGCCTTCAATGATACAGGTCGTATGGTGGCGCGCTTTATCCCTGAGGGAACCAAGAAGCGCGTAATTACAAATACCATTTTCTTTTCGGAGTGGGGAGAAGGCTCTTCTGATAATAAGTACATCGAGATCTACAACGGGACAGGAAACACGATAAATCTGGAAGATTTCCTACTAGTAAACTGTGGCAATAGCTGTGCTGTTCCTGGCGAGTTTGAGTTTGATAACTCCCCTCTTTTCGCGGGGCGCACGTTGGAACATGGAGAGGTATTCGTCATCGCACACCCCAACGCACAGCCTGATATCCTGTCTCAAGCAGATACGACATTCCAATTTCTTTCTAATGGCAATGACTACTGGGCCATCTTGAATGCTTCAGATAGCTCTGTTGTAGACCAAGTAGGGGATATCCTGACCTCAGGATTGCCTACTGGATGGGATGTTGCAGGTGTGCCTACGGCTACAGCCAATTCTACCCTTATCCGTAAGCATTATATCTTAGAGGGAAGCAACGACTGGACAGCAAGTGCAGGGACGAATGCCGTAGATTCTGAGTGGATCGTGGAGGAGCGTCCGACAGCTGATACAGTCCTTGCTTCATTAGGAACGCATTTGGATTTGGGGACAGAAAGCCTCCCCGCAGTATATGGAACACGTCGCCCCAACCGTGGGTTTGAGGCGATTGCACTGGATACGACCAACTTGATTCTGTATTCATTCATCCAGTCGCCCATGTACAACCCCGACAACTCTACGCGCAACAACTCCGACGTGATCCGTATCCTGGGCATTGATCCGCTGAGTGGAGATCCTGTGAGCGAGTATGTGTACCTATTAGAAAAAAATCGTCATCCTGGCGTAAATATCAGCCGTGTAGACAAGATAGGGGATGCCGTGTTTATTGGAAATGATAAGTTCCGTGTACTAGAGCGCGATTCTTCGGTACCTGGAGACAAAGGTGGAAAGAAATTCATCTTTGAAATCAACCTGACAGGAGCAACGAACATTCTTGGCACAGCACTTTCTATGCGTATGGAAGGAAATGGAACCGATACGTTGACCCTGGAGCAGATGACAGCTGAGCAGCTACGCGATTCTGGCATTGTGACCGTAGCCAAGCGCAAGATTCTAAATCTACCTTCCATTGGGTACTTCCCATCTGACAAGCCCGAAGGTCTGGCGATCCTTCCCCAAGGACAAATGGCGGTCTTGAATGACAATGATTTCGGGCTGGCAGGTGCAGGTGTAAGCGATGCCAGTACGTTGGGCATTATTTCCTTTGATGACAACTATGGTCTGGACGCATCCAACCGCGACGACTCTATCATTATCCAAAACTGGCCTGTGCTGGGTATGTACCAGCCTGATGCGATCAAGGCTGCCGAGATCGACGGCGATACGTACATCTTCACTGCGAATGAAGGGGATGCGCGTGAGTACTTTGACGACCTGAATGACAATGGCGATCCTGATGATGGGGAGCCTCAGTTCATCGAAGAAGACCGCATCGGAGATGTAGATTTGAATCCTACTTACTTTGCTGATCCTAGTATTCTTCAGGAGAATGAAAATCTGGGACGTCTGAAGTTGACATTGACACGTGGTGATTTAGATGGAGATGGAAATTTCGAAGAGCTCTACAGCTTTGGTGCCCGCTCTTTCACCATCTGGGACAATGTAGGCAACTTGGTGTGGGACAGCGGAGACGACTTTGAGCAAATTACTGCAGCCGCTATTCCCGATGACTTCAACTCCACCAATGATGAAAATGATTCTTTCGATAATCGCTCAGACGACAAAGGGCCTGAACCAGAGGCCATCGAGGTAGCAGATCTAGACACAGCGACCTATGTATTTATAGGATTTGAGCGTGTCGGAGGTATCGCAGCTTACCGTGTGAACGATGTGACAAGTCCTGAGTTCGTGGAGTATGAGACCAATCGTAACTTTGCTGTACCTGCAGACTCTACTGCTGCGGGGGATTTAGCACCCGAGGACATCATCTTTATCAGTGCCAATGAAAGTCCAAATGGTGAGCCATTGATCGCTGTAGCCAATGAAGTGAGTGGCACCGTGACATTGTATCAGCTATTCAACCGCTTCATTCCTACGAGCAATGAACAGCTAGTAGAAGAGATTGCCCTCTTTGCCTATCCCAACCCTGTCAGTGGGGATGAGTTATTCCTTAATAAGAAGGGTTCCTACACGGTATTTAACTTAGTAGGGCAGCAATTGGCACGTGCTGAGAATACAGAATCGATAGATGTAAGCAGCCTACAAACAGGCGTTTACATCGTGCGCAGTGACAAGAGTGAGGTGGTACGTTTCGTGAAGAAATAAAGCCATCCCTTTCATAAATGAACGCGTCAGTCCTGGATGGGCTGACGCGTTTTGATTTTAGACTATGTTTGCAACCTCAAATCTGCAGAAAGTTTACGCTTTCAGAACCTCAAATCTCTGCTTTTTAGCTAGATGTTCATGGTTTCAAACTTGGTCTTAATGATCGTTTGATGATTATTCTACAATCATACGCTTGGTCATGACGATCTGATTGTCGATGAGCAAAGAATAGGTGTAGGTTCCTGCCTCCATCCCTTGTACGTTGATGTTGACGTTGCCTTTCCCTGTTTGTATGGGGCGGCGCTCGAGTATCTTACCACTCATGTCAAATATGACAAGTGCGGCCTGCTCAATCTCATTGGGAATGTAGTACCCAATCGTCGTCTCATAGCTACTGGGGTTGGGGCGATTTTGATCGAGCTTGATTTGGTTGAGTAGCTCTCCTCGGATGGTAGGTGTCTGGTTGGGCTGGGACTGGGGTGACTCAGAGAGTTGCTGCTTGAGGGCTTCCAACTCCTCACGTAACAACTCAATTGTTGTCTGTTGTTCCTTTACTGCTTCGACAAGGATAGGGGTGACACCATCATAGTTGACGGCATAGTATCCTTCTTCTCCTACGTGTGTGAGTTCAGGCGCCACTTTCTCTACTTCTTGGGCAACAAATCCATACATGACCGTGCCAGGATCAACTTCGGAGAAGTCTGCCGTCGTCCCAAACTGCTTGGTATTGTATGAATACGTCACACCATTGAGTGCCATGATCTTGTCGAGGGCCCCTTCTACCGTTTGGATGTTGCGCTTGAATCGACGATCCGAGCTATTCCATACACCTCCTGTGCAACCTGTTGTGCCATTTACAAAGAAGTC
Source organism: Bacteroidota bacterium (assembly GCA_038527485.1). Lineage (GTDB taxonomy): Bacteria > Bacteroidota > Bacteroidia > J057 > J057 > JALEFZ01. Next base: position 73,603 of record JBCBFT010000010.1, read on the forward strand.
TTCGTTTGTTGTATTGGTAGTTCTCACGGCTACCCTTCCAGCTGTGGTGTTACCTGGTCTGACGGATTGATTGGAAGAGATGATCACGTCACCATTACCTTTGAATACCAGAGGGGCATAGTATTGTGTAGGAAGAAACGGATTAATCTTATTTCTTACAGCGTAAAACTCTAGGGTGGTTCCCCCTCCACTCCCTGCTGTTCCACCAGAGAAATAGCCATCCTTTCGGTGGCTGATCACCCAGTCGGCCGCTCTATTTGAAGCGACAGGACTTTGGTCTGCCACATCAAATATGTAGTCTGAGTAAGCAGCAGCATTTCCATTACTGGTCACTCGGATGCTATTCCGCGTATTACCAAGATTTACATTGAGAGCAGAAAGAGGATTGGAAGTACCGATTCCTACGTTTCCTGTACCTGTGGCTGTAAGCACATCTTTAAACGAAGTGAAGGGATTCGTTGACAGTTGATTACTGATATAGCGAACGCGGAAAGCACTACCCGCATTTTCTCCAAAACCCACAACCAAGTCTTGATTCGCGCCGTTTTGAACCAGATTGAATACGCCAAACTGTTCCGCTTTCTGTAGACGTAGGCCGTAAGGAACAGGTCCTACTGGGGGGAAAGGAGCAGCGCCGAGGGCAGCCCAGTTGGCTACTGCATTGTTGATGTCCCCAAAGGTACCATCTTGAAGATGGCCTAGTGGCCCCACACCTGTAAGATTGGTCGCAGTTGGAAATTGAATGGTAGCGTTGGGCGTACCCACCTGAGCATGGACTGTAGAAAATGTCCATAGGAAGGTCATTAGACATATACATGTCAAAAAGTTCCTGATTTTCATAATGAAGTCTATTATGTAGTACAAATGAGAATCTCAGCCTTGTAAGGCCTTGATTAGGAATGGAATCGATTCAACTATAATAGACGGAGTGTAGGAAAAAGATGAAGTCGGGAAAGTTTTTCTTCTACTCAAGGATGGAAAATGAATGAAAATAGTGCGTGTAGATACTCAGCGCTTGTTGAGCGCTCGCTGTAAGAAAGAAGGGGGGATAGTCAGGGAAAGTAGGATTCGTGATTGTTAAGATGAGCCATAAAAAAAACTCTTGCTACGCTACACATTCCCCAATGTGTTGTACTAGCGTAACAAGAGTTGAAAGAACGTAGAATACTGTGAGACCTAAATGTATGTATAAGATTTGATAATTGAAAATAATTTAAGTCAATAATTTATTTTAAAAATGAATATATTTATGGGGGATTTTCTATAGATTGGGAGAAGTTTGTGGTGAATTTGTGGATAACTTAAAAGGCATCTGAACGCGTCCAGATGCCTTTTCTATGGAAAAAGTGTAAGGAATGTTATCTGACCTCTTGTCCCAAAATACCGAGGTTATATCTTGTCTTCAATTGAGACTTCTGATTTTTTTGGATGAGTTCGATCAATTTTACACGGGCGCTGAGGTAACTTCTTTCTCGGGAGTTTACCAGAAATAATGAGCTTTCTCCTACTCTAAACAACTGACGCTCGGCCCCTAACAAACTATTATAATCTCGTACAGTCCGCTCATACAATTGGATCTGCTCACGGGTAATGTTCCATTCATTGAAAGAAGCCTCGACTTTGAAGCGAATATTTTCCTGTTTATTGTCAAATTCCAGTCGTTTTTCCTGAATCTTTAATCGATTCATTTCAATCTTTCCCCTTTCTTTTCTCAAAAAAATCGGGAAAGAAAATTCTAGCCCCCACTTATAATCATTGATACTATACATGGGCATCACTTCTCCACCTACGGGCTCCGACAGGGCATTGTATGTCACATTGATGATAGGCTTAAGTTGCTCGCGGGCCCATCTCTGATCGACTTCTAATTGATCTATGGCGAATTGCGTCTGTCGAAGTTGCGGATGTTGGCTGAGAAAGGTATCTACGTCCATCGTAGACCAGGGCAAGTTTGAGTTCACTTGTGCGGGATCGACTACCTGAGGCACAGTGGCAGAGTCCACCTCAAGCGGTACGATGCCACGCTCCCAGAGGAAGACTTCCAGCTCCCTTGTAAAATTGATGTAGGCAAGCGTAGCTTCCTGAAGGTTAAGTTGACGGTTTTGAACTTGTATCCCTGCTTCGAGCGTGTCTACCGACGGCCGGTCCCCCAAGGCCGCTCCCTTTTTGACAAACTCGTACCGTGTCATAGCCAAATCTAGCCCTTCTTCGAAGACTTGAAGGATGCTGTAAGCTTCGAACCACGCCCAGTACACTTGACCTGCTTCGTAGAGGAGCTCGTTGAGGAGGGCGTCTCGCTGTGCCTGTGTGCTTTGCTGAACGATCTTGGCTTGCTGGAGTGAAGCCCTTCGCTTATCGATAAACAGTCCCTGACCGACAGGCACAGTCACACCTGCATACCATAGGCCAGCATCAGGTAGGTTATTCTCGGGGTTGAGAAAGACACCACGCGTCTGTTCATACCCGCCTTTGACCTCTATACCGAACCATGTAGGTATTTTAAATCCTCCATCAATCAAGCTGTAATATTGCTTGTCGTCGAAGTACTTCTGATTGGTCGTCTGCAACAACTTAGGATCAAAAGCACCTCTGGCTTGCTGCAGCTCCGCCCGTCCTTTATCCAATTGGATATTGGCTTGTATGGAGAGCGGGTGATGTTCTAGTACCCGCTCCATGAAGCCATCGAAAGACAAAGTCTGAAGGCTGTCAGCGTCTGTCACCTCATCTTGGCCCCATGAGTACAAGCCCAAAATGAGCAGGAAACTAAATGCTAGAAAACGATGCATGAAAATATGTTAAAGCTCTTGGAATGTTGAAGTTGAAAAAACAATCATGGGAGGGGACTTTTGTGTGTCCCCTTCCTCATCTGATTATTTCTTTTCCTTGTCTTTATCTTCTTTGGCACCCTCTTCCTGCAAGGGCTTGTAGTAATCTGCTGGGAAGCCATTGATCTGACGCCATAGCTCGTACCAGATCCTCACGTCTTTGAGGAGCATCATACTATTAGCGCCAGCTCCTACTCTGAGTGCCTCTGGCCAAGGCGCATCGTCAGGATCTTGCGCGACGAGGACACGATATTTGCCATTGTCACTGACGAAGTTGTCGATCGCGAAGATCTCTCCGCCGTAGGTCCCAAAGCTGCTGTTGGGCCAGCCTGAGAAGATGATCGCTGGCCAGCCATCAAACTGCAAGCGCACATGCTGCCCTTTCTCCAAGAGGGGAAGGTCCATCGGCATGACGTACAGCTCTACGGCTAAGTCATACTTCGCAGGCATGATACTTACGATCTCTGCCCCCTCCTTGATGGTCTCACCGATACCCGACTGAATCGCCTTGGTCACATAACCCGTCTGTGGAGAGGTGATGTAGTGGTATCCAAAGCGTACAGAGAGATTCTTGATCTTATTTTTCATCTTGGTCACAGTCGCCTCTGCATCAAACTGACTCGACAAGGCCGTAAATTTATCCGATTCTGACTTGGCAATGTCCTTGTCATACTCTGCTCGGATGGAAGTGATTTCGACGCGCGCATTGAGCACCATATTTTGACTCGTGAGTAATTTATTTTGAGCCGAGATCACCTTCGCTTGAGCTTCACGCGCTTTCAACTTTCGATTTTCAAGATCCGTCAGTGACTTCAAGCCTGCATCATACAGCCCTTGCATACGCTCGTACTGGTCTTGGGCAATGTCAAAGTTGGTCGATGCTGCTTGATAGTCAATGCTGTCACTCGTCACTTTCAGCAAAGATTGTTGGAGCTTATTTTCTGCTTGCTGGAGTTTCAATCTACGCCCTTCCTTGAGGGCAGCAATCTGTTGCTCCATGGCTTGTACTTTTTGCTTGTAGGATATGACAGACATCTCTTTAGCCTTCAACTGCTGATCGTTGTTGTTGATCACGTTGGGATCAAAGTACTCGTCTTTAGTTTCGGAGATAAAAAGAATGGTATCTCCTTTATTGACGAAATCTCCTTCTCGTACATACCAGTTCTCGATTCGACCTGCGATGATCGAATGGATCGTCTGTGGACGCTGATCAGGTCTCAGCGTCGTCATATTTCCTCTGGCTCGGATATTTTGTGTCCATGGGAGAAACATGATACCCAATGCGATCACAAAAATCGTCCAGATGATTCGTGTCAGTACTCTACCAGAATGGCGACTTTCCACCTCAGATAGCGAGTGGTAGTCGGCTATCGGGATGTCATCGTTGATTCTGCTTGGCGAAATATTGAGCATATTGATTCAAATGATTGGGTTGAATATGAACAAAAGGTCCACTTTGAATGATGCGCCCATCTTTCATGATGGCGACTTGGTCAGACTTGCTTGCGAAATAAGGGTCAGAAGAGACCGCTACAAGCGTCCACTCGTTTTCTCTGGCAGTGAGGAAATCCACAATTCGGATTCGATCCTGCTCATCCATGTGTTCTAGCGCGTCCTCTAGTAGGAGCAGTTTGGGCTTATCTGCGATGCTACGCGCCAGCAGCAACTTCTGTACGATACTTCTAGGCAGTTTCTTGCCTTGAGGGTCGAGCACCGTATGATAGCCTTGTGGGAGACGCTTGATGAAGTCTGTCAGGCCCAGATTTTGGATGGCCCACTTGACATTGTCAAATGTGGCAGCCTCTCTCCCAATGGTAATATTCTCAAGCACCGTTCCTTCAAATAGCTGCTCTTGCGTCAAGGAGTCCCCAATAATGGATCTCAAAGAGACAAGATCTAAGCTGCCTTTGGAAAGGCCATTGTAGGAGATGCTTCCATGCTGCACATCATACATCCCACCCAGGATGTAGAGAAGTGTACTTTTTCCAGATTTATTCTCACCAGTAACGACCCATTTTTCTCCACTCAAAGCTTTGAACGAAAGATCCCTCAGTGTGGGCGTTTGCTGGCCAGGATATCCAAAGGTTACATTGTCCAGCTCGACATAGACGCCGCAGGTCATGCACTCGCGTACCATGTCCATCCCTTCATCCTGCTCAAGCTCGAGGTCTGTCACCTGTCCGATCTTCTCTAGAGAAGTGAGGATATCGTAGATGGTCTCCAGACTGAATACCAGCTTTTCTACAGAGCTCATGATGCTCAAGATGATGATCTCTGCTGCAACGAACTGTCCGATGTTCATCTGCTGCTCCATCACCAGTATTCCTCCCAGAGCAAGCAGGCCAAGTGCAACGACGACCTTGAAACCGACCATGAGGTAGTACTGCTGGATCAGAATCCCAAAGTGGTTCTCTCTTGCTGTGAGATAGTTCTCTACCTGATCGTCCATCTTCTCCAAGTGCAAGTTCGTGCGCCCAGCAAGCTTGAAGGTGTTGCTGGTACGTGCCAGTTCTTCCAGCCAGTGCGCAACTTTGTATTTGTACTTTGATTCTTTCAGACTTGTCGCCAGTCCTCTCTGCCCAGACCATCTAAATATCCCGATGATCAATAGGACCATCAAGACGCTAAATGCGATGAAGAATGGGTGATAGAATGAGAGCAGAATCAACCCAAAGATGGTTTGTAGCCCTGCTGCTGAGAAATCTAAAAGAATTTTGGAAAGCGATTTTTGAACCGAAATGATATCAAAAAACCTGTTCATCAATTCTGGCGCATAGTGCTTATACAGTACCTCCAGCCTGATACGCGGAATTCTGTAGGCGAATTCAAATGCTGCACGGGTAAAAATTTTCTGCTGCAAATCCTCCGTGATGCGTAGTTGAAAGATCTGTAGTGCTCCTTGAATGGCAACTCCAGCAACGACAATGGCTACGAGTACAACCCAAGCAGTATTGAGCTGGCCCCCTTGGATGAAGTTAATGATCGCTTGTATACCCAAAGGGAGCGATAGGCTCACAAGACCAGCGAAGACCGCATACACATACATGTTGCGAATTTCGTCGCGATCGGGCTTGAGGAGGCGCCAAAATCGCTGTGTGGGAGTGAAAGGCGTTGACATATCTTTATGAATTGAAATTGATCAATGTTGAATAAGCCAGAAGGCATTTTTATGTAAATACATGAAAGTCTTTATATATGCTCATGTATTGATTTATGTATAGTATTGATTGTGAGTGTATTCATGGTGATTTTTAAGTTTTGTGTTACGAAAAAAGAGACGATGAGTTATCATCAAGGATCTGTATGAGACCATCGTTTTAAGAGAAAATTGGAATCTATTGTTGTTTGAAATGCCAAGTCCATATAGATATTTAGGATAAATACTGATTGACTTGTGCGCGCGTGTAGTAGAACTCTGACTAGGTTTTGATATTCATAAATGAAACTATTTCAACATGAGAATGTTCGGATTATAATGGAGGATTGTTCCTCTGGTTAAACTTTGTAAAGTATCAGGAAAAGAACGCGTGTAAAGGGCACAGCATACTTCCTAAGAAGTATACTGTGTCGGGATTTAGATTAAGATTCTGCTGTCACAACACTGCTAACAGACTGTTCTCCGTTTTCTTTCTTTTGTTTCTTCTTAGCCAGGGACACATCATTCTTCAGAATGACCTCTCCAAAAGCAGAAACAGGATCTATTTGCTCCTTCTTCGATTTAAAGTTGATCGTCTCTACGATGATCCCACGCGTAGAAGCATTCTGTTTGAAGTCCTCAATGATCTCCAATATATCCGTATGAATGTTTTTGGTCTTGGACTTATCAATGATGACATGCGCGTCGTCTGGTAACTGGTTCAAAGTACGCATGATGCTCGCCTTGTTGAGGAAGCTCACATCTTCGGACATCTCGATGGTGATCGGTTCCCCTTCCTTGTATGCATTCGGATCAAAGTGGTAGGGAACTTTGTAATTGTTCCACAAGATCTGAACGATGGCTACCGCCATACCCATACCGATACCTACCAACAGGTCAAAGGCAAGAATCCCCACGATGGTGATGATAAAGGGAATGAATTGCCCCATGCCCTTGTCGTACATTGCTTTGAAGGTCGCGGGTTTGGCTAGTTTGAAGCCTACAATAAATAGAATGGCAGCCAAGCTGGCCATAGGGATCATATTCAAGAGCGTCGGAATAGTCATCACAGATACCAGGAGCAAGATACCATGAAAGAATGCCGAAGCCTTGGTTTTTCCACCTGATTGAATGTTGGCAGAGCTTCGCACGATGACTTGGGTAATGGGAAGTCCCCCGATCATACCAGAAACCATGTTGCCTGTCCCTTGGGCGATCAACTCACGGTTGGTGGGGGTCACGCGTTTTTGAGGGTCCAACTTGTCTGTCGCCTCTACACAGAGTAGTGTCTCCAAACTGGCAACTACAGCGATGGTTCCTGCGACGATCCATACTTCAGAGTTGAAGATCTGGCTGAAATCAGGAAGTGTAAACTGTCCAAAGAATCCTGCGAGCGAATCGGGTACTGGAATACTCACCAGTTGGCTCTCGGAGAAAGTAAATATCCCCGACTGGGTGAAGTAGAACACCAATCCTACGCCCACGAGTACAGCCACTAAGGGCCCCTGAATCAGTTTTGCAAATCCTTGTCTCTTAATGAACGGCTGCTCCCACAGAATCAAAATGGCTAGGCCAATAGCTGTAATCAGCAGGGTTCCTCCATTGGCGGAGCTAAGTAACTCACCTGGATTGCTAAAGATGAGTTCTTTGAAGGAATCCTTGGATACACCCAAGGCAACAGCGAACTGCTTCCAAAAGATATAGATTCCGATACCTGCCAACATACCTTTGATGACGGAGGTGGGGAAGTAATATCCGATGACACCCGCTTTCAGTATCCCCAGTGTGATCTGGATGACACCTGCGATGACAGTCGCTAACAGAAAAATTTCAAAAGCCCCTAGGTCCTTTACGGCCATGGCGACGATAGCGGCAAGTCCTGCTGCGGGTCCACTTACACCCAAAGGTGAACCACTCATAAGCGCTACAACTGTACCGCCAACAATACCTGCTATAAGTCCTGAAAAAAGCGGGGCATCCGAAGCTGATGCGATTCCTAAGCATAAAGGCAAAGCTACCAGGAAGACCACAATACTTGCTGGTAGGTCGCTCTTTAGGTTAGAAAAGAATCCGGTTTTTTGTTCGGTATTCATGTGTTTTATGTTAGTAAGATAGGGGAGCAGGTACGTAGGTCTGAATGTACATTGCTCCGAAAAAGTGTGTGTTGAAAAAATAGTGTGTTCCTAACAATAGTAGCCCGTCAATACATCTCAGGACTCTGGAGGTGGGGTAGGGATATCGAAATACAGGACTTCTGACCATTGAATTTCATGGTCTTGCAAGGTGATTTCCTGGATTTTATGTTTGACAAAGTATCTTCTTCCTTCGTAGGTGTATTCTGAGTACTCTTTCTCTGCTTCTTGGGAGGGAGCACTTTCTGTTTCACTTGTTTCGTTGAGCTCGGTAGGATCAATGAGTGAATTCATGCTATACTTGGGTGCGACGATGCTGGACAAGCCCAATATCAGGACGATCAAGAGAATAGCCTGTAGCCTTTCTCCTGCTCGGTATGATATAAGGATTTGTCTCGTATTCGTACGCATGCTCTATGTATCTATCGACCTAAATACAAGTTCTTGATAAAACCGTGGAATGACATCTTTTCCTTTTACGACATCGGTTAGTTTGGGGAGATGCTCAGCAAAGTAACGCTGATACTGTGCACCCTCTATGACCGTGGAGACCAACATATGCGGATATTGGTACTTTGGATTGATCTCTAAAATGATTTTGCTCACCCGCTCTACTAGCTTTTTGTAGCCTGTAAATACGCCTGCTTGATTTTCTTGATCTACAGATTTATTGAGATAGGCCTTGGATGACTCCGCGATTACAATGTGATTGAGTTTAGCCTCATTGATATGTCGGAAGCTTCTGTCCTCAGTTACTTGTTCAGTGAGGACCTCTATAGCCTGTGTCAGACGTTTTCTGGGAGAATCAATATTGGCTAAACTGAAAACCAATCGATACTCCATCCATCCCCAGTACCATGCGGTAATGTAGAGAAGCAGTTTATGCTTACTTTCAAAGTATCGGTAGATCGAGGCCTCTGTCGAACGAATAGCCTTGGCTAACTTCCTGAACGTGAATCGTTCGAAGCCGATTTCATCAATCATTTCGATGCTTCCTGTAATGATTCTCCGTCCGAGATCGCTAGACTCTGGATCTTTGAGATAAATGCACGCATTTACCTCAGGGCGCATATGTACTAATATCTCCTTCAATCTGACTTAATTTCTTACTAATATAATAGTATTACTATCAATACAGCAAGTATAACGTATATATTTGGCCAAGGTTCTTGATTTCAAAGAAATACAGTCCTAATAAATTGTTAAAGTTGAAGTATGAGACGTGGGAGAATAGGAAATATTGCTTGCATACTGAAGGACTCAACATAAAAAAATCGGCACCGGGAGACCCGATGCCGAACAACAAAAATTGTAGCTGTTGAATTATTCTTCAGCGAGGGCTGCTTCCAACTCCTCGGTCATCTCCATGTTGTGAAATACTTGTTGTACATCGTCGTCATCCTCGATAATGTCTATCAGTTTCAAAACGGCTTTCGCTCTTTCTACGTCTAGATTCACTGTTGTAGTAGGCAGGCGATTGAGGGAGGATTCGGCATCGATATTCAGTTCCTCAATCTTGGCATTGAGGCTGCCATAATCTTCGAAAGCACAATAAGCTACGTAGTTATCTCCATCTAGCTCAATGTCTTCGAGGCCACCATCTAGCAATTCCATGGTGATTTCTTCTTCATCATGCCCTTCTGCAGGAAAAATGAAAATCCCTTTGCGATTAAACATGTAGTCTACTGAGCCAGATTTCCCCATAGAGCCGCCATACTTGTTGAAGTAGGAACGGACATTTGCTACTGTCCGATTGTTGTTATCAGTCAGTGCTTCTACAAAAACAGCTACGCCATTGGGTGCATATCCTTCGAAGGTCACTTCGTCGTAGCTCGTGCCGTCGGCGCCTGAGCCTTTGTTGATGGCTCCATCGATGCGGTCTTTGGGTACAGAGGCTTTTCTAGCATTCTTGATCGCCATCCGTAGGCGAGGATTGGCGTCTGGGTCAGGCCCACCTTCTTTTGTCGCTACCGCAACCTCTTTGATCAATTTGGTAAACAACTTAGCGCGCTTGGCATCTTGCGCCCCTTTGCGGTGTTTGATATTGGCCCATTTACTGTGTCCTGCCATGAGGGATATCCTTGCTTGGTTATAATCTTCTAGGGAGTTGATCAAAATCAACAACAAAAACAAAAATAAATAAGTCGCTGAGTATATTGCAACTCAGCGACCGAAAATCTTCTACACGTGGTTAAATTTACATAAACAGAGGTGAATACGTGCAGGGTATTTCTAGCTTGACTGAATCAGGGTATTTTGATCTTTCCCCAAGCGATTCATCACGTTTTCGCGTACCAATCGGTAATAATGTTTTCTTCCCGTAGTTTTATCTTGGCGGATCAACCCAATTTCCATCATGATTTTGATGTATTTCTTGGCAGTTGTTCCTTTTATATCTAGCTCTTGCTCAAGGTCTTGTGAATAGAATCCGCTTTTTGCATAGTTTACCAAGAACTTAGGCATATCAAATACTACTTCAAATATAGTTCCTTTCTTGTAGAGATCGTAGAACATATACCTGATGCCTTGCTCCAACTGTCTATTAGAGGTCTGCTGCATATCGAGGAAGAATCCCAGACGATTGACTTCTTTAAATGTAATGTAGGAACGAAGGTTTCGGTAGGAGAAATCCAGATGCTCCGCCGCGAGCGGGAGATCTCCTTTTGATATGTTAATACACTTGTTCAATGTCTTGTTTCTCACAGAGTTAGGAACAGACTTGAATTCACTCCAATCAGCATTCATGAAGCTCAAGGGATTATTTTTATCAGAGATAGAGCCCAAGAGATTGTCTGCCACATTCAAGCTGACAGGATCTTCATTGATGATGGCTCCAATCCGCATGATCTGGATTTCTGCCAGCTGATAGCGGTAGTATACTTTGATATGAAAGTGGGAGACAGGTTCAAATTTGATAAAGACCTTGCGGAAATTCTCAATCAAGGATTTTCCAATCGATTCTCTATATGTTTCTATATCCTGAAGTGCCTGAGAGATCTTATCAAAGAAATTATCTAAGATATCGGTCATCCAAGATACTCCTGGCTCAGTCGTTTCTGCATGAAAGATATTATTTGCAATAGAGAAGGCTGCGGTCGTAAGGTAAAATCCGCCTTGCTCGATTCGCTTTTGCGCAAATTTCATGACATCCTGTATCAGGTCGTAAGATTTGCGAGGGACTTCATTGCGAAGGAGCAAATCAATGTAGCACTGAATAGATTGTGTATACAGTGGATAATTCTGCTCTTTTTTGAAGGCCTGAGTCAACTCTTTCATCTCCTTTTCTGTCAAGGCAGAGCCTGTGGAAACAGAGAGTTGCGCTTTAAGCAATCGATAAGCAAGCGTACTTTGCTCGTCTTTGACACTTTGGACCGCTTCTATTGCTTGTTCACTATGCTTGACAATATGCTTTGCAAAAGATGCCTGTTCAAGGTCATCACTTGTCATTTTGTAGAGGCCACTGTACATTCTCGCGATGAGACTCTCTACTTGTGCCTTAGAGAAGGAATTGAGCTTGTCTTTTTGTGCAAACCGGGTCTCGTATTCCTTCAATTGAAGCTGAGATGTCTCCAATCTCGTGAGTGAATCATCCTTTTGATGGAAGTTCCAATTGAGAAGCGCACCTTCGAGTTCAAAGGCTACCTGACCAAACAGATTTTTGATGGCCAACTCTGTAGAAGCCTCTGCTGCATCTTTGATCTTAATCAAAATGTGATTGGCATGCTGGTATCCGTCAGCCAATCCACTGTTGAGATAGTAGTCAGCCTGAACCATGTGGACACCTATACCTTGAGGCAGGGGACATTCGCCCATTGCCTTCATCAGCCAGATACGCGCTTTGCTAGATTGGTCGGGATCATCTTCGTTTGCATAAACAAATCCGATGATCGTACTCAAATCGCCTATAAATTCTTGATCGAATGATCCCCAATCTAAAGCGTTGATTTGTTCTTCAAACTCTTCAATGGCGACATGTTTGACAAGTCTCTGAAAAGCTCCATTTAGAAATTTAAGAAATGAATTCCACGCTTGGATAGGAAGATTATCATGTTGTACAGAGCGAAGGGCTGTCATTCTATGTTGAATGATGCCATCAAACTCTTGGTACAGGGACTGATCTTGCCTCAGGAAAGCATACATCAATGAGGATTTTGTCATAAAAAAGAATAAATCCACATACTGTTTCTCTTGTAGAGACAATGATTGTAACTCTGAGAGGAAGAACTCCTCTAATTTCTCAACATCCGTTAAGTCCTGCTTTTTGATTTGATCTTTTAAAAAGTTTGGTAACGGAAGTGTAGCCGATCTGCTATACAGATCAACGAGAAATTGCATTTTGGAAAAAGCACTCTTTGCCATTATAAATACTTGTTATTATATGCAATTTTTCTGCAATATCTTACACTTGTAAAATCGCATTTTCATGCATGGAATTCATGGTTGATTATTTAAAATAGTTGTGACTGCGATCGAAAGAGGGTATTTCAAACGCTAAATAGCGCACGAATATAGAGCCTATTAGATAGTATGTCAAGTAGCATTTTCAGTCCTAGATCTGCTAGATATAGTGCGAACTTGGACAAGAATTGATTGAAAAGTGTTTAAGCCAGACTAATTTAAAAAGAAAATGTCTATATGCAAATATTTCCATTAAAGTTTATATACTAAAGTACGGAATAAATCAGATAGGCAATTACCTATTTGATGTCGGTATTTGTATAGATCGGATTGGGGGCAGATATTTAATTGTGTTCTTATATTTGTGCATGATATAAAGATACAGTATTATGGCATAATTGCAAGAAATAAGGGCTTCTATTTAGTAGCTTATCTTTCATAGTAGCCGATTGGCGGATTAAGCAGTGATTTTGGCATTGTAGGCACTTGATGAACTTTGTGATTAAAAAACTGAAACTAGACATTTTGATCAAAATTTATCACCCATCATCTATTCTTGTTAAAGGCACTCACAAGAAGTAAGTATTAAATATTCGTAATATGTAGGGATAAGAGCAGAAAAATCCTTGCGGAATTTTTATATTTGTTACGATCCTCCTAAAAATATGCAAAAGATGTGAGCTTTTTTTAGCCTGATACATGATGATAAATGTCAATTTGCCCGAAAAGACACAATACGCTTACAGAAAGACATTTTGTAGGAAAATGGAGAAAAATTTTACCCTTTTCCTTTCACCGCAAATGAAACAGAATCAATCGAGCTTATAATTCAGCATAAACACTTGCATTCATTTTAGCCTAAATCACTTTCCTGTCCAGCGAAAATCATTCGAAAAACTTCTTCTAATTTTCTTACCCCTTTAACCTCTATATTTTTAAATGAACGACCCAAGCTACCCAACTGCGAATGGGAGATGTAAATGGTCTTAAATCCAAGTTTCTCAGCCTCGGCAATTCTAGGTTCGACTTTATTGACACTTCTAATTTCGCCTGACAATCCTACCTCTGCACTAAAGACCGTCGTACGGGGGATGATAAGATCATGCAGCGAAGAGACCGTCGCACAAATGAGGGCTAAATCCATGGAAGGATCTTCTACTTTGATGCCTCCTGTGATATTGAGGAATACATCTTGTTTACCCATATGAAAACCACATCGCTTTTCAAGGACCGCTAGTAGCATGTTCAATCGCCGCAAATCGTACCCTGTAGCACTTCGCTGAGCGACACCATAAGCCATAGGACTGACCAGTGCCTGGGTCTCTACCAAGAGTGGACGCATCCCTTCCATCGTAGCACCAATACTCACCCCTGAGAAGGTGTCTGCTTGATCAGACAAGAATATCTCAGAAGGGTTGCTTACCTCACGGAGACCGTCCCCCCTCATTTCATATATCCCCATCTCCATCGTCGAGCCAAAGCGATTTTTAGTGGTGCGAACCAGTCGGTAGCTGTTGTGGCGATCTCCTTCGAAGGTCAAGACGGTATCCACCATATGTTCCAAGACTTTGGGTCCCGCAATGGACCCCTCCTTGGTGATATGACCTACAAGAAAAATGGGAGTTGATGTTTCCTTGGCAAATCTAGTCAATCTCGCAGCACACTCTCGCACTTGGGACACCGAACCTGGTGCAGATTCCAACTGGCCCGTATAGATCGTCTGGATAGAATCAATGACGATGATCTCGGGATCTATCTCTACAGCATGCTCTAGAATTTGCTCTAGATTGACCTCTGAGGCAATCAGCAGTTGCTCACTGTTGAAGGGAATCCTTTCGGCGCGCATTCTGATTTGTGCAGCAGATTCTTCTCCGCTGATATACAAGATCTTACGATCGTTTTGTTGCAAGGCTACCTGAAGAAGTAAAGTACTTTTGCCTATACCTGGCTCGCCTCCTAGCAAGACTACAGCTCCTGGTACCAGTCCTTGACCCAAGACACGCATCAATTCTTGATCCATCATCGGCCAGCGTTCTTCCTGGCCCATGGTGATTTCGTTGAGGGGGGTGGGCATACTTCGCTTGCCGGACATGGTCCCTACTGCGCGTAATTGTTTCTTATTGGAGACCTCCAGTTGCTCTACAAGCGTGCCCCATGCGCCGCATCCATCGCACTTTCCTTGCCATTTTAGATGACTGTATCCACAACTCTCACAAATGAAAACGGATTTTGGGGCCTTTTTTGCCATTGATCTCTAATTTTATGTGCAATATGGGTAAATATTGGGTATTTTTTTAGTTTTTATGATAAAATATTTATGAGGACGATGGGTAGAATGCTAAGTTTTTTATGCGAAACACTCATATTCTAAGACCCTGTTTGGAAGAATGAACATCTAGCTAAGAAGCAGAGATTATAGGTTCTGACGAAAGCTATTTTGTAAGATATAGTGGGGCTAAATCCTACAAAATAGATGAGATTCAGGTTCTGAAAGCGCAAACTTTTCGCAGATTTAAGGTTTCAAACATGGGCTAAAAGTATCGAGGGGCATTCCAATCATTTGCCATACAGATTGGCAGGATGCGCTTAGGTGATCCAAAAGAGTAAAACATCATGCATGATGATTGGTGAGAGGGGATGAATAAAATGGAGATCTTTGACCCATTATGACTTCCAGCCTGAAGCTCCATCTAAAGGAGGGGATATTTTGTGGTGCTGTAATCTTTCTCCATAGATAAATGTTCCTTCACCTACTATAATTCCATACATTGATCTAAATTATCTAGCGACAGAAGCTATTTTCTACCCTACAAGAATACTTGAAATGAAAAAGAGAATTTCTTATTGGTTCCTCATCCTGATTTTGCCCTTCAGTGGGTGTGACGCGCTATTGCAACTGGCAGAGACGCTTCCTGATACTATTCCCCAAGATCCTACCCAGACGGAGATTGTAGGTGGTCTCAAGGAGGCCTTGGTACAGGGGACATCTTTTGCTGTGAATACCTTGAGCAAAGAAGGCGGCTATCTCAATGATGTCAAGGTCCGTATTCCCTTCCCGCCTGAAGCTCAAAAAGTAGCCAATACGATGCGAGACCTTGGACTGGGAAAATTGGTAGATGAATTTGAGACGAAATTGAATGAAGGAGCAGAAAAGGGAGCAAAGCTGGCATTTCCCATTTTTAAAAGTGCCATCACAGGGATGACATTTCAAGATGCCAAAGGCATATTGCTAGGTCAACAAGATGCTGCGACCCAGTATTTTCAAACGCGAACGGAAACCCAACTCTACAATGCGTTTTCGCCAAAGATCAAGACCTCTCTCGATCAAGTAAAAGCAACAGAAATCTGGTATGAGATCACCTCGCGTTATAATAAGTTGCCTTTGGTGAAAAAAGTGGAAACAGACATCGTGAAGTACGCGACCCATAAGGCCCTCGATGGTTTGTTTCTCAAAGTATCCGATGAGGAGTCAAAGATCCGAAGTACGATTGCCTCTCGCAAGACAGATCTCTTGAAAAAAGTCTTTGACTTTGCCGATCGGCAACGCCAAAAGTAGAGAGTATTTGAGACCGATCATTACAAAAAACGTGTGCTGAAGCAAACAGCACACGTTTTTCTTACCTATATATTCTCCTTAAGCGTCTATTTTCTCCGCCAACATGAGTAAGAATGTATACTCCAAGGCCGTCTCTTTGTAAGCTTGATATCTTCCTGACGCCCCTCCGTGGCCTGCTTCCATATTGGTATGTAGGAGTAGGAGATTCGAATCAGTTTTCATATCCCTAAGTTTGGCGGCCCACTTGGTCGGCTCCCAATACTGCACCTGCGAATCGTGTAATCCAGAAGTAATCAGCAAGTCAGGATAGCTCTTGGCTTCTACGTTGTCATAGGGAGAGTAAGAGAGCATGTAGTCATAGTATTCCTTTTCGTTAGGATTGCCCCATTCGCGATACTCTCCTGTTGTGAGGGGGATGTCTTCGTCTAGCATCGTCGTGACGACATCTACAAAGGGGACCGCTGCAATACCTCCGCGGAAAAGCTCGGGCGCCATATTGACAACGGCACCAATCAGGAGTCCGCCTGCGCTTCCTCCCATGCAGTAAAGCTGATCAGAGGTCGTGTAAGTACTGTCTACAAGATATTGTCCGCAATCGATGAAGTCGAAAAATGTATTCTTCTTTTTTAGTAATCTTCCATTTTCGTACCATTCTCTGCCTAGTGTTGCTCCGCCACGGATATGCGCGATTGCAAATGAGAAGCCCCTATCTAAAAGGCTAAGTCGAGCCGAACTGAAGTAAGGATCTACATTTGAGCCATAAGATCCATAAGCATAGAGTAGGAGAGGAGCCGATCCATCTACAGGTGTATTCTTATGGCGGACCAAGGACATAGGGATGCGTTTGCCATCTCTCGCGGGTACATAAATGCGTTCTGATACATAATTTTCTGGATCAAAATCTCCCAGTACTGGCTGCTGCTTGAGCAACTTACGCTCCTGAGTTTTCATATTGATCTCGAATGTAGAGTTGGGGCGTGTCAAAGATTGGTAGCCGTAACGCAACTGATCTGTATCGAAGTCTGGATTGGTGGTGGTGTATGCTGTGTAAGCAGGATCATCAAACTCCAAGTAGTAAGCTTCGTCTCCTTCCCAAGGGATAATACGGATCAAAGTCAAGCCATCCTTACGCTCTTCTAATACCAAAAAATCCCTGAAAAGCTCCATATCTTCTAGTACCACCTCCTTGCGGTGCGCAATGATTTCTTCCCAGTTTTCCATGCCAGGCTTGGATGTAGGGGTTCGCATGAGGCGATAGTTTTCGGCCTGATCGTTTGTCAAAATGTAGAAATGATCGCCAAAGTGCTCGACATTGTATTCGTGCTCTTGCTTGCGTGGCTCCAATACCGTAAACGTCCCTTGGGGATCATCGGCCTTGAGGTATTGAAACTCTGTCGTGAGCGTCGCCGCAGATACGATCATGAGATAGGCTTTGGATTTTGACTTGGTAATATAGCAGGAGAATGTTTCGTCTTTTTCCTCATAGATCAGCACATCTTTTGAGGGATCGGTTCCCATCGTATGACGTTTGATCTGGAAGGTTCTCAAGGTCTGCAAATCCTTTGCGGCGTAGAAAAGGGTACGGTCATCGGCAGCCCAGCTAGAGATGGGGCTTCCACTTTTGATCTCTTCGGATAGTATTTCTCCTGTCTGAAGATCCTTGATTCGGATGGAGTAAATACGTCTGCCGACGAAGTCCACGCCATAGGCTAAAAATCGCTGGTTAGGACTTATACTTAAGCCTCCTACTTGGCAGAAAGATTGGCCTTCAGCTAGTTCATTCACATCTAGCATGATTTCTTCTTCTGCTTCTAGGCTTTCCTTTTTCCGACAAAAGAGGGGATACTCCTTTCCTTCTGCAAATCGGCTGTAGTAGTAATAATCTTTGAGTTTGTAAGGGACCGAGCTATCATCAGGCTTGAGTCGAGCAATCATCTCCTGGTAGAGATCTTCCTGAAATTGTTTGTGAGGAGCCATTACAGACTCTGTGTATGCATTCTCGGCATTGAGATAATCGATGACTTCCTGATCTTCACGATCTCGCATCCAATAATATGGATCAATACGTGTGTCTCCGTGTTTTTCAAGTTTGTGCTCAACTTTCTTGGCGATAGGGGCCTTGACTTCTGACATAGAGGATGAATTTTTACAACTTATGGTGAAGGTCGCGAATAGACATGCCCATAAGAGAATGAATAGAGTAGATTTTTTCATAAGTAGCAACATTTCGAGGAAACGGAGTGTCTTACGATGAACATTCAAGCCTGTGAATGAGACAGTCAGCTCCTCATATGAGAGAGGTGGAATCGTAAGGGTACTAGCAATAAAGGATGAAAATAAGAATTGGAGCCAATGGAAGGCAAGATGTATGGTTTTTTTATACCAATTCCTTCACCTATTCTATGTCTTTTAACGATTGAGCCATGACTTAAATCTGGGTGTCTTCTCGATACTTACGATGGCTTCGATGTCGGAGGCGGGTTTGAGTTCTACCTTGATCCTGCTTTTGGAGTAGGCAAACATATTTTCGATGGCTTCAAACTGTAGGATAAATTGTCGGTTGATGCGAAAGAAATCGTGTGGATCAAGCAAAGATTCTAACTGGCCAAGGGTATAATTGACGATGTGTCTCCTGCCATCGTGGGTGATGAGGAATACGTATTTTTGCTGCCCAAAGAAATAGGCCACTTCCTCGACGGGAATAGATTTGATTTTGTCTCCACTAGATACCATGAACCGCTTCTGAAAAGAAGGAGGAGCTGCTTGCTGTTCTTGTATGGCTTGCCAGATGGCTTGCATATCTACGGAGGGAGCAGAAGCAGAGGTTTGGTTGGATTGGAATTTTTGGAGACTGTATGCCAATTCTGACTTTTCGATGGGTTTGAGCAGATAGTCTATACTATTTAGTTTAAATGCCTGAATAGCGTACTCATCATAGGCTGTAGTGAAGATAATGGGTGTTTTGACTTGGATCTGTTCAAAGATGGTAAAGCTATTGCCATCAGCAAGATGGATATCCACAAATATCAGGTCTGCTTCTTTGAGTTTGAGCCACTGGACGGCACTGCTGACAGTATCTAGAATATCCAAGATTTCTACTTCTGAGTTGATCTCGTGGATCATGCGCGCCAATCTTTTGGCTGCCAATGGTTCATCTTCTATGATTAATGCTCGAATCATCTATAGATACAGTTTTTCTTATAATAATGGGACGGGCTTATATTTTCAAGCTTGGGACCTCTAATTTACCATCATATTATACATTCAGAATCTATCGGCTCGTGAAATGCACAATTGCCTTGAAGGTACTAAATACCTTCTTTTATTCCATTGGATCGTCATTTCTCAAGTCCAGATGCGAATCAATAGACAGAGATATTTTCAAAAGGTGGCAGAGACTCCTTTACCTTGTGGGACTTTCCGATTAAGGATATCTGTCAGGGTATGAATCCAGTATACATGGCATGGGAGTATACGATGGAGGCGCGCGCAAGAAATTTGGAGAATAGAATACAGGAGTCCTATCTTCACATGCTCTAAATAGAAA
Organism: Bacteroidota bacterium; assembly: GCA_038527485.1. Classification (GTDB taxonomy): domain Bacteria; phylum Bacteroidota; class Bacteroidia; order J057; family J057; genus JALEFZ01. The sequence continues at coordinate 93,197 of JBCBFT010000010.1, forward strand.
AGTGGGGGTAATGCTACCCCATCCGCGGGTGGCAGTTTGCTACTTAGGTTATCCACTTACGCTATCTGATGCAATCCTATGTACATGTCCTACTTTTCATTTGCCCCATGTCACTAGCCACATACAAAGAGTCTTTCCTTAAGGTCCTGAGGTATTTTCCCAAGCATTGGGAGCAGGAGAAGCATTGGGGATATTATATCACGATGCTGGCCTTCTTGGGGATCTCGATGTACATCAATTACTTCTGGGTGGAGGGAACGACCATAGAGCGTCTGATGGTGTCAAAATTTCGTGCGAAAGAGGTGCTCGTCTTGTGGTACATGCTGTTTTATGGGATTCCTTATGTATTTGGATTGGTCGCTTATGCAGCTTTTCACCAGAGATGGGACCTGCTGAGGAATCCCCAGATGTGGACACGTGCCCTTTTTGTGATTTTTGTACTCAGCTTTGATGCCGCCTTTTACTATCACTACTATGCCTATCGGATGGTCGAAGGCATGCCTGAAAGATACTGGGCACGAAAAGTCGCAGGAAACTTCAATAGTGTCTTGGCGATGTGGCTTCCCTTGTTCTTATATTGGTACTTCCGAGACAGGAAGCAGATGGGGCACTTGTATGGCCTGACCTTCAAAAATTATGATTACAGACCCTATGTGATTCTGCTCCTCCTCATGGTCCCTTTGGTGGTAGGTGCTTCCTTTACAGAAGACTTTATCAGATATTATCCTACGCTGAAGCATCGGATCGTCAAAGACATTGCGGCTGTCCCTTTGTGGTTCGCTTATGTAATTTATGAAATTGCTTATGCGTCAGATTTTATCTGGACAGAGTTGGTCTTTAGGGGATTTATGGTCATCGGCATGGCGCAGTCCTTGGGGGCTGCCAGTGTAGGCGCGATGGCAGGCGTATACTGTTACAGACATTTTGCCAAACCCATGGGGGAGGCAGGTAGTTCCATCTTCGGAGGATATATATTAGGTGTGATTGCATTGGGTAGTCGAAATATCCAAGGAGGTGTCTATGTACACATGGGGATCGCCTTGTTGATGGAATTAAGTGCTTTTTTGCAATTTGCTTTACGCCCTTAGGCAACAAAGGAGAGATTTCAAGCGTCTATATTTCATAAGTCGCTTAAAGGGAAGCGTCGCACAGTTTTATCATCATCTATCGTCTTACTTATTATTTTTAAACAGCTCAATGAATCGCATTTTTCAGCAACTTTTAGATATACTTCGCGATCGTAGAAGGCATCTCTACACGGCTATGATTATCGGCATTATCCCTGTAGGATTGTATTCGCGCATCTGGTATCGTTCGGTAGAGGATCAGTGTACAGGAGGGATCTTGTGTACATGGGGAGAATTCGCGCCAGACGCTTTGTATGCTTTAATGTTTTATTGGATTGCACGTTGGATTTGGATCAACCGCTCCTTTGCTTGGGCTGCTATGCTTGCGCTAGGATTTTGCTATGGAATAGAGGTACTTCAGTTTTATCATGCACCGTGGATTGATGCCATTCGAGCGACACCCTTAGGAGGTCTGATTCTTGGCTTTAGCTTCTTGTGGTCAGATATTATCTGCTATTCTCTTGGAGTAGGATTTGGTGTCATGGCAGATGTCTTATTGGCTAGATTTTCCTTCAAGCTCTCTTCTTCTACTTCTTGAGTTTTTGACAAGTGGCCAGAAGTTAAAACGAAGAAGATCTTACGGGATGCGGCTCGTTTTTTTCTGTCTACCTACCTAAAGTCTTGACACAGGAAAGAATTGCCTGCTCCCCTTTAATTTCCATTAAATAATGAGAAATCTATTTTTTGTAAGAAATGGTAGGCAAGAGGCAGGGTAAATCCGCACTTATTACGGTTTTTTGTATAAGATCTGATTCACCATAGTCAAAGTCTGCGTTTGTCGGGGCTTCATGACTTTATGCTGACAAAGGGATTGTACGATTGTTATGGTATTCTCCTTGATAGATCCCCTAAGAGAGACCTAATGTACCAAAGAACCGTCCTTTATGTATTCCTAGCCCTTTTATGCTCTTTTCACAAGGTGAATGGTCAGACAGTGCTAGACATAAGAGAACTCGCTCGTCCATACATTATTCAGGCTCAGTACCTCTCCGTTTGGGAAGATCCCGCTCGTTCCCGTTCTATAGAAGACGTCCTCGGGCTTCCTCCCAAGGGATCTTTTCGTCCCTTTCCTTCTGATCGAATCAACCTCGGATTTTCAGAAAGCGGGTATTGGGTAAAGCTCAAAGTGAAAAATTCTGGCCAAGAGAAAATGGGATTTGTCTTACAGATGGACAATGACGGCTTGGGAGAGGTCCAATTGTATAAGGTTCGTCAAGGACAGGTTTTGTATACCGACCGAAATGGTTCGACTGTCAATATCAGTGAAAAGAACTTACCGATTAAGAAAATTGGATTTGAGTTAGATTTTGATTCTCAAGAGGAAGCGGATCTTTATTTATACATCACTTCTTACGGCGATCTCTGGATAGGGATGAGCCTGTTGGAGCGATACCAATATTTTCAAGAAGCTTTTTCTCAGACGACCTTATTGGGCTTATACTATGGGATGATGGCGGTCGTGATTCTCTTTGCATTGTCATTTTTCGCTATGACGAGAGAACATGTATTCCTGTTCTTTGGCGTTTTCACATTTTTTGGTGTGGCTTATACACTCTCGGTTGATGGCTATTTTGGGGTATGGTTGACTTCTTTGGGCAATGAAACGAAAGGGTTATATTCTGCTTTGACAAGTATTTTTGGGGCCATATGGTTTTTGAAACTCATGGATTACTTTCCTGGACGGCACCTCATGACGCCCATTTTGATCTGGACAAGGCGTGCAATATGGAGCCTGCAGATCATCGCCATGCTACTCATGACCATTGATGTGATGTTTGCTAGGAAGTTTAACTTGTATGTTTACATCGGAGTTTTGACATGGTCAGCTATTTTGGTTTTTAGGGGGCTTCTCAAGAAGGATCGCAGTACAAGGTATCTATTCCTAGGTTACTTATTTTTGATCGTGGCTGTCGCTTTGACCGTCATGCAGCATCTCAAAATCCTCCATACAGTCACCCACGTGCAGAACTATTTTTATGGAGGATACACTGCTTTTGTGTTAAGTATTTGTTTGGGCTTAGGAGATCGGTTCAAGCGTTTTTCTAAGGAACGAGAGGAAGCGATCATCGAGAAAACGGCTGCCTCTACCCGCATCCTTAGCCTCAATCATCAACTAGAAGAAGCCAATCAGCAACTCGAACAAAAGGTGGACCAGCGTACGTCTGAGTTACAGGAAAAAAACGATCAACTTGTCAAGGCAAAAGAAGCAGCAGAATCAGCAGCCAATGCGAAAGCGAACTTCCTCGCGACGATGAGTCATGAGATCCGGACGCCCCTCAATGGAGTCGTAGGAATGACCGAATTGGTGATGACAACCGAGTTGTCTGCTGAGCAACAAGAACAGCTCCAGATCATCCGCAATAGCAGTGAAAACCTCCTGACTATCATCAACGATATCCTGGATTTCTCTAAGGTCGAATCGGGTAAGCTCAAACTTGAAAATAGAGCTATCCATTTAGGAGAATGTGTGAAACAAGTCATTGAGTTATTTACACCACAGGCTGAGTTAAAGAAGCTGAAACTCTACATGGAGGTAGGAGAGACTGTTCCTGAGATGATCATGGGAGACAGGGTTAGGCTAAGCCAAATCCTTACCAACCTCGTGTCGAATGCAGTCAAGTTTACAGATAGAGGCGGCGTGCGCGTCACGCTGGAAAATCAGGCTAAGTCCCCTGATGGTAAAAGAGCGAATCTCAAGTTTGGGGTGCATGATACAGGTATTGGGATACCACAAGACAAAATAGAGCAGCTATTTCAGGCTTTTGAACAAGTAGATACATCGATTACACGGAAGTTTGGAGGCACAGGTCTGGGACTTGCCATATGCAGGAGATTGGTGCATCTGATGGGCGGCAATATATGGATAGAGAGTGAGCTAGGGAAAGGGACGAGTTTTTACTTTACCCTCTCTTTTATGCGCTCAGACTCATCTCACTCTCCTGCAAATACTGACGTGGGGCAAACCATACACAAAGAGGAGAAAAAACTAAATGCACAGCTGGCAGAGAAGTATCCTTTTCAAATCCTCGTGGTAGAAGATAACAAAATCAATCAGCGAATCGCGCAAAAGATCTTCCGATCCTTGGGGTATGAAGTAGAAATAGCGGTAAATGGACGAGTAGGATACGAACGGATCATTGCAGAGAAATTTGACTTGGTGATGATGGATATGCAGATGCCCATCCTGGATGGTCTAGAGACGACACGTTTGGTGCGAAGCGAAGCAGACGTTCAGCCCATCATCATCGCCATGACCGCCAACGCACTTCAGGAAGATAGAGAAAGGTGCTTAGAAGCAGGTATGGACGATTATTTATCCAAACCCATCAAACCCTCCGATATTCAGGCAGTACTGACCAAATGGGGAGAATCCTCGCGTAGGAGAAGTACGACAGTATAGCCAGAGACGCCTAACTACGTATAAAACTGGGTTCCCTTCAGTTTGTAACTGAAGTTGAGTGAGGGGGCAGATATTGAGGCGTGATCTCCAAGGGGATTAAAACAAGAGGCTTAATAGAATATCACTTTCTGAGGTAGTATGTCACCCTTTCAGGGTTCACAACTGGTTCATTGTCCTGAAGGGACAGTGTCATATAGCATGTGGAGTTTAGTTCCATGCTCAAGGCGTGTGCCACATAACCCTATTTTCTCTGACCTCTTACTTAAGTAGGTGGACAGATAAAAACAGGTTGTGTATACTATAGCGTAGCTCCAACAAATAGCGCCAGTTATGTCATCTTGATGCCGCTACGAAGTAGGCAGAAAGATCTAAACGAGTCTTATCTACACGACACTAGACATGAGATTTTATCTCAGTTATCCTGCTTTAGTTCCTTCCTCCTTCCCTACGGGAATGGTCGTCAGGATGACCATGCTTGCGCTTTTCATTCGAGGCTGCGCCTGCTCTATTATAACCTGATTACTTGTGTCCACCTACTTAATTTTCCTTCCACGTAGGATTCAGAGGCTCAAATGGAATAATCCCTTTTTTCTTCATTTTCTCACAAAAGGTATCCGCATATCGATGGGCAAATGCTTCTTTTTCATTATTTGGAATTGCGAAATAAGCGTCGTCCCGCTTGTACCATTCATCTGAGGATTCATCGGGCTTGGCAGGCCGAACGACCGTTTCCAGGTACTGTACATAGTGGCCGATTTCGTGAGGGAGGGTACGGTAGAGTTGTGTTTGACGAACAAACCGAGGCTCATATTGCGCCGTGAAATAGCGTTTGTCTTCCTCGATTTGATGTCCATCCGCTCGAAGTCTTTCGAGTTCTGCTTGTCGATCAGGTTTGAGATGCTTACTCCATTTGAGTTGTCGCGTGTAGTCTACGGCTTCCAGAATGATGGCGGGCTCGTGATTACCTTCAAATTCGTAGCTGTAGATGAGTCTTCCCCAAGCACTTCGTAGGATCTCTTCTTTGCGCTTGGGCTGTCGGAAGATGATCAGTCTCAGGTCCACATAATCTTGTGGAGAAATGTACGCAAGAAGTGACAAGATATCTTCAATACTACAAGCGTGTAGGCTGTCCTTTCTCGTTTCTTCCACAACGAACAGGAATTCATGATCCTGAATATAACGGCTGAATGTCTCATACTTTGTCAGGCGCTCGGTAAAATGCTTGCCGATCATCCATGGCCAAGGAATCTCCAGGTGATTATTTTGACTTTTTCCCTGTTGGGAAGTACCGATATTTCTATTTCTGCGGATGGGGTTGTACATCAAATAAAGTTGTGAGTGATTCCAAACGTTCTCCTGAGGTCTACGTCAAATCTAGGTCTTCAGAGGCGTATCGGACAAATCCATTTTCCATCGGTAGATGTCGCTTAATGTTCCAGAAGTGGAGGGCGTCTTTGAGACTTTTGTCTGGCTGGTCTGCCAGAAAATCACGCACGTACTGCGCCAGCATATTGTGATCGGCGATGTCTCGCTTGAAGGTAGGATCGTTTTTTCTCGCTTCTAAATCTTCCCAAGCTTTTACCGCTTCTTCCAGCGTTTTGCCAGGATGTTCCTTTACCCAATCCATGAAGTCACTGTGACAGGAAAATTTAGGACCGATCTCGCCTTTCATGAATCGGCGGAAGTTGGGTCCAAAAGAGACATTATCTGTAATCACGGTTTCAGGCGTCAGCACTTCGCGCGCCCAGTTAAATTTCGATTGGGGACGTGCCGTTTTCTTTGTAGGCTTGAGGGCTCCCTCGTGGTCCAGCGCATACATGATGCGGTCCCTGAGTTCAAACTTTCCCCCTGTATAAGGTAAGCCTATTGCTTTGAGGATGTCGATCATCTCTTCCTTGAGCCAGTACCAACGATTGAACTCTTCACCAGAAACAATCGAGGGGAAATCAGGGCGAGTGGTAGTCATATATCTTTTCTGTTAAACGGCGATTTTTCTCCCTTATTGGACCGATCGTTATGTCCTAATCTTCCTGTTCTGGATCATTTTTCCCTATTTCTTCGATCTTCATGTCTAGGTTGTCCTTGACAGGTCCTTCAAAGAAGTTCACCATGAAGCGTGCGCGATACATCCCCCAAGCGAACATGAAAAAGCCCAAGCAAAACAAGAAAATTCCGCCTAGATATCCCCATTCATAGATGGGATCTTGTGGACCATCGAGAGAGGAACTAGAGGTATAAAAGGCATAAGATTTAAGTGTCCCTGCGATGGGAAGAAGCATGATAAGGCGCACCCGACTTTTGAGATTTCTCCTGTACATGCCGCCCAATAGGAGGAGCATCCCCAAATCGACGAATGGGACAAGTGCTACAATCGTGGTATGTAGGGGAAGCGGAAGGATATATCGTTCCTGATAACTATCCGTCAAAGAGGAAAACTCACTTACTACTTGGATCACACCTGAAATAGATCCGAGACTGAAAAAGGTGAGAATCGTAACCAAGAGGGCATGGATTACTTTGGCAGAGATGTGCTGTCCAGGATCTCTTCGATAGTCTCGGTAAAAGCCAGTCCCAAGAATCAGTAAAATGACTACAGGGAAAATAAAACTCATAGCAAAGAATAAGTTGGTAACATATTAGTGTCGGTCTACATAACTCCTCATGTAGTGGGAGTGTTCAAAAGTGGCTTACTATCCTTTACGCATCTAATAGATCATGTTGAAACAGCAGATGCCCATTCTGGAGAGTGGTCTCTAGCTGTTTCTGCTCTAGCCAATCAAGAAATTTCTGTATGCGTGCCGGGTCCATCCTTCCCCAGATACCCTCTTTCGTGTAGTAGGGAGAGGTAGTGACCTGACATTTGAGAAGGTCGATCTTTTGACGATCATGGGGAGGAACGTATGGCTTCAGGATTTCTACGCTTTTTTCAGGATGTTCTTGGGCGTAGAGAAATCCTTTTTTACTCGCCGCCAGAAAAGCTCGATAAGCTGTGCTTTTCTCCTCGATCTGATCTTGTCTTGCAATGAGCACAGGGGAGTATCCATAGGGGATGCCATAATCTTCGAGCATAAATACATTCAGTTCAAGGCCTGCCCCTTCTGCTTCGATGCCTTCCCAATTCAAAAATACCCAAGTAGCGTCTGCCTGGCCTTCGTGGAGAGTATTCCAGATCCCTAACATGTCGGGATGTACGATTTGGATATCACCTTTGCCTCCGTCGTTGATGATCATCTCCTGGACGATTTTGTCCTCATATCGAGCCCCATAGGAGGCATATATTTTTCCGTCAAGATCCCTGGGACGAGTGATTGAGGTCTTGCCCAAGGTCACGATCGCACTGACGTCTTCTTGCAGGAGGGTGGCGACTGCGCGCATGGGCACAGGTTGTGACTTGGTGTTGTAGCTGATGACACTCTCAGATGGGGCAATCGCAAAATCTGCTAATCCCAGTTCCACTTTTTTGGCAGGGGTCTGGGCATAGTTATCTTCGGAGGGATCACTGATCTGAATTTCTACCTGTAATTCAGAATAAAACCCTAGTTCTCGTGCGACGAAAAAACCTGTGTGGTTTGTATTGGGTGTCCAATCCAGTGCAAGTCTGATTGGGGTCATAGATTGCTCGATTTTAAAGTGAGAAATCAAATTAGGGTAGATTTATCAAATCAGCAATTCCATCCTTCAGGATCTAGCTAAGATATCTGTACAGGACCTCAATCTTTCGCCTCTATTCGTTGTATCTGCTTTTGATAATAAGGCATCATGCGTTCTTTGGAAGTCAAAGTAGCTTGTACTCGTTCTCTCTCTTGTGATCGAGACGTAAGAAATGTAGCGTGTCGACGAGAGTCTGTCAAAAGAGGATTTACTTCAGGGAAAGCCAGATGGTACAGGTTGTATAGGAGTAAAAAATCGAGGCCCGAAAAGTTGCCCCTCACATGTCCCACCCCAAAGTATTGGTATTTTAAGCTTCTTTCTGTTCGATCTGCGCAAGCTCATCCATCTGACCCGAGATCTTCAGGTGAATGAAAAAAAGGCCCATGTGCAGGAGCTGTTTCCAAGTAGTAGGCACAGCGCGCTTTCAAGGCTGTGCGTTCTTCTTCTGACCACTGCCAGTCGTGGACGATCATCCCATAAGGCAGGAAGTACGTCTCATAGCCATATTTGTGTGCAAATTTCCAGGCATTTCCCTGCTCTCCCGATAGATTGCGTGTTTCCAGCCACATGCGCGTATTGATCCATCCTGTTTGTTGGCCTACACCTGCTACGAATCTCGCCCAAACGGGTCGGCTTCTCAGCTTTTGGTCCATCTGATTGAGTTGGTGGTAAGCATCTAGTAGGTTATTCTTAAAAGTGAAGATTTTCCCTGTCTTTGACTGGCAGTTGGTGACCTCCTGACCTAGGGGATCTCGTAGGGTCCAGCCATCGCGTTCACATTTTTCTATGAGGCGGTTGAAGCAGTTGCGGAGGCCTTGCCTGAGATCCTTTTCTCCGTCGGTGAGCGCCTTCCCTTCAAACTGAACACCAGCATCTAGACAGTGATGCGCCAGATACAATCCCCACAAGATCCTGATTGTATGATCCTGCGACATAGGCGTATGCTGATAGCAATGGGTTTCATTTGCCTCATAGACTGCATCCACTCCGTAGACATATCCTGCGCCCTGAATATAACCGCGCTGGGGGAGCCAATGTTGATCCTGCGCGTAAAGGAGATCTGCCGCAAAGTCATCTGGAATATCTTCTCGTACGAAAAAACCATTGAGTGCGGGTTCTTTACCATAAGAATTATAAGTCTCCGCATACAGATCCAATCTATTCAAGGCTTCTATGGCATAATACAACTCCTGGATGGTCAGCCTCAGATCTTGATTTCTACGCTTGAGTACGAGGTATTCTGTACCCAAAAATCCAATATAGGTTCCCAATAGAAAGGTGCTTTCTCCGCCTCTTATGACGTGCGTCTGATCGTCTTCACAGGTTACGCGGGCAAAGGGAATGGATCTTCCCGCTCCCTCTCCTATACTGATGAAGTGTGTTCGAAAACGGGTCCGGTAGGTCTGATATTTTTCTTCCCAATTATTTGATGGTTGCCCCCTCATCGAAGGTAGCAAGCCGATAAAAAAGAGAAGACCTATCCATTTTCGCATATCCATAACCTGTCTACGCAGTATACAGAGCGTGAGTTAAGATGAGGAAGGTGCCAAATTAAATACCTCCAGCGTCTCCCACTTCCCTCCATTTTTTTGTTCAATAAGCGAGATCTGCGAGAAAGTAAAAGAAGTAGGGAAATGTAGCTGCTGCGCCATGTGCCAAATGGCCTCCGTGCAGCGACCGTTTCTAGGATGGATCAAGGTAATATGGGGCAGGTGATCCCTCGGTTCTGAGATGGCGCCCTCAAGGACTTGTTTCCTCAACTGTTGAAAAGCTGTGTAGCTCCCCGCAGGTTCCATAGAAAGCCCTTTTTCGTCAGCAAATCGGGTGGGTTGCTTGAGTACCACAGGTATCGTCTCCATATTCAAACTTCGGAGATTCTCTGAGATGGTGTTCCAATTCGTGAGTTCGTCCTCTCGACACAGGGTAATATGAGCAGCGATAAGCTGAAACTGAATGGGATTATATTTTTTTCGAAAGGCTTCAACTTCCTGAGATTGCTCAGAAGGAAGAAAAAGTGTCAACTGATGGCGTAGGGCATCCATGAGAAGGTACTTTGGGTATCCTGAGTGATCAAAACAGAAAAGGAGAGAATTATATCCCTCCTCTTTTTACGTATTCAAATGGACTTTTGACTATAAACTGAAGTTGAGTTCCGTTTCAAGCCCTGCCGAATAAAAGAAAATGTTGAAAGACGAACTTTCTATATTGGCATTTTGGAACATGTGTTTGAATGAGTGACCAATTCTAAGATTGACCTTTGAGCTAAGCGCGACATCTAGTCCTCCCGCTAGCATTGCTGATGCGGTAAACGCAGGAAAATCACCGATTAAATCAAAAGAGGCGCGCGTGACGTCCCCATTCTCAAAATATTGAGAGACATAGTATTGATATCCTTGAAAGATATGGCCGATAACTCCTAATGAAAGATATGGCTTGATTTTTCCTTCTCCCAAGGTATAGCTGGCAACCAGAGGAATGTCTACGTAAGACTTCCGCACGACGGGGCGAAGAGCCTCAGGCGTGTTAGGCTCAGGTATATCTTGCAGAATATCTGTCTTTTTGCTGCTATTTTTCTTGACAGAAATCCATAGCCCACTGGCCAAGCTCAATCGATCTGTTACATTCCATTTAAGGTTAATTCCTCCTGTATAGCCTATACTTGTCCCACTCGCTTCTCGGAGGAGACTTAAGATGCGA
>JBCBFT010000011.1:0-101224 GCA_038527485.1 Bacteroidota bacterium
GCAATATGCCGTTTACGTCCTTTTATTTTTTCCCTCCATCTACACCTATGGTTTCTGAGGAGATGAATGGACCTGACTCAATACTGTGACTATCAATAGCAATCATACTCGATTCTGCCTCTCGGCCTTCTATTCTGACCAAAGTGGATAAGATTTCATTCCAAATGTCATTACGACTCCATTGATAAAAATAATCATAGACGCTGTTCCAAGGTGGATACTTACTATCGAGGTTACGCCATTGACTTCCTGTACGGCAAATTCACTACGAAAAGGAATAAGTTCTTCACCAGAAAAGGGGAAAGCCTGATAATCCGTTGACTATCAGGCTTATAATTTTTTATCTTGTGGTGTGGGGCGGAATCGAACCGCCGACACATGGATTTTCAGTCCATTGCTCTACCAACTGAGCTACCGCACCGTTCTTCGTTGTTTCGAAGTGGATGCAAATGTAGGGCATGGAATGATTTCTGGCAAGTATTTCAGGGATTTTTTGGGATATTTTTTTCAGATTATCCCTCTATACCTTCGCTCTGCATAGAGGTAACGATGTCTTTTAACCTGATGCTCAGACGCACAGGCTGATGGTCACTGTATTCGAAGTCTAAGTCCATCCCCTTGACCTCGATGATCTCGATGTTGGGGGAAGTCAAATAATAGTCGATGATGAAACGCGAGGTCTCAAACGAATCATATGGCTTGGATACACTGCGGTTGGTCGCCACTGTCGGGTCCCACACCCACTCCCAACCTGCCGCAGGATACTCCTCAGGCACAAATACCTGCGAAAGATAATCGATCTCAGGAATCTTAAATTTCCCCACGCCCGTAAATCCTGGCGGATACTGATTCCAATCCCCCCCTACCAGGACATAGTTGCCTTTTTCATACTCCGCTAGCAAGACTTCCTTGAGCTGCTCCATCTGCGCGGCTTTGAGGGTGCCATCGTCGTAGGCAGAGTTGTGGGTATTGATGATGACTAAGTCCTTGTTGATGCTATCTAGCGCGTAGCGTGTGAGCAGGAAGCAGCGATCAAGGTGAAACAACTTGGTCGGCCAAGCATAGTTGCCTTCGAAAGCATAACGCGTAGCCTCCTTGGGCGTGATCCGCGTCATACTCCACAAGCCCGAGTGGACTTCTCCATAAGGCTCAAAAAAAGGTACAGGCACAAAGCCCACTTGATAATTGGTCCCAAAATATCCCTGGAATCCCGATACGCCTAGCTGCAATTCGCTCGCATGGTCTACATGGTAACTTCTAGCTGCATCTTTGTCGACTTCTTGTAGCAAGAAAAAATCCGTTTGGTCAGCCAGACCCTGCACAATCGTGCGGATTCCCGCAAAATTTTTCTTCGAAATCTCCTCACTAGGACGTACCATGTCTCCCCCACTCATGAAAAAATCAGACTCCTCGCCCAAACCTGCATATCCTAAGTTCCAGATAAGGAAGGAAAGGGTATCTCGCGAATGAACCTGCCCTGGCGCTCCTTCGATCTTCAGTACCGTAGTCGGAGGAGGCGTATAATCCGTAAACTGGCCATAAAGGATCACACTAATCACATAGAGAGCTGCCAAAATCACTAGAATGAGCCCCCCTCTTAAAATACCTTTGACAATAGACATGTAGTAGTTATTTGTGTAGCCGAATATACGAATATTCGATTCACATAAAGCTGAACGAACAACAAGAGAAGATATCCATCCGTAAAAAATACTAGCAATCAATCATCTCTACTTGCCAAGTTCTGTACTTTCTCTCAACTTCGTGCAGAAGCAAGTATGGTATCCCAATTTTCGAAAATGGATTTTCTCCCCAAAATAGATCAACTACAACAAGCCATCGCAGATCATGGTCCCTGGGATGACGGTGTGCGCCGAAAAGTCGAGCATAAGCTCAGATTGGATTGGAATTATCATTCTCAGTCGATTGAGGGGGGAACGCTTACGAAGAAAGAGACGAGAACCATCATGGCGGGCATGGTCAACGTGGAAGCAGATAAACCACTGAAAGATGTCCTGGAGATGCAAAAACATGATGAGCTCATACAGGAGATCATGCAGATTGGAAAAAATGAAATGAGACTATCCGAAAAACGGATTCGTCAGATTCATCAAGCCATCATGTATGAAACAGTTCCTGAAAGACAAAAGCAAATCGGCAATTGGAAAACAGAGGCCAATGAGATCATCAACTATAGAGGGGAGAAATTTGTGTTTACACATCCATCAGAAGTTCCTGTCAAGATTCATGAGCTATTAAATCAGACCAATGCCAATTGGGATAAGCTTAGCATACAAAAAAGGAGCAAAGAGGTTAAGCATCCTGTTCTCATGGCTTTTGATTTTCATTTGGAATATTTGACGATCCACCCCTTTTATGATGGAAATGGCCGCACAGCACGTATCCTCCTTAATCTCATCTTGATTGCATTTGGCTATCCTCCTCTCATCGTCAAAACCGACGACAAAGATGCCTACTATCGTTATCTCTCAGAAATACAAGGATATGGAGCAACTAAAGACTTGTACTATGCGTTCATGGGTGGCTTACTCATCCGCTCTCAAGAATTGATTCTTTCAGCATTGAAGGGTGAGGAAATAGAAGAAGTAGGTGACCTTATCAAGCACATCGAGCTATTTCAAAAGGAACAACAGGCACGGGCAAATGGATTGGAGCCAATCAAGTACTCAGAGGTAGTTTTCCAGCATGTTTACCAGCACATACTCCTTCCCTTCTATGAAGAAGTCAGAGAAAAAACAAAAGTATTTGACCCCTCTTTTAATGCCAGAGAAGAGAAGATTTATACAGATGTGTTAATTGAAAATAGCGGAGGCACAAAATATAGGGAAGAATTATTTATTGCACTCTCATTAAACGAAAAAGTTCATATAGAAAATCTCCACCCGCAGCCATACAAATTCAACCTCGATATCTTATGGAAGGAATATCGTTATAATCCTGTATCTCCTTTCTCGATGGGTGTAGAAGTATATGTAAGCTTTGAGAACTATAATTTGTCTGTCAAACGCTCAGTTGGAGAAAAGATACATGTCATTCTAGAAGATAGTTATGCGCAATTGATGTTGGGAAGGAAACATTTAGCTCATGAGGTCAAACCTACCATCGCACAAATTTTCGAAGATCAAAAAAGACGTATTGCAAATGCTTGATTAAGTATGCCATTGCCTCACTGCTCCGTTCATTCTAACGAATCCCTGATCACACTATCTCCCCTCGAAATAAACATTCTCATATCCAACTTTCCTGACATCTCATAGCCTGAATCCGCAGTTGCTCCCTCTCGAAAGTCCAAACTCCCCGCATACTCATATTTTTCCTCTTCCACCACCTGTACTGCCACCTGATCTTGGCCAATCCTCCAAAGGACCGCCACTAACACAATCAAAGTAGACAAACTCAAAGTCAGATATCTTACCTTCATAAAACGCACTTAAAAAAATCCTAGAACCTATCGTCCCTGACGGCTTTCCTCAACAAAGGCAGTGTATAAAAAAAGACCGCCCACAAGTGAACAGCCTCTCTATATCATATATCCGATGAGGATTTATTTCAACTTAAATGTAATCGTCACCGTGACCGTCTGACGCTTCCCCTTGGAGAATTTCCAACGATAGATAGCCAATTCTCCTGCTTTCTTGATGCCCAACTGGTTGGGCTGGACCAGCGATACGGCACGCACACTCTGCACAGATCCATCAGGACCAATGGTGAACTTATAGGTAATCCGCCCCTCTTCTTGCACAGTGTAAGAGGGCTTTGTCAACGTAATCGGCTTACGTCCGATCAGACCCTGCCCTTCTCCCACGCCGAAGCTGTATAAGCCATCAGGATCGAGGACTTTGACATCGTCGGCACCTGAATTGCCTGTGCCCGAATCTGCATTGCCATCGTTAGAGCCTCCACCTGTATTCTCAAAGGTCAGGAATTCCTCATCTTCCTCTTCTGATGGATCAGAACTAGAACCTGTATTGTTGGGAGATTCTTGTTGAGGAGTATTAGTTTCAACCGTGGTAGGTGTCGTCGGAGGTGTCTCCTGCGGCTGCGGATCTGTAGCGGGTGGCTGGGTGACAGGCGCAGGATTCTCTGAGGTAATGATCTCTGAAGGTGTCGGATTGGCGTCGGATGGCGTAGCTGCTTCTGTAGGAGCCGCAGGCGCAGGTGTATTTTGCTGGGGCTGCTGTACGGGCTGTGGCTGCGGATTGGGAGACGGCGTCGGATTCTCTACAGGCGGATCGAAATTGTTGATGTTTCGACTTCCCTGGCTAAAATCTCCAAAGTCAAAGCTGCCCATGACCTCGTACTTGTCCTCATCTCCAATCTGCTGCATCTCGCTTTCGCGAAATAGCTCCGAGATCAATAAAAGAGACGCCAGCACAAGCATGATGATCGTGGTGATCGTCGCACTGATACGATTATTTTGCGCCTCTACTTTGGCGATCCGCTGCTTAAATATAATATCGGCTGATGACATGTATTTCGAATCAAGTAATGAGTAGACAGAGTTTTCACTTACATTTTCACCCTGTCAGCTGATAGAATCGGAGGAAATCATCTTTACAAAGACATCCCTATTTTAAAGATGATGCATAAAGAAAATTCCACAATTCTTTTGATCATTCACCAAAAAGCGAAAAAAATAAGGACAATTCAACTGTAAACTGTCCTTATTCCCTCTACGTATCCTTATTTTTTGAGGTTACACCTTTTCAAATTCTCTCAAAAGGGTCAATAACTCCTCCTGCGTACTGACTGTCCTATTTTTCGCGTACCAAAGCTGTACGCCCTTGACAAACTCTGTATAAGGTGGCTTAGGTTCAGGCAAAGCCTTATAAGCCATTACCATTTTTTGCGCCTCTGCGGGCCTCGGTCCCCAAGTACCCAGTTCTTCTCCTGTATCTGCATCAAAAAAGATGGTCTTAGGAATAGACCTTGCGCCTCCTGTCAGATAGCGATCCATCAGCTCTAGATGTTCATCTCGTAGAACCAGATGATGCGTAATCTTATCCGATTGCTGAGCAATGGCATCGATGATCGGTAGATTCTGCGCGGCGTCCCCACACCAAGCCTCCGTAATCGTCAAAAATGTATATCGACGACTCAGGTTTTCCAGCAAAGGCTTCCATGCTGGGGACAGTTTGAGCCGCTTGTCTAGGCGGTCCATCCGCTGCTGATTCAGCTGAGTATAAAAAATATAATCCTCCGATTGGTTCGGTCCTGTCGTCTTCCCTTCGCTCAATAGCTGCGCTACCATCGTACGATAATGCGCATAATCAAAGCTCTTCTCTATTTTCTCTTGGATCAATGCATCCATCTTCTTGATTAATTTTTTATGAAATGACTTTGCCTCCTATCATTTATGCAAATGAAATCCTCAGATGATTGTTTATTTGTCTCCTTGAGGACAGTGGTTCGGAGGCCAGTGTTCAGTGTGCAGCATAAAAAAACAGGACCTATACAGATCCTGTCTTGTCTTGGTGGAAAAAGAGAATCAACTATTCTCGATCTCTATATTCTCTGGAAGCAGAAAAGTCTTTGTCGACGCTCTCCTCCCCGTTCTTAATCTTAGCAATATTCTTCGAATGCTGCTGACAAGTTGGCTGCGATCAAAGCCGCAGGACGACCTTCAATATGATGACGCTCGATGACATGCACAAGCTGTCCATCTTTGAAAAGCGCAATGGAAGGAGAAGAAGGAGGATAGGGAAGCATATACTCACGTGCACGCTTTGTTGCATCGAAGTCTACACCTGCAAAAGTAGTTACGAGGTTATCGGGCTTCTTCTCTCCTTGGATAGAAGCAATCACACCAGGACGGGCGGCTCCAGCTGCACATCCGCAGACAGAGTTCACTACCAAGAGTGTCGTACCTTCTGAATTGTTAAGCGTGCTTTCTACTTCTTCTACTGTCTTAAGAGAAGTGAAGCCGGCACCTTCTAGCTCGGCTGCCATTGGGGCTGTTAAATGCTCTGGGTACATTGTTCGATATTTTTTTTGAAAAAAGTTCTAAAACAAAAGAGACTAGAGAGAGGGATGCTTCGTTATGCAACAGAATAATGGAAATTACACTGTATATTTCACCCCTGTTTTAATCTTTAAAATACGCAATCGACTCATTTGTTCAAATGAAACGATGAAAAGTATACGATTTTTTTAATTTAATGTTGCAACACATTTACCTTGAATTAAAAGTTAATAGATACTTTACACGCTTCTTTGAGCTATTGCGTAATTTCAACCCGATATGAAGTATCTGTACCTATTGTTCGCAGGATTGGTTGGAGGACTCCACCTGCATGCTCAGCAAACCGATGTTTACGACGAGAAAGTAACCTCAGCAGGGCAAATCGCTGCTACGGTCAGCAACCTAGGGATTATTGGCAACGCGTTTAGCGGTAGCTTTAATGTAGAGGGATTTCCCTCTTGCGAGTTTCCCGTAGGGTCCAATGTCGAACACCTCTTCCAAGGCGGACTATGGATCGGAGGACTGGTCAATGGGCAAGTAGCCGTGACGACTGGAGCCGTGGATGATCCAACAGGCTATTCTACAGGAAAAGGAGGATTTGAATATACATCTGCCGAACCTCTGACGACGATCTCGTCTTTGATCGACAATCCCAACTTCCGTCCTGACGCGATCTCTCACCAAGATTATATTTCCACCTTCACGGATACTAGTATTACCGTCAAGACAGGAACAGCTGAGATTCCAATCAATGGACACATCCGCCCCTTAGGGGTAAAAATTGATTTCCGTACACTTAATTGGAACTTTGACTTCGCCAACTTCTTCCTCATCCTCAATTTTGAGATTGAAAATGTGACGAATCGTGACATAGACTCTGTCTTTGTGGGATACTGGACGGATGGTGTGATCCGAAATGTGACCATCACCCCACCTGGAGGGACCCCATTTTTTAACAAAGGAGGAAATGGCTTCATAGACTCGATCAGCATGGGCTATGAGTTCGATGCAACGGGTGATCCTGGATTCACAGACAGCTACATCGCGACCAAATACCTAGGGTCAGACATCGATGGCTTCCCTTCTACTTCACCTAATTTCAAAGTTCACTTCAATACCTGGCAGTTTAGAGAGTCAAATGATCCTTTATTTTTTGCCCCTGGAAATGACAACCAGCGCTACAGTAAAATGTCTCAGGGTATGAATTTCCTTCCCCAATGGGAAGATATCCAAGTCAATATCAACGAAGCGAATAACCGTTCCAATCTGATTGCAGCAGGGCCCTATGCCAAGCTCAGACCAGGAGAAAAGCTGACAGTCGCTTTTGCCATTGTCTGCGCCAAACGCGTACTCGACGGGCTTCCAGCCTCTGCCAATACGCCCAAGCAAAGAGAAAATCTTCTCCAGAATGCAGGCTGGGCACAAACCGCCTACAATGGCGAAGACCTTAACGGAAATGGCATACTCGATGATGGCGAGGATCTCGACAGAGACGGAGAAATCACACGATTCATTCTCCCTGCACCTCCCAATATTCCCAACACAAAAGTTGTGGCGCGCGACAATGCCATTGATGTATTTTGGGGAAGAAATTCACTCGCTTCCATCGATCCGATCTCAAAAGAGCAAGACTTCGAAGGCTTCCGACTGTACAAGACCCAAATCGGATTCGATGTAGATCCCTCAGAGGGCATCATCTCCCAACTAAAACTCGTCGGCCAATGGGACTCCACAGGAAATGACCTCTTCTTCGAAACCAGTTTCAGTGACATCACCCTGGATGAACCCGTCACATTTGAGGGAGATTCGACTGTCTACTACTATAAGTATACCTTCGAAAATGTAGCTGATGGATGGCAGCACGCCATCGCGCTCACAGCTTTTGATCGTGGAGATGAAGTAAATGGCGTAGAATCACTAGAATCCAGTAGAGCTACCAATATTTTCCGTGTATTTACGGGTACCCCACCCAATGAAGGCTTTGCAATGGGTGATCCTTTTGTGTTCCCCAATCCCTACTATGCCAGAGCCGACTGGGAAGGAATCAGTGAGTTTGAGGAAGACCGAAAACTATACTTTGCCAATCTTCCTGAGCGTTGCCAAATACGGATCTATACCGCAGCAGGAGACTTAGTGGATGTCATCGAGCATGATCAGGACTACAATGGAAGCGACATTCGATGGTTCACAACCTACGCCAATCCCGACGAAAATGTATTCTCAGGTGGTCTACACGGCTGGGACTTACTTTCACAAAATACACAGATCATCGCAAGAGGACTCTATCTCTTCGTCGTCATCGACGAGGCCACAGGTCAGAAGAGAAGGGGGAAGTTTGTGATTATAAAATAATAGATGCGAGAGCAGAGAATCGAGACCTGAGATACTTCCTGCAGCGAAGCGATTCCGATTCTCCTATCTCTGCTCTTATCAAAGAATTCCTTAATCAAAACCAATCCTAAACTTATGAAGAAGTTTTTATTCTTACTCCTCTTCACAGGTGGCATGATGGTAGCCATGGCCCAGCAGGTCGTGACTATCCGTCAGATCCAAGAGCGTTCGCTGGCAGATCTAAATGCTTGTAATGATGATTCCCCTTTCCTAGACAGTACAGTGACCATCTTTGCTGTAGTCGTAACGGATGGTAGCATCGAAGATCCTACGAATCCAGGATCTGGAAACCTTGTGCGTAATGCACCTGTCACTACTCATCATAATATCTGGGTCGCTGACTCTATCGGTCGTCCTTGGTCTGGGATCGACGTCTTCCACCTCAATGGGGAGACCAATGGTCCTACGACACCTACCTCTTTGCTTGACCTCGTAGCAGGTGACTCTGTCAAGATTACGGGTACAATCGACGAATTCCGTGGGACTGAAACAGAGATCTTTCCTACCTCTGTAGAGCTAATTGGAACAGCAAATCAGCAGATTACAGCTGCCCCTGTTCAGGTTTCAGACTTCAACAACGACATGAAGATCGATTCTCTTCAGACAGGAGAGCGATGGGAAGGTGTGTATGTAGAGTTTTATGATGCGGAAGTAGACAATGTCACTGTGACAGGTGATGACCGTGTGTTCATCGACGTAAGAGATGCTGCGGGCAATATCATCACACTTTCTGACCGCTTCCTTGCACAGCAGCAACCTGTCAACGGTGGATCGTTTACGCCTCCCGCAGTAGGTACGGTATATGATACCCTTCGTGGGGTAATCGAGCATAGCCGCTCTAGCTTGGCATGTGCCTCTACAGATCCTCGTAGCGATGGATACCAGATCTATCCTTTCAAGTCCGAAGATTATGTCGTACGCCCAGGTAATGTCCCTCCAGGACTCTCTGGCCTGCGCCGTGACCCCGCTGTT
This sequence comes from Bacteroidota bacterium, assembly GCA_038527485.1. Lineage (GTDB taxonomy): Bacteria > Bacteroidota > Bacteroidia > J057 > J057 > JALEFZ01. The sequence goes on from JBCBFT010000011.1 coordinate 9,347, forward strand.
GTGACGAGCTCTACAGATGCAACGATCACTGTTGTAGCAGATGATCCTGACGGTGGCTTGGCGACTGTTAGTCTTTTCTATGCAATTGGTGAGTTCAATACAGTATTCACAGAAGTCGCCATGACTGATGCTGGTGCTAACTGGGAAGCCAACATTCCTGCCTCTGCCTACAACGACGGAGACTTCGTCAAAATCTATGCTTGTGCGACAGACGTAGACAACTTGTCTCAGTGCTTCCCTGATGTTCCTGGAGGCGAAGATCCACAATTCTTCATCATCCGCGACAATGGAGCCACTATCCGCGACGTACAATTCACGCCTTATGCTGACGGTGTGTCCAGCTACCGCGGATACTCCGTAACCGTACAAGGTATCGTCACTTCGACTACAGATACAGATGATCTCGGATTCGTCTACATCCAGCAAACTGGCGAAAGCGAGTGGGCAGGTCTGAACCTAACAGCCAATGCAGGTCTGAATACACTGAGCCGTGGAGACATGGTAGAAGTAACAGGTGATATCGAAGAAAACTTTGGCTTCACACGTATGTCTGTGACCAATGTGACTACCATGAGCTCAGGAAATGCACTCGCACCTGTCGAAATTGACCCCAATACGTTCACGAGCTATGATCCTACGACTACTGAACCGTTCGAAAGTATGCTTGTAACTGCGAAGAATCCTACAGCAGGTCAAGGCGTTTATGTTGTAAACAAGAATCCTGATGGTCCTGGCAACAACTTCGCAGAGTACCGCATTGGTTCTGATCGCTTCGATGATACACAGGGGCTGCGCGTACTCGCAGGTCGCCGTACAGGTTCTGCTCCTAGCTCATTGGTATTTGGCTTTGTCAATGACTCCTCATGGATTGTAGATGCAGGCGCCATCGATACCACACAGCTTAAGTATCCCATTTGCGTTGTAAATGTAGGAGATACCATGTGTAGCATGACGGGTATCATGTACTTCTCCTTCAGCAACATGAAGCTGCTTCCTAGAAATGATGACGATGTACCTTCTTTCGTAGATACAGCCAATGTCACGCGTCCTGCTTACTCAGGCGTCAACTGCCGTCTCCCAGGAGGATTTGCGAGCATCGACTGTGCCAACTTGACCACTTCTAATGAAGCGCTCTTTGCCTTCAGTGATGTCTCTGTCTTCCCCAATCCTGCCGCTCATCAGGTATCCATCTCTTACGACTGGGCATTGCCAGTAGTCGCACAACTCGAGCTACGCGACATGATGGGCCGTGTAGTTGCAAGTCAAGAGATTCAAGGTCAGAATGGAAAAGTGGACTTGAATGTAGGTGAATTCGCAGAAGGTGCCTATATGCTGATCATCCGCAACGAAAATCAGATCATCGCTCAGGACAAAGTCTTGATCGTACGCTAATATTTACCTAGGCCACAGCCTCTCTTCGATGAAGGGAGGCTGCAGCTTTTTTGGAATTACTTTTTGTAAGTGGATCGCCCACTCTCACCATGCGACTTGGCATGGTGCTATATATTGCGATAGGCTATCTACTTTTTTTGATAAATGAACCATATGAAGCGCTTCTATTGGCTAATGCTGTGTTTGGGCTCTCTATTTTTTACTGCCTGTGACAAGGGAGAATTGATCGAGAACCTCCCACCTGAAACCATTCTCTTCCTCGATGAAATCAATCTCTCGGGTGACAATCGCCTCATCAGTATTGTAGAGATCAACTGGCTGGGCGAGGATCAGGATGGATATGTCGTAGGCTATGAGTTCTCATTTGATGAAGTAGACTGGAATTTTACCCGCGCGACGGACTCTGTTTTTCGCCTTTCTCTTCCTTCGAATGGAGACACTACAGATGCCCAGTTTTTCATCCGAGCGATCGATGATAAGGGGCTAGCTGATCCCACGCCTGCTTCTCTGGTCATTCCCATCAAAAATACAGCCCCTACTGCAGTTTTTGATGACATTCAAGAGATTCCTGACACCTTTTACACAGTATTTTCTCTTCCTATAGACATAGCAGATGGCGATGGACAGGAAACCATTGATTCTGCTTTTATCAAAGTCAACGATGGGCCTTGGCTTAGCATCGATCCATTGGCAACTATTTTGACCATTGTCCCTGAGAATCCACAAACAGCAGGCGCACAAAACGCACAAGTTTATCTTGGGCAGTCCAATGAACCCCTAGGGACAAGCTTGGAAGGTCTAGAACTCGATGGGGAAAATATCTTCTACTTGAGAGCGACGGATCTGGCTTTGTCTGGGAGTAAAGTGGATACCTCTGCTGGTGTGTATGTCAAAAGACAATCGGGAGATCTCCTCGTCATCAATGACCACCCAGATCCTGCGGCGGCCTCAGCTTACAGAGAAATTCTGGGACGTGTATATCCTGCCTTCGATCTAGTTCCGCTGAAGGAACAACCCCCTTTATTCTGGAATCCTACTTTCCGCCTGTTGATCAATCTGTATGACAAGGCACTCTGGTTTGCAGATGGTGAATATATAGATGGGACTGAATCTCTCTTACTAGAGCTGGCGAGTGATGAAATTCAGAACTACCTGAATAATGAAGGAAAAATATTGATCAGTACGCCCTTCAATAAAAGCTTTACAGAGCAAGAAAACGTACGTCTCTCTCCTATTTTTGATCTTTCGCCCATCGACAGTCTGGCCAAAGGTGTCGGTCGTGTTCGTCTCCCACCCAATAATACCCTCGATCCACAAGGAAGTGAAGTCGATAAGCTCGATACGCTTGTGAGTAGTGTATTCTTCACAGGTGTCGATCCCTTCATCACAAAGGCAGCAGGAGAAACCCTTTACGATGGGGTGCTCAACGACGGCAGTGTGCCATGGATGGGACCTTCTGCACTGGCAGCACGTGGATTTTTTACAGGTACCCTCACCAATCAGGTATTCTTTGCGATCGAAATCCACAAGCTCAATGCTGATCCCGATGCTTTGGATGCGACTTTATCCACCATCTTGAATGACTTCTTCAACTGGTAGACAGCCTTTTGGCTAGGAGGGAGAATTTGATTTTATTTGCGAAAAAATTGATTCAGCTCTTAGGCAAACATATTCGGCGATTTGACACACTGCCTTCTACCAATGTATATGCGCAGTCTATCTTGGGAGAAAAACCCGAGGAGGGTACCCTTATCCTAGCCGATCATCAGTCGCAGGGCAAAGGACAAAAGGGTCGTGTGTGGGAAGTAGCACCAGGGCAAAATTTGACCTTTAGCCTGATCACTTACCCGCGATTCGTACCCCCCAGCCGGATGTTTAGTCTGAGCAAAGTAGTCGCACTGGCCGTGAGGCATACCTTGGCGGACTTTCTCCCACATACAGAAGTGCAGATCAAATGGCCCAATGACATCCTCATCAATCGTAAAAAAGCCGCAGGAATACTCATTGAAAATCAGCTAGAAGGCACAAAAATCAAAAGCAGCATCTGGGGAATCGGAGTAAACGTCAACCAACAATTTTTTCCGCCGCATCTTCAATACAAAGCAACTTCTCTTGGGCTTTGGACAGAAAAATCCATCTCTCGAGAGGAGGTCCTTTTCAAACTGATTGAGTATTTAAATACCCATTATCAGCTCTTGAAAACAGGAAAAAATGAGATGCTGGATCATGCCTATCTTCGGCATTTGCTGGGCTATCAAGAGGATATTCAGGTAGAGATTAAAGGAAAAGGGGAAACCTGCCATTTGGCGGGAATCGACACACAAGGAAGGCTTGCATTGGTCCGTCAACATAAACTCGCCTATTTTGCCGTGGGTGAAGTACGAATCATCCCAGATTTTTTCACCTGATACTCTGCAACCTTTCTCCTTAAATTTGCTTCTCCTTCTTGATGCGTAGAAAGTCATTCTGCCATCATCACATTAAGCACGCACTTCTTCACTGCATTTGGATTATTACTATGGCATTTCTCACCATCGATATTGGAAATACCCGAGTCAAGTTGGCTGCGATGGCGTCCTATCAGGTCCTCTCGCGTTGGGAATGTCCGCTAGCAGATCTTGAGAAAATATTGGAAGAACTGATCCTGGAGCAAGGCCATCGCTTCGAGAAGATCGGATGGATCAGTGTGGGAAAAGAAATTAACATCACTGACTGGATGCTTTGGGAGAAAATCCCTACGCGACCTCAACTAGTCGCCATCGATCATCACACTCAGTGGCCCATTTCACATCAGTATGATACGCCTGAAACGCTAGGTACAGACCGAATCGTAGCTGTCATTGGAGCCTTGCAGATGGTAGAGGCTCAACCTGTGTTGGTGATAGACGCAGGGACGGCCATTACCTACGATTGTGCGCGTGCAGACGGGACGTATCTAGGCGGCGCCATCGGCCCTGGCATGTCCATGCGATTCAAAGCCTTGCATGAATTCACCGCTAGACTCCCACTGATCGAGCCTTCAGAAGACGTAGAGCTTATCGGAAAATCCACCTTAAAAAGCATTCAATCTGGTGTAATCCAAGCCATGACGGCTGAGATTTCAGGGATGATTGAAGCTTATCGTGGACAACTTGGTACCGACATGGTGGTTTTCCTTACAGGTGGAGATGGTCCCTTCTTTGAAAAGCGGCTGAAAAACATCAATTTTGCAACTTCATCAATCATACATACAGGAATCAATCATATCCTGAAGCTTTCATTATGAGCATCCTACGAATATCTTTCTATATCCTTCTCGCTGTACTTGGCAGTCAGCTACATGCCCAAAACCTTACGGTGAGTGCTTATTCTCGCTATGCTTTAGGTGACATCATCGACAATACCACCACCCGAAATGCGGGTATGGGAGGTCTGGGGATCGCCTCCGATAACTTCTTCTCCATCAACCGAGCCAATCCTGCAAGCTACGCAGACATCGTTTTCTCTACGATGGATATTGGTGTCTTTGGTCAGCCTACACAGGTACGCACAGATGCAGGAGAAAATCGTCCCGTCACGGCTGGCTTTCAGAACCTAAGTTTTGCCTTCCCCGCCAATAAAGGACCCGTTATCGCTTTCGGCTTTGCGCCTTACAGCACCACAGGTTATGACATATTCGATTCACGCACCATTGAGCTCGACACCACCTACATCCAGCAAGTAGACTATCAAGGTGATGGAGGTCTCAATCAGGTATTTCTAGGGACGGCGTTCAAGACACTAGATAAAAAGCTACGCATCGGCTTCAACGCGAACTATCTCTTTGGAAATACTCTTCTCTCATGGGACTACACGCTGCGCAATACCGACTCTAGCCTTGTGACAGGCATCACGCCCACTTCTATCGTACGCGACGTCTATGTACGGGGACTCCAAGGACAGGCAGGGCTCATGTACGTGGATACACTGAATAAGGAAAATAGAACCTACATCCGATTGGGTGCTACAGCAGACTACTCACTCAATCTAAGAGCCGACCGATTCACCATTAGCAATGAAGACACTGTCTCAGCTTCTGGTCTCACCCGCATCCAGCTACCCTCTAAGTTTGGATTTGGTGTGATGGTCCACCAGTTGGGGCACTGGTCAGTGGGAGCGGATTTCACGTATCAAGATTGGAATACCTTCCAGTATTTCAACGATTCCACAGCTTTAGGACCTGAATTTCGCATCGGATTGGGTGGCGAATGGATTCCCAACGTAGAATCTTTTAAATATTTGCGTCGCATCGCTTATCGGCTGGGCGTTTATATGAAGCAGACATACATCCTGGTAGAAGACGAGCCCATCAGCGATATGGGTGTCAGCTTTGGATTTGGTCTTCCAACAGGTCGCAGCGGCAACAACCGTTTCAACCGTGGCCGCTCAAGTTCTCGATTGAACCTCAGCTTTGAGCTAGGGCGTAGAGGAAGTCTGGCCGCAGGCTTCCCCGTCGAAGAAAATTATGCCCGCATCCGCCTCGGTATCAACCTCAATGAGCGGTGGTTCGTACGTCGTGTGGTAGATTAATGCTTCCTGCACAGGAGTTTATCAGTCTTTATGCACTGTTTATAAACGCGATAGGGTGAATATGTGGAAATTCCATTTCTATCCACATATTCACCTATCATTACATAACTTTATTCTCAATGAAATTATTGACGCCCAAGGATTGGAAAGATTATGAACTGATTGACTCTGGAGAGGGCGTCAAGTTGGAGCGTTTTGGGAAATATGTCCTATGGCGTCCCGAGCCCCAAGCTGTCTGGTCCAAGAGTCTGCCAGAGAAGGAGTGGATGAAAATGGCACATGCCAGCTTTCAGCAGGAGGGAAGTCATTCTGGGAAATGGACACGCTACAAGGACATACAGGATCAGTGGTACATCGATTATCGCTACAAGCAGATGCACCTGAAGTTTCGGCTAGGCATGACGGGCTTTAAGCATGTGGGCATCTTCCCCGAGCAGGCGGTCAACTGGAACTTCATCTATGATTCTTGCCAATTGATGGAGCAGCCGAAGGTCTTGAATCTATTCGCCTATACAGGCGGTGCTTCTCTCGCCGCGCGGGCGGCAGGGGCTGATGTGACCCACTGTGACTCCATCAAGAATGTCCTCAACTGGGCCAACGCCAACATGCAAGCCAGTAAGCTGAGCGATATTCGCTGGCTACTGGAAGATGCCTTCAAGTTTGTGAAGCGTGAGAGCAACCGTGGGCGCACCTACAATGGGATCATCCTCGATCCCCCTGCCTACGGGCACGGCCCCAAAGGAGAGAAGTGGAAGCTAGAAGATATGATAGATGAGCTGACGGCATCTGTTGCTCAAATCATAGATCCACGCCAGTTTTTTGTGGTGTTCAATAGCTACTCTTTGGGTTTTTCTTCTCTTATCCTCGAAAATTTGGTGCGCACACATTTTCCCTCCAAAACTCTGAGGAAATCAGAGACAGGGGAGTTATTCCTACCTGAACGATCAGGTCGTAGACTTCCTATGGGTATTTTTATGCGCTTTCGTCATGTGTAGCCGTCAAGTTATAACACCAAGGAGACATTGGCGCTGACACTTATTCATTACGCACACTTTCGGGATCACGTCTAATAGTCTACTTAAAAAATTTCCTCCTCTTCGAAGTAGGTCAAAATATGTTCGCGCAAGAGCGTCATCTGCGAAAACATGTCTGCATGGGGCAAGGGCTTAACCAGCTCCCAATGTGGCCATCCATCCTGATCTGCATGAGACAATTTGTAGTAGCCCGATTGGGATAAAAGGCGACAAATGGCTATGTGCATCAAGTCGACTTTTTCCTCCTTCGAAAAGTTACGGCTAGGACTCGCCCCTAATTCCCGTAGTCCAATCAAAAAAAGAATGGATTCTACGGTCATTTTTTTCTGAAAGCGGTCTTGTAATTCCTGCTCCAACTTCCGCCATTTCACTAATATATCTTCCGCCATTGAATTGTTTCTATAGATAAAGCCGCACCTCCAAAAGATGCGGCTGATGCTTTTATACGGATAGAATCTTTTAGGATCTCGATTTCAAAACAAGGGATCTAAGCCGTTCAAGTAACCGTTTACATCCCATCGATTCTCTCATCTTCTTACTTCACATTCTTTGATCCGATCCGCCCGAGACGTACGCCAAAGTCACTTTCATAACTCATGAATACGAAGAGGGGCTTACCCACAATGTGATCTTCTGGCACAAACCCCCAGAATCGACTGTCCTGCGAGTTGTGGCGATTGTCTCCCATCATCCAGTAATAGTCCATTTCAAAGGTATACTCCGTGATCGGACTTCCATCGAGTAATACTGTGACCTGCCCTTTAGACTCTTGTCGTTCCAAATCGTGCTTCTCATAGCCTGTGATGACCCGCTGATAGAGGGCATAATTTTTCGCGTCCGTGATATCTATCGTCATTCCCTTGGAAGGAATCGTCAACGGCCCAAAGTAGTCTACGTTCCAAGGGAACATTTCGGCAAAGGCTCTCGCATTCACTCCTCTATACAAAGCGGGGTAAAGACCTCCCTCACGCTGTCCCTTGATTCTATTGACTTCTTCAACCTTAGAGACATTGGGGTTCTTACGAATGATATCAGCCACTTCATCCGTCATGAAAAGAATGAATTCCTGATTCTTTAGGCTTTTGATATACCAATTGGGATTTTCTGAGTAGTTTCCTACTGCCGTAAAAGCAGCGCGGATGGGTGCCTTCAGCATACGAAAGCCCAGCTCTTCACGCTGTGGGAAGGTATACTCTACAAATCGCGTCTTATTTCCCTTTATGTCTTTGCCTTTGCCAATGCGCTTCTGTGCAACAAACTGCGTCCCAGGTTTCCCCAACACTTTGAACTCCTTCTGCATATTTTCGGGCTGATAACCCAGTTCTCCATCAATGTACACTTGCCCCCCTATGACTTCTAGTACATCTCCTGGCACACCGACACAGCGCTTGATGTAATTTTCTTTCATACTGGTGGGTTTGACCTTCCCTGCGCCATCGGGTAAGGCCTCGATATCATGCTTGGGATAGTTAAATACGACCACGTCATTTCGCTGTACCTTGGCGAATCCTGGCGTACGATAGTAGGGAAGTTGAGGAAAGTCCAGGTAAGACTTCATCGTGAAATTCCCTAACTTGATTTTATTGTGCACAAAAGGAACAGCCATAGGTATCTGTGGCATCCTCACTCCGTAGTGCATCTTGGATACAAAGAGGAAATCTCCTGCCATCAAACTTCGCTCCATCGAAGAAGTAGGAATCATGAAAGCCTCCATCAAGAAGGTACGGATGATCAGAGCAGAAACACCTGCGAACAGAATGGCATCTCCCCACTCTCTTGCTCCGCTCTTTTTAGGAATAGTTTTTTGCTGATCTGCTGGTCCGAGATATTTTACTTTCTCATCAAACCCTAGTTTTGGAAAGAAATAAAAGGGGAGGAAAGTTGCTGCTGCATGTTCCTTCAATTTATGCTTACCAAAGGCCCGAACTAAATCGATCTTCATGGCCACGATCACCAAAGTGCTGGCGATAGGAACGAATATCAGTGCTACCCACCATGCGGGCTTGCCTATCAGTTGCAACCAAATATAATGGTTGTATCCAGGGATAAATGCGGCCCATCCTGGTTTTCCTGCCTTCTCAAACAACTTATATCTACCGATCGCTTGACCGAAAAAGTAGATTAGTCCTATGGTAATGTAAAATATGGCTCCAAAATCCATATGAATTCTATAATTATAGGCAGGAAGATGCTGTTATGATGCCTGCCAGGGACAAAAATAACAATTATGTGTATTCAAACCAGTCCTGATACCTATCTCCTCGTGTCAACACGCAGACACCTGACATAGTTTTCATTTTTATATGTCGTTCTTGCCTTACCTTTATTACAGAATATCCTCATTTTTCTAAAAAAAGCAACTACATAAACTTATCTCATTCTCTTTCGTATGAATTATTGTATAAAATACAAAAATAAATGAACGCACTTATTCTCGTTGATATTCAGTATGATTTTATTCCTGGTGGGGCACTAGCCGTCACGGAAGGTGATGCAATTATTCCTCTAGTCAATCGCTTGATCCCACAGTTTGACCTTGTGGTTGCCACGCAGGACTGGCATCCGCACAATCACGAAAGTTTTGCTTCACAACATACAGGTCAACAGGTAGGAGAAGTGATCGATCTATACGGCCTCTCTCAAGTCCTGTGGCCTGATCACTGTATCCAAGGAAGCCAGGGCGCAGCATTTATCGATTCTCTGGACCAGCGCCCCATCCAAAAGATTTTCCAAAAAGGAACAGATCCTACCATCGACAGCTACAGTGGCTTTTTTGACAATGGACACCGGAAAGCGACAGGGATGGAGGACTACTTGCGAGAAATGGGGGTAGATCAGGTCTTTGTTGTGGGATTGGCTGCTGATTACTGCGTCAAGTTTACAGCCATGGATGCTCAGGAGCTAGGATTTCAAACCCATGTATTTATGGACGCTACACGCGGCGTGAACCTCTCTCCAGGAGATACACAAAAAGCATTTGATGACATGAATCAATTGGGCATCCAGTTATTATCAGGAGCCAACTGGCGCTCGTAGGAGAAACTTTTAGGCATCGAGGAGTGCCGAGACCGTCGAGATCTCTTGTTCCAAGGTGATGAAGAAGGTAGTTCCTTTGTTGAGTTCACTTTCAATGGCAATCTTTCCTCCCATAGATTCAACTTGGACCTTGACGAGGTAGAGTCCTAAGCCTTTTCCTTCGATATGATCATGAAAACGCTTATACAAGGAGAACAGTTGATCCCCATATTTTTCAACATCTACCCCTAAGCCATTATCTGATACGGAAAGAATGACCTGCTTTTCTCTCAGCTCCAACTTGATTTTCAGCAGCGGCTTCACTTGGGGTCGCTGGTATTTGATTCCGTTAGAGACGAGGTTATACAGAATACTGACTAGGTAGGGCTTAATCGAAATAATGTGTGTATCGGAGTCAAACTCTCGGCTAATTTCTGCTCCACTTTCGTCTATACGGTCTTTGAGTTGGACCTCAATCTGGTCCAAAATGCTTCCTACATGCAGGAGTTGAAAGTCATTTTTCTCAAAATGCCTCAAGTCAATGACCATATTAAGGTCTTTGATCACCTGATCGAGATTGCGTGTAGATCTATGCAAAATTTCAACGATGTGATCCTTCTCGGCGTCTCCTGTTTTACTTTGATCTAATAAATCTGTGAGTCCTAAGATATTTGCTACAGAGCCTCTGAGATTGTGGGAAATGATGTAACCAAAATCTGTAAGCTCCTTATTTCGCTGGGTCAAATGCAGGGTCGTTTTCTCCAATTTTGAGGCATAGGTAGTCAAATCTTCCTGTGCCATCATCAAGTCCGAAATGTCAATCCCTACCGCCTGTATCACTTCAGAGTCGATACACAAAATCTCCCAATCTACATACACCCAATCTTCCGAATTCGCTTTCGTCTTGAAAACTACCTTCTGAGGAATTCCTTGATTATGAAGACATTTTTCTATGACTGCATGGAAAGAATCGTAGGATTCTTCCAGCAAGTTGTCTAGGAAAGAGCCCTTATTGGAAGCATCCTGGGAGTTGATGAAACGATCCGTATAAGCCGTATTGACGTAGGTATAGTCCCCCTCGGAGGTCATCCTCACCAGGTATGTCGTTTGAGAGTCGATGAGCGAACGTAGGTAAGCCTCTCTTTGTGAGACTTCCTTCAGGGCATGAGACAATTGGAGTCCTCGCTGATCCAGTCGCGTTTTTAGATCTTCGTTGAGGCGTTGAATCTGGACTTTCTGGAATGACAGTAGCTCATTCTGCTGTTCAATTTCCTTATTTTTTGACTCTACAGAAGCGCGTTCCTTGTCTAGACGGCTCTTTAATATCCCTGTCCCTGTCATCACCAAGACGTAGATGATGATGTAGTTGAAGGCAAAATCTAGATCGTTATATTCTCCCTCAATGATCAGCGTAGGAAAAAATGCGTGTATAACGAGTAAACCAATGATACACAGACAGCCCCACAAGGCCACGAAAAATCGAAACCTTCCTCTGAAAAGTAAGCCAATACCTAAGGCAATGAGGATAAAGTAAATCATCCATATGCCACGAAAACCTGCATTATTGACGGCTGTAAAAACAATCAGTGCGCTTCCCAGTGTCAAAAGGACAGCGGCAGCAATCTTATAATGATTGGTTTTATGGACAACATATATGAGGATGAGGAAGAGGGAAAGGGAGATAGATTCGGGTACGTAGTGATTCCATCTAGGCTCGTCGAAGAAGTTATCTCTTACAATATAAATAACCGTAATAAATGTGGCGATATACAGAATGCCCAGGAGAATCTTCCTAAAGAGTTGATCCCCTGCATCTGTAAAACTATCTAGTTTTACTTCTTCTTCTTGCCTCGATCGAGGCCATAGGCGCAAGTTTAGCAAAAACTTCTTGGCGTTATAGTCAAACAAATCAGTAGGCCAAACGATCCATGAAACTTATACATACGCTTCAAATGATTGCTATTTTTTGGGATACGAGATGCCTTTATTACTGATATTCCGATTATCAATTTAAATTTATTTCTCCTTATTATATAGACAATTAAGGTAAGATGCTTATTTCGATCGACTTTTGTATGGAGATTAGGAATTATTGAAATAATTAATGAACAAAAAGTCAGTTTTTTAGGACAAAATGTGAGTTAGTTCCTTTTATGATTCACAGCCAAGGCTACTTTTCTTCTGAGGTTCATTCCTATTCCTTCATACTGTCCACGCTTTTTCTTAGGAGAAGCAATCCAACCCTACACCCAAGACTTCACGCCACCTCAGAGACAACCTTCTTGTATATATCTACTCCTTTCTCATAATTGTACCTCATCTAAGCCATTCACATGTATCGAATTTTCCTACACCTCATTCTTACTTCTCTCATAAGTTGGACGGTCCTTTGGGGACAACCTTCCTTTAAGGCTCAAAACTATCATGAAGAAATTCCTTTCGAATGGATAAAAGGAAAGATTCTTGTTCCTGTTTTGATCGAAGGAGAGACTTATCAGTTTATCTTGGATAGTGGGGGCTTGCTGATGGTCTCTGAGCGTGTCGCTTCACGTCATGGCTTAGATACAGTGGGGACGATTCAGGTATCAGGTATCAATAAGCTCTCGGAAACATTGCATAAGGTCCGCCTCCCTAAAGTCAGTTTAGGGACATTATCCTTTTATGACTATGAAGCTATAATAGGGCCATTTCTTCAGCAATCCCCTACGGAGTGCTTGGGAGCTGATGGGATGATTGGACGGGATTTTCTAAAAGAAATGATCGTACAATATGATCTAGCACAGCGCAAGATGATCTTTACAGATCAACTCCAACGCCTTTCGCTCAATCCACTCGATGCCACGCCCATGAAAGCTTCCAAAGGGAGAATTCCAAGGCTTACCCTTTCTTCTTCCCTAGGTAAAATCAAAGATGTAGCATTTGACAGTGGGTCCAACGATCTCTTCAGTTGGAAGCAAGCCGACGCTTCTAAGCTGGTGCGAAAGGGTAAGATAGCAGATGAAAATGTGGTTCAGCTTTCTGGGATATTTTCTATAGGGGTAGGCGGCAAGCTTCCTCCTGAGGAAGAAAATTATCGTATCAAAATGGATTTTGTACAAATCGGCAGACATCAGATCCAGAATTTTTATACCGATACAGGCAAAGCAAGTGGTGCACGTGTAGGTACAGAAATCATGAAGTACGGAATTATCACCACGGACAATCTCAACCAACGATTTTATTTTTCCCCTTTTTCTGACGGCGATAAAGCGGAACCCAAGCCATCCTTGGGATTCGGAGTCCGTGTGAGCAATCAGAAATTGATCGTCTCTTATGTGATAAAAAATAGCCCTGCATCTCAAGAAGGGATCACAGCAGGTGTAGAAATCTTACAGCTAGACGGACGTTCTGCCAAAGCCTATGTTGCAGATTACTGCAAGACCTACAGGGAGGGGTTCTCTTGGGAGGAGTCTAAAGAAGTGGAGATTGTGTATAAAAATGAGCAAGGACAAGCACAAAGCCTTACACTGAAGCCCTTTGCGCTGTAGGTAGTGCGCTAGATTGAATCTCTTTCTCGTAGATATAGGATATCTTCAATTCTTTATCGTCGTAGGTGACCAGTTGCAGGGCTTTGTGGTGGGCCATGTAACTGAGTAAACCAAAATCACCGCCGCAAAAAGTCGTATGCGTCAGTATCATCCCCGTCATGGTCACTTGCCAAGGCAGTCCGAGCCATATCATCGACAGAAGTCCTACACAGGTGATCACAAGGAAGGGAGCCAGTGCGACGATTTGCAATTCGCGTTTGTTGATGACAAACTGATCGGCGACAGCCAAGAAGTAAAATTTTCGCCAATGAGCATCATAAGAAGTATGCTCAGCACCCACGAGTTTGTAGGCCAGCCCGTGAATCAGTTCATGTATAGGGACCAATAGAAAAGCAAACCCTACTCCCATGAAGAGGTGCCCCAAACCAAGCCCTACACTCAAGTCTCCTCGAAGGACATGTAAGACAAAAAAAGCAACTGTAAACCCCAGCAGTAGGAGATTGATGACAGAAAAACCGATCGAAAAAAGGTTTTTCAAACGCATACTTTCCTGAATGAAAGGAATAAGTGCATCGTGGGCCAATGTTTCCCGAAGCTTATAGCCTGCGTTCTCTAGTTCTTGAGGTTTAATTTTCATTTCTAGTCTTTCAGATAAAGCTATACCATATGAGAGAGCGTCAAATGAAAGCTATGGTTGGAAACGCTACGCTTACACATCCCACTTCCCCTTCCAAAAATTCCGTGCCCAGATCCGCTGAAATTCCCAGCCTTTACTTTCCAGCAAGGTCCGTCGGTAGATTTCCCTTTCCTTGGCAGATGCGCCACTGAAATAGTTAGGCCCCTCACATTCGATGGTTTTATAAAAATAGCGTGCCCCAGGCGCTTTGATGGCCAGGTCTAATTTGTAGGAAGTAGCACCATAATTCCTTTCAAAATAATAGCCTTCTGCTTCAAGCTTCGCTGAGACGGCATCCGCAATGGGATTGGGAGGAATAGCCGTAATGTCGACCTCGTGCTGTGCATTGAGTACGCGTACGGCATCCTGCGCTCGCTGCTCAGATAGAGCTTTCACAAATCGCAAGTAGTCCTTGAAAAGCCTTGGGCCTTGATGGGCCGCCTGGTCGACCTTCAAGGCAGAAGGATCGAAAGAACAAACCATGTAGATTTTCTTCCTCGCACGGGTGATGGCTACGTTGAGGCGGTTCTCGCCCCCTGCACGATTCAGCAAACCAAAGTTGGTGGACAATTTGCCTTGGGGACTGTATCCATATCCGACAGAGAAGACGATAATATCTCGTTCGTCTCCTTGGACATTTTCAATATTCTTCACAAATAAACCCTGAAACTCCTCTCCCTCATGCTGATGCATGGACTGCTGAACCAACTCATAGAGCGCAGGATCAGTGACGCCCAAGCGTTCGAGTTCTCGATCGAGCAAGTCTCGAATGAGTTCCTGCTGGTGAAAGTTGAACGTCACGATGCCAATACTCGGCCGGTCGGGTTGCTGGACCAACTCCTTGACTAGTTGGACTACACGCTCGGCCTCTGGCTTGTTGCGATTGCGGTCCCACACACCTGCGACAGAGATCCACGCCAAAGCAGGTGTGTACACAGGATCTGCTTGGGCAGCGGGAATGACCTGCAAGCGCCCTTCGTAGAACGCTTGATTGGAAAAATTGATCAGCTCTTGGGACTGCGAACGATAATGCCACGTCAAGTGGGCCTCATCAAATGTGTTTTGAGCCAGATCCAAAATGGATTCCACCTCTAGCGCCAACTCATTTTCCACAAAAGCATCCTCGCCTGCATCTTCATACCGGACTTTATACAGATTAGTGGGTTGGAGTTGCTGACTATCTCCTGCAATGACAGCTTGCTTGCCTCTCAGGATCACGGGAATGGCACGCTCGACAAAACACTGGGAGGCCTCATCGAAGATCACTAAGTCAAAGAAATCTTTCTCCATCGGAAAAATCGCTGCTGCCGACTCAGGCGAAGCCATCCAGCAAGGCACCAACTGTTGAAGTCCCGTGTTCCAAGTCTGTTGAATCAGCTTCCTGATAGACCAAATCAATCGTTTTTTACTCACCTGATGGTAAATCTCTCGGTAAGTGACAGGGTTTTTCAAGCGATTGAATTTCACAATCTCCACCATGTAATCCTTTAACCTATGCTGGATGAGTTCCGTTACTTTTTGCCTTCTCTGCTGAAATTTTTGGATAAACTCTCGCTCCTTTCTCCCAAAGGATCTACTGCTCACTTCTGCCAAAATGGGATCTTGCGCTTCGTATATTTCAACCCAATGATAGGCTACAGATTGGGCAACACGTGCAAGGAAAGATTTCTCATCTGTGGCTGAAGACATAAAAGGAATCAGAGATTCAATCGCTTCTTTCTCTGATGAGGAACATCCATGAAGGATCCGATCTAGGTCACGTAAGTCTTCAAAATCCGCTTCTAACGCCTGCTTGAGTTTCTCTAGGTAAGGTTGTACATCTGCTATATTTTTAAAACCAGGTTTGAGTTGATCGATTTGTACTGGATGGAAGTAATTGCGCCAGTAGCTTTCAGTCTGCTCAAGGGACCTTGTAAAAGATTGGAGGTTTTGGATGCTTTTCATGGACAGCTCCCAATGCGCCATATCAAAAGTTCCCTTCCTGAATCGAGGTTTGATTTTGGGAAAATAGCGAATGGACGCTAGTTCTTCGAAAGATTGGAGGTTCCTGCGTTTACGCTCAAGCCATGACCGCCGCTCTTTTTGATCATCAAATAAAGAAAAGTCTGCAAAGGCTACCTCGTCATGGTGCCTCACATACCACTTGTGCAGTTGCTCGAAATGGGCAACTTCTGTTTGAAGCTGATGGAAGCTTTTATGATCCAGGGGTACTTGATGGGGTTCGAGGACTTTTTTAAAAAACCACTTGGCCCGCTGATAAGCCAGAGAAAGCGATCTCAACGGAGCCGTCTGGTACTTCTGGTATGCCTTACGATGTTTGATAAGAGCAGCATAAAACGACCAGTAGCCATCATCGAGATACTTTCTTTTGTCTAAGTTATCCAGTGCCTTTTCTAAATCATGGAGATAGGTCTCTACGCTAATTTTGGTCAGCTTATTGGCATGAAAGGCTTCAAAATCCTTTTTATTGACCTCCTCTTCCAACCATCTAGCGACCTGTTCAAAGGCAGAAATCCTTTCTTTATTCAGCTCGACATCTAAGAGACGGGTACTCAGTGTATCCGTCAAACGCTCATACTGACCCGCTATTTTCTCTATATCTTCCTTGATCCCGCCAAGTGTCGCGATCAGTTGGGTCTTTTCTCCATGCTGATACCGTTGAAAACTCACTCTTCGAAACCACGGATGCTGAGGATCTAGCAAATCTCTATACTCCCAGAGCTGTCCCAGTATATCTAGAAAACGATGGAGCTGCTCTATGGTATGCTGCTTGGCAAAGGGTCTCAATGGCAAAGGGTCCCCTTCGATCTTCCCTTGGAGGTAGAGGTCGTGCATGCTCAACCCACAACTCCGTATGGTCGTGAGTGCTTGATACAGAGATTCAAATTCTCGATTGAGTTGGTCTACTTCGCGGGACAGACGTTTGAAGTCATGGGACCATTTGGTAAAATTCAGGTCTTTGAGATCCTTGCGAAAAGTTTCAAAATCATCTATTTGCTGACGTATCTGTCGATAAATGGAGTTGCGATCGTGTCGATAATCATGTACGAGCACGGCGAAGCGACCCAACCCCAAGCCTTCCAACCGACGATACACCACGTCCAGCGCTGCACGTTTCTGAGATACGAGAAGGACTTTCTTGCCATGAGCCATCGCATCTGCCAGGATATTGACGATGACTTGTGACTTGCCTGTCCCAGGCGGACCGTGAATCACGAGTGAGCGTCCATTTTTGACTTTCAAGATGGCTTCTTCTTGAGAATGGTCTACAGGGGTGACAAAAAATCGCGATTCCTCTTTTACATAAGGAATATCTGTCGTCTGCTCGTAGTTCCTGGTTTGAAAGAGATGATCTAAATTAAACTCTTGGGCTTGCTCCTCTATTTTTTCATAATCGCCTAACAGGGCAGAATCAGACTGAGGAAAAATTCCTAAAACTGCGTGAGACTCAAACCGAAGGATGCCCATCCGCTGTTGGTCCATCTCCTCTTTTCGTTTGTCCTCAAAAAACCTCAACTTCATCTCAAACAGATCTGAGTTGAAATTGACATCTATTTCATAAGCTTTAATTTTTTCGTAAAGTACGGTCAGCCACGATCGCCAGTCCTTACTAGGTGGAATCTCCTCTTCCCAGAAACTATCTGCCAAGCGGACTTGGTTATACTGCTCATAGGCTAAGAAAAACGTCTTATTGAACTCAATCGGTTCGTCTTTCAGCACCTTGAGTTTCCATCTTGGGCGGCCTTTGAGGTTGCGTTCTAGCTTGACAGGAAATAAGAGTACTGGACACCTGACCACAGTGCCATCGATGAACTTACCCTCCACAAAGGGATAGCCCACAAACAGGTCGTAGTTGCCCGTCTCCTCCATCAGCGTCTCTACCCGACGGTAGATATTGTTGAGTCTACGGTCGGCGATGTTGGAGGATTCTAGTCTAGGATTGAGTTTGCTCAGGAGGCGGATGTCACGGCCTGCGAGTACTTTTTGAAAAATTTCTTCGGCGCCATCATCCTCTACATAGTGCAAAGCCCGTAAGTCAATGTCTTGATGGCGGCTGAGTTTGCCGAGACGTAGGGATCGGTTGCCTTGGCTGAGATTGGTAAGACGAAGTTTGTAGCTGTGAAGGATTTGCCGCATAGTATCCATTGATGTCACCCCAAATTAGAAATTTTAGGGAGAAGTCAGAAGTCTCCTTCATCTCTGGCTGGGTATTGGCTAATCTTCTCCTTCGTCCACTTGTGTGGCAGCAGCAGTAGTATCTAGCGGCACGACATTTTTTAACATACGAACCTGAATGACTTGATCTTCAAAATCCCAATTGGCACGAATCTGAATGGGCGTGGGATCGACAAAGATGCGCTCGGGTTTGCGTCGTGTCTTAATTTCTCCAGGTGTCCATACGCCATTACTATCGGCATCCAAGATGACGCGGGCGGTATAGTTGCCAGGTTCCAGATGCCGGAGCGCAAAAGTTGTATCCTGTAGGGAGGCTACACGCTGTTTTTTCTCATCGTAAAACTCAACAACAACAGGACCTACATAAAAAGAATCCACACGTACACTGCCACTCAATGTGCCAAAGTCCTCCTTAGCAAACCAACGAAGGCTGTATTTGAATGTACTGTCTTTTAGGCTTGTATCTGCCAGTGTCCCATTGAGATTGAGGAGAAAGGGAAGCGCGGTATCTGGCAGAGGAATAGGCTGAAGATAGGATCGAAAGCCTTCTGCATTCATTTTGTAGGCTAAGGTATCTGTTCGAGGCGCTTGAGCGGTATCTGTTAGAATGATTTGTGCTTGATTGTCCGAATTTAGATGCTGAGGAATGAACACCTCCCAACCCAAGGGTTCAAAAGAAAGCTTAGGTTTGATCAGTGTGGGTTCATCCAATGGCTTGTACTTAAACCCATCTACGCGCAACACGGTATCTAATTTCCTGCCCAAACTATCCTCCAAACCTGTAATGTGTATCAAGGAAGTTTCGGATTTGGGGCGATTCATATGGACAAATAGCCGTGGTTTCTCTCCAGGTAACCAACTCACTATATCTCTTGCGCTAGAATCTTGAGAAAGGGTATCAGTCGCCCAAATCTGCAAGAAATCCAGCCGCATGTTTTTGCTAAAGGCCACCGAAAGCGTAGAATCCGCTGTCCAGAGGTAGCTCCGCAGCGTAGGGAGGACCGCATCTGCTTGAAAAGCAAAGAGCTTCACTTCAGTCACGTTTACACTGTCTACGTCAAAGGAGACGACAGAATCTTCTGCGATGGCTACTCGCTCTACTAGACCAGAATACGAATTGGATTTGTCATCGTCTTTTACGCCTAACACGCGATACTGGGCTTTTCGCAGGTATTTGAATGTAAAGTTTCCCTGCTCATCGGACTGGGAAATATAGGCTGGACGGACACGGTCAAAGCTATCATTGACGATGCTGTCTGCATCATACAGGAACACCAGCATTTTTCCTTCCTTTTCCCCGATTACTGGCGCTTCGATTTGCCCTTTGATCTGCATACTATCCAATACATCGCCTGTGCTAAATGCCAAGACATAAGGCTCTGCCAGATCGTTGGATTCATTGAGATCCTTGACATCTGTGAGTGTCACAATATAGGTAGTCTGAGGACGCAGATCCTCTTGAAACTGTATCGTCAGCCGGCGAGCATTATCGCTCAGGATGACTTTGGGACGTTTGACGAGGGGAGAAATGTAGATCTCTTTATCAAAGGCAGGTTTGCGAATGGCTTCACTGAAGTAGAATCTCACAATCCGTGTATCGATCGGTACGTTGAGGCTGGAGTCTTCGGGGAGAGTCTGTCTAACAGTCGGAGGTTCCTCATCACGAGGGCCACCCTGTGGCGCGCCAGGCTGTCCACAGCTCATCAGCAGACTCAGCACCGCCGCAAATACCCATGATCCTAAAGCAAGTGTATGATTTAGCATAGAAAATATAGAGTAGCTCAGTCGCCTTACGCAAATCTCTCTCATTCACCTTGACTGGCTGCGAATATAAAATAATCCAAATATAATCCCTGTACCTGACACCACCCACGCGATGGGGCGCCCCCACTGTCCGCCAAAAGTAGGATCTTCTCCTGCTAGAGGCTCAGGACTCCGTCGTATCACGCGGCGCATTTCCTTTTGGGACAATGTATCCACATAGGTATGTCGAAAAGAAATCCTTTCTCCACCTGATACGCGCTCATACTGCTGGTGCATGGACCGCTCGTACATTTTCTTTCCGACTTCCAGATATTCAATAGTAGGCGGATTGACCCAGAGTGTCTGCGTAACCTGACTATCTGTTGAGATAGGCAAGGTCCATTCCTCCAAAGTAAAGCCCTCCACTGCCTGAACTGTATCAGGAAAAGCCTCCCACCAACTCTGGTAGACCTGAAGATTATCCACCTGTGCCCAGCTGAGCGGCATATAACATACACTCCATAGCAACCAGAGGAATATTTTACGGCTAGGCATTGACTTGTTTGAAGCGATTTTGATAGCCTCTGACTCCGATCAGGTACCACGCAGGTACAGGGAGGATCAGCAAAACCCAGATGATGGTAGGCATACCTGCTAACGCCGCGACTATCGGCGCCAAAACCAATACACCTAGGACCACAAGCATGATGATCAGATTTTTTCGATAGTGCTGATAATCCTCCATCCAAGGTCTTGTCAAATTCACCACAGCTTCTTGATATTCTCCCAACCAGGGATATTCCTCAGCATAAGGAGCCAGTTTGTCCAGCAAGAGTTGTATCTGTGGCATATCCTTGATAGAGGATCTTCCCGCTTCTAGCTCTTGCAGCTTGACACGTAGCTGGGCGGCTACAGGACGCACCTCCTCTTTGAGCGTAGCAAATTCGCGATCACTCAGCATATTGACGTTGCAAGCATGACAGCGCTGCGCAACAAAAGGCTTATTGGGAGCTCCACAATGGGGGCACTCCATCATCGGTATATCAGGTATCTCCATGTGTGAGACATTGTGAACAATTTAGCAGACGATTAGAGGTCAGATATTAAGATGATATCCCATGGGGGATTTCGCTTTGTTCAAGACTACAGACTGAAAGTGTTAGTCGCCAAACCCCAATCATTCCTACATTATCTATCTAATGTCATGAAGCTTTTACCACGATCATTTTATAAACTTCAATGACTGCTTACAATCTGGATTGATAATCAAATAAAAATCACGCTGACAAAAAACAACAACCGCCCCAGTTGTCAACTAAGGCGGCTGTGAAAGTAATATTTTTTTGAAGATCGTCCCGATCCTCTGGCTTAATTTCGGATAAATTTCAAGACAAAGTCCTGGAGGAACTTGGCTTTTTCATCTTCTGTCGCCAGTTCAAAACGGAAACCTTCATTGTTCTTGCGCTTGTCAATGGCTTCTCTGAGGGGAGTATTGTACTCATCGTAGTAAGGAGAGACGGTGTACAACACATCTTCTTCAAAGTGGAAATAGAACCAGTTGAACTCGTCTACCTCCAGATAGATTGTGACAATGTCTGGCATCTTATCGCCTTCTGCACTGATAGGTCCCAACTGATAGACGATGCGTGAGCTGAATTTTTTATTGACGGCTCTACCTCCCAGGCCGATCAAGCCAACTTCAGAATCGCAGTAGAGGGAACGAGAAGAGCGATCGTAATTGAAATTCACCCCTGACAATAGCAACGTGTAAGGCAGTTGTTCCGCCATCTTGATATCGGTATACACCATTGAATTCTGCACATTCTCCACCAGCTTCTGCGTTTCTTTCTCATCCTTAGTCTCTTTATCTAATAATTCAGACGCAGACTCCAAGAATGTACGCTGGTTGAAGTCGATGTCATTGCTGTTGCGTGTAATATACAACAGGACACCTGCCAACTCTTCCAAGATTTCCTTTGGCATGATCGACATGTCAAAGCCAATCAATAGGTCCGTCTCTAATTTGCGCTGGTTGAGGTCTTCTTTCCAGCTTCCCGACATCTCTACGCCAATCGTCTTCTCTTCGAAATCACTTGGAAACTTTAAGTAGCCATTGGATGTGATCGTATTGGCTTCATCGTTGAATGCGACCGTAGATCCCTTATATACCTGGCTCAATAGCTTCTCCTTCGCCCCGATTTTGAACTCCTTCTTCTTACGGTCAAAGGTCAAGCCTCCAGAAGCACTCAATACTTCCTCATCCTCATCATCTTCTTTTGACTGGAGGAAAGTAGAATAGAAGTTTCGTCCTTCAGGATAGTAATTCAAACCTACAGTCAGTGGCTCTCCCAAGGCATTGGTCAAGTCATCCGCAATCGGGATGAAGACTGAATCGGGATTCACTGTTGTGCGTTCGAAGACAAACCATGCCCCACGGAAGACCTCATTTTCAGACTCGATCTTCACTTCCCCTTCAAAATCTAAGAACTTAGAAGAAGCATCAAGGAAGGCATTGCCTCGGAAGAAAATGCGTTCAGTAAGGTAGAAGCCATCTTCTTCTGTGATTTCTCCGCTGGCCACCGTGGTATTTTGACTATTGACTTTGATGTCGTTGAACTCTATGTACTGCGCTTGTCCATCAATCTCGATATAGTCGTATTTACCAAATCCGCTGTAATCGTTGCGTCCTGCCACCTGAATGGTCGCTTCGTAGATTTTGTGCAGCTTATCTTCCTGATCCGCTTCTACTGTCGCATCTACCAGTGGTTTGAGATAACCATCTCTGCCGATGATCACCTGCTTATCCACGGGTGTGATGATGGCATCCGCTACGCGCACTTCTCTCACTGAGTCCACAATAATGTCCATGCTGTCTAGACCATAATAGGCTTTTTGTCCATTGAATTTCAGACTGTCCTGCATGGGATCGTCTGTCAATCCGACAGAAACGAAATAGTTGTTGCCTGGAATGTCACTTACCTGTACGAGCTCTAGGTCACGATTGGCACGATTGTATTCTCCTTGTACCAATGAAGTACTGAACTTATGAATAGGGAAATCCGCTGTCTGTAGTCTACCTGCCTTGGGACCAAATTTAGACTCATGCCTGCGCACGTTGTACTCAATGTCTACATTTGAAGCAATGAAGTGAGTAATGGTAGGGTCGTCCTCATCTAATACGATGAAGTCGCTGTCTGCTGCCTTGAAATCCATTTCACTAAATACAATGCTGTCCCCGCGTACTTTGACAGGTCCCAGGACAATTTCTCCTGTGCCCACCATTCCTTTTTCTGTAATGGAAAGCTCTCCTGTAAACTGCGCCTGCCCCTCAAAGAGCACCAACTCCTCATATTTTGATCGGACAGAAAGGGCATTTTCTTTTGTATACCAAGTATAAAGCGCATTGGCTGCATCCACATGTGGGAAATATACCCCTCCGCGATACCCGCGACGGAGATTAAAGCTATGCACCTCAGCCATGACCGAGTCAAAATGGAAAACGAAAGAATCACTGGAAGCAATTGTCCCTAGATACTCGATCGTCCCATCTCCTTGTAGCCCATTATTATCCAGAATGACTTCATTCTTAAATCGGCCATTACCTTCATAGATGCGATAGCCTTCAGGTGGTGTTGTCTTACGGAAACCCAAAGTAAAGTCGTCCATCACCTGCAACTGTTGTCGGAAAGAGGGGAAAATCTCCGAGGAATTAAACTCTCCATCGAATAAGAGATTTGTCGCCTCAAAATCTTCCAGACTATCCAGGACAAAGGGATCTACGGCAAAATGCATCTTCTCTTTGGAATAGACCCCACCTTCAATTTCGGTCGATGCCCAATAGAGATAAGAGTTGGAATAGCTATCAAATACAGGGAAAAACGCATAGTCCTTTTCCCCACTTTTATTGTTGGGATGGTCAATGTGAATGGCTCCCGACACCCCTTCAAAAACTGTATTACTCAAGGCTTTCTTGAGGGGATCTTCTTCTTGAAGCAGCGACTGATCACGTGTCAGGACAAATCGAATCGAGTCGAGCGAGTCACATAAGATCTTGTAGCTCTCATAGTCAAAGGTGAAGCTTTGTGAGCTGTCACTAGCATAGAAATTGAGACGTCCTGCGGCGACAGTTCCGCCAAACTTTAGGTTTCGATTTTCCTGGATGACTACTTTCTCGTTGGAAGGAATACACCGTACGAAGACTGAGTCACTCAGGGAAAACATCCGTACCCCTGCCATTTCAATCTCCATATCTTCTAGCCCTAGCAAACCGTGCGAACCTGTATCTACCTGAGAGAGAATTTGAATCGCATCGAAGTCTTTCTTCTTGCGTGCGGCTCGCGCCCAGTTAAATAACTTGGGAAGCGGCGTGATCTCCTGACTCTGCTGGTTGTATGTGATGAATCCCGCTCCTTCCAGTTTGGGCAAGGCGCGTTCAAATGATTTCAGATCCCGCATAAGATTGTACTCCTCCATGATCTTGGAAGGAAAGATGGGATCTTTGGGGTGGACCTTAGCATATCGATAAATCGCTCCAATAGGATTGAATTTGAGGATTCCCTTGTAGGAATCGAATCGCGCCTTGGTGAAATAATCAAAAGACTCGATGGCAGAAATCTTATGCTCTCGATCAATAAAAGCAGTAAATTCCAGTTCATTCCTGCGTAAGTCCCACTTAATCGTCTCAAAAAACAGGAAGAATTCGTGATAGGAGCTAATGAAAGGAACCTGTCGCAGGACACTTCGCTTTGGCTTCTTCAGGATAACAGTTGAATCCTCTGCTGTGTATAGGATGTCCATCTGCGGGTGAAAAATGCTGTCACTTTTGGA
Source organism: Bacteroidota bacterium (assembly GCA_038527485.1). Taxonomy (GTDB): domain Bacteria; phylum Bacteroidota; class Bacteroidia; order J057; family J057; genus JALEFZ01. The sequence goes on from JBCBFT010000011.1 coordinate 34,285, forward strand.
AGTGTAAATGGACGCTTTAAGCTGTTTCCCTATCATTTTTTCGGAGTCCAGTACAAAGGCCTCTCCTGAAAGCTTCATGACCACCTTGCCTTCCTTACGCACCTCAATTTTTGCGGGAATATGCTCGACAAACTGATACGAATCTGCCCCCCAATAATCATCGTCATAACTTCCCCCAGTCGTCCATTCATCACTATCTGTAGACCATGAATCATCCGAATTAAAACTGGATTTTCCTTCTTCATAGTTGTCCCATTCGTCGTCGCTGTAGGTATTGTCTAGATTTTCCTGATTGTACAAAAAGGTCCCTGTATACCCATCGTTTGTTTCTTCCTCCTCAGGCTCCACATTGATGTCATAACTACTCCCAATTCTCCTGATCCCTTTGAGTGAGAATCCTCCCTCATATCGTACATTAGGAATAAAGTTTTCGATGACTACTCCCCCTTCATAACTTTGGAAATAGGGATAATTGGCTTTTTTCTTATCCTTAAAGCCAATATTGCGGTCCTCAAACCGACCGACTAGCGGCTGATCGATGAGGTCTTTATAGAAAAAGGTAACCGTATCTGCTTTGATGAGTCCATAGTTGAGGTTGAGGGTATACTTCGCGAGATCTGCGTAGACGACATCTTTAGGAAAACCAACCTTCTCCCATGTCACACGTCCACCCTCTCCAATAAAAGAAAGTGAGAGTGGGTAAAACTTCCCTCCTGTCGATGAAATACGTGAGCTGTCGTTGTATCGATTGGTCTCGTAATAAAGGTCTGTCTCTTCAAAAACGATGGCAGGAGCTGAATAAACTCCTTCCTGATTTTCAAGTTTGTCAAAAATGATTTTAGGATCCGACTGACTAGCAAACCAGTAAAAACGGTCCTTCTTGATGGGATGGCCTGTGTTAATATAGTTATACATCACCCTTAGGTACTTGGATGTACGCTTGGGGTCCAACTCAAACACACAGTCCCGCGTGACCTCTAAAAAGTCATTGGCGGGAAGCTTGACATAGGAAGTATTGGTGAATAGCTTGGCATAGGTAAGGGCAAATAATGAGAGGTCAGGCGCCGTTGAAAAGCGTTTGCTCACCATGATATTGACCACCTGAATAAAGGTTTCTCTTTCCTCAATGCTTATTTGTCCACTACTCCAAACAGTCCCTAGAAGATCAGCACCTTGTCGGCCGATTTCTGCTCCATTTTGGTTGAGTTCATTAGAAAACTCAGCAATAAACGCATCAGGATTATCTGTAAAAAAGTTCACGCCTTGCCCGAAGCTCTGAGATATCAGTAGCCACGAGACACATACACTCATCCAGTATTTCATATTATTTTTACGCTTGTACTTTCTTAAAACGTGGGGACCTATGGGTTAAATAAGACGACAGATTAAATGATTGGAAAAGGAGTAAAAAGTACCCTCCTATATTTATACAATTTGCCTTAAGACTTCACTAACAAGAGCGATACCCAATTATTTTCCTCCCATCTCTTAGAGAGTTGTAGGCCTGATTCAAGGGCTTTTTCCTCCAATAAAGGTTCATCCTCTGTATAAAACCCACTGATGACCAATTTCCCTCCTGTTTGTAAACGCGTTGCGTAGGTAGGAATATCTTCTAGCAGCACATTCCTATTGATATTAGCGAGGATAAGGTCAAAAGTTACAGGTGGGATGACTTCTTGCCCTCCCAGCAGGATCTCTACTTGATCTACTTGATTGATCTGGACATTTTCCAGGGTATTTTCTTCACTCCAAGGGTCTATATCGATCGCTGTAACCTGAGCAGCCCCCATCTTGCGTGCCAAAATCCCTAAAACGCCTGTTCCGCATCCCATATCGAGTACCTGCAATCCTTTCACATCCAGCGCAGACATATGTCGAATGACCAAGCGAGTCGTTTCATGGTGGCCTGTGCCAAAGGCCATTTTGGGATCAATCTGTAGTGTATACCTAAAGCCTTCCTTCGGTTCTCTGAACGTAGGAACAATCTGACAAAAGGCATCTACATATACAGAAGGGTATTCTGCTTCCCATTTGGCATTCCAGTTTTCAGGAAGGATTTCTCGATGCTTGGGCGGGGTCAATCCCATCATGTGGCTGGTTTCGGCTACCCGCTGGGTATCAAACTGATCGACAGGAATGTATCCGCGAAGCTGGTCTTCGACCTCCTCAAAGGCTTCATACCCCAAGTCTGCCCACAATGCAATCAATGCTTCGCGCTGAATGGGTTCGGCCTGAATGGTCGTTTCGATATAAGTGATCTTCAAATCGCCTAGAATAACTATGGTAAAATGTCAACGTGTTTCAATAGGCAATATATGATTTCAAATTTCGACTCTATACTTTCTTCTCACTTTGGACAGCCTGCCTCGTCCCAAAAGGGTGTAATAGACAGGGTAAAATCAGCAAATTCTGGCTGTGACTCCCAATAGATGACAAAATCTGAAGCGGCAGGTGAAGCAGTAAAATGCCAATGTCCTGCGTGTGCATCAAAAGTGGCCAGTGTTTCTTCAAAAATAAGTAAATCCGCGGGTGCATCTTCATCCAGTTTGGCCACCCGATAATCAGCCATCTGACGCTGGGTGGTTACAAAGACACGTCCTGTCAATGCACAAATCTCTGGCGACGGCTCACTACCTGCGGGCTGCGCGCCCAACAGGAGCACTAGTATTGGGAGGCTCCAGATCTGAAATATCCATTGAGAAAAGTTCACACGCTTTAACCCACAAATCGCGGTCCAATTTTCACCCCTCATGCTGACTTTATCCAAAACGGTTGCCCCACAGTTGCTGTAAAAACCGTTTCAGTTTCCCTTCGCTCCCCTTCTCTTTAGGATAATAAAAACGCTCCTTTTGCACAGCATCAGGTAAAAATTGCTGATTTCCATCTGTACCTTCAAAAGAATGCGAGTATTTGTAGCCTTCTCCGTATCCCATTTGCTTCATCAGACGGGTAGGTGCATTGCGCAAGTGGAGAGGCACAGGGTGGGCAGGCTGCTTGGCCACGAACGCCATGGCTTTGTTGATGGCTTCGTAAGCCGCATTGCTTTTTTCGCTAGACGCGAGGTAGGTGGTGCATTGGGCCAGAATGATTCGCGCCTCGGGCATACCTATTTTGGAGACCGATTCAAAGCAGGCATTGGCGAGGAGTAAGGCGTTAGGATTCGCATTGCCGATGTCTTCAGAAGCGGCGATGATCAAGCGTCGGGCGATGAACTTCACGTCCTCTCCTCCACGCAGCATGCGCGCCAGATAGTAAATGGCCGCGTCTGGATCGCTCCCACGGATGGATTTAATAAAAGCAGATATGATGTCATAGTGCTGTTCCCCACTTTTGTCGTACAAGGCAATGTGTTCCTGTGCCGAAGCCAGGAGTTCCTTGTCTGTCAAGACGATTTTTTCCGCTTCTCCGTGCGTATTCACATAGATTTCCAGCAGCGTCAATGCCTTGCGCGCATCTCCGCCCGAAAGCCTGTACAATGCTTGTGTTTCGGCAATATCGATTTCCTGTGATTGGAGAAATTCGTCTTTTTCAATGGCATTTTCCAACAACTGCCGTACTTCAGCTTCATTCAGTGGTTGGAGTTGGTAGACCTGGGAGCGGGAGAGAAGGGCTGCATTGACTTCGAAGGAAGGATTCTCGGTCGTCGCCCCGATGAGGGTGATGCGTCCTTTTTCGACGGAGCCGAGCAGGGAGTCTTGCTGGGCTTTATTGAAGCGGTGAATCTCATCGATGAAAAGCACGGTCCCTGGCCGTCCTTCGGCAAAGCGCAGCACTTCGCGGATGTCTTTGACGCCTGAGGCGATGGCACTCAGCTGGCGAAAGGGCTTGTCTGCCGTGCGCGCGATGATCTGGGCAAGGGTCGTCTTCCCCACGCCTGGCGGACCCCAAAAAATCATGGAGGGAATGCGGGCGCTTTTCAAAGCGCGACGAAAGGGACTATCCGCCGCGAGGAGATGTTGCTGCCCGATGACATCGTCGAGCTGCTGGGGACGCATGCGCTCAGGAAGCGGAGCTGTATGTGAGGCAGGCTGCGAAGGCCTGGTTTCAAATAAGTCCATGGCGCAAAAAGCAGTTTTTTGTCTGGTTTTGCTAGAAGTATGCCTAAGAATTTGGCCTGTAAAAGGTTTTATTTTGTCTCTCTCTCCTCCGTGATACTCAGCATTTTCAACATAACAAAAACAGGAAAAAATAATTACACAAATATCTAAAAATCAACATTTTATGCAGTATTTTAGATTTCATTTTCAACATGCTTTTGCGTATCTTTTATCACTAAAAAATACAGATGAAAGACTCTCAAAAACAAGACAAAAAACAACGTGTATACAAGGCTTCGGATATTCGTATTTTTATATGGTATGAGGTGATGCGACTACGGCCTGCAATGTTTATAGGTGCCATTGACACAAGAGGATTGGTTGATATGTTAAGCGGAACTTTCGTTGAGCTTATCACCCATCAGTCTGCCAATTCCTTCCATCTGTACCTCCACAGTACTTATAAAATCCAGTTGGACATAGAAGGAGATTTGAGCCATTTCTCGCCTAAGTGGTTTGAGCCCAGAGATCCTAATCGCTTCGAACTCTCTGTACTTTGTGCCACCAGCACACATTTCCAGATCGAAGGGTTGGATGGTGTTAAGCAGCCCTTGTTCAATCAGAGATTTTATCAAGGCATTCTACAGGATGAAACATGGCCTGATACACAAAGAGCGCTCTGCAAGATCAAGATTACGTTTGACCTAGACCCTGAGATTTGGGGTAATTCTTTTCGCATTCATACAGATTTCCTCTTGCAAGCGATCCGAGAATTGGCATTTTTGAACTCCCAACAATCCTTTACCATCAGTCAAGTTCAAACTGAACGTACACTCTGTTCCCATTTCCACTTCCCGCATGGATTAGCTGATTTCTTGGCAGGAGAAGACTACAAAAACCTAGGCCGATTCTTTTTTACCTTAACTGAAAAGCAAACGTTGCCTGGACTCAGCATAGCATTGGCTCTAGGATTTTTACCCTATTTCGCAGATAAAGGCTTTATCCGCTCATTTGTCAATTTTCGAGAAACGAGATATCATGGTACTCACATAGATGCTGTATTAGATGGGATAGCGGAAGCTATTACAAGCTGGAATATTGACATCGATCTACCTTTGAAAGATAAAAAAGCGATCGCTGCTTCCCTCAAGCAAAGGGTAGGACTCGTCGTACATGTAAAAATGGCTCAGCCAGATTTTAGAGGAGCAACCAAGGATGAACTAGGAAGTGAAGAAATTATAGCCCCTATCCAAAAGTGGATAATCGAAGTTTTTCATGCGCGATTTACTGAGGATAAATATCTCGCTACTTCCATAAGAGAATATCTTTCTGAATATCCATAACCTGTTAGTGACCACAGCATGGAAACCTTTACCTAAACTCGTGGTTCTTCCATTTTGAATCTTCTTCTAATTCATGCTGCATGCGTCATTTTGCCCACCTCATTACCCAAATAGACCAGACCAACAAGACCAATGCAAAAATCTCGCATCTGGTCGAGTACTTGGAGGTGGCAGAATCCAAAGACAAAATCTGGATGATGGCCATGTTTAGTGGAAGACGCCCCCGCAGAGCCATCAAGACCACTCTGCTACGTGAATGGGCATCAGAACTAACGGATATTCCCTTATGGCTGCTAGAAGAATCTTACCACGTTGTGGGCGATCTAGCTGAGACCCTGGCGCTCCTACTTCCTCCCCCACAAGCAGACAACCGTACCGAGAAGTCGCTATCTGAGTGGATGGCCTTTCTTCAACAAATCGGGAAGGAAGAGGAAGAAACCCAAAAAGAGGGAATGGTCGAAGCCTGGCTGCAACTCACCGCCGCCGAGCGATTTGTCTTCAATAAACTCATCACAGGCGGCTTCCGTATCGGCGTCTCTCAAAAGCTCCTCGTCAAAGCCCTCGCCAAGCACACCCAACTCGATGAAAATGCCGTAGCCCACCGACTCATGGGCAACTGGACACCCGATACGACGACTTTTGAAGATTTGTTGTATTCGGAGAATATCCAGGACGACCTGTCTAAACCCTATCCTTTTTATCTCGCCTACCAACTCGATAATGGCCCTGAAAGCTTAGGTACTCCCTCGGATTGGCAAGCAGAATGGAAATGGGATGGCATCCGAAGTCAGCTGATCCAGCGAGGAGGAGAGTGGTACTTATGGAGTCGAGGGGAAGAGTTGATCACGGATAAATTTCCCGAACTAGTCCCCATGGCAGATCGCTTGCCCGATGGGACGGTGATAGACGGAGAACTCCTCCCCTTCAAAGATGGGCATCCGCTCTCATTCAATGTCTTACAGACACGCATCGGGAGAAAAAATGTCACTAAGAAGCATCTGACAGAGGCGCCTTGCCTCATCATGGCCTACGATCTCTTGGAGTGGGAAGGGGAAGATGTGCGCAAACAACCCCTTAGCCAAAGGCGGAAGTGGCTGGCCGAAGCTATCGAGCATGTGGGCATGCCCCAGTCGCTCCAGCTGTCGCCGACAGCCGAATTTGAGACCTGGGAGGAACTGGCAGCTCTGAGAGAGACCTCTCGCGACCAATATGCCGAAGGCCTCATGCTCAAGCGCAAAAGCGCTGAATATAAAGTCGGTCGCAAGCGAGGCGATTGGTGGAAATGGAAAGTCGATCCCATGACGATAGATGCCGTGATGATCTACGCCCAACGCGGTCACGGACGCCGCGCGAATCTATTTTCGGACTACACCTTTGCAGTCTGGGATGGAGAAGCATTGGTCCCCTTTACCAAAGCATATTCTGGTCTCACAGATGCAGAGATGCGCGAGGTAGACGCATGGATCAAAAAACATACGATCGAACGTTTCGGACCTGTGCGATCCGTAAAACCTGAACTAGTATTCGAGATAGGCTTTGAAGGGATCAATCGCTCTAAAAGGCATAAATCTGGTGTCGCACTGCGTTTTCCGCGTATGCTGAGGTGGAGAATTGACAAAAAAGCAAACGAAGCCGATTCTATCGAGCATTTGCACACCTTCCTGCGTGATTAGGAAAATAATATATAGATATATTTCATAAATTAGGACGAAGGCGCAAACCCAAGCAGCTTTCGAGGCAAAGATGTGTACTTAGTACAGAAAATACGTCTCAACAACATCTAGTAATCTGTATTTGTAGTCGTAATCCTGATTTACATGAAAAAACGCTTATTTTTTTCCTTCCTTGCATTCCTTTCTCTTTCCATTTCCACAGCACTCGCCCAGGGCTTCAACTACCAAGGTGTCGCACGCGACAATGGTGGCACGCTCCTGGTCAATACCAATGTAGACCTACGATTCAAAATCGCTGAGTCATCCCCTAACGGAACTGTCGTCTATCAAGAAACGCATTCTCTCGTCACCAATCAGTTTGGATTACTCGAAACGGTGATCGGTAAGGGAAGCATCGAAGTCGGGACATTTGACGGCATCGAGTGGGCAGATAATGACTTTTTCTTGATCGTCGAACTCAATGGAAATCAGGTAGACGCTTCCCAACTCGAATCTGTTCCGTATACCAAAATCGCCACAGAAATGAATCTGGAGAATCTGCTAGATGTAGATGTTTCAGGTGCCCAAGCAGGACAAGTCTTGAAGTACGATGGCAGCCAGTGGGTACTCGATGGAGACAGTACCAATGATGGAGACAATGATCCTACAGACGAGCTACAAAGCTTAAGTATTCAGGGAAATATCTTGAGTATCAGTCGTGGCAATGCGGTCAATATTCCTCAGACAATCTACACGGCAGGCAATGGTATAGACGTGACAGGTACTGTGATCAGCAACCTTGGCGATCTAGATTCTACCAATGAGCTACAAAGTCTCTCCATCAACGGCAATGATCTCTCCTTAAGCGATGGAAATACTGTGACACTGCCACAAGATATTTATACAGCGGGAACGGCCATCGACATCACCAACAATGTCGTGACGAATACGGGAGATACCGATCCCGCAGACGACATCAACATGGGAGATGGAGCAGGAGGTGATCTAGGAGGGACATTTCCCAACCCGACCGTCACAGCCATTCAAGGAAATCCTTTTAGCAGTACCCCTCCTACATCGGGCCAAGTGCTCAAGTGGAATGGAACCGAATGGGCCCCAGGAGTAGATGTAGAAGGACTCTGGAGCCTCAATAGCTCTTCGGTTTATTATAATGGTGGCAACGTAGGGATTGGCATTAACTCCCCACTCTCACAGCTTCATATAAATGTGACCAACTCTTCTACTTCAAGAATGAGGATCAGCTCGAGTACTTCAGGTTCAGGGGTGTTTGATGGTATCTGGATGGGCCTCCTTTCTGGAGATGCGTGGTTATGGAATTATGAGAATACCGATTGGCGGATTGGAACCAATGACCAAGAGAGGATGCGTATCCTCAACAATGGAAACGTAGGCATCAATACGACCAATCCCTCTGCGAAGCTTCATGTCCACGATGTGACGCTCCCTAGCTTTCGCTTATCTAGCACCAACTCTGGACAAACAGCAACCGACGGTTATTGGCTGGGAATTTCCTCGAATGATGCATGGCTATGGAATTTTGAGAATACCAATCTGAGGGTAGGAACCAATGGAATTGAGAGGATGCGCGTCTTAAATAGCGGAAGTATAGGAATAGGAACGCCTTCGCCAGCCACCAATGTTCATATACAGGCGGCTACAGGTGCTACCACCAATGGCCTCTCCCTCTCAAATGGCACATCACTTAGATGGCATTGGTATGTCTCCTCTACTGGCACGCTCTTCCTGTACTATAATGGGAGCCAACGTGGATTTTATAGTAATACAAACGGCAGCTATGTCTCGACCTCTGACCGTCGACTCAAGCGTGACATCAAGGATATGGATCAGGTTTTGGGAAAAGTGCTTCAACTTCAGCCCGTTTCTTATTATTTCAAAGATCAGCAGGCGGGGACTGAGCGTGTGCTAGGACTCATCGCTCAGGATGTAGAGCCGTTATTCCCACAGTTGGTGAGTCATGAGGATACCGAGGAAATGGATGCTTATGGGATAGACTACAGTGGATTCTCTGTCATTGCGATCAAAGCCATACAAGAGCAGCAGCAAACCATAGACAGCCAACAAGCCGAGATAGATGAACTCAAGGCGCGTCTTCAGGTACTCGAACGATACATGCAATCCGACCAGAAATAACCCCTACCACTATGAATAAAATCATCTTTTGTACATGCCTCCTTTGTCTTCTGGGACTGGGAGAAATGATGGCACAGACGATTTCGCGTTCTGTCATCGGTGCTACGGGTTCCTCGAATGAACAACTGAGCTATACCGTCGGTGAGACGGTCATCCATACAGGTACAAGCAACGCCAATATCCTCACGCAGGGCTTTCAGCAGCCTGATACGACCGTGACAACTTTCCTGGACCCTCAACTAGGTGAGGTCAACCTGACGCTTTATCCCAATCCTGCGACGGATCAGCTCTTCCTGGATCTGGAAGGAAAATCCCAGGCGCAGTACCGCGTGAAAATCTTTGATATGCGTGGCCGACAAGTCATCGCAGAGCGGACGGTTACAGGCGATAGCCGAAGTGTATTCGATGTAAGCGACAAAGCCAAAGGTACGTATTTGATGCTGATTCAAAGTGTACAAGGCAAGATCCTGGACCAACTCAAATTTGAGATCACAGATTGATCGTTAACATCATTTCACCCAAAAACGAGTATCAGGAACCGTCTTGATACTCGTTTTTTTATCTGAAAAAGTAAAAACAGAATAGCTGACCTATTGTGCAAAGTCCAACCTGTATTGTAAGGGTGTATGTGAGGTAAATTGCTTGAAGAAACGAATGAAATGAGGAGGAGCGCTGAAGTGAAGCTCTTTCGCGATTTCTGCTACATCCTTCTTCGAAAAAATCAGATCTTTTTTGGCTTCCACCAATAAACGCTCTTGTATGGCTTGCTTAGCCGTACGCTTGAGAAACTTTTGCGCAATCTGATTGAGATATGTACGACTGATTCCGAGGATCTTTGCATAGTGGGTAACTTGATGGTTCTCTCGAATATTCTCCTCCATCAATTTCCTAAACTTCAGCACATAAGAATTGCTAATCAGGCTGCTGTAGCTTTGGTATTCCTCCGAATAACTACGATTCAGCCTAAGAAATAATTGATACAATAGAGATCGCAGGAAATGCTCACTGTCAGGCTGGATATTTCGCAGTTCCTTCCGAACCTCTCTGCCTAGATCATATATCTTATCAAACGCTGCTGATGTCAGTTTCAAAAACGAGGGTTTTTGAGAATCATGAAAAAAGGCAAAGCGGAAAATGAAAAAACTGTCATTGAAAAATATATCCAGCGATTCCGCTTCAAAAGAGAGAAAAATCCCTTCTACCAGTTGAGACTTGGGAATTTTTGTCATCTGACCTGGTGCCATGAACAAAATGACGTGCTCGCCTAGCTCGATCTGCTCAGAATCTAGTATGAAGCCCCCAGTAGATTTTTTCAAAATCGCGATCGTGTACAAATCGAGGCTCATCTTATCCTCAGATATTGGAAAGTCCTCTACCAAAACCGCATCCATACGCAGTTCCTTTGTATAATTCTGTTGTTCAAAAATCAGCTTTTCCATAGTCCTACTCCTCTAGATCTAAGATTTGCTGACGGTCACGGTTGACCTTTAACTGGAATACATCGGGGCGGCTGTAGTGACCAGAGGGATCGAAGTTGTGACGCTCGCGCAAGATCATTTTCTCATCTAGCGTCGCGACTGCTAAGGTCTCTTTTTCCGCGATCGGTTCGATCACCCAGCTTCCATCTGGCGCAGCCACACAACTCCCGCCATTGGCCATGAAGTCGGGCACCACCGCACGCAAGGCCTCCGCCTCTGGCACTGTATCAGGGATATCGGATCGGCGCATCAGCCCCGAAACAGAAATCACATAAGAACGATTTTCTACCGCAATGTGACGGGTGAGGTCAATCGTATTGCGGACATTTCCCGGCCATACGGCTACATGGACATTCTCGCCCTGCGCGTAGAGCGTCGCCCGTGGCAACGGCATCCAATTTTCCCAGCAATTCAAGCCTCCTACACGAAACCCATGCAAGTCATGGACCCTCAGTCCATGGCCATCTCCCGTCGCCCAAAACAACCGCTCCTCATAGGTTGGCATCAACTTCCGATGGACAGACTGTATGTCCCCTTGCGCATCCACATAGACCAAACTACAATACACACTGTGATTGCCCCGCTCCATCGCCCGCTCAAGTACGCCCACATAGACCGCGATTTTTTTCTCTTTGGCCAAAGCACAAAGCGCATCCAACTCACCAGCATATATTTTTATGGATTGATCCAGGTACAAGGCATACCATTCCTTTTGAAGATCAGAATTGAAGCGAGCGCCTTCTGTCCACTCGATCCAAAAAGGATAGCCTGGCAGCAAGGTTTCCCCAAATGTGATCAACTGGCATCCCTGCTCTGCCGCCTGAGAGACATAAGACAATATTTTATCTAGAGTCTGGGCTTTATCCAACCAGATAGGGGCAATCTGGGCGAGCCCGACAGTGAGTTGTGACGAAGACATTGAGGAAAAATTAGATTCAGCTTTTAAATATACACTTGTTTGGAGAAACTATCTCTATGTATCGAGGCTGGATCAAAAAATACAATTGACGCATACTAGTTATTTTCTAGTAATGCTACTGTTTAAAAATTACTTTAAAAGGAATTTCACTGCTAGTAAATAAATCTCTGAAATCTTCAATAGATAATTTTAGCATAGCTGATAGTTCCTCGTCTGTATATTCAAGTCCCTGTCTATGAGCTTCAATTATTTCATCTACTAGTCTGGGGTTATCAAGTGGTACATCAAATGGTTCTTTCTTTACATAGCCTCGCCTGCTAAGTTCAATATATAAGTTTCTACTTTGCTTTGAATCAATAATCTTTAATGTTGTAGCTCTCATAATGATTGCCTTCATTGAAACATACCAATACTTCTTTAAATGCCCTAACTTTGGAAATGATATATAAGTCAAATCATTTCTACAGTCTAATTCTGGCATTAGAAATTCAGCTGCAAATCTATCTGCTTCTTTCTCTTCATCTCTTTCAAGATCAATGTACTTGACCCGCACATGCATCAACAGATGCCCTAATTCATGAGCGATGGTGAAACGCTTTCTGTCATTTGTAGACTTTTGATTAACAAAAATTACTGGTTGCCCCTTATCTGTAAGTAATGTTATTCCATCAAATTTCTCAGTATCAGGATCAATAAATTGAACTATTACTCCATTTTTCTCTAAAATTTCAATGAGATTGATAATAGGACCTTTAGGAACTTTTAGAAATGTTCTTGATTTACGGGCTATGGCCTCTGGCTCTATATTAAATCCTAAATCAATAACAGGCATGTCAAACATTGGGATTTCTACTGCATCCAACAATGAATCAATAGCCATTCTGTAAACGTCAAGCTTTGCCTCTAATTTATTTAGTACTTTCTTAGGTAATGATTTTCTTTTCCTGTAATAGAAGTCACTTAGTGGGGTTTTTACTTGGTCTTGAAAAAAAAAGTCTACAGGAAAGTTTAAATATTTAGCAACTTCTCTCAAAACATCATCAGCCATTGGAAGTCCTTCTTTTTCAATTCGGGACAAACTCCCCTGACTTAATCCTTTAATACTTTTAGCTAGAGCTGTTTGAGTTACCCCCCTCATATCTCTAGCTAAAGTTATCATTCTAGGATTTATAGTTCTCATATAGCCTCCTTTTCTGCATAAAACAATAAAATCTAATATGCAGTCATTGTTCATTAAGAAATTTTAAACAATACAGCAACCAAATATAATCACTTCTTAAAATTTATTCTGCCTTTTTCCTTTTCAGTCCTTTCTTTATCTTAACTAATGGTTTTTGATTCAATTCTTTAGATTTTGAATTTAAGCTAATGTTCTTAGCCAAAGGCTGTTTATTAGCGACAAGTAAATTCAGGTCGATTTCCCATTCCTTATCTGTGGTGCCAACAAGCTTAACAGCATAGATGCCCGTAATCTTATTCCAATGTTTATTAACAGTGTAACCAATAAAGATGTTAGGATTAACATCTTCTGAGTTATCGCTTAGTTGATTCTTTATCAAATAATCATTCTTAGTTAAAATGTTTCTTGGTTGGTGATACTTATCTAGCTTCTTAAAATAAATTTTAAACTTCCCCGCTAAATTGAGGTAAAATCTCTCATTTCTTCCAACTTCTACTATTGTATCTTTAGGATTAACTTTTTGAACACCATATGTATCAACTAAGTTGCCTCTAATATTTGCATTCATTTCGACAGGACACCAATTGGGAGTAATTGAATACGTTCGCCTTTCATCCCGACGTGTAACCATTTCATGAAATGATCTATCCATCAAATTTAATATTTTACTTGCTTCAGGCTCAATCATTTTAATGAACTCCTCCCTTGTAGTATTTCTACGCGTACTAAATTCATTGGGATCAAAAAAGAACAGTTGCTTATTCATTTAATATTAATTTTTATGCTACAACAATAGCAATAAAAATATTTTTTTCAAAAAAGTTGGGATTTTTTTTTGAAAAAAGTTGGGTACTCAGATACCAGCTATTCTTTCTTTACCACCAAAGACAAACCCCAAGTTACGTAATGATGTATTTCTTCATGACTCCCCTAATCGCCTCTTTCACTTTTTCTTCCGTTTCTGCTATGGTATAATCCGACGTATGAATATGTGTTAATGTTTGAGGATGATCTACCAGATTCTGTTCGATCCATTGGTTAAAGTTGATGTGGTCTTGAATGTAGGCTTCGCTGCCACTGCTTCGCCACCAAGGACGCGCTTTGAGACGCGTCTCTGTATCTTCAGGTGTATAGGTCAGTACGATGTAGTGAATATCTCGAAAGTAACGCTTCTCAACGCTATCCTTCAGGTGTTCAGGAATGATGGTTCCCTCAAGCACCACAGGTTTTCCTGCCTGCATGACATTCTTGGCGACACGTAGCATGAGTTCCTGCGCTTTTCCTTTGATCCCATCGATCCAAAAGAGATCTGTCTCAATGAGAACGACTTCTTTGAAGCCTTGCAGAAGCCTGTAGCCGATGGTACTTTTGCCGACACCGCTGGGTCCTGTCAGACAAAACAAGGGTAGGCTCACAAAGGGAACGTCAAACTCACAAGCTGGACAAGTGGCGAAGCTCCCTTCAGGTGTGTGCGTGACGACTTTGTCCACATGATAGTGGCCACAGTTGGGACAGATGTTGAACATGGAGGGTTAGGTGTGTAGGTGTCTGGGAAGGTATCCGACATGCGGAGATTATCCCAGGAAAGATTCGATTAACCTTACGGTTTGCTCGTCGCGTAGGATACGGAAGTGGCCTGTATTGGCAATCTTCACCAGTCGGGCGACCTTCCAAGCATCGGCGACGGACTCCGACTGGGATACAGGAATGACCTTATCGTTCTCATCATGGATGATCAAAGCTTCGCCCACATTGAGTTCGTTAGAGTAGGTGCTGACAGCGAGATCATAGGGATCATACCCTGTCTCTTCTGCAATTCGATTCATCAACCGCTTTTGTGTACGCATGGATACCCCTACCTTCTCCGAAACATCTTTTACTCTATCTTCAAATCTGTCGGGGGTCGTGATCATGACCAGTTTATCCAGATGAATGTCCTTTCGATTCCACAAACCAAAAGAAGTCGCCACACTCCCAAAAGAATGGCTGATGGCATCGTCCGCCTCAAATCGTTCGAGCAAAGCCGAGACAACCTCTCCAAACTCAAATAAACTGGTATCTCCCTTCGAACTAAATCCATGGGAAGGGCCATCAAAGGCATACACAGTGTAACCCAAAGCTATGAGTGGCTCGATGAGCATCCCAAAATTGGCTCCCTGACCTTCCCAGCCGTGAATCAATAGGATGTTACGGGTGCCATTGCCCCACTTATAAGTCCTGATCTGAAAACCTACGATCTCCACATCTTCTTTTTCAGCCTTCGCAATTGCTTCCTCCTCAAAGGGACGGAGTTTGTGAAACCGAGGATTCGTCAAAAACTTATAGGCGAGATTGGCCGTCCAAGAAGGAGCGATTCGGTCTGCAAGTTGAATGAAGGGGCGAAGGTTATTCATGGGATGGAGTGTTTATAGGGACATGTTAAGCATTCCTATCGGGTATCACAAGAAAAAGGGCCGCATATGCTGCGTACCCTTCGGCAACTCCATGTCCCCACATGAATTCTCTTTACGTAGAAGACAGATTGAACGTCCCTCATCCACAGATTTTTCTCTTGCTATCTCTTTCCCCACAGGTGAATGGTTCCTCGCCCGGCAGCAAGGTTCTTTGTATCATAGTAAAATACGACTTTCTGGATCACACGCTTGTTTCCTTTCAGGTCGAGGACTCTTGTTTCGCCTCCGCGCGGGATATTCATCCGTACATTGAGTGATTGCTTTTGCCCGTTGCGGTAGTGGACGATGACTCTGTGCAAATTGATGGGCGACCCTGTGATCTTTAGTTTTAAGCCTGAGAATACACCTTCTCTTACTGTGACAGGAATCTCGTCGCGATCGAGACGGAAATTGACTTTGCGTGAGCCGAGTCTCTCCCAGCGGGGTGGGAAGGGAGCGGATTCTTCAGCAGGTGTGAAGGCCCAAAAGGCAGGAAGGCTTACGAGGATGAGAAGTAAAAAGGCGAATTTCTTAGCAATTACAGTGTTCATTGATGAAAAATGTTTAGATGTTCTTTTTATGAAATACATCTTTTGGATCATGTACGTAATCAAACGTTTAATCCCATTTTGCTAAAACCAACGAACGTGTCACCCTTTCAAACCAGCGTGTAGAAGAAGGGTATGTTTGTGTAGGGAAAATGAGAGGAAGTAGTTTTTTTTGGATGAAAATGAATGACATGCATCAAATCAACTGGATGCCACTCGAAAACCCCTCTTGTTTTTTTTCCTCTATGGAAAGCGCCTCTACCAAAAAATCATAGAAAGGCTTAAATACACGAAAACCTTCTGCGATCACTTGAGGAGCGTCTTCCTGCATCAGCACCTCATGCGTCAGCTGATGAGAGGTCGTAAAAGTCTTGTGGTTCAATAAATGAATATAGGGATGGTCCTTGGGATAGTCGCGTGGGCTTGACTTGAGTTTTTTTCCCTCGATCCCTCCAAAGTACCTTTGAAAGTCCTCCTCCTGAATGATGGCTTCGAGTCTTTCTCCTTCCAAATCAATTTTTGCACGGATCTTGGCCATCGGTTCTCCTGTAGGATACCAGGAACCCCCTGCCAAGAAGCAATTGCCAGGCTGAATGTGAAGATAGTAATCGGGCAGATAGCTCCTGTGTGCATCGTCTTTGCTGAATATCGCACCCATGAAATGCTTGTAAGGCGTCTTGTCTTTGGAGAAACGAAGGTTGCGATTGATGCGGAGAATGGACTTGCTGGGCTTGGACATACGAACGTGTGGTTCAAAGACCCCCATCTCATCTAGGATCTCTTGGATTAGATGTAGCAGGTCGACACGCGCAGCTTCATATCGACTACGGTTTGCCTCCATCCATTCACGGGTATTATTTTCTTTAAGATCTACGAGAAATTCAAATATATCGGAATTCAGCATAAATTTTCTTTAACAGCAGCTATAAAAAACAGGAAAAGTTCACTCCTTAAATAATTGACAGCCAATTAATTAAAAATATTATTTCTTGCTTTTCATACGTTTCACACCTTATTTCAACTTCAAAAATCTATCGATTGTTCCCTCTGATTATTTTTCTTTACACGCTTGCAAAAGCGCTCGACACGCGATGAAAGCCTTTGCCACGCGCTTGCACAGTCCCACACGATTTCGCCAAACGATGCCTTTTTTCTCCCGTTAAATTAAACCGTGGGAGACACAGAAAACATCTTCCCCACCTCCAAACCGTTTCAATTTCAACTAAACCTAATTGTCATGAAGAGTCTCAAACATTTACTCCTTTTTACTGCTCTTACTTTTATGATCTTTGGGTCTGACGTCATGGCACAGCGCAGAGGTCGGGATACCCAAACCAGAACGACAACCACCCGCTCCTCTCGTGATGCGACGACTTACGCGCAGCCTCAACGCTCTTACTCTGAGCACCCACGTGATCGCCACTATCAGCATCAGCAGCCGCAGTATCAGCAACCACAGCGCCCACGCCAGCAGCAGCCTCGATACTATGCGGGTAACAATCGTCCACAGCGGGTTTACTACAACAACCCAAACTACCATCACGATCCTTATGCCTATTACTATTACGGCAACGATCACCTCTACCACTGTGAGTCTCAGCGTGTCGTTCACTTACCTTCTCGTGCGCGTGCTGTATACTTCCAAGGAGGAACCTTTTACTATGCCCAAGGCATGTTCTACCAGCCCGTTCGCAGAGGATTTCAGGTTATCGTACCACCCGTAGGTTTGTATATGGACTTTCTGCCTCGTCGTGCTAGAGCATTCTACGCTTACAACCGACAGTACTTTGAGCACAATGGCATCTTCTTCAAGAAGGCACGTCGTAGACCAGGATTCGTAGTAGTAGATTGCCCTTGGTAGTCAGATTTAGAGAAATAAGCAATTATCGTTTTTGTATATATCCCGTCCCCTTGCCTTTTGAAGGTGAGGGGATATTTACGTAGATGAAGTGAGGCGTGACAGAAAGGGCACGTAGTCAAGATCTTATCATAGCCTAATTTCTTTTGCGACGATCTAGTGTTATTAGTTGGGAAACTAACAAATTGAGGTGTGGAGTTGGATGACTACGCAAAGCGGTGAAATATTTAGTTGGGTCTGTTGACAAGTCAGCACATTCCCCTCTTTATCCTTGACTTTATTTTTATATCTTTTATAAATTGAAAATTCATCTTAAAAAATAAGAGAGATGTGAAGAGCATAGGCCTTGAGGCAGATCTTTTTACAACTATCAGGACATACACAATATTCGCATATTTCTACGTTTTAACATCCAATGAAGAAGACATTAGAAGTAAAAGATGAAAAGGGAAAGAGTTTCATGACCTTTTATTTTGATGGAGATGCAAAAGAACAAATAGCCCTGATCAAAAAGTACCTTTTCAATCATACCTTGTTCCTCCTGCACATGGCGGCCTTTGATTATCGCAACATGAAGGACAAGGATATTTTCCACTTCTCGGGGCTTTTCTATAGTAGGACCCGAGAAATTCTCCATGCTGCTACACAGATCCTCATTGAAGACATTTCTCAATTCCCCCCGCTTGTCATTATACATATTCAGGTGCTTCGAAGGAAACTGACCAAGATCTTGGGAGCTGACTGCTTCGATAAGATCAAACACCAGACTGAACCCTGGCTAGACATCAACGCTCAAGCCAAATCTATTTTGGATGCTTTGGGATTGCAGCCTATTTCTCCTGTGGACTTCGAGGAGTCAGAAGATGTAGATATCAGTTGGATTTAAGCATCTACAACTCAATCTTGACTGTCAGCTTCATTGGCGACCTGAAGATTAACCATGCTGCTCCATCACGCTGGCTTCTTCCTCAGTTCTCCATCCACTGATACCGCTCAAGTGTCTTCACTTTATAGTTTCCAATGGAGTCCAAAGGATACGATTGGAGCCCCCGCTTCCCTTTATCCGCTTTCAACACATTGAAATGAAGGTGTTCTTCTGTGGTCTGTCCTGTTTTTCCACTTAATCCGATGGGCTGGCCTACTGTCACGTATTGCCCTGCTTCTACTAAGCTGCCGTCTTGCATGAGGTGCCCATACATCGTAAATAGATGTGAAGTTGTATCATAGATCATGACCTGATTTACATAAGGCTTCCATTTATCTCCTGATCCCCAACCCGTATATCCGTCAATCACTGCTACCACATAGCCATTTTGAGTGGAAGTAACTGTATCTCCTATCTCCATTGTAAAATCAAAAGCATATCTCGACAGACCGTAATTATGAGTGGGATTTGAGTTGTTTCCTTGCAATAGTTGATAACGTTTATGCTGAGGGTAGGGAAGTTGGGAAATGCTGTGGGCTTGTATCGGAAGGCTGGGATCTCCCCATTTCAAATGGATCTTCATTTTACCTTTTAGATTTCCTTGCCCTATGATGCGAATGGTAGTGTCCGCTTTGGCTTCGAGGAGGATGGGTGGAAAATCAATCAACTTTTCATCTACACAACTTAGGAGGAATCGGTTGGGACAGTCGACAGGATTCGTGATGGTCAATTGATACGTATCATTCTTGTAGCTTTCTTCTATGTCGAGTTTGATCGCATGAAGTTTCTCTTGTGGCAATGCATGAAAGGAACACTTTCTTACTACAAGCAAGAAAACCCCTATGAATACTACAGGAAGAATGATACTCTTTGGCTTTAAGCCCTTCATCTACTCGTATTTTGTGTAAAATACTTTTTTCAGGAATGATTATCACAAATAATTTTATAAAGATGGGATAGATTGGGTTAATAGGTACAAGAACGAGCCTAACGCACCAGAAAGGATTTCCCTCACCCCCATAAAAAAATCGACCATTCTTATTCAGAACAGTCGATTACTATTTCTAGAAGAGACAGCCAAGGCTGAATCCTTGTCAGTTCAAATTTAATCCATCAATTTGTCCACGATATGATCGGTCGTGATACCCTCTGCATCTGCTGTAAAGCTTGCCACAATACGGTGTCTGAGTACAGAAGCTGCTACGTCTTTCACCTCTTGGATATCGGGTGCATACTTCCCTCTCAATAAAGCTTGAGCCTTTGCTGCAAGGATCAGATACTGCGAAGCACGTGGTCCTGCCCCCCAAGTCACCAGATCCTTGATGTGCTCGGGTGCGTGTGGTGTGTTGATACGTGTTTTATTGACGAGGTTGACTGCGTAAGTAATCACGTTATCTGTCACAGGCACTTGACGAACGAGATTTTGGAAGAAAATGATCTCTTCGTGGGTCAAAACAGGATTGACCTGAGGTTTTTCGTTTGTCGTCGTACGCTTTACGATTTCGATTTCTTCTTCGATAGAAGGGTAGTTTACCGTGAGGTTGAACATGAAGCGGTCCAATTGGGCCTCTGGCAATGGATAGGTTCCTTCCTGCTCGATCGGGTTTTGCGTCGCCAACACGAAGAAAGGAGCTTCCAGCACATGGTTTTCACCTGCGATGGTCACACGCTTTTCCTGCATGGCCTCCAATAAGGCTGCCTGCGTCTTGGGCGGGGTACGGTTAATCTCATCCGCCAAAATAATGTTGGCAAAGATCGGTCCCTTGATGAACTTGAAATATTTCTTGTTCGTATCCTCGTCAATTTCCAGGATCTCCGTACCCACAATATCCGAGGGCATGAGGTCAGGGGTAAACTGGATACGATTGAAATTGAGATCTAAGGCTTGGGCAATGGTACTGATCAGGAGGGTCTTGGCAAGACCAGGCACGCCTACGAGTAGGGTGTGACCTTTGCAAAACAGGGCAATCAATAATTTCTCGATTACTTCATCCTGACCAATAATAACTTTTCCTATCTCTTGCTTCAGCTCCTTGTACTTCTGCGCCAGTGCATCTGCCGCTTCCACTTCCGATTGATATTTCTGCATTACTCAAGCCAATTTTTTAAGGCGTTCTGACATTCAGTGGGTTTGATGTCAATATAGATATTTTTCTTAGCGTCCTCTAACCATTTCTCAAAATTTTCGGCACGCTTAGCAAGTAAAGCGGCGTTTCGGATCTTTTGATAGTCGTCTTCCAAATTGGGTCGGTGAGGATCTACCTTTGACTTGAGAAATAATACATGGAAAGCACGAGAACCATCAGGCAATCGATACTCCAATGGCTTAGAGATTTCTCCTGACTTCATCTCATCGATCTTGAAATACATGTCAGGGTCTAGGGCATCCATAGGGATTTTGAGTTCCTGCGTTTGAGGGTTGGAGATACATCCTCCACACTGACTAGAAATTCTGTCTTGCGAGTACACAATGGCTGCCTGCTCAAAGGTCAAGGAATCCGTATTGACCAGCTTCATGATGCTGTTGAGGGAGTCGATGGCGACGGAGTCACCATTGGGAGAGTAACGCAAGCGCTTCAAGATGTGGCTGGCTGTCACGACTTCTCCGCGACGCTTTTCTAGCTTCACAATGTGTACCCCAAACTCCGTTTCAAATGGCTGTGAGATCTCGCCTGGACGCATGTTGAAGACTACTTCTTCAAATTTGGGGACCATCATCCCACGACCAAACTCGCCCAGACTACCCTTCGAGCGCAATGCATTAGGTTCATCGCTGTTGCGGGAAGCGAGATACCCAAAGTTATCTCCTTCGTCTAGCACTTGACTCCTCAGATCATTGAGGAGATCGTAGGCGGCCTCTCGGCTTTCTTCTGAGTAAGGAGGCTTCACTACGATATGGTTGATCTGCACCTCTGCTGGAAGCAAGCCCAGGCTATCCTTAGGGATCTGGTCAAAGTATTCTCTTACTTCCTTGGGCGTGATGTCCGTCTCTGCCTCAATTGCTCCACGCTGGCGGTTGATGAGGAGTTCCTTGCGGATATCTGCACGGATGTCTTCTCTAAACTGTGAGACAGATTTGCCGTAGATTTTTTCAAATTCAGCTACAGGCACCTGTTGCAGAATGTACTCCATCCTACGTACCAGTTCGCCTTCTACCTCTCCATCGCTCACCTCGATGCTGTCCTGCTTGGCTTTGTCTAGAAGAAGTTTATTCACAATCAAGCCTTCCATCACCTGACAACGGAGCGTCCCATCGTCTTTTTGACCGTTGATGATGAGATAGTTATACTGATTATCAATATCAGATTCTAGGACAATATCGTCCCCAATCACAGCAATGATCCGATCAACCGTTTGCTGTGCAAAGCTTGTGCTCATGCAGAATATGCTCACAAGCGCCAGACGCCACAAAAGAGACATTGATGTTAATTTCATAATTATATACAGATATCCGTAAAGCGTTGATTTGATGGAGTAGAACTTTTTTCTCCAATGCTCAACTATATTAAGTGAAATAACAAATGCGAAACGACAGTTCTCGCAGTCTGCCATCTTATATCATGCATTACTTCGCGAACACTTTGGCTCGCTGTGTTGCTTTCGCTTCCTGTACCAGTCGGGCAATGTATTGCTCAACCAGTGCTTGCTTCCGTTGGTTTTGAATGATCAATTTGATCTGGCCTTTTACCATCACCAGTGGCATCGTCTCCCCTGCATCAATGACATCAATCATTTTAAAGAAATCATAGTAGGTTGTGTCATTGTTCTTGTGTGCATAAGGATACACATTTCCTTTGACTGCCTTGCGGATATTTCCAAAGTAATAACCCTGTGCATACTCCATGAGTGCTCTTTCGTTTACATACGTACTGTCGAGCTTGTAGCTATCTGCAGATTCGGCAGCATAGGCGATCAGTTCGTCTATGGTCTCCTGGTCCTTTGCTCCCATTTGATTGACGACCTGATATTGGCGGTCCAATTTGGTATCTAAATGAAAGAACTGATAAAACGCTTCATTGCTTTCGAACTTCTCTGGAAACTTCAGATAATACTCTCTCAAATCAGCTTCACTTACCTGAAACTTATCTGCATTTTGTCCGATAAGCCACTGACCAAAAGCTTGCTCCCGCAATGTATGTGCATAGGCATCTACCTTTGGCTGGATTTCCTCATCCAATCCTAGGATTGTCCGTTTAGCAGCTTCGTCTACCGCTCGGTCTTCTATCCATTGCTCGATGTACTCCTTGGCAAAGCGTGCGCTGTCTGCCATAGAAACACTATCTGGGATAAAATAATCCAACTCCTGGCGAAACAAAGACCGTTCTCCAAAAGTAGCAACAACCTCTGACTTGGTTCCCGCTTTCTGATTATTGCAGCTCGTCATTCCAGCTAACAGTGAGACGGAGAATACAAGGCAGAGGTTGTAAAGGGCAAAATTATTTGTACAATTTCTTAAATGCCTTCTCATTGATCTTTACAGGATATGTTTGTGCCAATTCGTCTAACCATGTCTGCTCCAGATAATCTTGGTAGCGGGTGATACACTCTGATTTGGCTTCGTCAAATGTCTTGATTCCTTCGGGACGTTTATCCTCTATTACGATGACTCGATAGAAAGAGCTGGCGGACAGCGGGTCAGAAATATATCCTTTCTCCTGCCCAAAAATCGCTTCGTCTAAGCCTCCTGCACCTTTCTCATACGTCTGAGAGGTTATACGCACATTGATGGGAGAGTTGTCATTGAAAGCAGAGTCGATTTGTTGATCTGTCATCCCCATTTCCAGTGCTTCTTTCACTTTCACCATTGCCTCTTCGGTCTCTGCACGATATTCACGAACATCTAACCTTTCATTGGCTTTAAATGATTCCTTATTCGCCTCGTAGTATACTTCTAGACCTGTCGTATCTTGTACGGCTTTTTTCCAGACCTTTTGCTCCATCAGCGTGAAAAGGAGAATACCATCGCGATATTCTTGTAGCAGATTGCGGAAGTCTTCATTTTTATTGGGAAGCTGTGCTTCCTCGTAGGCCAGCAATTCACCCTCTAAGTACGTATTAAAAACCTGATCTACAGCATCTGATGGGCTTAGACGGGGAAAACGCAAGCGTCGACTGCTGTATACGTCGATCATGTCTTGCACAGTAGCTTCAAAGTCTTCGCCTAAGGTAAAGAGCTTCTTGGCCATCAGTTCATCCATCGTAGAATCGGGTCTCCAGCCTCCACGAGCAAATCGCCCATCTACAACTTCCTTCAATTCTTGAATGGGACCGTCAAAGCTCTGGTAGTTATTGTCCGTTTTGATACGCTCCAAAAGCGCATTTCGGCTGATCTGCGCTCGGCTGTCACGCGAGATCTTCTGCTTAAGCTGAGGTCTTGATTCATCAAAACTTCCCAAGCCTTCGACTTCAGTCACTGTCAGGATATGAAAGCCATAAGGAGTCTGGAAAGGCTCCGAATAGGCATCTTTGCTGAGCTTCATTTTGATATCTTCCATCACAGGAAGCAGACGCCCTGTTCCGAGATCTCCCCCACGGCTAGCTGTATTAGGATCATCTGAATATTGACTTGCGAGATCGGCAAATGCATCGCCCCCTTTCAGCTTTTCATAGATTTCATTGATGATCTTTTCTGCTTGGGCTTCATCCTTGGCACTGTAGCGATCTCCGATCCGCACGATGATGTGTGCCGCTTGCTTAGTTCCTTCATTCTTGATCCTGTCATTGACCTTTACGATGTGATATCCAAACTGCGTACGAATGGGCGTAGAGACTTCGTCTACTTCAGTAGTAAAAGCCGCTGTCTCAAAAGGATATACCATGGCAAATGCTGAAAAATATCCCAGATTTCCTTTGTTTTCTTTGGCAGAAGGGTCCTCAGAGTATCGCTCTGCCATCAGATCAAAAGACTTGCCATCTTTGACGATAGAATCGCGCAAAGACAAAATCCGTTCATACGCCTTCATAGTATCAGAAGGAATCGCATCCTCTGCCACACGAATCAGCAGATGACTTGCGTTGACGAGCTCCTGCGAGCGATCAAAAGCTTCCTGGATCAGCTTCTCTTCTACATCCTTGGCAGAGAGATAAGGCTGTACCAGTTGTTTCTTGTACTGATTGAACTCTCGCTGGAAAGCTTCTGTGTCTTGTAGACCTTGCGCTTCTGCGGCAAAGACTTTCCGCTTGAAATTGATGTAAAGGTCAAGGTACTCACGATATTGCTCGGGGGTATGTGCCTGCACAGCTTCCATTCCTCCATTATTTTTCGCATATACTCGCTCAAACTCAGCCTTCGTGACCGTACCTTGGTCAAAAGTGAGGAGCGAAACTTGTTTTTTCTTCTTCTTCTTTTTCGGTTGCGCAGCAGCTGGAGCTACAAGTCCAACGGCCAATACCAAGTGCAGCAGATACAATAGGATGCTTCTGTACATAGGTGAATCTGTCGTTTATCAAATTTTTAAGCTGAGCAAATTTAGTAATATGAACCAATTAAAGAAATGCAGGGAAATGCATCTGTCTTCTATATCGAAATCTCAAGCCTTCTATCCTCATATTTCCCCTCTATTTGTACAAACGAAAACTATTTATCCTCTTTCAGATTTATACTCATGAAAAGTAGGAAGGAAAATAAAAAAACTAAGGCTAGAATAAACTTCTTTCCTAATTTTGCGCGATCATGAATATGACAAAGAGGCAAGACGAAAGGACATCTTGTCATTGGCATACATTGTGCCACTCATTTTTGAATAAAAAATCTTATAGATTGCTGAAAATCATCCCATACCTATGAATGAAGAGCTGAAAGACCAAAAGGTATCTCCTGAACAAGAGGCAGAGACCACGCAGCAGGAGGAGAACGTAGGAGGAGAAGCACAAAACCAGACAGAAGCACAAGCTGAAGGCAAAGACGCGGGCACTCAGACGGCATCCGAGGCGGATGCAGACAAAACACCTGAAGATCTGGATACAGCCATGGAAATTATCGCAAATCTTCAGCTCGCGATGCGTGAAAAAGATCGGAAGCTTTCAGAAGAACAAGACATCAACATGCGTCTTCAAGCAGATTTTGTCAACTTCCGCAAGCGTAAAGAGAAAGAAACACGTGATACTGTTCGCTTCGCTAATGAAGACCTATTGATCACGCTTCTTCCCATCCTTGACAATTTCGACCGTACCCTTTCTGCCATCGAAAAGACTGACAATTTGACAGCTATCAAAGAAGGGATTACCCTTGTCAGCAATAGCATGAAAAAGCAATTGGGCAAGATCGGGTTAGAGATTCTTGAAACAAAAGGAAAGCCTTTCGATTCTGCTATCCATGAAGCCATCGCCACTGTACCTGCACCAGCAGAAGATCAGCAGGGAATCATCATAGATGAGATTGAGAGGGGATATAAACTCAAGGATAAGGTAATCCGCTTTGCAAAAGTGGTTGTCGGTGAGTAGCAAAAAGATAGATTGGATAGGGATTCCTGTCCTAAGTTTAAATTAAGTAGACAGACAGATGTAAGAGATCATCCCGTGAGAGATTTCGTTACGCTCAAGACATCAGACTTTAATGTATGGATAGTCAAGACGTAAATTATTCCACATAACCTGTTTACATATGTCTACTCATTTAACTTAATCGACTTAAGAAATCAAGATATACGTAAGAGAAGAAGTCTTCCACAGCAATACTTTAAGTCTCTTGTCTTACGTCTCAACATCTGACCTATTTCTCATAAGGGATTTATGCCAGTAACTATTTAGTTAAAGACTGGTTTTCTCTGTCAGTTGGTAAAAGTCAAAAGGTCTCATTTTTTACATGCCCACAAGGGCTGACCCAATTTAGTTATGGCAAAAAGAGATTATTACGAGGTACTTGGGGTCGAGAAGGCAGCCACAAAGGATGAGTTGAAGAAAGCTTATCGCAAAATGGCTATCAAATATCACCCTGACAAGAACCCAGACAATAAAGAAGCTGAAGACAAATTTAAAGAAGCTGCGGAGGCCTACGAGGTATTAAGTGATGATCAGAAGCGGGCGCAGTACGATCGATTTGGGCATGCAGGCCTAGGTGGTACTGGAGGATTTAGCGGTTCGGGCAACTTTGAAGACATCTTCAGCCAATTCAGCGATATTTTTGGAGACAGTGCATTTGGAGATGTCTTTGGAGGACGCGGAGGCGGGGGTCGTCGTCGTCGCAGACGTGGTCAGCGCGGATCAGATATCCGTATCAAGCTCAAGATGAATTTGCACCAAGTCGCCACAGGCGTAGAGAAAAAGATCAAGATCCCTCGCAAAATTGCGTGCGAAGCATGTTATGGCACAGGTGCTGAAAATGGGACCGCCTTCACGGTATGTCCCACATGTAATGGACAAGGTGAAATTCGTCAGCAAGCAGGAGGGGGGTTCTTCCAGCAGATTGTCGTCACGACCTGTCCTACTTGCCAGGGAGAGGGTAAAATCATCTCCCGCAGCTGTAATGTCTGCGAAGGATCAGGACGTGTAGATACAGAGGAGGTCGTGAATATTCCCATCCCCGCAGGTGTAGAGGATGGCATGAACCTCAAGATGTCTGGTAAAGGAAATGCAGGACTGAGAGGTGGGCCAAGTGGAGATCTGATCATTCAAATCGAAGAAGAACCCTCAGAATTATTTGAACGAGATGGTGACAACTTAATTCATGAGCTCTTCATCAGTTTTCCTGATGCTGCGCTGGGTAAGCAAGTAGAGATTCCGACATTAGACAATAAAGTACGAATCAAGATCCCCGCAGGTACTCAGAGTGGAAAAATTGTTCGTTTGAAAGGAAAGGGACTGACCAACATCAATGGATACGGAACAGGCAATCTGCTCGTCCACATCAATGTATGGACCCCCGAAAATCTAACAGGCGAGGAGAAAAAAACGCTAGAACGACTGAGAGAGGCCAATAACTTTCAACCCACGCCCTCTAAAGAGCAAAAAGGACTGTTTTCGCGTATTCGAGAATATTTTAACTAATTCAAATCTAAGGTACGAGTAGTCGATTTTCTACTTTGCAAAAGGTTTGAGTATATCTCGTGCGAGCCCTTGAGTACCCAATGTATTCAGGGGCTCATGCTATTTGTAAGTACCTACACAGAACACCCCCAACTCCAGATTGTATCTGGAGCGTATGCGAAGCTTCAGCTATAAACTGAAGGGGGCCAGCTACAGGCATCGCAGACAATAAAAGTGGCTAAATTACACCATCTCTTTTGAGAAGGAGCCTTCAGATTGGCCTGAGTACATGGCTGGGCCAATGTAGGACTTCTCACAAAAAAAATACTTCCTCCCCAACACGCGCAGTCCAATTTTCGTATATTGAGTTGTTACCTTGGATACTACATTTTTGACCTGTGTAAGACTTTATTTGAACCTTGAGTCCAAAAGAAGCTTATCAATATATAAGACAGTGAGTTTTAAGGAGTAAAGACACACAGTTTTTCCTTCTCACTCAAAAACTCTGCTTCCAGCCGCCAGCTTGCGACTGGCACAATAAAACACTTGGTATGGATCGGCAAAAGATACTGACATTCCTTGCATTTACTTTTGGTCTGGGCATTTTGGCAGCCTACCTGCCCAAGATGTTTTTCGACCCTCAATCCATGATATTCCCTTTTGTGGGTCCCATTGCATTTGCATGGACCCCCGCACTGGCAGCTATCCTCACACAGCAATGGGTCTACAAAGGCTCCATGGCAAAATACGGCTGGAATCGTAAACGCTATTCATTCCGCTGGATTGGCTTGACCATTCTGGTTCCTTTTGTCCTTGTCCTAGGTAGCTTAGGGGTCGTATTCCTGCTAGGCAATGTATTTCGTATCCCTGGTTTTGGAGAGGTCATCACTCAGACCATCGACCCAGAGTGGATCGCACAGTTTCCTCCTGTATACAAGATGGACTTCATGAACCAATGGTTACTTCAACGTATGGGTGTTGATTCTATGCATGTGATCCAAGCACAGGGTCTTCCTAGTGAAATAGCCTCTCTACTCATTATGCTTACTGTGATTGGTTTGATTGCAGGTCTAACAGTAGGTATGATCTACACCGTAGGAGAAGAAGTAGGCTGGCGCGGATTCATGCTTACTGAGACACGTAGCATGGGATTCATCGAGTCTAACTTTATCCTTGGAGGTCTCTGGGGCCTATGGAACTTGATCCCTTACACAGTCTACAACGACCTGACACTCTTCCCATTATCGGATATGATCTGGGAGATGACAGCCATTGTCGGATTCTGTGTCGCGATGTCTTTTCCTTTGGCTTGGCTGGCACAGCGCACCCGTAGCATCTATGCCTCCGCTACAGTCACGAGTATCCTAAACAACGTCGGTGCCATGGGTATGATCTTCCTTTATGATGGACATTCACTCCTGACTTCCTCTACTGGATTGGCAGGTATGATGGTCCTTCTTTTGGCGACATTCTTCATCATCCGATTCGACAAGAAATTTGTGAATGATTATCCCAATTTGTTTTATTAAGCCACTCTATAGGTTGTAGATTGCAAGATGAAACTCACTGGAATATACTGCTACCCCATCAAATCACTGGGGGGAATCGCGCTGGCAGAAACAGAAGTAAATGAAAGAGGCATCGCCTATGATCGTCGCTGGATGCTCGTAGACCCTGATGGGCAATTCCTGACGCAGCGATCGTCCACCGAGCTCGCGCTCTTCTCCGTTGACTTCGAATCCGACCATCTCAGGATTGACCACAGAATGTCTCGCTCAGCTCCTCTTTGGGTTCCTCTGCATCCTACAGAAGGCACTCCTATGACTGTACAGGTTTGGGATGACAGGGTAGAAGCTATCCAATGTGGAACAGAAGCTGATACATGGTTCAGTCAACTTCTTCGACGCCCTGTACATCTCGTGTACATGCCCGATCAATCCCCTCGCCAGATAGATCCTGCTTATGCGCCAGATGGTGCCAATGTCAGCTTTGCTGATGGCTATCCTATTCTCATCCTAGGTGAAGCGACCCTAGCAGATCTGAATGACCGACTGGACACACCTGTGCCAATGAATCGCTTTCGCCCCAATCTTGTCTTTGAAGGAGGGCATGCAGGAGATGAGGACTCTTTTGACGAGGTCCAGATAGGCGCAGCGGTGCTCAAAGGGACTAAGCCTTGCGCACGCTGCCAGGTGATCACCATCAATCAGGACACAGGAGAGAAAGGTCAGGAGCCTATGCGCACACTGAGTACCTACAGAAGAGAGGGGAATAAAGTCTTATTTGGCATGAACATGTATCCCATGGTACAAGGCAAGCTTACGGTTGGAGATGAATTGATCCTCGCAGCGAAGCATTCCTAAACTTTTTCAATAGTCATTAAGGGTAGATTTATTTCTCCATTTAAGTCGCCAACCTGTCAGCTATTTAACATAAGAGACGAGAAAGCTATCGCATCTTCGTGCTATATTCGGTTGGTTGGAAAATCATATGATGAGAAAACTTTTATTTCACCTCCTACTCTTGATGATTTGCTCAAGCAGCCAGTCCGTTTGGGGGATCAATGAGGATTTTCTTCGCAAGAAGGTGGAATACCATCTCATGGCCTATGAGTTTGACTTGGCCGATGATTACATCCGCCAGCTTTCCCACGAAGGAGATAGACAATTCTATCAAGTCCACATCCCCCTCTATAAGTTTCTAGGCACGCTTGACCCTGTGTACAGTGACACCTTTCGTACCCAATGGCCTGAGACACTCACGGCTGTTAAGGAACTCTCCGAATACAAGCAGCAACTCTTTTTGGCTGAGCTTCACGGAAAGCGGGCAGTGATTGAGTTTTTGGAACAAAACTATCTCAATGCCATCCGGCACGCGAAAAATTGTTACGGATTCATCCAGAAGTATCAAAAGCGCTACCCCGAAAGTGTCGAATCCCTCAAGTTCATGGGGCTATTCAATATCCTGTTGGGAAATGTCCCTCGCCGCTACCAATGGCTGGCTAAGCTACTGGGCTATCCTGGAGATCTCACACTCGGTGTCGAGCAACTCGAAAGGGCAGCAGCTAAGTCAACCTTTCTCCAAATTGAAGCCCAACTGGTCCTCTGCCAGGTAGAGAAATCTATGCTGGACAAGCCTTTGGATGCCCTGGATAGGTTATATGCAGCCAAAAAGAAATTCAATGGCAATATTCTGATCGACTACCAGCTTGCCAGTGGCCTCATGCGCCTCAAACGCAACGATGAAGCGATGGCCATCCTTTCCAAGGTGGACCAGTACAAAAACGACAAAGTGTTCTACATCCCCTTTTGGGACTTCCTACTGGGAAAATCCTATTATTATCGCAATGACTATGGAAATGCGCAGCGCCATTTGGCCTTATTTGTCCGTGATTATAAGGGAAAACTGATGCGTACGGATGCCTATTTCCGTCTAGGGATGTCCCTGACGCTGAATAATCGCTATCAAATGGGGCAGACCTTTTTCCAATTGATCGCAGCAGAGCAACACGGAGGCTTTGATGAGGATGAATACGCTGAATACATGGCCAAAAAATTTGCCGCAACTCCTCCCGATCCCATCAGCCTTTCTTTGTTTCGTGCTAGAAATTACTTCGATGGAGGATACTACAGAAAAGCCAAAGCCGTACTGAGCCAATTGGGTCTCTTGCTTCCTGCCCAGTCTCCTTTCAGAACAGAGATGTACTACCGACAAGCACGTATTTTTCACTCAGAAGGTGCGCTGTCCCAAGCCATCGAATCTTATGAGAAATGTATCCAGCATACAGGAATAGAAGAAAATAAATGGCTGCAAGCCTATGCCAGCTATTTCTTAGGAGAGATCGCGCACGAACAAACGCGCAAGAAGGATGCAGAAGCTTACTACAAAGCCGCCTTGAAGTATGATGGGTTCTTCTACCAAGCAGGACTAGAAAACCGTACGAAGGCAGCACTAGCAGATCTAAAAAGTGCGTCAGACGAATAATTTTGCGCAACTTTCCCCTAAAATAATTTCTCGCCTTCTCCGTCTATGAATCAGCTTTGGGTAAAAAGCTTGGACTTTTTTCAACCTTTAGGCTCAAACGCTATCTTTAAATTGTAGATACTTTCTCGCAAAAAGATCTTACAATTTGGGGACTAAAAGAGGAATATATACATCCTCCTAAAGCGTCCATTTCATTTTGATTCACATTTAACCCTATCAACTTATGTTTTCATTTTTGGGAAGTGTCATCGGTTCTATCTTGACGATCGTCTGGTTTCTCCTTACGATTGGTGTCCTCTTCAATATCTGGAAGGAAAGCAAGAAAACTACTTTTGGTAAAGTAGCTTGGACAGGATTTATTTTGTTCGCTCCCATCTTTGGCTCCATCATGTACATGCTATTTGGCATGCCGCGTCAGAGTTAGTAGGAAAATCTAAGAAACTGATCATTAGCATTTAAAATAAAAAAGGCCTCCATCAGTGGGAGGCTTTTTTTGTAATTGTACTTTGTGGAATGTCGTGCTTCTCATTCTTCAATCAACTTTTGCACATCTGCCACCATCAACTCTACCCACTGTCTGTACATTTCTCCTGAAGGATGCAGGCCGTCAGATGCAACCAGTTCAGGTTCATCAATTGCCTCTCTCGAAATGGGCGTAATATTGAAAAATGGGATGCTCCGTGCCTCACAGATTTGCTGGGCATAGGCATTGTATTGGTCTAGCTCCTGGGCGATCCTAGCGGTATCTCGCGTCTGTCCAAAGGGTGTCACACCATAGTCGGGAATAGAAACAACAAAGACCTTTTCCAAATCATCCCCTGCATATTTGATTGCGGAATCTAGCAGGGCAACAAACTCGCGCTCATACTGATCAAAGGGATAGCCTCGAAACTGGTTATTGACCCCAATCAATAAAGAGACCATGTCATAAGTTCCTATGGACATGCTGTCAGCCAATGCCTGTGTCAACTCATCTGTCGTCCAGCCTGTCCTTGCAATGATGCGAAAAGAGTCAAAGTCTATACCTGCGCGCATCAACGTATCCACGAGCTGGGCAGGCCAACGCTCAGCCACAGGTACAGATTCTCCTATCGTATACGAATCTCCAAGTGCCAAGTAAGTCAGGCTCGAGTCACTCATAGGTGGCTCTTGGATAGGGGGCGAGTCTGGCGTCTGCTCACAGCCAAAGAGGCAGATAAGCAGTAAGAATGGCAGAAAAAATAAACGATGGAGGAGTAGATTCTGTAATGGCATACTTTCGGCTAATAGCATAAAGGATGGTCCCAAAAAATTGTGGGCATTGGGGTAGAGTAAAACTTACGGTCCCACGTCTACAAATTACAGGTTCTCATCAAAACGACAAAAAGCCGCCAAACATATACCAATTCCTATGTGTGGCCATAGATAAAATTTTCTCGGACGTGTCACGT
The DNA here is from genome assembly GCA_038527485.1 of Bacteroidota bacterium. GTDB lineage: Bacteria > Bacteroidota > Bacteroidia > J057 > J057 > JALEFZ01. Next base: position 67,207 of record JBCBFT010000011.1, read on the forward strand.
CTTCCCTATCATGTGTGTTTTATAAGCAGGGATACAAAGATATAGGTCATGACTTCACTAACATATCAATCCTACAAGGAAATGCTCTTTCCTATCGCCTACAATATGCTGGGCAGCCAATCTGACGCTGAAGATCTGGTCCATGAGACCCTAATCAAATGGCTAGATTGGGACAAATCTGAAATTGAAAACGAACGGGGCTACTTGGTACGCACCCTGATCAATAAATGTTTGAATTTTATCCGCGACCGCAAGAAGGAGAATCTGGATCTTCCCCCAGAGAAGCAAGAGACAGCGGTTCACATGCCCTTCAGAGTCGAGCATGATTTTTCTCTTTCGGTGAGCATGCATCAACTCATGGCAAAGCTCAATCCTACCGAGCGGGCGGTTTTCCTCCTCAAGGATATTTTCAATTATACACACAAGGAAATTGCCGAGATTTTGGACATCTCAGAGGCGAATTGTCGGCAGATATTGGTTCGTGCGCGTAAGCATTTGAAGAAACCTTCCTCACGCTTCGATGTAGACCAAGACGATCATCAGCATCTCTACAAGACGTTTGTAGATGTATGTGAAGGGGAGGACCTAAGTGCTTTACTGGACTTACTCAAAGCTGATATCGAGCTGGAGATATTGAAACCTGCGGCTGCGACGGCACAGACCGTCAAAGGAAACTTACAAGTAGCAGAAACCTTGCTGGCTCAACACCGGCAAGGTCTACGCTACAAATTGATGTTTATCAAAGATATGCCTTACCTCGTGGCATACCTGTACTTACATCCGATCCAATATATTCAACTCGAAGGAAATGGCCAGGAGATCCAACGCATCCGTATACAAGATCTAGGAAAAGTCACGCTTACTCAGCCGGCAGGTGTTCCTTCAAATATGCCAGTGTAAGCGCATAGGCTTCTTCTGCTTCTTTTTCCTGATAGCGCGCGCCACTCGGATTGGCAAACGCATGATCTGCATCAAACTGATGCACGCTGACCTCTTTTCCCGCCTTCTCCATATTTTCCTCAAATACCTCCACTACGGCTGGCGTAATGTAGCGATCCTTCTTCGCGAAAATGCCCAATACATCTGAATTTAGAGCTTTCAGCTTCTCTACACTGCGCTCAGGCATGCCATAGTACATGACGCAGCCTTTGACCTTCTCGCCTAGGGCAAGCGCAGACTGCAAAGACCATGCACCTCCAAAGCACCACCCAATCGTCGCCACCTCTGCCTCATCCCCCATATACGCACTCAATGCCTTGACAATCGCAAGCGCCCGATTCTGGTCTAGTCCCCCCATATAGGTGCGTGCATCTTGTGGAGTCGTCGCCACCTTTCCATCATACATGTCTACAGCGAGCATGTTCACATATGGAAGATCCTTGGCGAGGCGATCCGCCTGCTGCTTGATATTTTCATTCAGGCCCCACCACTCATGGATGATGACCATGTATTGATTACTGGACTTCTGAGCCTTGATCTCATATACATTGGCTTTTTCACCTCCTTCTACAGGGATCTGTATCATTTTTCCTTGAGCTTCAAATGTAGGAATAGCGCGTACATAAGGATGGGTCTGCATGAAAGAAGGATCTTTGGCAAACTGATCCATGCCACACATCGTAATCGGTGGGGATGTAGAAGGCGTACTTGTAGGCTTTTCTATCAAAAACATACTTAAAAACAAAGCGATAAGCGTCGTAAACTTCATGATGGATAGAATTTGATGTCTTGCCGATCTTGGAGATCGTATCCTATAAAGGCATGACGCTTGCTTTGGTTTTAGACATATGAAATGATCTGCATGTTCATCTTAGACCTTTCTTCCCCTCACATGTTGGCGGATCACAAATCGCCAAAGTCCCCAAGAAATTCCCATGAAAAAGGCCACAGGCCAGAAGGTGAGGAAAAATAAGAAGATACTTTGGACTGCATGCCAACCTGTAGATAGACTTTCGACTGCTTTTTCTCCAAAGCCAGGTGTTTTCTCCATGGGTTTAGACGATGCGATCTCTTGGTAAAATGTCAGGTGGATTGTACTCAGGGAAACTTGGCTGTCCAAATAACGCAGTTTGCCTTTCAGCCTATCAATCTCTAGTACGACTTCATTCAGGTTCCTGTCTACTTCTAGTATTTCACCGATTTTGTTTGCTCTTTGGTATAGCTTTCGATAGCGGTCGGCTTTGGCCTCCATATTTTTAAGGCGAATGGATAGATCTGTGTAGGCCTCTCCTACATCTTTCACCGTGATCTTTCTCACATCAAATGCCTTCACCCCTGTCCCTAAAATCTGCATCAGATCCTCAAACTTTGAATTAGGGATTTTGATCGTAAGCTGATGTTCCTGTCTATAGGCGTTAGAAAACTGATTTTCGCCTGCGATGTAGCCCTGATGCTGATTGACCCAGCCACGCACACGCTCGTAAGTGGACCAGCCATCATCCGTCTGAAAGGTAATATGTCCTTCCTTGATGAGTTTGAGATTGCGAATCTCAGGGGAGGGAGGGATCGCTTCCGCCGTGGCAGTAGGTTGACCTGCTTTCAGCAAATCGGCTTGAGGTGCCATTTCGTAGCCTTTCATTTCATCAGAGTGACAGGCTGTCATGGAAAATAGTAAAGCACAGAGAAAAATGAGATGTGTCTTTTTCATTTCAACTAATTTTTTAGTTAAGATGAAAATGCCTGCACTTTTCCATAAAAGATTTGCCATCTTATTAGAAAAAATACTCCCCTTACTATTTGCTCAACCTTATCCCAACCTGGATACCTAATTCTACAGAAGTCACTGAAGGAGTCCAAAAGTCGAGATATACTAAGGCGCCTTCGTCATGAACCACCCAATCTGCGTAAATACCCACGTTGTAAGAAGCTTCGGAAGAAAGCCTGCGCTCTATTCCCCCTCCCACATAGGCAGCCGGACGGACCACTAGTCGGTCTACGATTCCTGCATTTCTTACTGACTGAGAAGTTCTAGGGTTTACGTTTTCCAAATGTCGAATGGCATAAAACTGAGCATTTGCACTGAGTCCTGTCTCTCCGTATATCCGAGTAGTTCCCATCTGATATGTCGTACCTATCATGAGAGGAATTCCCAGCACGTAGTGGGTAAATCGAGACGCGATTTGCTGCTGCACTCTATCTGGCCCACAATACCCACAGTTGGGTGCCAGGAATTCAGGAAAGATGATGATATTTTCCAGCCTTTGGGATACGCGCTGTACCCGAAGTCCTGTTTTAAGGTATACTTGACCAAAGAGAGAAAAACTGCGTGTGATCGATACCTGAGATTGCATATCCCATACCTGATTTTCATCGATCATATTCAGAACTTCCCTATTACCATTATTAGGTAAATAAAATAGTCGCCCAACCCCAGTATGAAGTTGTAGGTACCAAGATGATGTATGCTGACTAAAAAGCAAGAGGGGGCATAGGCACAAAAGAAAGATGTATAGTCTCATGGTTTATGAATATAGTTCAGCTGTGTGTAAGAAAATGAAATCCCTTTCCCATGTTATTTTTCATTCCTTCCCAATACCCACGAGACTTGTATCCCCGACTCAAGCCCTATCCAAAAGAAGTTTAGGCCATCAATGATATTGGTGATGTCTGATGGATTGAACATAGGCTCTGCATAGATGCCTATACGGAACGCTCCTCCGCTACTAAGGGCTTTCTCTATGCCTCCCGCCATACTGAGTGTGGGTTGTAGACGAAACTCACTCGCGAAAGATCTGTTACTGACGATATCAACTGGTTCTCCCATCGCATCCTCTACGTTCACCATACGAAAAAGTAGCACATTAGCAGCCGCTCCTACCTCTCCATATATTTGCTGCCGCCCCCATGTACGAGTAGTTCCCAGCGTGATAGGGATGCTTCCCATGATACCTGTAAAGTTGATCGAGACGAGTTCAGGTGTGGCATTAGGATCGGGATTGGGTTGCCATGATTGTAGATTCGAGACGATCATATTTATCTGGGTTCGTTGTGCTATCTGATGCAAGCCCAAGCCTGCACGTATGTAACTATTGCCATGGAGAAAAAAGCGTTTCGTCACCGCAAACTGTGAGTACACACTGAATTGCTGCTGCGAATTGAACTGCCTTGTATCGATGAGGCTAGAGATGACATAGGGACGTCCCAACCCAAGTTTACCTTCGAAGACCCAATCTGATGACTTCTGAGCAAATGCGAAAGTAGGCAAAAGTAGGAGTAGGAAAATACGTGCGCGCATGTGAATGGGGATATAGGGGTTTGACATAATATGTAAATGAAAAATACCTATTCCTTTTGGAGAAGAACAGGTATTTATTCGGTACGTTGGGATTTACCTACTTAGCTGAAGATGAAACATGGTGATAAACTCCCTAATTATCCCCTCCCGAGACCAATACCCAAGAAAGCTGTAAACCTGTTTCATATCCTAAAGGAAAAGCATCTCCAATCGCTCGATCTGTACTTGTTAGCAGCATTTCTCCATACAATCCGATTCTGTACGCAGATTTTTCACTTCGCTCTTTTTCGATGCCTACGGCTAGATTCAGTGCAGGCAAGAGGATGAACTGATTGGTAAAAGCACTTATTCTATCTATGGATACAATGCCGTTGGGTTCACTTTCTCTCACGAAAGAATTGTACAGCGATACATTGAACGTAGGACCTACCTCGCCATACAAGATAGATTTGCCCATTTGTTTCGTTGTACCAAAGAGGAGGGGGACTTCTACGAATAGGGCTAGATTACGAAGGGTGAGTGTTTCTATATCATTTGTTGGAGGACAAAATCCACAGGTAGGATCTATCTGATCAGGAAATCTTAATTCTTCTTGGGCACGCTGCGCCAGATGATGTATGCCTAAACCCGTACGAAAATATACCTTATCATGGATGCTAAAACTGCGGGTAAGACCGATTTTGGAACGAAGTCCCAGCTGCTGACTCTGTTCCAGGAAATCATATAAAGGGCCCAATCCATTAAATTGAGACTGGCCGACGCCTGTGTGGACCTGGAAATGCCATGCGCTACCCGACTGCGCGAGAAGTACGGTTGGAAGAAATAGGAGGAAGAAAATCTGTGCTTTCATCGATTCTGTGATAATGGATGATCAGAAAATAAATAGATGTATCTGCGATTGAGCGCTTACACAGTCTCAGTCGTTAGATGAAACAAAAATGTCTATTTCTCTCAGCGAAAAATAGACATTTATCTGGTACAGGTAGCTTCTGTTATGTTCTCTATCTCCTATTCAACTTCCAAGCACTAGCAGGTGTATAAGGATGAGCTTGCTTCGAATTCCTCACGCCTCCCTGGCTCAATGCTTCTTCTCCGACCAAGGCAGCAATCAGCGCTTCCGCCTCCGAAAACTCAGGGCTGAGATCTCGCGTGGGATCAAAGTGATTTTTCACAAAGTGGGTATCAAAATTGCCACTGGTAAACGCCTCATGTCCCATGACATATTTGCAGAACTCCAAAGTCGTCTGAATCCCTACGATCTCATATTCTTCGATGGCACGGATCATTCGCTTCATCGCTGCTTCCCGATCCTTGGCATGCACCACGAGTTTGGCGATCATTGGGTCATAATAAATCGGAATGTCCATTCCCTCCTCAAACCCATCATCTACTCGAACACCCAGTCCCTGCGGACGCTTGTAAATATGGAGTTTCCCGATGTCAGGCAGGAAATTGTTGGCAGGATCTTCTGCATATACGCGGACCTCGATAGAATGCCCATTGATCTCGAGATCATCTTGCGTAAAGCTCAGCGGATGGCCTTCTGCGACACGCAACATCTCTTTGACGAGGTCGATTCCTGTAATCATCTCTGTCACAGGGTGCTCAACTTGCAGGCGAGTATTCATCTCCAGGAAGTAGAAATTGTGATTCTCATCCATCAAAAACTCGACCGTCCCTGCGTTGACATAGTTACAGGCTTTGCAGACATTCACGGCGGCTTCGCCCATCTGCTTGCGCAGGGCGGGCGTGAGGATGGCCGAAGGCGCTTCCTCGATCACCTTCTGGTGGCGACGCTGGATCGAGCATTCTCGCTCGAAGAGATAGACGACGTTTCCGTGCTGGTCGGCTAGGACTTGAATCTCGATGTGTCGAGGCGAACCCACATATTTTTCGATAAATACCGCTCCATTTCCAAAAGATTTTTCAGCCTCACTAACTGCACGTTCCATCTGAGACTCAAAATCCTCACCACGCTCGACGATGCGCATGCCCTTCCCGCCCCCACCTGCTGAGGCCTTCACGAGTACAGGATAGCCGATCTCATCAGCAATTTTCTTAGCCGCAGGAATATCGATGATGGCCTCATCCAGACCTGGAACCAATGGCACACCAAATGCTTTGACGGCTTGCTTGGCAGATAGCTTGTCCCCCATCGCGTCCATAGAGTCCGCCGTAGGACCTACGAAGATCAGACCCGCCTCGTCTACACTCCGACGAAAAGCTGCATTTTCAGATAAGAAACCATATCCTGGATGAATGGCATCTACCTGATGATCCAGGCAGATTTGAATGATTTTGTCTCCCAAAAGATAAGACTCGCTCGCAGCTGGAGGACCGAGCAAATACGCTTCATCTGCAAAGCGCACATGTGGAGACTCTCTATCTGCTTCCGAATATACGGCGACGGTCTGGATACCCATTTCTTTGGCGGTGCGCATGACGCGTAGCGCAATCTCGCCTCTGTTGGCCACCAGTAGTTTCTTGATCTCAGGCATAAAATGGATGGTTTTCTTGTCTGATAGGCGACTCAAAAAAATCAAGTACATAAGCATGAATCCTATGTTCACAATCCACACTTTCGGTCTGGTGTTTTTGAGTCTGCCTTTTTACATAAGGCTTTTAGTGCCTCAATTTGTAGATTTTTGCGGAAAGGTTCTAACATCCACACCAGAAGATCTATGATTTATGTCATAAGGGATGCCCCTTCATCTGTTGGTGGGGATAAATAAGCGTGCATTTTGTGGAGCTCTCGCTCGTCTTGCTCCCAAGCATACTGTTCTGGAGGAAAAGGAGGACGCTGCCATTGCTCGAAAAATGCCCATAATTCCTGTCCATGCTGCCCTTTGTCATGCAGTCCGATGTCACCTACCTGATCTAAAATGGGGAGCAATGCATCCGAATACAACAACGGTTTATGTAAAGCCATAAACTCATAAACCTTCGTCGGGACTTTCCCCAAGATATTGGGCTGTGAATGATAGAGCGCCGTGCCAAATATGCACTTCCTGATGGCATGGAGAATATCGACATAGGCGACATACTGCTGTCCTCCTATCAGGTGAAACCTATTGTTCAATCCCCATTCATTCACTTTCTGATGGATACTTTCTAATATCGCTCGCTGTGGAGCAAAACCTATGACGACCAAATGAATTTCTTTCGCATGGTTTATTTTCCTCCATATTTCTAGCGTCTCTATGATGCCCCAGGGATAGGCAATTGTTCCCGTAAATACCATAAAAGGTTCATCGGGTAAGGCAATTGTGGGCATCTGATTTTCTACTGGACGAAAGGAAAAGGTGTTCCTGATGAAAAATTTTCGGTTAGGAGGAACATTCAAGATGTTATCATAACACTTCTCAGCGTAGCTCACAGCATCTATCCATAGAATCGACTGACTTTCTAACACTCTTACGGTATGTGCGAGGGGTCTTTTTAACCATGGAGGATAATGATTGGCGGCCAGGATATTGGCTTGATAATCTTCGTGGACGTCATAGACGACCTGTGCCTTGTACTTCTTCTTCAGCCATTTACCCAAATACAAGAGCTCAGGGCTATGGAGAATGTAGATATCTGCGGGCTGCGCTTTGATCTTTGCTCTAATCCACCACATAAACAGCAGTCTACGCCACGAAAGTCGATGAAAAATCCCCGTCCCCCATAACTGAACGCCATATTCATCTTCTGTCTCATCCCTGTCTCCTTGTGCGAGGATTGTCACATGATGGCCCATTTTACGCTGGGAGCGCGCCCACTTGTAGTATATCCGCGTATGCTTCAAAGGATTTAATACCGATATGTGGCAGACATGCTTCATATTTCAGCTAAGAACTCCTGATAAATTGGGAACTTTTGACTGTAGACTATAGGATCCTAGATCAGCATTTTCTGAGTAAGGGGTTGTATCATTTGCCTCGTGACAGTAACTCGCGGACCATCTGCACGGAGAAAAGACGCAGTCCAAAACTCATTCCTCCCATCGCCAAAGCTCCCACTCCTGTCACAATGCGCCAGTCCCATCCCTGCATATCCAATAGGTAAAATAACAACCAAACGGCTCCTGTAAGCATAAACAGTTTCACAATCTGAGTATAAGGGACCTTGATGGAGAGTCGAAATTGGAAATAAAAGATATAGCAAATGCTCAGAATCAGATAGCTAATCACGGTCGTCCAGGCAGATGCAATCGCTCCATGAATGGGAATGAAGTACCAGTTTAAGCCAATATTGACGACAATGCTGATTCCTGCGAATACATTGACGGCGTTTTCATGCCCTGTAGCAGTGAGGAGAGTAGAAAAAATGGCAAAATTTCCGTTGAGCCAAAGGGCGACAAATACAGCTTGTAGACACTGGGTCATCACAGCAATCTCTTCGGGCGAGCTTTGATCGAATAGAAACAGGAGTTTCTCTCCGTAGAACCAGACAAATATACTCACCAACGTCAAGGGCAGACTTGTGATAATCTGTCCTTTGTGTAGGAGTTTTTCCTGTTCTTTGAGGTCCTTTACATAGAAGGCAAAACGCGCAAAGAAGATCGGCAACACCGTCCACATATACATGCTGAAAGCCTCCAACCATCGATAAGCACCAGCATAGAGTCCATTTTCTTTCTCACCTGCCAGTCGTTCCAGCATGACTTGATCTACCTTGTCGTGGATGGAGTACAGCACCGTCATCAGTGCAAGTGAAAGGCTGTAAGTGATGATATTGCGTACCAGTGGGATGTCGAGTTTGGGCTTAAACCAGCCATACATGCGGATGATCAAGCCATAGAAGACAATTACAGATAGGATCACGGTCACCACCCTCGCATAGATAAATCGGGAGATATCCAGTTGGGTATAGAAAAGATAAATCGTAATCAAGAGCAATATGATTCTGTCGAATACAGACAGAAAGCCATCCAGACTAAATCGCTGCATGGCTTGAAAATTTGCCCGAAAAAAGTTCATCAGCTGCCCTCCACTGTGTACCAGACAGAGCAAGACCAAGAAATAAATATGCTGCTCTGGATACCCCAACAACCAAGCGACGACGCCCATGATCACTGGATATAGCAGCGTCAAGAAAAACTTGAATGAGAGGAGATTGGGAAAATACGAACGCATCAGACCAGGGTCTCCTGCCAGCATCTTGGTGGCATATTGGTTGATCCCCAGGTCTGAAAGCGTGATGAACAAAAATCCAAAAGAGAGTAAGGCAGCGTACAATCCCCACTCAGCATGTCCTACTTGATCCTGTACCTCCATCTCCACGAGTAGCCAAAGCGGCTTCACGAGCAAATTGAGGAGGACGACGATACTGATATGACCGAGTAATTTTTTGATAGGCGTTGTATTACTCGGCTAATATAGGAAAACTATACCTGGCTACGCAGGTGAGTCAGCTGTTGAGAGATTTGTCTCATGAGGGATTGGCAAGCAAACTCAAAATCCTCTAGTAACTTGGTCAGATGCTGATGATTAGGACTCTGTTTGGCACCCAGTTCTATACTTTTCACCAAGTTATCCAGTTCCTGACTCCCCAGAATATTGATAGAGGACTTGTACTTGTGTGCGGTGGCTGAAAGTTTCTTGTAACTCTTGCTGTGCAGTTGTGATTGCATATCAGCCAGAACATCAGGAGACTCTGACTCGATAATCTCCAAGACTTCGATAATGAACTCAGAGTCTTCCCCTGTAAGTTGAAGAAGGTGTGTAAAATCTAAGTGAAATGTAGCGTTTGACATACTCTATGATTTACACAAAAAAGCAGAGATTCTAGACACTTAAAAAGTGCGTTTCAAAATATTTATTACATAAAATATCAAAATCTTAAAATGTAATACTCATCTCTCTATTGGCTTTATGCTTAGGGGGTATCCTTTTAAATTGGAGCCTGATATATAGAGCATTTATGTCAAGAAAATATACAAACAAAGTATTTGTGGTAGAGGATGATACCGTTTTTGGTAAAGTTCTCCAAAGATCACTTGAGCGTACAGACGACAGTCTGGATGTTCGGATTTTCCAAAGTGGAAGAGAGTTATTTGACAACCTCCACTTGAATCCTGACATTGTCAGCTTAGACTACAATCTACCTGATATGAATGGCCTGGAGATTTTGAAGAAAATTCAGCAATACAGCCCTGAAATTTCTACAGTCATATTATCTGGCCAAGAAGAGGTAGAGGTGGTAGTGGAAGCCTACAAGAATGGCGCAAATCAGTACATCATTAAGAATGAAAACGCACTGGTAGAGCTGTCCAATGTGGTCAAAAATTTAAGCTCGCATGTCAACCTCAAGAAAGAGGTGGAAGAGCTGCGCGCTCAAATCGCAGATCGAAACAAGTACAGTAGCGTCGTAGGCGACAGCAATGGCATCATGAAGGTGCTTAGGATGATCCAAAAAGTCGAAAAGAGCAACATACTCGTTTTGATCACGGGAGAGAGTGGGACGGGGAAAGAGGTCATTGCCAACACCATCCACTACAATTCTCCTAGGCGAAAACGTCCCTTCGTGGCAGTCAATGTCGCTGCTATACCTGCTGACTTGATTGAGTCCGAATTATTTGGCCACGAAAAGGGCGCGTTTACAGGTGCTATCGGACGGAGAATTGGGAAGTTCGAAGAGGCCAATGGAGGCACCATCTTCCTAGATGAGATTGGGGAAATGGATGTGAATCTGCAAACCAAACTGCTCCGTGTGCTGCAAGAAAACTCTATCGTCCGTCTCGGCTCCAATAAAGAGATCAAACTAGATGTACGGGTCCTTGCCGCGACAAACAAGGATCTCCACAATAGGGTGAAGGAAGGACTCTTCCGAGAGGATTTGTACTATCGTTTGCAAGGCTTTTTGATCCACCTCCCCCCTCTGAGAGATAGAGGCAATGATGTGGTGCTGCTAGCCAAGCACTTCCTCCGCAATTTCTGCAAACAAAATAAGATGGTCGAGAAAACCTTCGACAAATATAGCTTGCAAGCTCTGATCGACCATGACTGGCCAGGCAATGTACGCGAATTGAAAGCTGTGGTAGAAAGGGCCATTTTGATCAGCGATGGCAACATCATCTCGGAAGATGACCTGCTGTTTTCTGCTGCGATCGCATAGAGAATGCTATTTTTATATAAATCAAAGTCAGACTTATCCAGCGTAGCATCGATGGACAGGTCTGACTTTTTATTCTTTATCTACTACTAAGCAGCAAATTAAGGTAGAAAATTTACCAAGCCCAGTTTGGCTCTTAAGTCCTGATCTGCCAACGCATTTTTGGACCAGTAGGGGCTGAGCAACTTGTGTGTACGCTTGGCAATGGTGGTCCTTGGACGACGATCGAAAGCCGAAGGATAGGTGTCTTTCCATCCTAAGATCTCATAAGGCGTATTTCCCGAATACACAATCTCAAGCTGACGATTCAAGTCAGGATAATTCACGATCAATACTTGCTGATTGTCTCCCTCAAACTCTTCTCCTACATAGTTTTTTTTCTCCACTCGGGCTTTGAAAGCCTTGAATGGCAGATGCATCATTCGGATCACATTGGAGCTTGGTAAGAGGTCGATCTCACCCTGTGGCAATTGATCGGGATTGAGGCGGATGCGATTGTATAGCTCATCTTCCAGCATCGCGACGGGCACCGTGGTCACGAGATCTCCTTCACTTTCAAAGTACGAAAAGGAGCTAACCTTATAGCCCTCTTTCTGATGGTTGAGCTGGAGGTAGCCCTGTCCACACCAGTCCTGCGCAGTATGAGTGACTTTCAGCGTTTGGGGAAATTGGTTCACATCAAATGGCGTGAAGACCGAAAGCATCAAAGAGTAATCGTAAATTCCCGTAGGAAAACGAAAGAGGCCATTGGTCTTCAAAATGGGTGTGCTATTCGGATTCCGATAATTGTCGTTTTTCACCTGCTTGTCGGTCAGAAAATCCTCCAAGACAAAGACTAGCACGGCTTCTCCTGGATGTACGTCGCGATATCGATTCTGTAAAAGTTCGTATCGATTGAGTTCTGCCTTGCCTTGTCTCCAGTACTGATCATCATTGATAGACTGCTGGGGCATGCTCGTACGGATGGCCTCGACATCTACGCGAGATGCTGCAGATTCGGATTCTTGAGGCTGGCAAGAAATGAACAAGGCCAGCAGACTCAAGGGTATAAAAAGACGGATGATATGCATTTCACTATTTTTTGAATGACTCTCCTTTTCTATACCCAATCAACACGGGCCTTGTTTGAAATAGTGGTAAGCAGCCGACAAAAAGGGAGTCTTACAACTTAAACATGACCTCTAATGACAGAGCGGCGCGATTGAGCCCAAAGTATCGGGCGTTGATTACCCTGAGCCCATCATTGAACGGAGAGTCTGTCGTCAGGCGATAAATGGAGAAAAAGTTGGATTGAGCATTCAAAAAGATCTTTTCGCTCAAGAACAGGGATACACCCAAGGCTCCATTAATGCCCCTGTCTTTTCGGATAGAGGTCGCCTCATAACCCGAGTTAAAGGTCTCAAATAAGTCGCCTGATCTAATGTCTCCTAAAATTTGAATGAAAGGTTTGATCTTTGCATCTGCATTGGACCCTGTGGGATAGTACCTGATGGATGGTCTGAAAGCGAGCATTTCACATTCGATTTGATAAAACTCTACCCCATTGTCTTCGACATTTGAAGAATAGAAGTAGTTCAAACCTGCTCCAATGCCAATTTTGGGAGATAAATAGAATTGCGCATTCCCTCCCAAACTCGTACTCCAGAATACGTCGTCTCCTCCATTATCTGTTCGGTAGGAGACGCCCAAATCTGTCCCGATATACAGCCCCTTTAAACCTTGTGCATCTAGATTAGATAGAAAAATGAGGCAACAAATTCCAACAAATAGTGATCTCATGATACTGTATTTTATGGTTTACTATATAAAAGATTAGACTTGAAAAGTCATTATATAGTAATAGTCGTTGCCATATAACATTTTCTCTATTTATCCTCATTCAAATATTAGCCCCCCAACAATAAATCCCTCATTATAAATCACTTAATAATGGTGCATAAAAATGCCCCCATAGAACTTGCTAAGGTTCTGCGAGGGCGTTTCGTCAGCACAAAACAGAATAGATTCTGCTTCGGCTCTCTCTATTTAAAGATCTAGAAGGCCTTCATTACTTCCACAGCTATTGTGGGTTTGTTGAGGCCAAAGAATAGGTTATTGGAGGAAGAGGTAAAATCAGTGTCCTGAAAACGGTCTGTCACACGGGAAAAATGAGCGACATCACTCCAGACATTGAAGTAGCTGTCTTCCTTGAAGTTGACAGTAGCACCTATCCCTACACTTGCTTGAAGTCTCGTCTGATTGATGACTGTTTCGCTTCCATCGAATTCGGATACCAAATTCCCTACACCCAAACCTGCTTGAAAGCGCGTAAACGGTTTGACAGGTGATTCAGGATCATCGCAAATACAGCTAGGATAGTAGGAAAAAAACGGACAGACCATCACCGAATTTTGGGTGGTACGACTATCACCTGAACCTGGATTATTGAAGGTGCTTCCATTGCGATGAAAGTTGACAATTCCACCTGCCGCAAATTGCTCATTGATGTTGTACTGTCCTACGATTCCCAGACCAAGGTCCAGATTGGTATTGGACTCACCAAACGATGCACCGAGGCAAGTATTAGTCCCGAGCAATAGACCTTCCCAGCCATCGCCATCGTCGGTTGTATCCAATATAGCCATATTGGTAAGGGGTACAGCTGTCTGGGATGCCATGACAGAGGTACTTATGCTACTTACTTGCTGAGCCATCAGCGCTCCTGTCCAGAATAACAGAATAAAGAGATAGGTTGATTTCATGATAAGAGTCTTTTTGATGAATGATGCAAAGCCTTTATCAGAAATTACATGATTCTGGGAAAAAACAAGAGGGGAAAGATACTGCAAGCCCTATCATCGACCATTCTGAATAAAAAGCAAAAGGAGAATCCATGCGACCCTCCTTTCTCATATGTAGCATAGAAATATTAACTCAGTTGAAAAATACAAGCCTCATAAGGTCTTAGCTGGACATTCTCTCCCTCATAATTCCCCTTTACCTTCTCCCAGCCTTCTCCTGGACCTGCAAAATCTACCGCTTCCTCAGTCAAGTTCAGCAGGACGCGCAGTTTCACTGCTCCTAACTCACGCTCATAGTAAAAGACTTCTGTATGATCAGGTGCCAAGTCCTTATAACTGCCATATACCAACACATCATGTGCTTTACGAAAAGCAATGATGTCTTTGTAGTAATGAAAAATAGACTCTGGATTAGCTACGGCTGCGGCTGCATTGATCTGGGGATAGTTGGGGTTGACCATGAGCCAGGGCGTGCCTGTCGTGAAACCCGCTTCATGGCTGTCGTCCCACAAAAATGGCGTGCGCGCATGATCCCGACTCACTGTGTTGGCATGTGGCAAGAAATCTTCGTCCCTGCCTCCATTGGCTTTGTAAGCCTTGTACTGGTTGATCATGTCTACATCCGCAAACTCCTCAGGGCTTTTAAATGTAATATTTGTCATCCCAATCTCTTCTCCCTGATAGAGGTAGGGAGTCAGTCTTAAGGTGAACAACATCGTCGCGAGCATCGTCGCAGAAGCATAATGATACTTCTCGGTGTTTCCAAAGCGCGAGGCCGACCTCGGCTGGTCATGGTTCCCAAAGTAGAATGTATTCCATCCTTTCCCTTCTGGCACTGCGCTGTCCCAATCGTGGATGATCTTCTTGAAGGCAGGCCAGTCCATCGGCTTCAATCCACCGTTTTCGAAGTCGCGATCCAAGAACATGTGGTCGAAGTAATAGATCATATCCAATTCCTTGCGATCGGGATCTACGTACAAGGCTCCATTGTCTGGCCACACGCCGATGCCTTCCCCAACCGTCATGCAATCATAGTGCGCCATGACTTCTCGGTTCATCTCCTGCAAAAATTCGTGGAGTCGGGGACCGTTGGCGTACCAGTTGGTGAGGCTGATCATCTGGGCTTCGCCCTCCTTGAAGGGTACATCAGGTAGCCCTGGACGCTTGGAGATGAAGGGAATCACATCCATCCGATACCCATCTATGCCCTTATCCAACCAAAAACGCATCAACTTGTATACTTCCTCTCGCAGGGCGTGGTTCTCCCAGTTGAGGTCGGGTTGCTTACGGGTAAACAAGTGGAGGTAGTAATCATCAGTCGCTTCATTGTACTCCCAGGCAGATCCTCCAAAAATAGACAACCAATTATTGGGTGGTTGCCCGTCTTTGCCTTCGCGGAAGATGTAATAATCTCGGTAGGGACTGTCTTTGGAGGCTTTGGCCGATTCGAACCAGCGGTGCTCATCTGAGGAATGGTTGACTACAAGGTCCAAGATCACCCGCATGCCACGCGCTTTGATTCCTGCCAGCATCTCGTCAAAATCCTCCATCGTCCCAAACTCGTCCATGATGTCGGTATAGTCCGCCACATCATAGCCGTTGTCGTCATTAGGGGATTTATAGATTGGGCTGAGCCAGAGGGTCTCGACCCCCAAATTTTGTAAATAATCCAGGCTTTGTGTGATGCCTTTGAGGTCTCCGATCCCGTCTCCATTAGAGTCCTTGAAGGAGCGTGGATAAATCTGATATACAAATGTTTCTTTCCACCAGTTTCGCATAGTAGTCTCTTTTTTATAGCAGCGAAACTAAATAGATTTTTAGAAAAATGAGAAGACGTCAAACAAGTTGTACCCTTGAATGTTTATCCTTCATCTTTCTCCATTCGCAAAGAGATGTAATACCTATTTGCAAGGAAGATTTGGTAGTGAGAAGAAGCTGATCTACCTTTGTAAGTATACCAAAAGAAGGGAGAGGTATATTTCCTCAGAAAAAGTTCTAAACCTTCTTTTGCTGTTCTTTTATATACGATCGACGTTTGTAGGCAAAACGGCATACACGGCTCTCAGCGGCTTGAGCTATTTTGCCTTATACATAAAATGTCCTGCATGGATACCGACTTGTTTATGAATCTACAGTTCTAACCATTGGTGCTAAGCTCGGAAAGCCAAGGGCGGGCCCCCACCTTCGGGTGATCGGGGATTACCGAAGTTTTCTGGCCGTACCATACATGTCATTTATGGAAGATTCTTAAACTACTGGTGTTCATGCAGGTTTTTTTATTTCAAATTGAAAATGTTGAGAAATGCAACTTTTATACTAGATTTTTCTTGCTTTTTTCAATTTTTTGCCCATACCTCCTCCCTTCATTTTCTCCACATCATCTAAAGATTCACATATATAAAAACCCTCCTATACAATCAAAATAGGGGCTTTATATGCAATTCCTTTATCTGTAGCTACATTCCTCTCCCATCTCTATATTAAATTTTCTAAAAAAATCTCTTCTAAGAGAACCTTTTCAAAAGCATAACGTTAGTTTCAAAACGAAACTTTCTTCAATGCTCCCAAAAAATCAACTGGAACAAAGCCTCGGAAGTTTGGTCGGACGCACCGCCAAACTCATGACCAATGCCCTACTCACCAAGTTTAGAGCGGCTGGTCATGAGATGGGCATGGATCACTGGCTGATCTTGGTCCATCTATGGCATCAAGACGGAAGGAACCAGCAAGACCTAGGCCACATCTTGGGGAGAAATAAGACGACCATGACGAGAGCGATTAACTGGCTAGAGGAGGAGAATATGGTCGTCAGAGTCTCTGATCAGCAGGATCGGAGGCTGAAACGGATTTTTCTGACCCACAAAGGAAAAAA
Organism: Bacteroidota bacterium; assembly: GCA_038527485.1. Taxonomy (GTDB): domain Bacteria; phylum Bacteroidota; class Bacteroidia; order J057; family J057; genus JALEFZ01. Next base: position 84,188 of record JBCBFT010000011.1, read on the forward strand.
TACCCGAACCGACATGGAGCCTTTCATGCAGGAAGTGATCAAAGAAGCAACCGATGGGGTTCCCCCCAAAGATCTCGAAACGTGCAAGCAAGTATTGGCACATGTATTTGACAATCTCAGACTCTATATATGATTTTTTATATATGGTTTCCATATGAAACCATTTCAAACTAAACCTAATCTCAAACTAACTATATCACGATGAGACAAATTCTCGTTTCCGTTATCATCTCCGTCGTAGTCCTCGGCTTAGGCATTATGGCTTTTGGTGGGTTGAGCAGTGCGAAACCAGAACCTGAAAAATTGGAAAATGTCGTTCCAATCAAAAAGGTGAAGACACGCACCGTGACCAACGGAGCTGAAACTACTGAAATTGAAGTCACGGGTCGTCTGACCGCTCGTGATCGAATCGATGTATTCTCCGAAGTAGGAGGTACTTTCATCAAGGGTAAAAAGTCCTTCAGAGAAGGCGTTTACTTTAAGAAAGAGGAAGTAATGATTCAAATTGACAAAGAAGAGTTTGAGCTGAATTTGCTCGCTCAAAAGAGTTCATTTATGAATCAGTTGACGCTCCTTCTACCCGACCTCAAGACGGACTTTCCTGACAGCTTTGACAAGTGGCAGTCCTACATCAACAAGATGGACCTGAATCAGCCCCTTGCACAGCTTCCCGACCCAGGTTCTGAGCGTGAGCGTTACTTCCTTTCAGCCCGCAACATTTACAACCTGTACTACACCATCCGTAGTCAGGAAAAGAGAGCGACAAAGTACGAAGTGAAAGCGCCCTTCAACGGGAAAGTATCTGAGTCAATGATTACTGAAGGAACCTTGGTGCGTGCAGGCCAGCGACTGGGACAGTTTTACAACCCCTACATCTATGAAATGGAAGCTTCTGTCAACCTGCAGGATCTGAAATTCGTCCGTCCAGGAGGACGCGTTACCCTTTCTTCAGATGATATTGCAGGAGCATGGAGAGGAGTCGTTGCACGTGTGAGTGACGTGATTGACCCTCAGACGCAAACCGTCAAAGTATTCATTACAGTTACAGGCAATGACCTCAAAGAAGGAATGTACCTAGAAGGCAGCGTGAAAGGAAGCTCCATCGAAAATGTAGTAGAATTAGATCGTGCCCTAGTCCAGTCTGATGGCAATATTTGGATTGTCAAAGATGATTCTTCTCTAGCCATGCATATGGTCGAACCTATACAGTACACGACGAATACAGTCATGGTCAAGGGAATTCCCAACGGGACTGTGATTGTCGATGAAACAATGATCGGTCCATACGAAGGAATGGATGTAGAACCTTACCAATAAGTTGTTGCGGAGATCAATCAAATAGTTATCTGTGAGCCTATGGTCACAGGCAAAGAGGATCATTATTCATTATGAAAAATCTAGTAGCATACTTTATAAAATACCCCATCACAGGAAATGTCCTGATGGTGGCTATCTTGACCTTGGGTATGATTGGGCTTTTCTCGCTTAAAAGTACCTTCTTCCCCGAAAATGATGCAAAACTCATTACCATTGCAGTAGTATACCCTGGTGCTTCTCCTGAAGAGGTAGAGGAAGGGGTTGTCAACAAGATTGAGGATAACATCAACGGCATTACAGGTATCGACCGTGTGTCGTCTGTTTCGTCAGAGAATACTGGACGTGTCACCATCGAAGTGGCACGTGGATATGATATCGACCTTGTCCTTCGTGACATCAAAAACTCTATAGACGGCATCAGCTCCTTTCCTCTAGGAATAGAACCGCCTGTCATCTACAAGTTGGAGGTACTCAATGTGGCCTTGCAGTTTGCCATCAGTGGGGACGTAGATCTCAATACCCTGAAGGAATACGCGCGGAAAGTCGAAGATGACTTACTGGCAAATCCCGATGTGTCTAAAGTAGAACTATCTGGTTTCCCTGATGAGGAAATAGAAATTGCTGTAAGAGAAAATGTCCTCAGGACCTATAATCTTAGCTTCGATCAAGTACGCAATGCTGTGGCGGCCTCCAACATCGACATTACAGGGGGTACGCTTAAAGGGGAGAATGAAGAAGTCCTCATTCGTACCCGCAACAAAGAGTACTACGCAGAGGATCTGGCAGATATCATCGTGACCACTCAACCCGATGGCCGCAAAGTATATTTGAAGGAAATCGCCACCATTCAAAATAAATGGGAAGACTCGCCCAACCGCGTGTTCATCAATGGGCAACCTGCAGTAAAGATCAATGTCCAAAATACGACCGAAGAAAGTCTCATCGGTATTGCCTCCATCGTGAATGACTATGTTACGTCTTTTAACAAGTCTCACGATGACGTAAAAGCAACGATCATCCAAGACGGGGCGATTCTGCTGAATCAGCGTATCGGACTGCTGAAGAATAATGGGATCATCGGTTTTGTATTGGTTTCTATCCTATTGGCGATGTTCCTCCGACCTAGCCTTGCATTTTGGGTAGCTGTGGCCATTCCGATTTCCTTTGCAGGTACATTTATGATTGGAGCTGCGATTGGCCTTCAGGTAAATGTCATTTCACTCTTCGGACTGATATTGGTACTGGGGATCTTGGTGGACGATGGGATTGTCATCAGTGAAAACATTTATTCACACTGGGAACGCGGCAAAGATCCTTTCCAAGCAGCTGTAGATGGCACCATGGAGGTACTACCTGCCGTATTGGGTGCGATCCTGACAACGATGATCATCTTTACAACTTTCTTCTTCTTGGATGGAATTACAGGAGATTTCTTCGTCGATATTGCCATTGTAGTGATTCTCTCACTCGCATTCTCTCTGATCGAAGGTACCTTTATTCTACCTGGTCACATCTCCCACTCTGCAGCCCTCAAGAATCGAGGCGAATCCAATAACGATGTCTTCGGGAAGATTCAGTCGTTCTTCTCTGGCGTCATGGATTGGTTGAGAGACAAGTTCTATAAGCCGCAGCTAGACATTGTCATGAAGTATCCCCTTCTGGGCTTCACATTGCCATTGGCGATCTTCATCATGTCTATGGGCCTTCCTGCTGGAGGATTCATGAAACTTACTTTCTTCCCAGTTATTGAGGGAGACTATTCTACCATCAATCTGGAGATGCCCGCAGGGACAGCAGAACCTATCACTAAGAAGTGGCTGGATCATATTGAAAACAGCATCTACGAGGTAAATGAGGAACTGAAAAATGAACGTCCGGATGGACTGGATGTCATTCTACTCACCAATCAAAATATTGGGCCTACTACTTACAAGGGAAATGTACTGGTAAGGATGCTGGACAGTGAAGCTCGTCAGGAATATGAGCCGCATGCGTCTTCTTTGGCCATCCTCAGTCGGATAGAGAAAAAAGTAGGGAAGATCTACGAAGCAGAAACAGTCAACTATGCCCTAGGAAGCCCCTTTGGGAAGGCAGTGGATGTCGCGATGTTCTCAGATGATGTATCCGAACTCAAATCGGCGGTCAAAGCTGTCAAAGATAGTCTATCTGAACTTCCCGAACTCATCAATGTCGAATCATCTGACAGAGAAGGGCTGAGGGAGATCAATGTACAACTCAAAGACAAAGCGCGATTGATTGGCCTCGATCTACAAACTGTGATCGGACAAGTACGCCAAGGATTCTATGGGGCAGAAGTACAACGTTTGCAGCGCGGAGAAGATGAAGTCAAAGTATGGGTACGGTATGCCGAATCCGATCGGAAGACGATTGGTGACCTAGAGAAAATGTACATCCGTACCCCGCGAGGAGAGACATTTCCATTAGAAGAAGTCGCAGACTTGAGCATCACGCGTGGCCTGATCACGATCAACCACCTCGACGGTAAGCGCCAGGTCACCGTACAGGCTGATGTAGCCAATGCCGATGTCTCCACACAGGAGGTCAATGGCCGAATCGAAAATCAGATCATCCCGAAGGTACTGGCTGACCATCCGACAGTCAGCGTCTCATACGAAGGGCAAGCACGTGAGAATGCCAAGTTTGGGGGATCGCTTGCAGAAGTGGGTCCGATCATTTTGCTGGGCATGCTGCTGATGATTATCCTGACTTTCCGTTCGGTATCTCAAACGCTGGCCCTACTCCCCATCATTATCTTCTCTATCATTGGAGTATTTATCGGGCACGTCCTACTAGGAAAACCCTTCAGCTTTATCCTTTCGGGATTGGGACTACTCGCCTTGATTGGGATCTTGGTAAATGACGGTCTAGTATTGGTGAGTCAGTATAACCTTCTGGTCAAAAGAGGAATGGATTTCAGAGATGCTCTCTACCAAGCAGCACTTTCTCGATTCCGTCCGATCTTCTTGACATCGATGACCACTATTGCAGGTCTCGGTCCTTTGATTTTGGAAAAGAGTCTTCAGGCACAGTTCCTGATCCCCATGGCTATTACCGTAGCCTTCGGGTTGGGTGTAGCGACCTTGCTGATTCTGGTCACCCTTCCCGCGCTCTTGCTCAGCATCAACTGGCTCAAGTCCAACCTTGTCTATCTGTCCACAGGCAAGATGCCCGATAGAAATACCGTGGAGCCTGGATATGAAGGCGAGGAAAGCTACCTGATCCTCAACACCATCCGTGGTCTGGTTGTGGCGCTATTACTCATCATGATTTACACATCCTTAGCTTAACCAATTATCTCAATAATGAAAAGATTCATTTTCATACTTAGTATAAGTCTTCTGATGGGTCAATGGGGATGGGCACAAGAAGTCCTTGGCCTAGAAGACGCAATCGTGACTGCTCTTGAAAATAACTATGGTGTACAAATCGCCAAGTACAACTCAGAGCAGGCGGAGATCCAAAGCCATCCTGGTGCAGCAGGTCTATATCCTTCCCTGAATCTCTCAGGAGGAGGCAACTATAACCTCACCAATAGAACAAAGGTGTCGGGCAACCCTGCCAACCCAATTTTAGATGCGGAAGGAAGGCCTATCGAGGAGTTTGTCTTCAACGAATCCCTTACGACCTATGGTCTCAACTCTGCCGTGGGGGTAACCTACGCTTTCGGATTGGGACAGCTTGAGTCCTACAAGATCCTCCAAACCAATGCGAGTCTGACCAAAGAAAATGGCTTGCTCATCATGGAGCAAACCATTGCCCAGATCAGCGCGACTTATTACCAACTAGCAAGATTGACCAAAGCTTACCAGCTTCAAGAAGCCTCTCTTGAGCGCTCGCGGCAGCGTCTGGAGTTTGCGCAGACCCAGCGTGAGTTTGGTACTGGGACGGAGCTTGCCATCCTCAATGCACGGGTGGATGTCAGTACGGACAGCATCAATCTGCTGAATGCCTCGCTCAATATCGAGAATGCACGCAAGGATCTGAACTTTCTTATGGGAACGGAAATCGAGCGTCAGTATCAAGTAAATACCGACCTAGAACTCAATCCTGACTTCAACTTAGATGAGTTGGCGACCTCTGCACTGGCAGGCAATACTTCTTTGAAGGTGGCAGACTATGGCAGGAAGGTGGCAGAACTCAACCTTCGCGTAGCTCAAAAGGCGCGCTATCCCCAGCTATCGGTGAGTGGCAATTATGCTTATAATTTCTCCACAAACCTTCCCTTTGCCCAGACGCTGGACCAGTCTACCTTTGGGTTTGCAGGCAATGGATCGATCTCCATTCCGATCTTCCAAGGCAACCAACTGAAGCGCAACATTCAAGATGCTGAAGTAGGAATCGCCAATAGCAGAAGCCAGTATAAGCAGACTGAGCAGCAAGTGATTCGCGACCTACAAAAAGCTTACGCCACTTATCAAAATAGCTTGAGCATCTTGCGCCTTTCTCAGACGAGTGTGCGTGCCGCACAAGCAAATTTTGATCGGACGAAAGAAGCTTTCGAACTGGGGCAGAGTACCAATATCGCCTTTCGCGAAGCTCAGTTGAATCTGCTCCGCTCAGAGAATCAACTGAATAACGTCCAATTTGATGTCAAATCTTCAGAGATTGAATTGATGCGATTGAGTGGGCGATTGGTAGGCGATCGCTAGTATCACATACATGCAAGTTAGTTGAGCATATGTGTCTTGCCTTTTCGGAGGTAAGGCACATTTTGGTTGAGCACCAACGAGACGTTGGCCCTGGCAGGGGCTAACAGGCATGTCATAACCTATAGAACCGCGTACATTTCACCAGAGATTGGGAGGATTTACTCAAGTTATTCAATCAAATGGATCACCATTCATTCGTAACCAGATGACTTTTTCTCAAAATTTCATCCAAACATAGGAAAGAATCGAATTATGTAGAGAAATTGATCTGTTCATTTTCCTATCTTATATACGTTTTGTTGATTATTTCGCCTAAAAAACTGACGTACATACAATGAAAAAAGTATTGAAAATCTCACTCGCAATTAGCCTTTTCACTTTCGTAACGCTCATCATGAGTAGCATGCAAGCACAATCCGTGGTAGGAAAGTGGAAGACCGTAGACGATGACACGGGAAAAGCCAAAAGTATCCTCGAAATTTATGAGCAAGGGGGAAAGTATTATGGAAAAGTCGTAGAGATATTTCGCGAACCTGACGAAGACCCAGATCCACTCTGTGATAAGTGTGATGAAGACGATCCTCGCTACAAACAAAAAGTCCGTGGCATGATCATTATGAAGGACCTTGAGCAAGACAAAAACAATAAAAATCTATACGAAGACGGCAACATCTTAGATCCAGAAAACGGCTCTGTCTACAGCTGCTACATTGAGCTACAGTCTGCTGACAAGCTAAAAGTCCGTGGATTCCTCGGCTTCTCTCTACTGGGTCGTACACAGTATTGGTACCGTCAGTAGACGCTAGGCAGCCATAAAATAAAAAAGCCTTTCCATCTTTCTGGGAAGGCTTTTTCTTTTCTACGGATCCTATTTACTCATCCGCTCTAACTTCTCGATCGGTATCCATCCATTTCTCTAGTTCCCTCAAATGATCTGGCCCTGGCTGAGCAGGCAGTAACGTGCCCTCCATCGAAAAGCTTTTTACAAGATTGATTTCTCCTTGATCATGCAACAGCTCTATCAAAAGCTGACGCGCGGGAAAGTGATAAGGATTTTCGTCCAGGCACAACTGGAGCGCAGCTACAGCTGATGCTTGACCTCCTTTTTGAAGAGACCATTTCCCCTTAAGGTAATAATAGATACTGGCACGATAGGGTTTGTCAGGTACCTTTATGGTTTGCAGCAAATTGGACGCCTGAAGCGTATCTCCTAGACTGAGATAAATATCTAACCACTTTAGTTTATTCCCGCGCTTTCTTCCTTGGGTAAACGCAGGTGTCTGAAGCAATCCCTGAGCCGCAAGGGTATCTCCCATACCAATCTTGGCAAGTATCAGTTGCTGGACAATGTTTGTATTATAGGTCCCACTCGCTTTTAACAATTCCTGCACCTCTTTAAGGCGGTTGTAGGCCGCCTCATGCTGCCCTGCCAAAGAGAGGATCTCCGTGTACATGAGCTGATAACGATAGTTTTGAGGTTTGCGCTTCGTCAATGCAGCCAATGCCGTAAGACTCTCTTCTGTGTACCCAATCTGCCCCTTGATATAAGCGAGGAAGGAGACGGCTCTGTCTTTCTCATCTCTCAAATAGGTAGAGTACTCCTGTGGATCTAACAAATAGGTCTCTGCTGTTTCTATCGCATCTTGCCACAGGCTATAATCCATATAAAATAGTCGCTGCCGCTGATTGATCTCCGCACTTAGTCGGTGATCGGATTCTTTTTCTCCTGCCATCTGGTATGCTTCAGAAATCGCACGGATGGCGGTTTCTCTCTGGAGCAGTTTCCGCTCTAGCTGACGCTCATACCATCTCGCCCGTGCGAGATCCACAGGCGCAAAATTAGGCGCTATCCGAGCTGCTCGATCCATCCATCTTTTGCTCTCCTCCCATTGACCGAGATCCATAAAATGTGTGGAATATGCCAAGTAGGTGGATACATAGCTACTGTCCCATGACATGGCCGTGTCTAGATAGGTTAAGACTAAAGAATCCTGTAAGAACTTATTCATTTGAGCCAACTCCATATAGGCCTCAGCCCAGTTTTGCGCTAACGTGCTGCTGTCTCCTGCTATGTAGGCACGATGCTTCTGAACCAGTGAATCGACCCAAGCATACATCAAGGGGTCTTTGGTCAATAAATCCTGCTTGACATTGGCCGCTTTATGATTGAGTGGATGTACTTTTTGGCGGGAAAAATAAGCAGGAAAGGCCTGCGCTAGATATTCGAACTCATTGTTGGCAGCATAATAATCCAGTACTCGATCCTCCTTTTTGGCTTGCTCATAGAGGACGCGAATCCGCCTCATCTCCTGATCAGAAAAGAGCATCCCATGAAATAAGTGGACATACTCGTGCAACGTCACATTCCGTTCTAAATGAGCGCCTCGCTCTACATATTCGATGCCTGTAGCGCCACTTCCCACGCCTCGGATGTCCATCCATTGGCGATTGTCGAAAGTCGTCGCGCTCCTGAAGTAAGAATTTCCCATCGCAATGGATAAATCCTCGTGCAAGGGTGGGATGGCAAAATCACGATTAAGCATAGCTAGGAGCGGCAGATAGACCTTGCCCGTGTAGAGTTGCTGCCAGACCATCTGTGGAACGCGCTCACCAGGAAATCGCTCCAAATCAGGAAATACCTGATAAAACACAGCTTCTTCATCTTTGGGAATCTCTACCCCTGCAATCACCGACTCCAAGGAATCCTGGGCAGCTAAGTAGCTAAATTGACGCTGCTTGATCACAGCCGCTAAGCCATTGTGGGCAGGACCATAATGAGGGAAACGATCGAGCAGTTCTTCAAAAAGCTGCTGGGCGCTATCAAGCCGGGTTTGACCTGCCAAATCAGTTCTCTGATAAAAGAGCGAGGCTAGATAAAGTTGTGGAAAGCGGGAATCTGGATAGACTTTGAACTGTGTCCTCAGAAAATCCGTCGCTTCTTTTTCTTGCCCTAAACGGATCAATGAGTCCATCGGGGCGAGCGCTTCACGGATTTCACTTTCATTCTCCTCCACATAATCCGTGTATGTCAAGTGCGTATGTCCATTGCCCCAGTGCCAATGTGTGCGATAATGGAGCGGGTTCAAGGTAAGGGCGATCTCCCACTGCGCAGCCATTTGAGGAAGTTGGGTGATGTCGCGACGTCGCCAAATGGCATATCCGTAAGCAAATCGTGCGTCTGCATTCAGTGGGTCCCTCTCCAGGCAGGCTTGCAACGCCATCTCAGCTTTTTTCTCTTCTCGCTGCCAAAAATGCGCTTCCGCCGCCAAATAATAAGCTTCCGCATTTTCATCATTCCACTGCATTACTTGCTCTGCTAGCGCACGCGCCTTGGCGTAAGACTTTTCTAGCAAGGCCAATGTCCCCAAGCCTATGACGGCTGCTTCTTCCTGAGCATTTTCCTCCAAGATACGGAGATAAATGTCTCTTGCAGAGTCCAGCTCCCAAGCATCTACCCACAGCTTCGCTCTCAGAAGACGGGCGGGGAGCATCTGAGGGTACTGCTCCATCAAAGGAAGAATTGTCGCTTCTGCTTCTGTATACTGATGCTTGAGTCGATGGAGTTGGGCTCTCAAAAGCGTATGGACAGGTGCATCTACACCTGATGCCGACCGCTCCAACCAATCCTCTGCTAGTTGCCATTCTCCTATTTTGATGGCTTGGGCGATGTCTAAAAAAGAGGGGGGGCCTTCCAATTGCTCAAGACGGAAGCGTTCTTCCTGAAGATCTGCCATCAGGGCTTGGGTACTATCAGGCTGTGCCCAAGACGGTATTCCCCAACATATTCCTATACATAATATCCAGAATCTCCTCATACTACCCATCGATCATTATTTCTCCTTTCAAAAATGTCACGGCTTTGCCCGCAATGGTCACTCTGTCTTGATTGTACACACAATGTAAAATACCTCCTCTATCTGAGATTTGGTGTGCAACCATTTGATTCTTCCCGAGTATATCTGCCCAAAAGGGGATCAATGTACTATGAGCTGAACCCGTTACAGGATCTTCAGGAACTCCTGCCTGTGGTGCAAAAAATCGAGACACAAAGTCTACTCCCTCTGCTTCTCCTTCCGCTGTTACAATTACCCCTACAGCATTCAACTTGGCGATTCGCTCCATGATAGGTACACATGCTCGGACTTCTGCTTCCGAACCTACACGCACCAGATAGTCCCTCGATTTCCCTACGTAAAGTGGATCTACATCCAGTCCCTGCTGCAAATCATCAGGAGCAAATGCTTGCGCTGGAGGTCTAGCAGGAAAGTCCATCGATAACTGGTCGATAGACTGTGTCACTTTCAAAGGGCCACTCTTGGTATGAAACGTAATAGTAGGCCTGTCATAAGCCAAGTGCTCATACAGGACAAAAGCAGAGGCCAGCGTAGCATGCCCACAAAGGTCAATTTCAAACTTGGGGGTAAACCATCGCAGATCAAAATCGGTCCCATTAGGTACAAAGAAAGCGGTCTCTGCCAAATTATTTTCGGCTGCTATGGCTTGCATTTGGTCGTCTGGAAGCCACGTGTCTAATGGACAGACAGCAGCCGGGTTTCCAGCAAATACCTTTTCGGCAAAGGCATCTATTTGAAAAATAGGTAACTTCATGAGTAGTTTGAGGTAGTAATGAGCACTTTTCTAGAGAAATAAAGAAGCGATAGGAGGCAATTCTTTCGTCCTCCAAAATCACGATTGTTTCAAATAAACATTTTCTGTGGAATATTATAGGTCCATGAGTCTATTATACGCTTCTTAAAATTTGGGTTGAACTATGGGTTATCGAAAGGCGAGATTTATCTGGGCAGGCATTGGGATCGGCTGGACACTGTTTATTTGTTTGCTTATACAGGTATTTCTCTTTCTCAAAGGATGGGATGCTCCCTCAGAAATGATGTGGGGGTTTCTCCTGCTGCTGTTCATTGGCCAAAGTATCATCGAATATATAGGTGGATATGCATTGCCTAACAGACATGGCCAGAGTCTACTCAGTGGCCCAGGGCAGTGGGTGGGTCAGTATCTCCGTGGACTGGTGATCTATTTGATCTACTACGTCTTTAATGGATATATGCTGATGCTCATGGCACAGACGCTGGGATTGGGCGGAGCCATTGGTTGGTTTGTGATCCAGATGCTCATCCTGATGGGTTTTCGCCAGTATCTCGCAAGGGGCATCCATGCATTCAAGACACGGTTTGAAACCAATCGAGGTCGTCCTATTTTCTACATGGAGACGGAAGATAGAGGATTTACAGGGGGAATATCTGGTATTCCAGGTCAAGAGAGTATCATCTTTCCTGCCTACTGGGAAAAGAAATTCTCTTCAGAGGTATCTGATGCCTTACTTGCGATGCGTCATGGAGTACTCAATACAGGAGGACATGGAAAAGGATTCTTTTTGATCCTACTCATTCACACAGCACTCATTTCTTTGGCTATGTGGGTGAACCCTGAACCTCTAGGTTCTTTAGACTGGCTCATAGGAAGCGTGAGTCTGTACACATTATTCATGGCATTTACGTCTTTGGGGGTCTTGCCTAGCCTGAATCGACGAGGGGTCATTGAGATGGATCGTTGGCTTTATTACAAAAAGGTAGATGCAGATATCCTTCGCAAAGCCATCACTGAAAGTAGACGCTTACAAAACGATATTTCAGCTACAGGCTCGCCTACCTCTGGTGTGAGGCTACTTACCCATGCAGCTCCTAAAATCCACGAGCGATTTGCTAGCTTGCAAGCTCAGCGACCTGTCAAAGGTATGTGGTACATCTTTTCGGACTGGGTCTTTTTATCTTGGGCAGGTTTGAGCTTGATGAACCGCATGTTACCAGGAGCGTTGGGAATATCCTCACGCTGGGTTTTTCTGCCAGGGGAATGACTTTTTCATTTTTCATTTTTCATTTTTCATTTTTCATTTTTCAGAGTAGAAAACGACATACTGCCGAGTTGTACGACTCGATAGTATGTCATCACATATTTATTTCGTTTTCTGTCTAAGGGGCGATTCTTTGGATGATCCACGCCCCTTCTGTCAAGGTGTAGGTGATACGGTCGTGTAGTCGGCTTTTGCGTCCTTGCCAAAACTCTATATAATCGGGCTCCACGCGGTATCCCCCCCAATACTCAGGCTTAGGAAATGTCTCCTGTCCCTCAAACTTTGCAGTGAATTCTTCTACACGCGCTTCAAGAATATTCCGATCTTCGATGACTTGACTTTGTGGCGAAGCCCAAGCGCCGATCCTGCTGCCCCGACCACGTGACTGATAGTATGCATTCGACTCCGCTTCGGATACTTTGGCTACCTTTCCTTCAATCCTGATTTGGCGCTCTAGCTCAGGCCAGAAAAAAGTCAGTGCGACCTGATCATTCTGCGCCATCTCCTGCGCCTTCTTGCTTTCATAATTTGTGTAGAACACAAAACCCTCATCATTAAACCCCTTGAGCAGGACGATACGGACAGAAGGGCGGCCTTGATGAACCGTAGCAAGCGACATCGCGTTGGGTTCGTGAACCTGACTACTCACAGCCGCTTCAAACCATGCTTCAAACTGCTTGATGGGATGCTTGGCCACTTCCGCTTCCTCTAGACTTCCTTGTAGATAATCTACGCGTATATCGGCAACTTCTTTTCTGATTGACATAAACAAGTATTGAGATGTTTCGGCTGGCTATTTACGCTTTATCTACTATTAAGTCCATGACTTGTTTGAATACCTTGGGTGAGATTTGTTTGTCTATTTAGCGGTATCATGGAGCTTACATAAAGAGGAGGAAGTTTCATTTACTTGGATCACTACCAACCAGAGAGCTTCCCTGCTACAAAGCGTTGAGAAATATTGACCACTTGTATAGTCTGGATAAACTCATACTGTACATCCATATAGATTTCCCAAATTCCTTCTTGGACTTCGAATCCTCGAACCACACCTTGTGTGATTGGGACATAGCTGAAATCCATAAGTACGTTGGGACATATACAATCAGTATTCCAGTGCAGTCCAATCGTTTTCAACGCTTCATCTTCGTATGTGAACGCTTTCACACCTTCAGGAATTCCAAAGTGAATGGTTTCAAAGTGGGTATTCTCTGGTTTCCTCGCAGTCTCCTTCCATCGTCCATATTCAAATATGTACCCTGTTCCAGGGCGACGACTTATGACTTCTTTTCCATTCAAATCATAGGAAAAAGTCTCCCAATCTTTTTCAAAAATAAATTCACACCTGAACTCATGACAGAGGTCAGGATAAATCCTCTCTGAATGGCAAGAGAAAGAAAGTAAGGCAAGGATAAAAAGGGTCAAAGCGAATGTAGGTTTCATGGGCGTATAAGTTTAGATACCAAAGGATTGAGAAAACTTCAGATAAGAATAGACGATTGGAAAGATAAAAAGTGAAGAAAAGATGTCAAATACTAGTGAAAAAGGAAGCCTTATCTCTTCCTACCTTTTACAAACACAATTATATGACTTCTACTATATATTTCACTTTCTGGATAAGGCCATATAGATTTGCAGAATGAGTATAAATGTAAAAGCACCCATCGTTCTGGCCTCTAACTCTCCCCGTCGCCACGACCTACTTTCTAGTCTGGGTTTGGAGTTTGAAGTATTCACACGCGATGTATATGAATATATCCCAGAAGATGTACATCCACGTGCGGTAGCTGTCATGGTATCCGAAAACAAGGCGAAAGCCTACGATGATGTTGCTGCAAACAACTTAGTCATTACAGCGGATACCCTCGTAGCGCTGGAGGATAAGATCATGGGCAAGCCTGCAGACGCAGAGGTAGCTTACAAAATGCTGAAAAGATTGTCGGGACGCACACACACCGTCATCACAGGTGTGACCTTATTTCATGAAGGACGTTTCAAAAGCTTTTCTGAAGAAACCTATGTGACATTTCGCCGCCTCAACGATTCTGAGATCAACTACTACATCGAAAAATACGAGCCCTTTGACAAAGCAGGATCTTATGGCATCCAAGAATGGATCGGCATGATCGGTGTCACCCGCATCGAGGGCGATTATTTCAATGTCATGGGACTACCAACGGCTAAACTGTATGCAGAGCTAATCCAATTTGAAGCTTAATCAAGGGACCTTGTTCATTGTTCAAGTGAATCCAACAGACAGCACATCGTGAAAGGTGACCAATGAAAAACCTTCTCTGAGACTTATGTTATTCTTGACAGATGATCACTTCATGCGGCAAGCACTCTTACAAGCCGAGCGGGCCTACGAAGAAAACGAGGTGCCCATTGGGGCGGTTATTGTTTCGGAACATATGATCATCGGTCGGGGCTACAATCAGACGGAGCGGCTCCAGGACCCCACGGCGCATGCTGAAGTACTTGCAATCACAGCCGCCTGTGACTATCTGGGGAGTCGTATCCTCAAGGATTGTACACTCTTTGTGACTGTAGAACCATGCCCCATGTGTGCAGGTGCCCTAAAGTGGGCACAAATCGGCCGAGTAGTCTATGGAGCATCCGAGCCAAAGTCGGGTTTTTCGCTTCACACTCCCTCCCTCCTCCATCCCAAAACCCAGATCTCCCGTGGTGTCATGGAGCATGAGTGCAGCGCGCTGATGCAAGATTTTTTTCGTCGAAGACGTAACACATGAAACCCCTCATATATCACACACAAAAACTCAGAGAAAAGCTTCATCTTGCGTCTTGTTTGAAGAATGCTTGATGACTATGAATAAAAAATTTGCGTGGTTTATTTTTGGGTTTTTGGCTTTGACCTGGGGAAGCTCCTTCATTTTGATGAAAAAAGGGTTGGAAGCCTTCTCTCCATTACAAGTCGCTGCCCTCCGGATTGTCATCGCTTCTCTATCAGTCCTCCCTTTTATCCTACATAGAATCAAAGATGTGCCCCCAAAATCATGGCGATACATCCTCCTAGTGGGCATCATCGGCAATGGGATTCCCGCTTTCCTTTTCCCCTTGGCAGAAAAATATATCGACAGTGGCACAGCAGGTGTCCTGAATTCACTGAGTCCGCTTTTTGTCTTACTATTTGGGTTGCTTTTCTTCAACCTACAAGTCAAACTCCGCCAAGCCATTGGGATCTCTCTGGGATTTGCTGGGGCAGTTTTACTGACGATGACGAGAGGGGGCGAATTTGATCCCTTTGACAATTTATTTTACTCAGGTATGGTCGTTTTGGCTACGATGGGGTACGGATTGAGTACCATATTCATGAAACGGCACCTCAACGAAACACCTTCTATACTCGCAAGTGGATTTGCGCTTACATTTGTAGCCATTCCCTACGCCATTTACCTCGCTTTGTTTGGCGATATCGGCCCCATCTTTACAGAACATACCCTGGCATGGGCTTCATTTGGTTACATCGCCCTATTAGGAGCCATCGGTACTGCGCTTTCCCTTATCTTATTTTATCAATTGATCCAAATGACAGATGCCATCATTGCTGCTTCTGTGACCTATCTCATTCCACTTGTAGCCTTGGGTTGGGGATTGATAGATGGAGAGGCCTTTACATTAGGTCAGTTTGTGGGAATACTCGTCATTTTGGTAGGTGTTTGGCTTGTCAATCGAAAATCCTAACACTCCCTTTTTATACGAAAATAAAAGAATTCCAACTTTCCGTATTTAGCCATAAATCGGAGGATGCATGGTTCATATGTGCCCAGAAAGCCATATCTCGCATTACACATCAATTACAATTTCCAATTTATCGTAAAAAATACCATCTTACTGAAAAACTCTTTCATTGACATGTTGCGAAAAATGAACAAAATATCATCCCATTAATCGACGTATATCACCAAAAATGGGGCGAAAGTAACAGACAGCCGAAATAGGGTCACAAGTAGGAGGAAAAGGCGTTTATTACAAGCATAAAAATAACCTGTAAAAAAACCTTTTCTATGTTTCGCTCTTTTCAGTCTGGATTCATCCTTGGGCTCTTCGTTCTACTATCTTGTCAGCTTTATGCACAAAATGGAGCACGACTCTCTTTTGAGCGCTATGAAAGCATCAAAGAAGAGGTGCTACTGGTTGCGCTATACGAAGAGGACAGTCTGTACAATGACATCATTCGTACCAATATTGAAAAGTACTGGAAGATCACACCCTTTAAGTTTGTCCCTGAGCAAGACCTGATCAAGCTCGCCACCGAGGACGAATATGCCATGCTGGTAAGAGATCATTCACAAAAGATTCGTGGAAGAGGACGTCTGATCCAAAGAAACCACCTGTCCATTTTCCCCTCAGGGAGAGGAGGCGATTGGTCCAACTACGGAGGGCATTTTGCGATCTCTCAGTTTCATTTATCCAAAGTAGAGCAGACACAAGACATCGCATACAAACTCCCAGGACTCCTTCAGGTTATGCACCACTACATGAGCTTCTTGGATACAGTTAAGTTCATCGATGAGGACTATTTTCCTCCCCTCTTGGACCAATGGCAGAATCAATACAACCAAGACCTCAGTAAGAAAACGCTTTACCTTACAAAGGAAGATCTCGGCAAAGACCTAAGCATAGAAAAAGTTCGTAAAGCCTATCCATATCCTGTAGAGCTTGTCTCTACAGACAGCATCGGCAAGATGATCGACCAGCAGCAGACAGGAACTGCTTGGTTCCATATCGACCCTCGTAAAAAAGAGCTATGGGCCATCGACTCCGAATCAGGACACATTCTCTATCATGCCAAAACTGATGACTATGGCAGCCTAACGATCAAGGATTGGAAAGCCATGAGTAAGGCCGTTGAGGCGCAAAATGAGGAAGATACAAAGCCGATTGACGATGCGATCCTCCGTGTGAATAAGTTATTTGGAAAGCTGCGGTAAAGACGATTTTTATATAAAAGTTGGAAAGTCAGGCGTCTGAGTAAGGTGCTTGACCTTTTTCTTTTTTAGGGTAAAGACAGATAAAAACGGACGCGTAGCTCCAACAAATAGCGCCAGTCCCGCAATTTAATAGCGGGATCATCTTGATGCCGCTACGAAGTCCCGCAATCTTCATAGCGGGAGAAAGATCTAAAGCAGTATAGCTGAGATGAAATCTCATATCTAG
>JBCBFT010000012.1:0-94651 GCA_038527485.1 Bacteroidota bacterium
CTCAAAGCTGAATCGCCCTGCTTCGAGGCGCTTATACCATAGCACAAATCCCCCCCTTTCCCAGACCAAGAGTTTCATCCGATCCTGCTTGCGATTGACAAAGATGAAGGCTTCACCTGAGAGGGGATCACGGCCCATTTGATCGCGAACGATGCCCGAGAGGCCATCGAAGCCTTTGCGAAAGTCGACTACTTCGCGATACAACCAGAAGTGATGGGCAGAACTGAGGGTAAGCATTAGATTAGGTTTGGACCGACTCCAACAAGCCTTGTAGATAGTCCAGAGGAGGAAGTATCTCAAACTCCAGGACCGTAGCACCCAAGTGCATACGAAGACTACCCCCAGAAGATTCAGCCTCGACTTGCACCGCAACGAAGCCTCCAGCATGGGACTGCCTAGAAGATCCCAATTTGCTCAACCAGTAGCGAAGCTTGGGAAGGGAAATCCCCGACTGCGCACTATAAGCAGAAGCACTCAGGCCTGATGAACGATAAGCCGACACCAAAGCCATACCTTCGGAAAGGGTAAAACGGGAGGTAGACATAGCACTTTTTCCCACAAGATCACAAAATCCCAACCAATATAACAGATGGAACCGCTGGACGCTTACGGTGAAGTTGCTATGCAAGACGGTCAAGAACACGGGCTATCTCGCCTGGACCGATCCTGATCACCCGTTGAATCATCGAGATTTAGGCGCGCTGGGCAAAGAGATGCTAAGGGCGCTATTTATTGATTTGAAAGCATGTGCCCAGACCTTATTTCTCGCCCAAGAAGAATTGCTTACAACCTTGAATCTCTGCTTAGTAGATACAAAGCAAGATGGTGTTTGGCATATTGTGGTGGGAGATGGATTCTCTGCGGTGGAGGGGAAAGTCATAGATTGGGATCAAAATAATAAGCCCGACTATCTGGGATACCATCTAGGTGAATCTTTTGATTCATGGTTTGCAGAACAACAGCAAATAAGGCTATATGAAGGGGTGAAATCCTTCGCGATCGCTAGCGACGGAGTAGATGCTTTTGAAAATTTGGACAAGCGTTCTAGAAATTTTCAGCAAGAAATTCCTTTTTATTTATTGCTTGATGAGGAGTTTTTAGCCCTTCCACGTATGCTGGAAAAGAAAATTGAACTGCTAGAAAATGATTTTGGAGAAATTGCGACAGATGATTTGGCGATTATTCGAATGAGATGGTAATTTTTTTCATGAGGCTTTCCGATCTGGATGGCCTCATTTTTTTATTGGTACGAAACTTTTATTCAACTCATGATTCATGTTCTAAACTTGGAAAGCCCTATTTTGACAGGTCTAGATCGGCAGAAAGTCAATGTTCAACGACCCTGCTTGATTGAAAAAATAGCTACAATATGAGAAAAACTTTCCTTATAGATGGAATTATCTATGAGTTGATTCATAGGTGTTTAGCATCTAAACCCACTTTTTTATCGTATATTCAATAGAAGAAAATTCGGATTGTAAAATGTAAGCACAAACAAATGGTTGGAGAGATGAAAAGTGGAACACCTGTACCAGAAGACTCAAAGAAGGAGACCTCTCCTCATACACAGCCCCCATCTGCTCCCGTCATCAAGATGGGGACAAAGAATCGTATACTCGCATCGGCCATTACACTCTTCAATCAAGAAGGGGTGCACAGCGTCTCGATTCGCACCATTGCCCAAGAGGTTGGCATCAGCCCTGGGAACTTCTCCTATCACTTCAAGAATAAACAAGTCCTCATTCGATACTTCTACCACAACACTTATCAAGAGATTCATCATAAAATTGACCACGTCCTCCAACATGAGTCGGGTTTATTTCGCCTCAATAGAGTATTGGAAGAAATATTCGCTTTTACTGAGCAGTACCAATTTTTCTTTCGAGACATCGTAGATATATTTCGCATGTGCCCAGATTTACGTCAGGCGTTTGTACAGGACTATGAGCAGTTCAAGGTCTACTATCTCAACATGTTTCGATATTTTGTACAGTCAGGATGGATGAAGAAGCCTAGCGTCCCTGAAGAATGGAATAACTTGATGCACCATATTTGGACGGCCACTATTTTTGCCCCTGCTCATAGGGACATCCTACCTGAGGGAAGTAGCTTTCAGAAAAGTGACTATTCCATCGTACAGATCTGGT
Organism: Bacteroidota bacterium; assembly: GCA_038527485.1. GTDB lineage: Bacteria > Bacteroidota > Bacteroidia > J057 > J057 > JALEFZ01. The sequence goes on from JBCBFT010000012.1 coordinate 2,148, forward strand.
CCTTCATCAAACCCAGGATGACCGAAGAGGGCCTTGCTGCTTGGGAGAAAATGCATGCTGTGAATACAGTGGCCAAATCGCTTTCTCAATGGATTTAATGCTAATGCTCACTCAAGAAGACTGAATCGTAATACGATTTCGACCAGTCAGAATTTTTCCACTTATTTCTAGCTTACGCAACAAGCGTGAAATCACCTCTCGTGAAGATCCTAGATCCATAGCAATCTGCTGATGGGTCGTATGCAGTTCACGCGCTCCCGTGATGTGACTTTTTTCCTGAAGATAATGTGCCAGTCGGTCTTCTAGCTTCCAAAATACAAATTGCTCTACTGTCTGTAGTAAGTCGAGATACCTTTTGTGATATACTTGGAGAAGGAAATTTCCCAAGGAAGGATACTTGTGCATCCAGCGAGAAAGATGATCTGCAGGAATCAATAACAACTCCGACTCCGTCTCTGTCAAGGCAGCGACTTCGCTCTGCGTGCTTCGAATACAAGCCGCAAATGACATGATGCAGCTTTCGCCTGGACGGATATAATAGAGAAGCAGCTCTTTGTCCTCATGCCTGATGAACACCCTGACATTACCAGAAAGAACCAAGGGGAAACTGCCTACATATGCACCTTCATCTAGGATGAGTGTTTGACTAGGGACAGACATGTGCTTGGCATGGGTTTTCATTTCCGTAAGAAGCTCTGGCTCTATGAAGGGAATGTTTCTCTTGAGTACAGCTGTCAGGTCCATAAGATCATCGAAGATTGGGGATTCCTCATTCAACATAAGCATTTCCATATACATTTCATGAGATGTATAGACTTTTATTTTTACTTCTTAGTGACACCGAAATTCATAGCTAGAATATGTGCGTGTACGCGCATTTTTCTCCATATTCCCACAAATAGGAGAGATCTATGGCTCATTCAGAAATATTGATCATTGGGGGAGGCTTATCTGGCCTGATCAACGCCATTCTTTTGCGCAAAGCAGGCTTTGAAGTGCGTTTATTAGAAAAAAAACGATACCCTTTCCACCGGGTATGTGGTGAATATATTTCCAACGAAGTCATCCCTTTTCTGCAAGCACACGATTTGTACCCTGATCATTTGGCCCCTCCTGAGATTACCAAATTCCAACTTACCTCTGTCTCAGGACGTGCGGCACATATGGATTTGGATTTGGGCGCCTTTGGCGTGAGCCGCTATGCACTGGATGCTTATTGGGTCGAAAAGGCCAAAGCCTTGGGCGTAGTCATTCAAGAGGGGACGACCGTGAGTGAAGTGGCGTTTAAGGAGGATACATTTCGGATCAAAAGCCGGAAAGGAGATAGCTACGAAGCAGACTGGGTGATTGGAGCCTTCGGAAAACGGTCGATTGTCGATAAGCATCTCAACCGCGAATTTATGACGCGCCGTTCCCCCTACATTGGAGTGAAGTATCATTTGTATATAGACGAGCCAGAGGATCAGATTGCCTTACACAACTTTGCGGGAGGATACTGTGGCATTAGCCAGATAGAAGAAGGTAAATACAATCTATGCTACCTAAGCCACAGGGACAACCTACGTGAGCACGGGAACATCGAACAAATGGAGGCCGCCATCCTCCATCAAAATCCCTACCTAAAACGGATATTTCATGAGGGGGAATTCTTATGGGAAAAGCCCGAGGTGATCAATGAAATCAGTTTTGAACCCAAAAAAGCAGTAGAGCAGCATGTATTGATGAGCGGAGATGCCGCAGGTTTGATTACGCCATTGTGTGGAAATGGAATGGCACTCGCGATTCACAGCGCCAAGATCCTCTCAGAAACCCTGATCCAATATGGCCAATCAGGTACAAGTAACCGTCTGCAGGTGGAAGAGGTATACACCCAAGCATGGAATGGATTGTTTAGTCGAAGACTCTGGGCAGGAAGGCAAATCCAACGATTATTTGGCAGTCCAAGACTGAGTGATTGGGCCGTGGACATCGCACGAAATGTAGGACCTGTAGCCAACTTTCTCATGAAAAATACGCATGGACAGCCATTCTAAGACCCTGCTTGAAATAATGAACATCAAGCTAAAAAGCAGAGATTTTAGGTTCTGACGAAAGCCATTTTGTGAGATTTAGTGGGACTAAATAGATCAAATAGAGGGAGTTCAGATTTTGAAAGCGCCAACTTTTCGCAGATTTGAGGTTTCAAATATGGTCTAAGCCAATCGCAACAAGCTAAAGGCGGCCATTCCACTAAAAAATAGGTTAAACATCAAACTAGAGAGTAGGTTGAGCTGCATGGTATGCGTAAAATCAGCCTTCTGTACGTTTTGCCTGACTTTGAAATACCAGTTGGTGAAAAAGATCAGGACAGGCGTCAGGACACCTAAGAAGATAAAAGCGGTAGTCCACGTGTAGTATTGGACAAAGTAGTACACAAATCCTCCTGAAGCGACGGCAAAAGCTGCGGCAGTAAAATGGAAGGTGCCCAATATCCCCAGTTTCCGACTGATAGTCTCGTCGCCCCTGCGCCCATCTTCTTCATGTTGGTAGACTTGCGTCATAGGGTAGGAGCCAAACAAAAGGACCGTGCTGAGAATTGCGGGAATTTGAATTTCCCAGCCTCCCAACGCATTCCATCCTTCATCGTGCATTCCCATATAGGCCATGAGAAAGGTAAAATACCCTTGAAAGATCCCTGCAGCGAGCCATCCGATGTAGGGCATTTTTTTCAAGCGTACTGAGGGATGGCTGTAAGCCTTGGAGACCATGCCATAGACAAACAACATGAGGGCAAACTCCCAGTTGATCAAAAGCCCCCAAACCAAAGCGACCACATCCATGATCAAAGCCACACGATACAGCTCTAGTGATACTTTGGGAGGGTGCTTGAGACCTCCTATACTTTCTTCATCCTTATCAAAGTAAGAGTTATATCCGTTGCTGGCGGGATATAAGAGAAAGTGAAGGATAACGAAAGTTGAAACCAATAACCACCACTCTGTATAGGGCTTGATGCTCCAGGCAAATAGAAACACTGGAAGGAGAAAAAAGGAGAAAGGGATCCGAAGGTGGAGTAGGGTGGCACGTTTCATAGGGCAGATTAAGGCATATATCGAACTTCTTTCATAATTTAAAAGAAAAATACGGGGATCACTGCACAAGATTCGCTTTTGGGAAAAATATTTTTCCTTGAATAAAAATAAAGTAAAATGTTGCCCAGTTTACACCCTTACAACGTTTTGCATCCTTTTTTGACCTTCTGGAATCTATATGTAGGGAGATAATTGTGCCCTTTCCCTTGTAATTAACAGGTCTTGTCTATGCCAGTATACATCAATCATATAGGGACAGCCAATCCCGAAAATAAGATCCTCCAACAGAAAATTGGGGAATTCATGGCTCGCGTACAGGGCATGGATGACAACGAGCGGAGACAATTGAAGGTCTTGTATCGTGCGAGTGGGATTAAGAGCCGGTACACCGTACTGAAGGATTATGCACGTGAGCATGGAGAGTTTGACTTTTATGCCAATACGCCTGACATGGAGCCTTTTCCTTCGGTCGGTAGCCGTATGCGGATCTACGAAAAAGAAGCCTTAGATCTTTCGATTCGCAGTATCCAAAATACTGTTCCTGAAGATTTTAACTATCAAGAGGTGACCCACTTGGTGACGGTTTCTTGTACGGGCATGTATGCCCCAGGACTCGACATCGAACTGGTTGAAAAGCTGGGACTTGCAACGCATGTGAAGCGTACCGCCATCTGTTTCATGGGATGCTACGCGGCCTTCAATGCATTGAAAACGGCCTATCAGATATGTCATGCAGAACCCAACGCGAAGGTCTTAGTGGTGTGTGTAGAGCTGTGTACGCTGCATTTCCAGAGAGAAAAGGATGACGATAATCTGCTCGCCAATGCTTTGTTTGGGGATGGAGCTGCTTCTCTGCTCGTGAGTGGAGAAATGACAGAAGGAATCAACCTTTCGCTAGATAATTTCTACAATGACCTGGCTTTTCAAGGAAAAAAGGAGATGGCGTGGCACATCCATGATTCAGGTTTTCAAATGCGCCTGACGTCCATGGTGCCTACCATTATCCAGGACGGCATTAGCCAACTCACCCAAAACCTCCTTTCATTTCTCCAAATGACTTTACGGGATATCTCTTTTTATGCCATTCATCCAGGGGGGAAACGCATCCTGAAGGTGATAGAAGAGGTGCTAGGACTGTCGACTGATGACAATCGCTATGCTTATGAAGTGATGCGAGAATACGGCAATATGTCTTCTCCTACTGTTCTTTTTGTGCTCAAGGAAATGCTCAGAGATTTGGGACCTAAAGATGAAGGAAAGTCGGTCCTAAGTTTTGCCTTTGGGCCAGGACTCACACTCGAAAGTATGCTCTTGACCATTCATCACCGCTAACCCCTCGCTTACATGCTGGAAAACCGATCGACACAAGCTGAAATCATGGATGATCTCTCCTGCGAAGGGGAGGTCGTGAGCCAGACGCTACGCGAACTCAATACCATCAATCGCTTTTTAGGAGGAAATCACCTGAGCATTCAGGGCTTGGAAGAATTGACCAAGGGAAAGGAAAGCCAAATCTTTACCGTAGCAGATTTGGGTTGCGGAGGAGGGGATATTTTGATCAAAATGGCCAAGTGGGCCAGGAAGAAAGGTATTGATATGCAATTTGTAGGGGTGGATGCCAATCCCTACATCACCGATTATGCCCAAGCGCGCTGCAAGGACTATCCTGAGATCTCGTTCCAGACGCTCAACGTTTTTGAGTCTGCTTTTACCCAGCAGCAATTTGACATCATCCACAGTAGCTTATTTACCCATCACTTCGATGATCAAGCACTGGCGCAGTTGGTGGCACAATTTGGCCGTCAGGCCAGGGTAGGTTGGATCATCAATGATCTCCATAGGCACTGGTTGGCCTATTACAGCATCATGGTCCTGACGCGGATTTTCTCACGCTCCAAAATGGTGCAGTTTGACTCGGTGGTGAGCGTTGCAAGAGGATTCAAAAGAAAAGATTGGGTCCAGTTATTCCATCAACTCCAATTGAACCCGACGTCCATTCGCTGGAAGTGGGCCTTCCGCTGGAAGATCGTTTATGCTATTTAGTATCCCTCATACATGGAAGCACCTCAGATCCGACCTCAAGTTCAAACCATACAAGAAGTGATCGACCAGTTAGGCACGATCATCGACTGGGCTTACCGTGAGGAAAGTACAGTTGCTTTCTTTCCCTGTCTCTATCGTAGAGTGACGATCCAAATAGCTGAGGGAATCAAAGCGGGTGCATTTGAGGACAATCCCAGGATGGAACGTTTGGATGTGGCCTTTGCCAATCGATATTTTGAAGCGTTTTCTCAATATTATGTAGGTTTGCCCACTACACATGCTTGGCGTATCGCCTTTGAAGCGCATGATGTATCTCATCCTTTGATCATCCAACATCTGGTGTTAGGCATCAATGCCCACATCAATCTGGACTTGGGGATCGCAGCAGCAGACATGCTTCCAGGAGAGCAGATCATGGCTTTGGAGCAAGACTTCATCACGATCAATGAGATCCTGGAGAAGATGACACATGAAATCCAACGAGATGTTAATAGATTGTCTCCTGCTTTTAGAATACTCGACGGGTTGGCTGGGAAGAAGGACGAGTACCTCGCTTTTTTTTGTCTAAAAAGTGCGAGAGAATACGCATGGGCGATTGCCAAGCGATTTGCTTATCTGACGGAGGAGGAACGATCCATAGCTTTTCCTAAAGTCGATCAACAAGCAGCTGAGATAGGGGAGATGGTTCTTCATCCACCTAGCAGCGTATTTCGTTTAGGGATTTCCCTCATCAAACTTTTAGAGCGACGAAAAATATCTAGGATTATTGAAAAGCTAAAATAGCGGGTAGGAAAACCTAATTTCTTCCATTGACCGTAGAGGTGTTGATGGCATATAAGATGACTTCTGCTGCCGTAGTCACCCCCAGCTTTTTCATGATATTTTTGCGGTGTGTGTAAATCGTATGTACGCTAAGGGACAGCCTGTCTGCCATACCTTGGGTCGACATTCCTTCAGCCATCAAAGAGACAACCTCATTTTCTCGATCTGTCAGACGGGTAGGTGCACAAGCTGCATCTATAGGTTGAGGACGTGCGCGCTCTAAGATGATGTCAAGAACTTTCCCACAAAAGAATTTATCGTTCTTATGGGAAGCGTGGATGGCTCCAATTATTTCTGACTGATCGCACTCCTTGAGCAGAAATCCCTTTACCCCGTGCTCCAATACCTCTAATACTTGTGGACGCTGGAGGTTAGAAGAAATGATCAATAGTTTGGTAGATGGATAATGATCGTGGATATACTTTACATCATCAATCGAAAATGCATCAGGTGCATTGTAATCCATGATGACAATGTCAGGGCGTGTATCATCTAATCTTTGCCTGAGTAGTCTTGTATGCCCCGCTTCACCTACAACATTCATGTAAGGGTAGGTCGAGATGACTGCTTTTAGACCTTCTCTAACCAAGTATGCTGCGTCTGCGATGAAAATACGAATCTCATTCATTGCTTGCTCCTTTACCTCTCCACCCACAATCTTACTTGTTATTTAGATTTAATCCAAATTAAATTAAGAAACTATATAGAATTTGATATACTACAGTTTGAGTGAATCCAAAGTTAGGGTATGACTCGTATACAGCAGTACCTACTTTGGGGTCATGGAAAGATGGGTGAATCGACAAATATTTGGGTTAAAATTATTTTGAAAGGTATAATACTTGCATCAAGACAAAGCAAGGAGTGATTCATGTGCACATGATCTTCTAGGTTTTGAACCAAACGGTAGTTCCATGTCGGACGTCTAGACTTAATATAGAGGTGAGATTTCAAATACTTAGGGGAAAAGCGAAATAGGATGTAGTGTAAGGACAAAGGAATTACTCTCATTGTATATTACATATTATAATTATTTTTGTATAATAAAATAAAGATTCATGAAAATACTCCATCCGTTACTCTTGTCGTGTATATTTATCTTTGGGGGAAATCTTTTAAATGCACAGACATTGACAGCTACCATTACGGAGCAGGGGGATGTATTGTGCCACGGTGATTCAAGTGGATACGCCATAGCCAATGCATCGGGAGGCAGTGCCCCCTACAACTATAAAATCGGGAATGAGGCTTATTCATCAAATAAGATCTTTCCCAATCTAGGAGCAGGGACATACATCATTACAGTGCTTGATGCGATGTTTGATTCTACAACGGTCTCTGTAACTATAGGGCAGCCTGATCCCTTTGAACTCATGGTGGTGGACAATACGCCCGTTACATGTTTTGGTGATAGTACAGGCAATCTCGAAGTTGCAGTTACAGGAGGAGTGCCTCCCTATCAATATTCTTTGAACAATGGATTTTTTACCAATAATGCAGAGTTTAAAGATCTTCCATCAGCTGCTTATCAGGTCTTGGCGAGAGATGCCAATCTTTGCGTGGAAGATTCGGTCATTTCCGTCAGTTCTAACGCGCCTGTAAGGGCTTTTTTGTCTGATCTACAAGATGTGCGATGCTTTGGGGACTCCAACGGACAAGTGACGCTCAACGCATCAGGAGGCATCGGCAATTATCAGTACGCCCTCAACGGAGGTGCCTTGCAAACCAACGGTAATTTTACGGATTTGGCGGCAGGTGCTTATCAAGTGAACGTAGCAGATGACAGTACGTGTGCAGGTACATTTAGCTTTGAGATAGAAGAACCTGATACCCTAGATTTTTCTCTTTTTTCACAGCAGATATCTTGTTATCAGGCAGCAGACGGGGAGATTTCTCTCACAGGATCGGGGGGGACCTCGCCATATAGTTACTCAATAGATGGAGGTAGTTTTCAGTTTCAGAATGACTACGGTGGGCTCACACCTGGAGATTATACGGTACAAGTAAGGGACATCAATGGTTGTACTTCTAGGCAGGAAGATGTCTCGTTGACTGAGCCTTTGGAGCTGACATTGACCCTGACGGGTACCGATGTGACATGCAAAGGAGGGAATAATGGAGAACTAAGGGCCAATATTCAGGGAGGTACAGGCAATTCCTTACTCGTTTGGAATGACATACCAGGGGTAAATGACTTGGTGCTTACGGATCAGACTGCTGGGCTTTATTTTGCGGTAGCTGTGGATGCCAATGGTTGTCAGGCGGGTGCGAGTATGATCTTAAACGAGCCAGAGACGACCATCACTATTGAGGAGATTGCCCTTCAGGGAGCAGATTGTAGTGGAGGGAACGGATTGATAGAAATAGTACCGATCGGAGGAGTCGAGCCTTATGAGCTAGACTGGGGAGGTGACTTGATGGACTCGGTGACGCGTCAGACAGATTTGGTCGCAGGTATATATACCCTTCGTGTGACAGATGCGATAGGTTGTACAGTTTCCGAATCCTATAATATCCTAGCAACAAGTCCTGTAGTCGCTGCTTTTGGTGCCGATCGGGATTTAACTCAGCCATTGGTCCTTTCGGACGCGCGCGTCCAGTTTACTAATCAAAGCCAAGGAGCGGTAGAATTTGTATGGGACTTTGGCGATGGCCGTGGCGTTTCTCAAGATCGCTTTCCCATTTATACCTATGAAACAGCAGGTGAGTTTACGATTACCTTGGTGGCAATCGATCCAGGCTTGACCTGTCCTGATACGGTCTCTCAGACCATCACTGTCAGGCCCCAAGAAGAGGTGTTTTTTCCTACAGCTTTCACGCCAGATGGAGACGACCGCAACGATCGCTTCGTCATTACAGCTTCTGGATTGATAGATCTGACAGTGACTGTATTTGATAGATGGGGGCGTCCTATACGCACATTGCTAGGAGTCAATAACCATTGGGATGGAAGAAATGGAATGGGGCAGCTTGTCTATCCAGGCGTCTATGTTTACCATGTGGACGCTTTGTTTGAGTCGGGTTATAAGTTTCAGCGATCAGGAACGGTGACAGTACTGAGATAAAAAGGCGTGAGTAATTGTGCTTGAAAAAAGGCAGGAGCGGGTGAAAGCTTGCTCCTTTTTTCTTTACAAGAGGAGAAAATGCTGGAAAATGCGATTTTTTCTCCTGTTGAAGATGGGATTTTTGAGTCTTAGTCCTTTTTCTGTAGCTTGAAACCTTAATAACTACCAGGGCAAATGCAGGCAATGGCGCACAAGGGAGATATTTTTTCATCAAATGAGCTGTTCATTCACAGGGCCTCATTTACAGCAATTATTGTAGGGGCACTCGGACTGTTGGGAACGCTTGCTTGTAAGTTTGCGGGTTGGGGTATATGTGATCAGAATCTGGTCCCTATCTTTGGAGGTTTTGATGTCTTTAGAGAAGAATTGGCACGTATCAATCTTCCACTTGCCTTGCTGATTCTAGGGATTGGATTACGTCTGTATTCTCGTTTTGGTTGGTTGACCTGTTCGGCCCTGCTGCTCTTTATGGGTATCGGTTTTAGCTATATTGCATTCTTACTTTGGCGACAGTATCCTATGTTGCTAGAGATGTCCTCCATGCGAAATCATCCTGTGGCAGAGTCTATCTTAGTAGATTTTTGTCTTGCCCTTTTGTCATGGGGAGGATTCCTCTTCATGATGATCCCATCTGTCAGACGTTTGTACTTCTATTCTTGATATATGTCTAAGCCTATTGTTGCTCCTTCGATCTTGGCATCTGATTTTGGCCGGTTAGAGGAAGAAATTGCTATGGTCAATGCTTCAGAAGCAGACTGGTTGCATTGTGACATCATGGATGGCCGTTTCGTCCCCAATATATCTTTTGGATTTCCTGTCCTCAAAGCCATGGCATCTGCCTCAGAGAAGCCATTGGATGTGCATATCATGATCGTAGAACCCGAAAAATATTTTCAGGCATGTAAAGATCATGGAGCCTCTCATATTACCTTCCACGTAGAAGCCACCCATCATCTGGATCGAGCAGTGCATCAGGTCAAAGAATTGGGCCTCAAAGTAGGGCTCGCTCTCAATCCTGCCACGCCTGTCGCTTCGGTCTTTCAAGTACTTCCTCTTTTAGATATTGTCTGTTTGATGTCAGTGAACCCAGGTTTTGGAGGACAGAAGTTTATTCCCTACACACTACAGAAGATAGAGACACTTCGAAAAGAAATCGATAGGCAGAATTTGGAGACACACATTCAAATTGATGGAGGAATCAATGCGCAGACGGGGCAGTCTGTAGTCGAAGCAGGTGCCAATGTATTGGTGGCTGGAAGCTATGTATTTGGTGCCTCAAATCCTGGACACACCATCAGTGGCCTTAAGGAATTAGGATAGGTGGACTGCGCTACCGAAAAATTTCACTGAACAATATTTTGTAAAAATCCATACATTTTGCCTTTCGATCATATCAAATGAGCATCATGTATGGGTCTAGGCTAATTTTTCTCTATTTATTCAGCATTTTTTGCATGCTAGGCACCTATTTTGCTGAAATTACGTTAGGGAAAATAATAGACTCATTGTCTTTGAGAATAAATATTCTTCAAGCGTCAAACTATTTTTTAAAAAACCAAGTTATTCTACATATCAGAAATGTATAAATGCTGTTAATGTTCTACTTCATATCGGCCATTATCGTCCTACACGAATGCCTCGTGTGGATTGGCTTGCGTAGAGTAGAAAAAGCAAAATTCCAAAATCTCACCCTCTTCCAGAGTGGAATGACAGCATGCGTTACCCTCATCGCGATGTTCCTCCAAAGCTGGGAGTTACTCATATGGACTTTTATGCTTTCGCGTCTGTGGGTGATTGTAGAGCTATTTATTTTAGCGATTAAGTATCGGAAAGGTCCTTCCCGCCTCTGGATGAGCAATGCCATTATTTTATTGACAGGCTTGGGGGCGCTTCTCACAGGCGTGTGGCTTTGCTTTGTCGTAGGATACGGATTATTCTGGAGCTTGACCCTGATCATCGGGATGAGTCTTACCTCTCGTCAGGCCAACCTGCCTGGTTGAAACTATCCTCCATGTGCTCAGATAGTTACCAAAGCAATGCTTTGTATCGGTGCTACAAAAGCCAAGGCTATCTTTTTCTCATATGATATTTTTTTGATTTTTTTCGGAGATTTATTTGCACAGTTTGAAAGTTTGGTCTTTCTTTGTGCCCACTTAAGTAATAAGCGAGAGTAGCTCAGTTGGTAGAGCACAACCTTGCCAAGGTTGGGGTCGCGGGTTCAAATCCCGTCTCTCGCTCCACAATCCGCTTCAGGCGGATTTTTTTATTTTAGGATAGCCTTCACTCATCATTCTTTTCCACTCACACACTTCGAGCATGGGCCGAGATTTTACATGCTACATGACACTGTCCCTTCTGGATAATGAATAAGTTTCAAATCCCGAAATGAAGGCTGAACGTCTAATCTTATCAAAAATAAAAGCGATGATCCATTACAGACCATCGCTTTTATTTTTACAGACTATGTGCTAGCCTACATATTCATTTACTTGATGTCAAAATCGTCTTGTGCCATCATATACAGACCTGAAGTCGGCAAGTGCTTCTTGATCCCTTCGACGGCTTTCAACTCCTTGCGTAGGGGATGCTCCGCCATCATCTTGTCTTGGTAAGCCTGTCCCATTTGACCGAGCAGGTCTTCGAAGGGAGATTCTGCTTCAGGGCTGAAGGTCGCTTTGTATTCATTTCCGATCCCTGCCTGATCTGCCACGTAGCGGATCGCATCGTACAAGTTCCCCATTTCATCCACAAGCTTGAGCTCTTGCGCTTTGGCTCCGATCCATACACGGCCCTGTGCGATATTATCTACTGAAGTAGAATCGGCAAAACCTCTTCCCTTTTGTACCACACCGATGAAGTCGCTGTACCCACGATTGGTCCAAGCCTGAAGGAAAGCCTCCTCACCAGATGAGAGCTTATAAAACGGGTTGATGATATTAGCTGAAGGATTGGTTTCGACTTCATCAAATGTCACCCCAATATTTGTTTCTAGTGCGTCCACGGCATCCCACAAAACAGCGAAGATTCCGATAGATCCAGTGATTGTATTGGGTTGGGCAAATATCTTATCGCATGGTGCAGATATGTAATATCCGCCTGAGGCTGCTACATCGCCCATTGAAGCTACGATAGGCTTTTTTTCACTACATAGCTTGATTTCTTGAGAGATGACATTAGAAGCCAGTGCGCTACCGCCAGGGCTGTTGACGCGGAGGACTATGCCTTTCACACTTGGGTCTTTTCTGGCCTTGCGAAGCGCCTTCACGATGGATTCAGATCCTGCTGTACCTGAGCTCGATTTTCCTGAGTTGATGGTTCCCTCTGCCACGACAACTGCGATTTTATTGGCAGAGAAGGGATTTTCACTCTTAGGGGCTTTCATGTATTTCTTGAGGGTAATCAAGCTGAGTTTGTCTGAAGGCTCTTTCCCGATGGCCGCTTTCATCGCATTGTAAACATCTTCTTCTGTTCCCGCACGGTCTACTAAGCCGCTCTTCTCAGCTCCTGTTCCATCACCTAAAATGAAAGAATTGGCCAATTCGTCGAGTGCAGGTTGATCCATCTTGCGAGAGATGGCGACATCTGACAAGAACGTATTCCAGATAGAGCCAATGTACTGCTCTGTTTGCTCGCGATTTGCAGGGCTCATATCCTTGCGGAGATAGGGCTCCACCGCAGATTTAAATGTACCTACTTTGAAAACCTTTGGTGTGACTTCCAGCTTATCTAGCATGCCTTTGAGAAAGGTAGGGTTAGAGGCCAACCCATTGAACTCCATCATACCTCTAGAGGCAAAGAAAACAGAATCTGCAGCTGAGGCTACATAATACGCTTTCTCATCCATCATTTCAGAGTATGCATAGACGAACTTACCCGTCGATTTGAAATCGATCAATGCCTCACGAATCGTAGAAAGGTTGGCCCATCCTGTCTGCACGGTCATATTCAGGTTAAGATAGATTCCCTTGATTTTTTCATCTTTACCTGCCTGCTCAATAGATTTGACCACATTGTGCAAGCCCATGTCTACGACAGACTGACCAAAGGTAGGAACATCACCAAACAAGTCGTCAAAAGGGTTGGTAGATGTATGCTCGACAATAGGAGCTTCAAGCTTCATATGAAGCACACTTTCAGAGGGAACGGTCACATCGTCACCACCACTTGCGATCCCAGCGAGGATACCGCCCAGTACAATGAAGATTAAAGGAATCCCCACAAGGATACCCACGATCACAGCCAAAAGGCTGGCTAAAAAGGATTGAAAGAATTTCATTGAATATTGCTGATTTTTATGAGCACGATTATTTAGGGTACTTGTTAATGAGCCTGAGGAGGTAAAATAGTTGGAACACACAGGCTTTTTCCCTGGATTCAAATATACTTATCTGGTATATAATTGTAAAAGAAGCAAAGGAAATCCTACAGGAAAATCTGCGATCACCTATATTTGAACCATGATTTGGATAGGATTAGGGACTAATCAAGGAGATAGGGTAGGATATATGGTGCAAGCTGTACGAGAGATCCAAAAATATGGATATCATCTCTGTCAACTTTCCTCCTTGTACGAGACAGCTCCTTGGGGAATAGAGGATCAGCCTTCATTTTTGAATGCTGTGGCAATTTTGGAGAAAAAGGAGGATCCATTGGTACTGCTTGACGATCTGCTGGAGATAGAAAAGGAAATGGGACGCATCCGATTGCAGAAATGGGGGCCGAGAATTATTGATTTAGATATCATAGACTTCCAGGGTGAAAAATGGGATCATCCACGTTTGAAGCTGCCGCATCCCTTCGCTCATAAGCGATCATTTGTTTTGGCTCCTATGGCAGAGCTGGCACCTGATTATCGTTTAGGCAAACAGGAGAAAACTATCCGAGATTGGCTCAAGGAGCTTCCAGAGCAATCCTTTACGCTTCATCAAGATACTTCGTGGGCACAGGTACAGCGCACCATAAGGAATCGATCTTGATGCGGAAGCTCTACACATTCATACAATGGCTGAGTTTAGATGTGGCCTTGGGAGCGTTGGCATCCGGAGGAATGGTCGCATGGTTACTCAATGTTTCGATGCCGCTGTCCTGGTGGATCGGCTTACCATTGGCTGTATGGATTGTGTACACATTAGATCACTTGTTAGATGCTCGTAGGTTGAAAGAAAAGGCAAGTACAGCACGTCATCTGTTTCATTACACCTATCAAAAGGTCCTGCTCCCCATCGTCATACTCTTATCTCTGGTAGGCATAGGACTCGCTTTTTATCTTCCTCCAGCCATTTTGTATGCAGGGCTTGGAATAGCTGCCTTCGTGGTACTTCACCTCCTGTTGGTTAAGTTGGTAGGGGATAGGACCTCTTTATTTTTTCATAAAGAACTAGGCGTAGGGGTGATTTTTTCGCTTGGTATCTGGGCAGGGCCATGGGTCATGGCAGATCATCCTGACTTACTGTCTGATGCATGGCTATTCGGCCAGTACTTCATATTGGTCATGATCAATTTGCTCATGTTTTCCAAGTATGAACTGATCACAGATGAAAGAGATGGGCATACCTCTTCTGTGCGTGCATTGGGACACAGGTGGACCTTACGAATCATTACAGGGCTTTCAATCATCATCATAGCCATTGGCGCATATCTCATATTTTTCTCTCCGCTAACAGAAAAGCTTATGGGTGTGCAAGGCATTTACCTTCTCATGTTGACGATCCTCGTATGGATCAGTTACCACCCTACCTTATTTGAGCCTAAAGAGGCCTACAGGCTGTGGGGAGATTTTGCGTTTGTATTTCCTGCACTCTATCTATTCCTATGAGTTCAATATCTCACATCAATTATGATCGTTTGGCGGGCTGGTATGATCGGCTGGCAAGCTGGGTTTTTGGCGATCTATTGCTCGAATCTCAGAAAGAAGCCGTGCACATGGTGGAGAAGGGGAGCCATATTTTATGGATAGGCGGAGGAACGGGAAGTGTCTTGCCTGAGGTGTTACAGCAAGAGATAGGAGCCTTGACGTATGTGGAGGCTTCTGTGGAGATGCTGAAGCGAGCTAGGCAACAACTTCATGAGCTAGGCTCAAATACGCCTATAGCGATGATCCACGGCACAGAGGATGATATTCCCTCCCAATCCTATGATGCAATCTTTAGCTTTTTCTTCTTGGATCAATTCCCACAAGTCGAGATGGATCGGATCTGGACAGTTTTGCAGGGCCATTTAAGAGAGGGAGGTCAGTGGGTTCAAGTTGATTTTTCAGATAAGGCGAGCAGATGGTGGCACGTACCACTCATCCAGTTTATGTATCTTTTCTTTAAGATTACTACGGGCTTACAAACACATCAACTACCTGATATGGAGAAGGGATTTAGAGAAAATGGATATAGACTCAAAAAAAGCTGGAGCAAAGGAAAAGGGCTAATTCAAGTTCAAGTTTGGCAGAAACATGGTCCAGATAAATTCCCTTCTAAACAATGCAATTAGCTGGATAACCCCTCGCAATTTGCATTGAGTACCGATTCTCTACCTATTCAACTCATCTTTTATATCCACAATGAGCTGAATCATTTTTTCAATACTGGCAACCTGCTCAGGATCGGTTAATAACTCTGGAAAAATGAATGCCAGTTCTTCGTCTTCGATATACACTAGGCCTGCATCAATTTTATTGAAGGTATCGTAGAGGCTGATCTTGATGTCGTCAGAGAGAATCAGACTGGCAAATAAAAGGTCATTTGTGGTAATTTGTAACCATTCGCCCAAGTCATGTCGAACAAAGCTGGGCTGGTCCAAGTCTGCAATGATGTCGAGATGGGGAAGTTCTTCTAGGGGTTTGATGGCTCGAAAGAGTTTACGTTGAGGATTCACCATCGGAATGCTGATCTTCAAAGCTTCCAGGATCGTCTCTCTCGAACGGTTGGGAAGTTCGACAGGCTCGATTCGTAAACTGTAATCTTGGTAAGTTCCAAAAAGGGTGAAGCTACGCTCACTGGCATAAGCTAAACTCAAACCATACGTTTCGCCGAGACCTTCATGGAGCTTTTCTTTCTTGCGGAAGTTGCGGTTGCGAATAATGGCAGCTGTGACAGAAGCGATCGCCAAAATACTCATGACAATGATAAAACCCGTAGTACCCATGCCGCAAATGTAGAATCTTCATTTACATTTTCCACATAAAATATGCCAATGTCTGACTCACCCATATACGCGATCCCTGGCCTGAGTGTCGATGGGAGGATTTTCCAAAAGCTTTCTTTGCCTTTGCCTATCAAGGTTTTGGAGCATAAAAAGCAAGGAGATCAACGCGTTTCTTTGAGGGAGTATGCCCACGCTTATGCGGACCAAATTGCGCATCCTTCCCCGATCTTACTGGGGCTGTCTATGGGAGGGATGATGGCACAAGAACTGGCACAAATTCTACCTGTGAAGAAGCTCATCCTTCTTTCTACCTTGAAAAAAGGCGATCGTGTACCCTTCATGTTACAGGTAGCGCGTTATATTCCTTTATATCAAATGGCTAGAGGCGAGTGGAGGCTCAAGATGCTGCCGTACTGGGCCCCACGATTTGGGATCACAGATCCTGGCGAGCAGCAATTACTGCATGCAATGTTTGCTTCTTTTGACGATGCGTTTCGGATGTGGGCGGTGGCTTCTATCATACAATGGGAACCCCCCACCATCTCAGGTCGATTTTTGCATTTACATGGAAGTGAAGACCATTTATTCCCCGCTTCTCATATCCGGAAGGCAGAGATAATGAAGGGCAATCATTTTATGGTGTACCAGGAAGCAGGTGAGGTAAGCAGACGAATTACGCAGTTTTTGGAAGGGATGTAAATGTTAGCCATCACATCAAGGGTCTGGGTGGAGGAATCTCTCCATTGCTGGAAGGCGTTTCCTGCGCTTTTTTGGCTTTTTTCTTTTTCTCTATCTTTTCTTTTCCTTTCAGCTTATTTCCTTTGGTTTCTACATACAATGTTTCGAGGAAGTCTGTCAAGCCTTGTCCTGGATCATCATGCTGAGAGAAAATGGTGACAATTCCCCTTTTTTCGAGGACGAGTTCCTGCACAGGGTTGGGTTTGATGAGGTGGATAAATGACTTCGGTTTGGTCTGGGCATTCTTAGCACTTTGCCAGAGCTTATTGAGTTTATATAAAAGGAAACGGATGTTGATATCCGATAGACTGTACCCGATAAAGAGAATGGAGCGACCCAGTACGTCAGCCCTTAGCTTAATATCTAGGGGTTTTTCAAAATCTAGACGGTCAAAGTAAGAGCTCTCTGTCAGTACGATCGAACTGTCATTGTCAAAATCCCCATGAAACTTGATGATCTGGGTGGTTCCTTCTTGGACCCGACGGATGTCTGATACATCTGCGATTTTGACATAAGACTTGTTGTAGGCATCGAAGGCAAACTCTATCCAACGATCGTAATTCGTCGTGTAGATGATGGGGAAATCCAATTCGACGATCAATTGATGGATACGCGATTCCTCGATTTTGACCTTATCGGTGTTGTGCCACTTTCTGTCCATCCAACTACGCAGGGGACCGATCCCTTTATTCATCTTGTAGTACTCCGCGAGCATCAGGTGGTCGCCATAAGTGCGGAAGACATCTTTGTCATAACCCAGATCTTTCGCTAGTCTATCAATCAATCTGTCCCAAGAGGGTAAACCCAGGTTCATGGATACACCTCCCCCCACAAAGAGGATGACGTTGCGCTTCTTGATGGCATCGATGAGGTCGTGGATGTTGTGGGTACTGTAAAACATAAGGGTCTATAACGTCACTAGGAAGAGAACGTAGAAGGGAAGTATTGATTGTCAATTAAGTATAGTTGGGACGTTTAAACCCAAGATAAACGCATTGTGTTTTTTATATAGTGCAAGCGAGAACCTGCCACATGTAAAAGAAAGTGTGGAATAAGGAAAATAAGAGGAGGTGATGATTCCTATTTTCTAGCGGGTATCTCAAAGAAAAATTATAGAATCAGCTTTTTGGCTTCTTTGAGCAGGGTTTCTTTTTGTGTCAAGTTTAAGCTCAAAGGCAACTGGGCCAGTCCGATCAGCCTGCGCATGATCTCTATTCCCGCCAGACGCCACATCAAGCCTGCATTGAAGCTTTTAGGACCCTCATATGTTGCCAAAAACTGATCTACGATCTCTTGATCCTGTTGGGCCATCATGAGACTGGCTACGCAGACAGAAACATCAAATTCTGCTCTCCCAAAGAAGCAAAACTCTGGATCTATGATCCGTACACCTTCGAGGGTTTTGAGCCAACTTCCTGGATAGTAATCGCCATGGAGTAGGGTAGGGCCGTCCTCTGTGTAGTGTTTGGACAACTCTTGAATCTTTGCTTTCAGTATAGCATCCGTTTTGTAGGTCATGGCTATCTCTTGCAAGCCAGGCATGATCTGGTCGAGATCAAATCCGTTTTCCTCCATGAAAGGGTACTGGAAAATATGCTCCGCATTGAGCGCGCGCATAGCCCGATTGCTCAGATCCAGTGATGTTTTTTCTGGAGAAAATCCTTGATGCAGCAGAGAAATAAATTCACTTATACCCTTCAAATCTTCTGCTTCGATTCTTTTTCCCTCTTGATAGATGAAAGAAAAATCATTGGATTCGCCTAGATCCTCTAGCATGATGATGCTATTCCCTTCATCAATGTTATTGATTTCTGGCGTATAAGCCTTGATCTGGGGATTTTTTTGAATCAATTCATAAAAACGCCCCTCAATGACAGCCCGTTCTTTAGGCGCAGGTATCTGCGGAAATTTTTCTACGTAATCACGGGATTGTTTAATGATGAACGATCGGAAATTGGTACGTATCCGAAGGGTGTAGTTCATGTTGCCTTCTCCAGGTTTGGAGGCTGTTTCTACGATTTCGTCAGGTCCTATCCACTTATTTTCTTTGAGATAGGAAGTGAGGGAAGGGAGTTGCTCCGCATCGAGTACGAAGTTCATAAGGAAAGGGATTTGTGTTGATGTACGAAATACGGAACTAACCTAAGGGTTTAATCCCACAAGCGCAACGTTTTGTCGAATTCTATTCTCCCATCAGGCTTTTCATTAACCATGACTTGAAGGCAGGGGCTGTATCATGGCAGTATCTGATGGTGTGATAGTGAAAGGGTTGGGCCGTCACCGTGAGGTAGTGTTTGAACTGTGGGAGATCCTTGGCCATGTCATCTTTGGCTAGCATAATCTTTGGGTAGAGGTCCTGCCACTCAAAGAGATCGGGGCGGAGGATGTATCCGCTTGCCAGCACATCAAATGGATTGAAAGCTTTGACGCCGAAGGGTGCCCACTGTTCCAGCCAAGGTAAGGAATGCTTGGCCAGAAACTGAGACGCTTCATCTCCTTGCGAAAGAGTATCCAGATCCGCTTCTGTGATCCAGATTTTGTGAGAGATCTCAAATGGGAGGAGAACCACGTTGATCTCGTGTTGGAGCAAAATCTGGAAGGCTAGCACATCCAACTCAAAGTTGAGGTCAGGAAATGGGGGATCGTGATCAGGACCGATTTTGAAAGCATGGTCGGTCGAGCGACGGCCTGCCACGCAAACTACATATTCGATCTGCTTGGCAAGATGGGGTTCCAGGAGCAAAAGCTTGCCGATGTTGGTCAAGGGGCCAATAGCCATGATGGCCATGGTATTTGCTTTCAGATGATCTGCGAGTCCTTGGGTAGCGGGATTGTGTTGGATATCCTGTAGATCAAGTGCTTCACTCGCTCCTTTGAAGATTGGAATCTCTTTTCCTTGGCCAAAGCGACGAATCATCTCATGTGCGATCGCATCTGCTTCATCGATGAATGTATTTCCAAATACGGTGCTGATCCCTTGAATGGCGACCTCCTGGCTTCGCATGAGGTGGAGGAGGGCAAAACCGTCGTCTACATCTGCTACCCCTCCCCGACGGTCAGGGGCGCCTATCGCCAGATCTGTATCTACCCAGATTTTTTTCATAGATAAACTCCAATTACATGCGCATTTGGCGGTTGATCTCTCGTTTGGTATCCTTCTCTTTCAAAGAATCACGCTTGTCAAACAGCTTTTTACCCTTGGCGAGGGCAATCTCCATTTTGATGAAGTTGCGGTCGTTGAAGTAAATTTTGAAGGGGACAATGGTATTGCCTTGCTGCTCCAGTCCTTTGCGGAGCTTGGCAATTTCTTTTTTCTTCAGAAGCAGTTTTCGGATACGCACAGGATCGTGATTATGGATGTTTCCTTTGTCATACTCGGCAATATTCATCCCTTTGATAAATACCTCATCATTATCCACATAAGCATACGCTTCTTGTAGATTGGCCTTTCCTTGCCGCAATGACTTTACTTCAGTCCCTCTCAATACAATCCCCGCTGAAAAAGTTTCGATGAACTCGTATTCGTATCTGGCCTTTCGGTTGACAATCGCGGAGGGCTTCTTATTTTTTCCTTTATCTGCCATGTAAAATTTACGCCCTGAAATTTGTGTGTGATAGATACTGGTTCTCTTTGGGTAGGACAACAACGACCATTTTCCCACCCCAACCATATCTTAAAAAAAGTTTAAGCGTAACCACTCGTTACGGTTCTGGCTGGCTCAATGTTTCAATATATCGCTGAAACCGCTGTTTGTCAATGGGATGTTGGATTTGTTTTCCCTTGGCGATCAGTCTGTCCCCACAATAGGCCTCATAAAGCGTATGCACAGCTCCCTTGGCATCGATTTTTTGGAAGGTAGCCTCAAATCTCACTTTACTCCCCAATAAGGCAGGGCTTATGTGTGTAATGTCAAGGTAAGCACCCACAAATTCTTCTTCATGCTCTATCATATCGAGGACAAACAGGCGTCCTGCCCACTCTGCATCTCGCCCCAACGCGAAGGTCCCATAAACGGGATGAACGGGACCCGAATTAAAAGTGGCAAGTTTATCCTCCGTTACTTCTGTAGTATAAATTTTTTTATCTCCTTCCTGGAATAAATTTTTCACAAATTCAATATGTTTTTGAAAGTAGTAGGGGAAATTTGAACCTTGAGAAATTCATAATAAAGTTACAAATTATTCAAAACGCGGGATGTTTCCATATTCTTCATTCACTGTAACCTCATATTTTGTGGAGAGTCTAATGGGAAAGGGATACGATACACATACCTTTACATCGTTTCTTTACGTAGAGAAGAGAGAGATAAATGGGTGTGGGTGAAAACAAGAAAATGAGAACAATCAATCTATTCACTCTTTGGATTTCGGGCTGAAGTATTTTTCAAAGGAGTAGGAAAAGAATTGTGTGGGAACCCTAGATCAAACATCAACATGAAGAAACCTTTCGTTTGGCTTTTATTATTTATCCTGCTTATCTGGGGAGGAGTAATGTGGATAACAGCCGATCCCAAAGAAGAACAATTATTTATCTCGACTCCCAATCCAGAATTAAGTGACCTGCGGTTTATTAAGAATCAGGGCCAATGGCCTGCGCGTGCCCTATTCAAAGTACGACTCGTTCATGGAAATCTCTGGATGGAAGACAATCAGTGGGCCTGGGTATTGGACGAACCCATTCCTGTAGATGATCATGGACATGCACATGTGGACTCAGGTACGGTTATAGAAGGTCAGATGTTCTACATGCGATTTGAAGGTGCCAACCCCCAACCTCAAGTAGTACCCGAACACAAGTTTTCTACCTATCATAATTATTACCAAGGGAATAATCCCTCCAAATGGGCAAGCAAAGTGCCTTTGTATGGCATCATCAACTATCAGTCGCTCTACCCAGGAGTAGATTTGAAAGTGTACGGAGACATTGACCATTTGAAATACGATTTTGAGGTGGCTGTAGGGGCAGATCCTGCCCAGATTCGCATAGCGTATGAGGGGCTGGAAAAGATTGAATTGAAGAATGGACAGCTACACTTAGATGCGCGTATCCACAAGATCGTGGAGGAAGCGCCGATCGCTTACCAGTGGATCAATGATCAGCAAGTACCTGTGAAGTGTGAATATGCACTTAAAGGAAAGGTGCTTTCTTATCATTTTCCTGAAGGTTATCGTAAAGATCTTCCCCTTGTCATTGATCCTACCCTGATTTTCTCCTCTTTTACGGGGTCGTTCTCTGATAATTGGGGCTATACAGCTACCTATGATGACGACGGCAATGCCTACGCAGGAGGTACGATCAATACGATTTCTTCTACAGGAAATACGGATGGTTACCCCACGACTCCTGGAGCCTTGCAGACGACTTTTAGCGGAGGTGGAAGCGATATTACCCTCAGTAAATTTAATCCAATGGGTACAGACTTGGTCTATTCTACCTACATCGGGGGCGAATTAGAGGAGCAGCCACACAGTCTGGTGGTCAACTCAAATAATGAGCTTATTCTGATGGGGCGGACCAATTCAGACCAAATTCCTATCGCTGGAAATCCCTTTCGAGGGTTTAAATCCAGTGGATTTGATTTGTATCTCGCAAAATTTGCAGCGGATGGTTCCCTCCTTGTCGCTACTTATTTTGGTGGTTCTGGCGCAGATGGTAGCAATGGTACACCCGACCCAGACAATTATTCTAGCACCAAATACAACTATGGCGACGATGCTAGAGGAGAGGTCATTGTCAATGACAATAATGAAATTTTTGTCGCCGCTCCGACTCAGTCTATCAATGTGCTACATGTCAATCCTATCCAACCCATTCTGGAAGGAAGTCAGGATGGAATGGTGATTAAATTTACGGAGGACTTATCGTCTGTTATTTGGTCCACTTACCTAGGGGGATCAGGCGTGGATGCGGTCCATGGCATCAAGATCGATCCCAACGGAGATGTGTGGGTAGTAGGTGGAACAAATAGTGTAGACATGCCAGTGACAAATGGTGTTATTCAATCTTCTTATGGAGGCGGTGTCGATGGATTTTTGGGGAAAATTGCAGGTGATGGGAGTCAAATCATTGCTTTATCCTATGTAGGCACAAACAGGTATGACCAAGCCTATCTGATAGATTTGGACAAAGATGGCGACGTCTACATCGCAGGTCAAAGCGAAGGCAATATGCCTATTGTCAATCCACCTGCTGGTGCTGTGTACAGACACGCAGGAGCCAAGCAATTCGTCCGAAAATACAACTCAGAGCTTACCCAAATTATGTATTCGACTAATATCGGGAGCGTCAATGCTGTAAGGCCCAATCTCAGCCCCACGGCTATGTTGGTCGACGTGTGTGAGGAAGTATACATAGCGGGTTGGGGCGGAGTGACCAACCAGTTTGGGAGTGTTGCAGGGATGGAAACAACGGCGGATGCCCTACAAGATCAGACAGATGCCAATGACCTGTATCTTTTTGTCTTGTCAAAGGACGCACAAAGCCTGGATTATGCGACTTACTTGGGAGGTTTGAATTCGACTTCGACAGTAGGGGAACATGTAGATGGGGGGACTTCTAGATTTGATAAAAATGGAATCGTTTATCACGCAGTTTGTGCTTCTTGTATCAATTCTGCTCCTTTTCCGACTTTTCCACAAGGGGTATACAGCGAAAACTCCAACGGTCCTAATTGCAACCTCGCGATCTTTAAGCTTGCCTTTGACCTAGAGGGGATACGTGCAGATTTTCGGATCACCAACCAGATGGATACCATTGTAGGTTGCGCCCCTTTTGTGGCAAACTTTGACAATAGAAGCTTCGAAGGAACCTCTCCAGGACAGATTCAGTATGACTGGGACTTTGGCGATGGTTCAGGGAGTTCTAATATCCGTGATCCGCAGTACATCTTCAACGATGGAGGATTTTATGAGGTGCGGTTGATCATTACAGATTCTTTGAGTTGTAACATATCCGATACCGCTTATCGCTACTTACGCATAGTAGATCCTCCTGAAGTAGATGCAGGGGATGATGTATCGATCTGTCCAGGTGAGACTCGATTTTTGAATGGCGCTGGAGAAGGAACCTACAGATGGAGTCCTGTTGGGAGTGTTTCTGATCCCAGTATTCCTAATCCCGAGATAAACATTAACACCACGACTACTTTCACGCTGACAGCAGTTGATGAGTTTGGGTGTGTAAATAGAGATGACGTGACAGTGAGCGTGCTCACACCCAGGCCCGTAGAGGCGGGATTAGATCGGACGGTATGCGTAGATGAGGTTGTTCAACTTCGAGCGCGAGCCCCTCAAGGAGGAATCATATCTTATGCTTGGGAGCCCTCCGCAGATGTCACTCCTCCCAATATTCCTGATCCCATTGTTATTCCTAACCAGACGACTACCTATGTCTTGACAGCTGTAGATGACCAAGGATGTAATTCTATAGACTCTGTCACGATCAGCACCTTTGCCCTTGAGCAAACGGTCATCCAAGTTGACAATAGATCCTGTATTGGGGAGGGTATTATTTTGACGATTGTTTCTAACGCAGATCAGTTCGTGTGGAGTACAGGAGACACTACCCAAACAATATCCTTCCAAACTCCTGTCGACCCACGGTGGATTGTAGGGGCAGGGATCAATCGGGGATGTGCGGCCTTTCCTGACAGTGTATTTTTGAGTGATACATTGGATGTACCTGTGGCAGACTTCCTCCCGAGTGCGGATACCGCCTATGCGCCTGCTTTGATTGAGTTTCAGAATACTTCACAGAATGCATCTGACTTCATCTGGCGTTTTGGCAATGACCGTACTTCTACCGAGGTCGATCCAGAATTTGGATATGTAGACCCTGGAATATATCTCGTTACGCTCGAAGCTTATAGTGGCAGTAGTTGTGGAGACACGATTACTAAAGTGCTTTTCATTGACGAAGTACTCATTTTTGTGCCCAGTGCATTTACACCTAATAGCGACAATTTCAATCAGAACTTCAGAGTGTACACTAAAAATATGGCTTCCTATCGGATTGATATCTTTAGTAGATGGGGCATGAAGATATATTCTTCTGAAAATCCTGAGGCACCTTGGGATGGAACTTATCAGGGACAAAATGTTCCCGAGGGGGTATACGTCTACCTGATACAAGCGACAGGAAGAAATGGTAGACCTTACAAAGAAAAAGGGACCATAACCCTCATTCGATAGGAAAGAGGCAAACAAATACCTGATTTTGTTGCTTTTCTATGTGCCTGATGGTTGCAGGGCGGGCACAAAATGACTTATTTTGCAAGGAAAGATTAGATAAAGAAGGCTTGATAGATGTTTGAAAATTTATCCTCTAACATAGAGTCGGCGTTTAGGAAGTTAAAAGGCCAGGGTAAGATCACGGAGATCAATGTAGCAGAGACGCTCAAAGAGATTCGTCGTGCCCTGATTGATGCAGACGTCAACTACAAAGTAGCGAAAGAATTTACCAAGACGGTCAAGGAAAAGGCTCTTGGGCGAGAAATATTGATTTCGGTTACTCCTGGACAATTGATGGTGAAGATTGTGCAGGAAGAGCTGACTGCCCTGATGGGGGGAGCAAATGAAGGCGTTTCCATGGCCTCCAATCCTCCTACAGTTATCCTCATCTCGGGTCTCCAAGGTTCGGGTAAAACCACCTTTACAGGTAAGCTTGCCAAGCATTACAAATCCAAAGGGAAGAATCCTTTGTTGGTAGCCTGTGACGTCTATCGTCCTGCCGCTATCAACCAGTTGGGAGTACTTGGAGAGCAAGTGGGGGTAGAAGTCTACAAGGAGGAAGAGAATAAGAATCCTGTTACGATCTCTCAGAATGCCATCAAGTACGCCAAAGCCAATGGCAAGGACCTCGTGATCGTGGATACTGCGGGTCGTTTGGCTGTAGATGAGGAAATGATGGTGGAGATCAAAGACATCAAGGACACCATCAAGCCTACAGAAACCTTGTTTGTGGTCGATTCCATGACGGGGCAGGATGCTGTCAACACTGCCAAGGCCTTCAACGATCGCCTGAATTTTGATGGCGTAGTCTTGACGAAGCTTGATGGTGATACCCGTGGAGGTGCGGCTATCTCGATTCGATCTGTGGTGGAGAAGCCCATCAAGTTTGTGAGCACAGGGGAAAAGCTAGACGATTTGGATCTCTTCTATCCCGAACGTATGGCCACCCGTATCCTGGGAATGGGTGACGTACTGTCTCTGGTGGAGCGTGCGCAGCAGCAGTTTGATCAAGAAGAGGCAGAGAAGCTTCAGAAAAAGATTCGCAAGAATGAGCTAGACTTTGATGACTTCCTTTCTCAGATTCAAGCGATCAAGAAGATGGGGAACCTCAAGGACCTTATGTCTATGATTCCTGGTATGGGGAAATTGGTCAAAGGAATGGACATCGAAGACGATGCGTTCAAGCATATCGAAGCCATCATCTTTTCGATGACCAAAGAGGAGCGCGCCAAGCCCTCGTTGATCGACGGCTCTCGTCGTAAGCGTATCGCCAATGGAGCAGGTCGCACGGTCCGCGAAGTCAATGAGCTCCTCAAGCAGTTTCAGCAGATGAAAAAGATGATGAAGAAAATGAACGGAGCAGGCGGAGGAAAGCGCGGTAAAATACCCAAGGGAATGGCTGCGGGTATGCGCAGAAGAAGATAAGATATTAGGCCCACCTGTAGTGGTGTCCATAGCTATACAAGATCCCCTTTTGACAATGTTCAAAAGGGGATTTTCTTATGTGATAATGTAGGGACATTCAAAATAGATCAAAGCATGGGGAGCAGACTTTCAACTATCGGAAAAAGGTCTTTCTCCGATAGTTAAAGGATAATTATGAAGGAATAAAAATATCCCCTACTCACAGCATAGAGTAGGGGATTGTATCATGCTGATTCAGTGAATAATGGCTGTTCAAAAATTCACCAAATCAAAACTCAACCATTAACCTTACCAGTCGCCCATCGCACCGCCACCGCCAAAGTCGCCACCACCAAATCCACCAAAGCCACCGCCTCCGCCGAATCCGCCGCCGAAGTCTCCTCCACCGCCGCCGCCACCGAATCCGCCGCCAAAGATCGTCGGACCCCAGTACCAGCCGCCGCCACCATAGCCACCGCCTCTACCTCCGCGGCCACCCCCTCCTCTGCGAGAGAGGATCACAAATAAAATGATGATGATCAGAGGGACAATCAGTGTCCCAATACCGCCTTCCTCTCCCTGACTTCTTCGTCTTCGATTCTGTTGATAGTACTGCTGACGACTTGCCTCGTCAAACTCTTCTTGCGCTGCCTTCATCAGGACATCTGTCGCACTTTTCAATCCCTCAAAGTACTGCCCTTGCTTGAACGCAGGTGATAAGTCCTGCTGGATGACGTTGTAGGCAAGGATATCAGGGATCACAGGCTCCAAGCCGTAGCCTACCTCGATGTCAAACTTGCGTACGTTCATATACACAGCCAAGAGCACGCCATTATTCTCTTCCGCTCCGCCGACTCCCCAAGTACGCGCTACCTGATAAGAGTAGTTGCGCAACTCTGCATCTTGCGGGAGATCCGAAATCAGTATCGAAATCTCATTGGAGGTATTTTGTGCGAAGTTGGCAAGGGTAAATTCGAGCTCTTGCTTCTGGCTAGGAGAAAGAAGCCCCTTGTAATCATTGACAAAACCCTGCTGGGTTGGGATATTTTGTGCTTGAGAAAATGATCCTAGACTTCCTATGAATACTAGAAGCAGAAGTATCTTTCCCCAATATGTGATGTATGCCTTCATTTCATTATTACATTAACTAAAGGAAATCTCGTCGGGTAACTCATTCTTATCGTCCTTTTGATAGGGAAAAAACTCCTTCAATTTTTCTCCTATCAGTTGTATGCCCTCCTGCAAACCCGTCACAAATTCCTTCTTTTTAAATTGTCCTCCCATCGTCTTGACGATATCCTCCCAAAACCCCTCGGGAACCACTTCATTGATCCCTTTGTCTGCAACGATGGAGAACTTATGATCCTTCACAGAAAGATAGATCAAAATGCCGTTGCGCTGTGCTGTCTTTTGCATCTGCAACTTGCCAAACATTTTCCAGGCTTCCGTCAAAGGATCTTCCTTAGATTTACTGGCTAGATGGAGACGAATCTCACCAGATGTATTTTTTTCAGCTTCCTGAATCGCAGATACGATCTGGTGCCCTTCTTTATCTGTGAAAAAGGTGGAAGCTGCTGATTGAAACCAACTCATATGATAGAGACTATGAGAGTAGAGAGCCAAGAACAGGTAAGAAAATGGCGAATTCAGTCCACATCCTATTCTCGGCTTGGATATTAATTGGAAAAATCTACCTGTGGAGCTACATCCGCTCCTTGTTGGGCTTTGAAGTAGGAGATGTCATCAAACCCTCCAATGCCAGCCCAGATACTTCCTGGGAACTTTTTGATGTAGGTATTGTAAGCTCTGGCAGCTTCATTGAATTTCTGCTGCTCTACTGCAATTCGGTTTTCGGTTCCTTCTAGCTGGGTCGCCAGTTGCTGAAACTGCTGGTTGGATTTCAACTCAGGATAATTTTCCTGGACTACCAAGAGGCGAGAAATTGCCGAGCTAAGTTGTCCTTGAGCCGCTTGAAATTTTTCAAATGCTGCGGGATCATTGATCAGCTCAGGTGTGATATTCATCCCTCCGATGGCTGCACGTGCAGAAGAGATGTTCGCAAAAACTTCTTTTTCGTTTTCTGCCGCAGCTTTGGCAGTCTCTACGAGATTAGGGATCAAATTGGCGCGTCGGTTATATACGACCTCTACGTCACCCCATTGAGACTGCACGTTTTCTTGGAGCTCGACCATGTTGTTCTGGCTAGAGATATAGGAGCACCCTCCCATGACGAAAACCAAAGCGATGATGATCAAAAATATTCGTTGCATAAATCAGATTCTTGTTAACGTTTGCTTCTTTTATGTAGACAAAACAATATCGCCTAGACCAAAGATTCAAATATGAATATAAAGTTGAAAAGAAATTTAATGGCTGATTAAAGTCATGGACCAGTCATTAAAGTACCTGTTTTTCGAGTTAAAAATAGATTTCCTGTGCGAGTCGGAATGTATTGCAATGTGCTTCGACTATATCTGTGAGCATCGGAGAATAGCCGCCGCCCAATGATATGACGAGTGGGATACCCTCTTTCTTTGCAGTAGAAATCACATACTCATCTCTTCTTTTACAACCTGCTCGACTAAGCGAAAGTTTGCCTAATTTATCTGTTTCCAGCACATCTACACCTGATAGGTAAAATATGACATCTGGTTCTACTAAGTCGATTAAGTAGGGGAGTTTATTGTACAAAATATCTAGATACGCGTGGTCTCCCATACCCGTAGGACATCCAACGTCAAGGTCGGAGACTTGCTTTCGATAGGGATAGTTGGCCTGGCCGTGCATGCTAAAGGTAAATACCCTAGCTTCGTTGCGAAAAATTTCTGCTGTGCCATTTCCCTGATGTACATCTAAGTCTACGACAAGTGCCCGTTGGATCTTTCCTTGGCCTAGTAACCAATTGGCTGCGATGGCAATGTCATTGAGCAAGCAAAATCCTTCTCCGTGATCTGTAAATGCATGATGGGTACCGCCTGCGCCATTGATGGCGACGCCATACTCCATGGCATATAGCGCGTTTTGGATGGTACCTTGGGGAATGGTGATGGCGCGCTGTACAAGTTGCTGGGAAAATGGGAACCCTGTGCGCCGCGCTTCCTTTGCAGAGATCGTCCCCTTATCTAGTTTCTCCCAATACTCAGGTAGATGTGTGAGGAGAATGGTGTCTATGTCGATTGTCTCTGGGCAGTACAGGTTGGATTCGGAGATCGTGCCTTCATACACAAGCTGCTCTGGAATGAGATCATACTTTTCCATAGGGAAACGGTGACCTGCAGGCAAGGGATGTTTGTATAAAGGAGACCAGGCAATTTTTAACACAGTCGCTAATTATTTTCCTCCGAAAAACTTATAAATCTGAATTCTGTTTGGTCAAAACTGTGAATTTAATGATAAACTTTTGCCTTTGCTGCTCCTTTTGTAAATTCATTGTGTTTATTTGAGGAGATTGCAATCTCCCACTGTTATTATTCACTATCAGAATCAGTTCCATTATGAGATTTGTTAGGATCCTCGTTTACATTGTGGTTGTCATCGGAGCGGGTGCCTTTTTTTACAACCGCTACGAAGAAAAGCAGCATGATCGCCTTCATGAAGAAGAGTTTGAGCATGAAACAGACTACTCTCATTACGAAGACCAATCGCTCGCATACTTTTCGGCTATCCGCTTATCGGGGAACTATGAGGTGGAGGTGAAAATTGGGAATAAGCCTCATATTCATATAGAAGCTGTAAATAGTGATGCCCGTGATGATATCAAGGCTTTCGTAGAAGATCGTACACTGCACGTACAACCTAGAGACAAACGATTCAAATGGAGGGAGAAGTATAAGTTGGAAATCACGGCTCCTGCCCTGTCCATGCTTCATGTGAGTGGTTCTTCCGAGGTGGATATCGTAGATCAAATCACGGGGAATCAATTTGACTTGAATGTCTCAGGAAAGGGAGATGTTGACATGGATTTGGATGTGCGTACATTCCAAGCAAATTTGAGCGGCAAGGCAGACATCGACGTAGGAGGCCAAGCGTCTTACTCGGAGTTGACTGTTTCTGGTTCAGGTGACATTCATGCCTTTGATCTGAGAACAAAGAAGACACGTGTCAATATCAGCGGAAAAGGAAACGCAGAGATTTATACCTTAGATGAGCTAGATGCAAAGCTTTCGGGGGCAGGTACGATCCTATACCGTGGCAATCCTTCGAGAATCAATAAGCACAAATCTGGTATAGGTACGATTCGCCCTGCTGTAGAGGAGTAATCAATTATACGAACTGAAATTCAGTGCCATAAAAAAAGAGGCTGCCCACAAAAGGTAGCCTCTTCTTATTTTAGTTAGCGGAGCATCATATTTGACAAGACATAATGACTCACACTTGCTGTATTGTTTTTTTATTTTGTCTTAGCTTTCGGCTTTTCGAAGATCAATGAAAAACCAGCAACAAATACGGCTGCGAATGCCAACCAATATCCGATACCGACCATTTCAAAGAAGTTGAACTTCAAACCTGCTGTCACTTCTTGACCTAGGAAATTGATAGAAGTGGAGAAGCGTTGGCTGAGCCAAAAGAAAAAGCCATAACCTGCTCCCATGAATAAAAGGTTAAACCAGATGCCACGCTTATACGACTTTCCTGTGAGACCTCTGAAGATATATCCTAAGGAATAGAGCACATAAATAAGCGGAGCGACCAAGATCGCAATGAATCCACCCACTGTCAAATACCCCTCCCATGCTTTTGCGGCATTCCACATTTGCTCTAGTGCGAGGATTAATCCCTTTCCCTGATCAAATTCCAATAGGCCGAAACGATCCAATACAACACGTGTAAAGGTATATCCGCTTACGGAAAGCTGATCCCCACTCGTACTTAGGATAGCCGTATTGATCTCGACAAAGGGAAGAAAAAAGGCCCCGATGCCAGTCAGACCCGCGAGTATCAATAACAATTGTTCTAATTTCATGATTTAGTCGGAGTTTCTGGTGAATATCTTGTACCAAGACAAGTAAATAAAGGTCAAATGTTTGGATTAAGAAAACAGCATTTGCCTAAAGACTCATGATAATATACGGGGGATGGAATGAAAGGTAAAGGAAACAGATAAAAAAATGGCTATATTCTCTGTCATTCCTGCTAAATTAGCTGGAAGATATTTGGTGCGCATGCTTCAATTTAGCCCCTCAAGCCAAATGACTTCTAGCAAGTATTTTTTATCCTTTTGAAAGTCAAAGATTTTAGTAGATGCCACGCATAGACCTTAGAAGTGATACATTGACACAGCCTACTGCCGCCATGCGAGAGGCGATGTTTCAGGCGCAAGTGGGCGACGACGTATATGGAGAAGATCCCTCAATCAACGAATTGCAAGCTTACACTGCTGACTTATTTGGCAAAGAAGATGCTTTATTCTGTGCTTCGGGTACCATGTGTAACCAGATTGCGATCCGAGTTTCTACCCAGCCCCAAGACGAGGTTATATGCGATCAGCGTGCCCA
This sequence comes from Bacteroidota bacterium, assembly GCA_038527485.1. Classification (GTDB taxonomy): domain Bacteria; phylum Bacteroidota; class Bacteroidia; order J057; family J057; genus JALEFZ01. Next base: position 34,149 of record JBCBFT010000012.1, read on the forward strand.
TATCTATCTCTATGAAGGGGGAGGTTTGATGGTCAATTCCTTTGTGTCGGTCCGTTTGCTCCAAGGCGATCGTAGCAGACTGCATGCTGCGCAGATTGAAGAAAATATCAATCCAGACGATGTGCATTTTCCTCGTACCTCTCTCGTAGCGTTGGAAAATACCGCTAATAAAGGTGGGGGCAGTATCTATCTTTTGTCTCAGATTGCCGCCATTCGGGAGGTCTGCGATCGTCATGGCCTGCGCCTCCACCTAGATGGTGCACGTATCATGAATGCCTGTGTAGCTGGTGGATATACCCCCAAGGATATGGGCGACCAGTTTGATACGATCTCCATCTGCCTATCCAAAGGACTGGGAGCACCCGTAGGCTCAGTCCTGCTAGGAGACAAGGCCACGATTCAGCATGCCAAGCGTGTACGAAAAATGCTGGGTGGAGGGATGCGCCAGGGAGGATTCCTAGCAGCAGCAGGGCTCTATGCCTTGCAGCATCATGTGGACCGGCTGGAAGAGGACCACCGGCGGGCGCAGAAGATTGGGGCATTCCTTGAAAAGGCAGATTGGATCGAAGACCTGATGCCAGTAGAGACTAATATCGTAGCCTTCAAGCCCAATCCAAATGCGATCAGCACAGATGCTTTGAAGGCTTACTTGACCTCACAGGACATCCATGTTTCGGCTTTTGGACCTGGATACCTGCGCATGGTGACGCACCTCCACATCACAGATGAGATGACCGATCGTGTGATTCATGTATTGGCCCAAGCTCCTGTGGGCGAGTTTATCGCTTGATAGATCATTCATTAGGAAATTTGAGCCCCCATTCTGCCCGAAATGTATCCATAAGTCGATGGATGCGCAGGGTTTCGCTGTGTGGCATGACGGGGCTTTCTTTCTTGCCTGTCCTCAACATCTCCATCACATGAGTGGCTTGATGCTGTAAGCCTGTAGCTTCATAGGGAAGGTGGTGAACTTCTGGCTCAGCAAAAGGCATTTCCAGAATGGCTTGTTGAGTTTTCCAAAAAAGAGGCACACGGATCAATCCCTTTGTTCCTGTAATGATGGCCTCTAAGGGCCCAGCTCCTTCAAAACTACAGTTGAGATTGGCGATGGCTCCATCTGCGTAGCGGAGAAGGTAAGCGGAGGCAAAATCCGAACCCGTAGAACCGATATGGGCCGTGCTATAGGTTTCTATAGGTTCTGCTTCCATCACGTAGTATGCAAGGGCAATAGGGTATATGCCAATGTCAAGAAGGGCTGAGCCTCCGAGTTCGAGGTTAAACTTGCGGTCGAGAGGGTCAAAATCTGCAACATGGATAGAGAAATCCGCTGAGAAATGGCGGATTTGTCCAATCTTTCCTTCCTTGACCCATTGTTTGGCCTGCACCCAAGCGGGGAGAAAGCGTGACCAGAGAGCCTCCATAAGAAAAACGCCCTTGGCATTCGCTGCATCGATCATTTGCTGCGCTTGAGAGGTATTAATGGCCAGGGGCTTTTCACACAGAACATGTTTGCCATGCTCGATAGCAAGGAGCGTATTTTCTAGATGGTAGGGGTGAGGAGTAGCAATGTAGATAATGTCTATGTCTGGATCTTGCACAAGTGCTTCATAAGAACCATAGGCACGTTCGAATCCGTATTGATTGGCAAAGGATTGGGCATTTTCCAATTTGCGAGAGCCTATCGCAAGCTTATGCGCGTCGGGCAGTGTCGCGAGTCCTTCGGCAAATTTTCCCGCAATTTTTCCTGTGGCAAGAATCCCCCAGTTATATGTTGATTTCATGCTGTGAGTTTAGTAGGATTTTAAGGTTATTTCTATAAAATAAAATCTAACATTGTTATATCTATGGTTGTTTTTGTACTAGAGCGTATCTCTTGCTCCTGCATCTCACATGATGCATGGGAAATAAGAGATTAGTTAAAAGTCAAATACAAAAAATAATATCTAACGATGTTAATGGTGGTTTTTCCTTTCTTTTAAGAACGGCACAAATAAAAAGTGGAATACTGCCTCCTTTAGATTGTATCTGGAGCATATATATAGCTTCAGTTGCAAACTAAATGAAGCCAGTTCTATGCATAGCAGTTAAGAGAAATGTTTGGCCTACTGACGTTTATTTCCTTTCAGTAAGTGGTCAGAAGAAAACAAGTAATTTAAATGATGGCTCGCTTGATGCCTCTAGATCCTGCTGTCCATCAAGAGGCTTTCCAAAGCCACGAAGCAAGGTCCAAGATCTATTAATTGCAGATCAGATAGTGCAACAGACCATCGTAGACTTAGTACCATGAGTATGCGTTATGTTTAGAATAAAATCTAACGCCGTTAGATGTGAATTTGCCTTTTTCTTGTTTTTAGCGTCTCAATATCTATTCAAATGAGATAAGCTTCACATCCATACGGATAGGGGTATTGGGGGGAACTAAGTCGCCATTTCCACTTCGGCCATATGCCTCATCGCTAGGAATAAGTAAAATGGCGCGCCCATGGACCCTGAGTTCCTGCAGACCTGCCTCTATTCCTGGAATCAAACCAGATAGGGTAGGGTAGGAGCCATCAGAAAATTGAATGGTATCCTCAACTAAGAAGGAGGTACCCGTAAGTGTTTGACCACTGGCTAATACTTTGACTGTGTCTGTAGAAGCGGGGAAGTCCTCTAAACGAAATGTATCCAGTGTGAAGGTATCTAATACTAAGGTGTCCGTCCCAAATGTATCTCGAACAACCACTGTATCAATCAAAATAGTATCCACCAGCAATGTATCTACTAAGAGCGCAGTGTCTGTCTGTATGATGTCGAGTCGGAGTGTGTCTATGTAAAAAGTATCCGCTATACCTGTGTCTAGAATGGCAATGAATACATCAGAGCTGAGAAAACGCCCCTCTAAACCCACTGAATCTACATACGCATTGATCAATATCAGATCGGCCTCCAGAATCTCATCGTTGTCTAGCACCGCATTGCAAGAAAGTACGACACCCAGAAAAAGAAACCCTATGGTAGGTTTTAATGAAATGTGTATTTTGAAGAGTTTTTTGAGATTCATGGATGCTAAATTACAATTCTAATGAAACATATTCTTATCTGTCTATGCCTTTTTCTCGGCCTCTCAGCTATAGGGCAAGACCGTCTGACGGGAGAGATGTTTGCGACCCGTTCCGAAGTCATTGCCACACATGGGATGGCAGCTACCAGTCAGCCCCTAGCCACACAGGTGGCACTCGATATCCTTAAAGATGGCGGATCAGCCATCGATGCGGCTATTGCAGCCAATGCGACTTTGGGTTTGATGGAGCCTACGGGCTGTGGGATCGGAGGAGACCTCTTTGCTATCGTATGGGATGCCGAGTCCAAGCAATTGTACGGGCTCAATGCCAGTGGTCGATCTCCGATGGGATTGACAAGGGAGTATTTTATCGAAAATGGGCATAAAAAAATTCCCGCCTTTGGTCCATTGCCTGTCAGCGTTCCAGGAGCAGTAGATGGATGGTTTGAGCTGCATAAGAAATTCGGCAAGCTTCCGATGAAAGTGGTACTCGCACCCGCCATCAACTATGCAAAGGAAGGCTTTCCTGTGACAGAATTGATTGCTTATTATATGGAGCTTACGGGTAGACGTTTTAAGGACGAGCCCTATTTTGCTTCTACCTATATGCCCAATGGCCATACACCACGCAAAGGAGAGATTTTCAAAAATCCTAAACTCGCCTACACCTATGAGTTGATTGCCGACAAGGGGCGTAATGCTTTCTACAAAGGAGAGATCGCCAAGCGTATCGACAAGCACATGAAGGATATCGGCGGCTTTTTATCCATCAAAGACCTCAAAGCCCATGAAGGCGAGTGGGTCACGCCTGTTTCTACCAACTATCGTGGTTACGATGTATTTGAGCTCCCTCCCAATGGACAGGGGATTGCTGCCCTGCAGATGCTGAATATCATGGAAGATTATGATGTCGCTTCTATGGGATTTGGTAGCGCAGAATACTTACACCTGTTGATCGAAGCCAAGAAAATCGCTTTTGAGGATCGCGCCAAGTTTTATGCAGATCCTGCCTTCAATAAGATTCCTCTTGATGAATTGATCTCTAAGGAATATGGGGAGGAGAGAAGAAAGTTAATGAATATGGAGCGCGCTGCATCGAGCTATCCAGCAGGTAAGCTTGGGCATGGAGAAACCATTTACCTGACAGTAGCTGATAAAGACGGAAACATGGTCTCTTTTATCCAAAGTAACTATCGCGGCATGGGCTCTGGTGTGGTTCCTGATGATCTTGGATTTATGTTACAGGACAGAGGAGAGCTATTTACACTAGAAGAAGGGCATTTCAACATGTATGAGCCTGGGAAACGTCCTTTTCACACCATCATCCCTGCTTTTGTCATGAAGGATGGCGAGCCATTTATGAGCTTTGGTGTGATGGGAGGTGCCATGCAACCACAAGGGCATGTACAAGTGCTGGTCAATATGATTGATTTTGGCATGAACTTACAAGAAGCTGGCGATGCCCCTCGAATGCGTCACATAGGATCATCTCAGCCCACAGGTGAAGAGATGCGCAATGGGGGAACCGTCTATTTAGAAAATGGATTTAGTCCTGATGTACTACGCAAACTGAGGAGAATGGGACATAAGCTAGGAACATCTGTGGGTGGTTATGGCGGATACCAAGCCATCATGTGGGATGCCAAAGAGAAGGTGTATTATGGTGCCTCGGAATCTCGCAAGGATGGTCAAGCAGCAGGATATTGAGTGAGCAAGATAATGGGGCAAGAACTGCTTCCTATTTGTTGACCCTTTGGGTATACAGAGTCCCAATAATCTGATTTTGAACATGTAGAAAGACCTGTAGCTACGTTAGCGTCAATCGATAATGTACTACAGGTCTTTAAATTTTTTCATATATAATAACGATTATCACGAATGAGTGGATTTCGTATTTTCTATCTAGAGATGTCGATTTATCGCGTCTCCACATAGAAAACAAATCCCATCTAGATTCATGCGTAATAATTACTCATTAAAAAATCTAACGTTGTTATGGAGTATTCTCTTAGTTTTTGGGAAAAAGACCTTTACGAGAGATATGACTTGGCAGTTATTGGAGGGGGGATTGTAGGAGTAAATGCTGCCATCGCTTACAAGGAGAAACATCCTGATCAACATGTGGCGATTATAGAGAGAGGGACCCTACCTACAGGGGCTAGTACAAAAAATGCTGGATTTGCCTGTATTGGAAGTATGACGGAGTTGCTGGCAGATGCGGAAGAGAATGGATGGGAGCAAATGCTCAAAGTTCTGGCAAAGCGGTGGTTGGGCCTTCAAGCACTGCATACTCAGGTTCCTGAAATAGAAATGGACTACCATAACTGGGGGGGAATCGAGATATTTTTGGATGGAGAGGAGAAAATATTTCAAGCTTGCCAAGAAAAGCTTCCTGCCATGAACGCTAATCTTGCACCAATCACGGGCCATGCGAAGACTTTTACCGTCTGTGATGAGGACATTGAACGCATGGGATTGACAGGTGTGTCGCACATGATCCTGAATAGGGTAGAAGGACAACTGCACCCTGGAAAAATGATGCATTATCTGCACCAAAAGGCTAGAAATAATGGAATTCAGCTACTTCATGGGTGGACAGTAGCAGATATACAGACACAAAGTGATGGAACAGTTACGCTAAAAGGAAGTAAAAAGGAGGAGATCCACGCTTCAAAGGCTATTATCGCCACCAATGGATTTGCTAGAAAACTACTTCCTGACTTTGATGTGACGCCTGTCAGGAATCAAGTATTGATCACAGAGCCTATTCCTCATTTAAAGCTGAAAGGTACCTTTCACTACCACCAAGGGTATGTGTACTTCCGAAATGTGGGCAATAGAGTCCTGATTGGGGGAGGCCGCCACCTGTACAAGAAAGCAGAGACTACAGATGCTTTTGGCCTTACAGAAGAGGTCCAAGCTTATCTAGAAAACTTTCTTCGTTCTCACATCTTAAAAGACATACCTTTTCAAGTAGACCATAGATGGTCGGGAATCCTTGGAGTAGGGAAAGCAAAACATCCCATTATTGAGGAGTGCATGCCTAGTGTGTATGCAGCGGTAAGGCTAGGCGGAATGGGAGTCGCCATTGGTACACTCGTTGGGCAGGAAGTAGTAGAAGCGATTCGGGTGTAGGATTTGCAGGGAATCAGTATATTGCGCATCAATAATCAAGAAAGCAACATGGCGAATTGTAAGAAACTGTATGTGGCGGCCACTAGCCAACACGTTGGGAAGACTACCTCGACTCTCGGATTGATTCATGCTTTGCGTGATGCAGGTGTCAATACGGCTTATTGTAAGCCTGTGGGTCAGCAGTTTATCGAGGTAGGTCCTAGTCGAGCAGACAAAGACGCTATGTTGTTCGCTTCTTCGATGAACTTCGAATTGGTTCCTGAATTACACAGCCCTGTGATCTTGGGACCAGGCGCCACTACTGCTTACCTAGATAATCCTACAGGGTTCAATTTCGGCAATCGCATCCTGAAATCCTCCAAGATACTCGAGGCAAACCATGATGTAGTTGTCTTTGAAGGAACAGGGCATCCAGGCGTAGGATCTGTCGTGCAGCTCTCCAATGCAAAGGTCGCACAAATGGTCGATGCAGGCCTGATCATGGTGGTAGAAGCAGGGGTGGGGAATACCATTGATCGCCTAGATCTTTGCTTATCTGTATTTGAGCAGAAAGAAATTCCTGTGGTGGGCGTCATCATCAATAAGTGCTTACCCACTAAAATTGATAAAGTCCGCAAATATGTGGGAGGAGTACTCAACGATCGAGGCATTCATCTATTGGGTATCCTTCCTTATGAGGAAGAACTAGGACTACCCGTTATGCACACCATTCGTCGAGCTGTTAAGGCTGTTGTCACGCACAATGAAGATATGCTTGACAACAAAGTAAAGGATATCATTGCAGGTTCTTTGATCGATCTCAAAGAGCTCAAGGATTTTGATAATCAACTGTTAGTTGTCAGTATCAATAGGCTAGAGGAGGCGTTGAAGCGTCTGGCGCAGGTATCCAGGATTCAAGGTACAGGGCGCTCCCCATTATCTGGTGTACTTCTTACAGGGGAAGGTGATTTGGATCACGCACATGAAGCGTATTTTGAGGAACATCGAATCCCTATCCTGCGAACCAAATTGGATACATACGAGGCTGTAATCAAGATCTCTCGTATCGAAGTAAAGATCAATACACGCACACCATGGAAAGTCAAAAAAGCTGTAGAGTTGTTTAAAGAACACGTTGACATGCAGTATTTATTAGATTATCTCTGCTTGGAGACAGCCAACTAAACTCCCTCATTCACACAAAAAAGAGGCAGCAGAATATCTCTGTTGCCCCTCCTCTTGTTTGTATCTAACTTTATACAGAAGCTCTCGCTTATTCGATCACAATCTTCTGTGTTTCTCTTCCCGTCTCAGTAGTCACTTGATAGAAGTAGGTGCCTGGTCTTAGTTCATCCAAATTTACGCTAATTGAATATGATCCAGAATCTTTCTTCTCATTCAGAAGCGTCTGTGTTACATTACCCTGAGAATCCATCAGAAGGATTACTACACGTCCTTTTGTCGCTACTTCATAATCTAACTGCTGAGAACCTGTTCCTGGATTGGGAAAAACACGGATGCTTCCCTGCTCATCCATCATGGGATCTTGCATATCTTTCATTTCTCCATCCCACAGAAGGAAGTGTACAGGACTAGACATGATGTGGTGAAGTGGATTTCTGTGCTTTCCTCTTTTCCCTCTGTGCTTGCCATGACCTTGTCTCTCTTGCATACCATCCCCTTGTGGATGTCTTTGAGGAGCGTCTGCTGGACGATATTTCTCCATGATGGCTTTCATCTCTTCTTTCCACTGCTCAGCTTGAGGCTTGATCTCGTCTAGTAACTGGTAAATCTCTTGCTCATATGTATCTGCGACCTCCCAGGCTCCATTCATAATCAAGCGACGTGCCTTTTTCAGTTCCCGCATCTCATCAATCTGCTCCTGACTAGGTTCTGTTCCCGCTTGCTTAGATTTGCGTAGTTCTTGATGCAATTCCTTGGCCTCGTCACGATGTGAGGCAAGTTTTAGGCGGATTTGATCTAGTTCTCTTTGATCTGTAGAAGAGATAGACCTGTCTAGCTTGGCGCGCTGTACCTGAAGGGTAGGAAGTACATGCTCTTGAAGGTAGGCCTTGACTTCCTTTCGCGCTTCGACATTCTTCTTTCCATGATGTCCATGTGGATGTTGGGCAAGTACAGTGCCTACGAAAAGAAAGGCAACACTCAAGAGGGCAATTTGAATTTTCATCTGATAATTAAATTTTGATGTTTTTAGGAAAAAGACCAGCGCTAGTTTTCGATCATTTTTCTATTTGACATCCAAAGGGTCGGTTTTATTCCCCTGCAAATGAAAAAAGTCCTCTACCAAACAATAGAGGACTGTATATCAGATAAATAAATGCTAAATTAATCTTCCCAGCTTGTAGAAAGGCCTTCTTCTACGGGTTCTGGTTCAGGCGTGGGAGCCTCTTCCTGAGCTTCATAGTTTGAATCATAGCTATCGGTAAAGCCTTCTTCATCTACATGCTCGTGTTGGCGGTCAAACTCGTCGTAGTCATAGTCAGGCATCAATTCATGCTTTACATGATCTACAGTCTTTGTCAGAGAGGCTAGGAACTTGTTAAAATCTTCCTTGTAGAGGAATATTTTGTGCTTGTCATATCCCCGACCGTTGAAACGGCGCTTGCTCTCAGTGATTGTTATGTAATAATCGTTGGAGCGGGTGGACCTCACATCAAAGAAGTATGTTCTTTTACCAGCTCGAATCTTCTCAGAGTACACTTCATCTCTCCCTTGCATAGCTTCCAAAGTTAGTACGTATGCTTACCTTTCTCTCAAAGGTATAAATTTTGGCAAAACCTAACAATAGCTAATTACGTAATAAGGCAGGATTTTATTAAGAAAATCATATTATTTCTTCTTCCCATCTTTCTTTGAGAGATCAATTCCTGCATCATTGAGTCGATCTTTCTCCCTTTGACTCATATCATCCTGTCTTTGAGCGAGTGTTTTTTCTTGCTGTCTGATGAATCGGGCGGTTTTCTTACCGAGAGATGGCTTCTTTTCGATTTCTTCTATACTGGCCATCATTTCCTCATCTCCATAAACTTTGGCAAGTCGCTTGATTTCGGCTAGTCGGCCTCTTAAGATTTTCTGTTGATTTTCGGCAGATGCTTTCAACTCCTGATTGGTCAATCGCGAAACCACCTCTACATTTTTTCTCCACTCAAAGAAGCCTCCAGATTTGAACTCAAGCGCATCGTAAGAACCATCTGGTCCCATCTCCCAGATCGTCGTCAATTTTTGCTGCCCCGCTTTGGGCGTTCCTAAGTGGTCATATACGATGACACGTTTGGCGTTCCAATTGAATGGTCCCTTTTTGATATACCCCATATTGAGACTAAATGGCGCGTACTCCGAATAGCGGAAGAGCGCACGATTCTTGGCATAGATAGGATCAAAGTAGAACACATTCACACCAAAGATGACTTTGTTTTTATCCTTAGGATCAAATGTCATCACATCTACAAATTTCATGTTACTTGTCTCATCCATGCCGTTCCAGCCCATCAAGATGTAATAGTCGGATTTCACACGCTTGACGGCTCCCTTGGAGGTGCGCTGACGTGGATCGTAGTACTTCATCGTTTCCTTGGGGATTTCAGGACCGTATTTGGGTGCATAGTATAGACCGCCCAACCAATTGGTATTGTCCAACAGCATATTTTCTACCCCTTTGGGAATCTCCTGCATCTCAATGAGTGGAATCACGATGTATTCGGTCTCCTTTTTCTTGTTGACGTACTTGCGCTGCACCAAGCCAAAGAAGTAATGGCGAGTCTCCCCATAATATTGATTAGGGTCCTTGCGGTTTTCGATCTGCCATGTGAAAATACGAAAGGTCTTGTCTTCAGCAGAGAGGACTGACACGGTACGAAGGGAGTCAAAATCGTAGGTATAGCTTTCTGGACGCTTCAAAGTCTCGATCAAGAGGCGAGAAAACTTCTTATTTTGCGTCTTTTTATGTTCTAGGTCGGGATGGTTCAAGATATCTTCCGCTAGTGTTTTCAATTGACGCTCTACTTCCGCCATTGAATTCTGAGCAAAAGAAATGGAAGTGAGAAATACACAAAAGCTTAAAATGCCAATCAGTCGCTTCATATTGCTACTACTACTTTCCTTGAAGTTTGAATGAAAAGTGACAGTACAATGATTAAGAATGTACAGTCTCTCCTATCCTACATGTAGAATGTACTACATTTACCTAATCATAAGCCTAAAATTGCAAATGTTCAAGGAGAAATTAATCAATGCCTAAACTCATACTCAGCAGAAAAGGATTGGATAGCAGCAGCGGGGGATATCCGAGCCCAATACTGGAAGAAAAACTTCTATCGATTCCCATCCCACAGACTCATCAGGGAATCCCGTACAACAGAATTCAAACTCCAGTAAAAAGAAGTGTGAAGAGCTTGGGAAATGAGTTGGGGATGGAACTTCCTGCAAGCTGCCATCTTGATCCTGATCTCACCTATGAATCACTCAAATTACGTCCTAATGGCTGGAAGCCTTGCTTTGGACAACATGGCGCAGCACTGACGCATCTGGTGAATCACAAGGTAGGGGTAGGGGATATTTTTTTGTTTTATGGATGGTTTCGACAGGCGGAAAAGATCAATCGGACTTGGCGTTTTGTCAAAAAATCTCCTGAACAACACATCATCTATGGCTTTCTAGAAGTAGGGGAAATGATCCATCAGCCACATACCGCTTCTGTCCCTCCGTGGCTTACTTATCATCCCCACGTCAAGCTGGCCAAAGTTTATGGAAATTTGAATACCATTTTTATCGCCAAAGATTTCTCTTCCCTCGTAGAGGATTTGCCTGGAGCGGGCACGTTTGATCTACATACTTCAAGGATCCTGACAAGCCCGCTGGCATCCAGCAGAAGTCTATGGGAACTCCCTGCCTGTTTTTTTGATCCTCAAGATCATTGTCTCCTTTCCTATCACCAGAGTAGAAAGGGCAAGCGCCATCCTTCACGTGAAGGATGGCGCTTGGTACAGAATGTAGCGCGAGGCCAAGAATTTGTAGTCGAGCAGACGCCTTCCATTGCAGCTTGGATAAAAGCGGTGCTTGAAGGACAAGGTCCTAGTCTTTAACCTTCCTGATTCTCACGAATTCTTTGAATAATTGACGCAAATAGAACCACAGCGATACAACCAATGAGGTTAAGCCAGAGATATCCGACGCCTTTGTATGTCTTCTCAGGGGTGCTCAGTACGATGGGGATAAAGTAAATGAGGACGACCACAATTTCGGCCATCACAGCTCCCCAGAAAACGGCTGTTCCTTGTATTTTCTTAAAAAAGAAAGCAACAACAAACAGCCCCAGGATAGTCCCATAGAAAAGCGAACCTAAGATGTTCACATACTCTATCAAATCCTCTGCTTGCCCCGCAATAATGGCAAATATGATGGCGAGTATGCCCCACATCATGGTCATTTGCCTCGAAACCCTCAAGTAATGCCGATCGCTTCCCTTACTATTGTAAATCCTTTTGTAGATGTCAATGACTGAGGTACTGGCCAAGGCATTCAATTCGGCGGCTGTAGATGACATAGCAGCAGAGAAAATAACCGCCATCAGCAAACCAACCAAGCCAATGGGAAGATGATTCAGGACAAAGGTGAGAAAGATGCGATCGTGATCCTTTGTATTGGCATCCTGATCGCGCTCTTTCATGAGGGTAATTCCTGCATCACGCGTACTATCCATGCTATGCTGTAGCGTAAGGGCAAGCGTTTCTCTTTGGTCCAGCAACCTCTGCGCTTGCGCTATCTCCTCTGGACCTTTAGCCAATTGCAACTGCTCTCGAGCATCATCCCATGCCAGCCAAGCTTCTTTCTTCAGGCTATCTTGATAGACATAGATACTTTCTAATTCCTGATACGCCATGCCATACTCGCTCTCCAAGATCAGGCTTCTTTCCCTTTCGTTGAAGAACATGGGAGGGGTATTGAATTGATAGAAAACAAAGAGGAGTACGCCTACCAAAAGAATCAGAAATTGCATGGGAACTTTGAAAATCCCGTTGAACAAAAGACCAATACGAATCTCTGTTATCGACCGTCCGCCTAAATATCGTTGAACCTGTGACTGGTCGGTCCCAAAATAGGAGAGTGCCAAAAATGTTCCTGCAATCAGGCCTGAGAAGATGTTGTAGCGGTCCTCAAAGAAAGCTTGTACGCGCAGCCAAAAGACAGACTCACCCGCTGCTTCCTTTACCTGCATAGCTTTGAGAAATTCTGTCGTTTCAGGTAGCGTAATCACTTCTAGTTTACCAGAGGCTCCTGCCAGTGCCAACGCATCCCAGAACGAGATGGAGTCAGGCAGTAAATTGACCATCACGACAGCGGCCACGAACATTCCCAAAAGAATGATCGCCATTTGTTGCTGCTGAGTCTGACTGACGGCTTTGGTACCACCGCTGACGGTATAGATCATGACCAGGCCACCGATGATCACACATAAAACGTTGACGTCCCAGCCCAGAATCGTCTCTAGAATGATAGCGGGAGCCACGATCGTAATACCCGCGGCCAAGCTTCTTCCCAGGAGAAACAAAATGGCGCCAAGTGTCCGTGTTTTTAGGTCAAATCGACTCTCCAGATACTCATAAGCCGTATAAACATTGAGCTTGCGGTAGATGGGAATGGCAATCATTGCGATCAGCACCATCGCAATCGGTAAGCCAAAGTAAAATTGGACGAATTTCATCCCTGTACGGAAACCCAAACCTGGTGTGGACAAAAAGGTAATCGCACTGGCCTGGGTAGCCATGATCGACAAGCCGATGGTCCACCATTTGATGGAGTTGTCTGCGAGTAGATAGCCTTTGATGTCTCGTGTACCTCGGCTTTTCCAAATCCCATAAAAAACGATGAGGAAAATGGTTCCCCCCATCACGAGCCAATCAATCGTATTCATGCAAAAGCTTCACTAAACAGGTAAAACAAAATAATCAGTACGACCAATTCGCCGATTACAAAGGTGTACAGGCCATTCCAGGTTTTGAAAAAAGGAAATACACGGCGCAATTCCTCATTTTCATCTACGGCCTCTGGGTTGGATTGCTCTTTAGCCATAAAGTATTGGATTAGGAAGGGAAGCACAGCATTCAAACTACGCTTTCCTTTATATATCTTTAGGTTACTATTTCCCTTTATCTTCGCTGCCCTCTAATGTGGGCACTTCTCCTATTTCGCTCTGACCTAACGAAATGATATTGGCAAACAATCGAAATGCGCCAGGAACGCCCGCAGGTAATTCTCGGAACCAAGAGATACCTGTGTAAATGAAATGTCCTTCCCCATACTTAGCGACAAGCAAAGCTCCATTTTTGGGTGTTTCTTCAAAGTCGTGCCAAGATAAAATGGCGTCAAACTTATCATCCCACTGTGCAGGAAAATATAAGCCTCGCTCCTGTACCCAGCCTTCAAAATCTTCCTTCGTGATCTTATTGGGCGAATTCAAAACGGGATGGTTTGGCTTGAGAAAAGTCACAGGGGCATCCTCTACCGATACTCTGTCTCTGGATAAAGTGATGGGATAAGGCGAAGGTTGTTTGGTGCTCAAATCATAGGTGGTATTGTACTGGACCACATACGTTCCTCCTGCTTCCACATACTCAAAGATGATGTCCTGAAGGAAAGCCAAGCGCTTACGGCGATTGTAGGCACGAATCCCTGCAATGACAGCGTCGTACTTATTCAGATTATCCAAGGTGATGTCTTCGTCAGCTAGCTGCGTCACATTGTAGCCCATTTGCTCTAGGCCTTTGGGCACTTCGTCTCCAGAACCCATAATGTAAGCAATCTGCTTACCTTTTTTCTGAAGGTCCACACGTACCAGTTCGGCTTCAGAAGCATTGAACAGCATCTGAGTAGGAATGTGGTCGTAGCCGATGGTCTGCTGACTGTAGGTGGTCGTCTTTCCATCCACCGTTACCATGACTTGTATCTTTCCCTTGCTTTGAAAAGCTGGAGGCGTCACTGTGATCTTGGCGCTCTGCTCCTCTCCTGCCCGCGTGAAGTCATATGATAGCTGAGAAGGAGTTGCTTTCCATCCATCGGGCAATTGGAAGCTAATATTTGCCTGTGTGCTGTTGCTAAAGTTCTTGATGCTCAGTTCGATTTCTTGTGGGGCATTGGAAGCAAACACATATACTTTCTCCGCGACATTGACAGTAACCTTAGGTGTAATTAAGAAAGGACGATACAACTCTCCGATGGCACGATCTACATAGCGATGTCTGACGGGTACCTCAAAGGGAATCTCCACACCATCAATGACAAATCGGAAGATGCCTTTGATGACGGCTGGATTTTCGGGAAGACCGATTTTTTCTTGATCGCTTACGCGAAACATCCCTCTTCCCATTTCTTCCTGTAGCCAGTAGGGTTGGCTAATGGGAAGATTGGTTGTAGACAATGTCCTGCTATGCTTTTGCACTTTCGGATTTGTACTCAGTGTTTCATTCAACTCAATAGGATCAAGGCCTTCTATTTCAATGGATTTGAGCGTCACACCATAAGTGGTTCTTTTCAGATATTCAGCTGATAGTTCAATGCTGTCTCCTTGGGCAATGGTAGGATACTTAGGATTGATTTCGCACCATAGCCCTGCACAGTACACAATGGCCTCTCGGAGCTGTTCGCATTTGAACTCTACCCAAGGCCCTGAAAGTCCTTCTAGTTTTTGGTAAGCTTGGAGCAGGGTGGGGAGGGACTTGCTAGGATCAGTAGGATCGAAATTAGCATAGGCTTTTTGTAAAAGTTTACCTACAGAATTTCCGCCATCTACACGTCCCCAAGTGGCATCGATACCAGAAAATAGATCTCCATTTTCAGGTCTTTTGCCTTTCTCATTGTCAAGGTACTCGATCAGTTCCCCACGGATGCGGGCGTTTCCGAAGGCTTGGCAGCGGTGCATAGAGCGTGCCTCAGAAGCGATCTCTCCGTAGTTTTTACCTAGAAGTGGGTCATATTGTCCAATGTTTACCTTTACGATATTCTTAAGGTCTTCCTCCGAAGGCTCGTAGCGACGAAAAACCCAATAATTGTTCCACATGAGGCGTGTAGGCTGCCAAGGTTCTACACCATGGGTAAGCTGCTCTGGGAAGGCGTTGGGATCACCTGCGAGGTCAAATGCTTTGTGCGCCAAAATCGCAGAAGAAGTATGGTGTCCATGGCCCCCGCCACCCTTCTCAGGCGTGGCAAATCTCGTGATGATGACATCAGGACGATAGGTGCGAATGGCCCAAACTACATCTGCCAATACTTTATCTTGATCCCAAAACTCAAGCGTCTCTTCTGGATTTTTGGAATAACCAAAGTCATAGGCGCGGGAAAACATCTGCTCCCCACCATCAATGCGACGTGCAGCTAACAGCTCTTGGGTACGAAGGATGCCAAGGGAAACACCTTTTTCATTTCCAATCAAATTCTGACCACCATCTCCCCGTGTTAGGGCCAGATAACGGGTACGATAACCTTTACCTTGCGCGAGGTAAGCAATCATACGCGTATTTTCATCGTCGGGGTGTGCGGCTACATAAAGAACCGAACCTAAAACGGTGAGTTTTTTCAACATATGCTGAATTTCAGCAGAAGTCTTGGCAGGTAAAGGTTGCTGGGCGTGCAGCAAGCTCCCCCAAGCAAAAACGGCCAATAAAAGAAGTGATCGAAGTAACATATTCAGAAATAGATTTTTAGCTAATGAAGACGTCAGGCTGAATGTACGGATCATTCAAATACGCTCTTTTCATACTCACTTGAGCTTGATTGTCAAACGCTGCAAAGAAGGTGTAGATAAAATCATGGAGTTTCTGTAGGTCAGGTGACTAAAGCAAATAATCTAGCCTACATAAATTTATATCCCCTGTTACATTTCCCATCTATTAGCTAGGCAAAATCGCTTTTTGTTTAAACAAGTTCGAATATAGGCAAAACTCTGAGAGTCTCCTGAAATTCAATCTTGCCAATTCATGAAATTCTTTTGAGCCGATCATTACAAATTTTCAACTTCTGCCCCATTTTTCCCTTCATCCTTCCTCGAAAGCTTTTATATTTCTTGTCTTAAAATGAACACAAACACATAATGACAAATCAAAACGGCTTATATCCTCTTGTATTTCATCCTCATTACAAAGAGAAGCTCTGGGGCGGACAAAAAATCAGGACTGTCCTCCAAAAAGACTTTGGAGACCTGAGAAATTGCGGTGAGACATGGGAAATTTCGGGAGTAGATGGCAATATCTCTGTTGTAGCTGAAGGACCACTGGCGGGGCAGGCACTCACAGATCTTATTGACACCTACAAAGGGAAACTCTTGGGAGAGAAAGTCTTTGCGAAGTTTGGTACACGTTTTCCCTTACTCGTCAAATTCATTGATGCCAATGACGACCTCTCCATCCAAGTTCATCCACACGATGAGATGGCCAAGGCGAGACATGATAGCTTTGGCAAGACGGAGATGTGGTACATCATGCAAGCCGATGAAGGCGCAAGTTTGATCTCTGGATTCAACCAAGAGATGGACAAGGAAAAATATCAGGAATACTTTGACTCAGGACGCTTGACAGAGATCTTAAATAGGGAAGAAGCAGAGGCAAATGATGTCTTTTTCCTTCCTGCAGGACGTGTCCATACCATCGGAAAAGGTCTGCTCCTGGCCGAAATCCAGCAAACCTCAGATATTACCTATCGAATTTACGACTTTGATAGGGTAGGAGTAGATGGCAAAAAGCGGGAACTACATGTGGAGCAAGCCTTGGATGCCATTGATTACAAACAATATGGGGAGTACAAAACTTCCTACACAGCTGAAAAAGATCAATCGACTAATTTGGTCAGCTGTCGCTACTTCGTTACGAATCGATTAGACTTGGAAGAGCCTATGAATCGCGACTACTCAGCTATTGATTCTTTTGTGATTTATGTAGCGGTAGGGGGAAAGGCAACTTTGAATGTCGGAGATGCTTCTTACCACTTAGAGATGGGGCAAGCGATGCTAGTTCCTGCCGCTGTCGATCAAGTAGAGATCGTTCCCGAGGGGCAGATCAATCTGCTGGAAGCTTGGGTGCCCATAGATGAATAATCCCAACAGATACAAACTTTTTCTATGATCGGCTTTTTAGAGAACTAAAGAGCCGTTATTTTTTCCTTCCTATTTTTATCAGCACTATAGACAAACGACTCAGTAAAAAATGGTACCTGATTCACTGTTGGCACTAGCGGAAGATGTAGTTGAGGCTTATCGGAAAAGAGGCTGGCGAATGGCTGTAGCTGAATGTACCACAGGAGGGTTATTTTCTGCGGTCATGACGACGATTCCTGGTGTATCAGCTGTTTTTGATAGAGGGTTTGTGGTGTATAGCAACGAAGCGAAAACGGAGATTTTAAAAGTCGAGCAAGATCTCATGATTCAACATGGAGCCGTAAGCCAAGAAGTAGTCCAAGCATTGGCACAAGGGATTCTCACCCAAACACAGGTTGATTGGGCCATTGCAGAGACGGGAATTGCAGGTCCACAAGGAGGAACACCTGAAAAGCCTGTGGGAACGACCTACCTCGCACTTACTCACGGATCGGGTAAAATAGAAACGCGCACCTTCATATTCAAAGGAGACCGAAGAAGCATCCGAGTACAGATTGTATCTGCGATGCTGGATTGGATACTGGAACTCTCTACCAAGAGTGACTAGAAATAACTTATTGTCAACCCTAAGATTTTGGATAGATAAAATTCTGAAGATCAATTTTATAACATCTTCAGAGTTTTAAAAAATAGTCATAGTCGCTATCTATACTCCTTCGACCCATTTTGATATGTAGTCCCTCCCTGCTTAATATTCTACCTAAAGAAAAAGGACAATGCAAAGACTACAAGGAAAAGTGGCCATCATCACAGGGGGCGCACAAGGTATAGGAAAAGCTACCGCCCTTCTTTTTGCGAAGGAAGGCGCCAAAATAGCCCTTTGGGACCTGAATGAGGAAAAGGGGAACGAAACGGCTCAGGCACTACAGGATTTAGGGGCAGAAGCTTACTTTGAAAGTGTGAATACGGCTGGGCATGAATCGGTTGTCAGTGCCACAGAAAACGTGATGTCGAAATGGGGAAAGATCGACATCCTCATCAACAATGCAGGTATCACCCGTGACGCGACACTCCTGAAGATGGAGCCCACCAAATGGCAGCAAGTCATCGATGTCAACCTCACAGGGGTATTCAATTGTACCCACGCTATCGCTCCTCATATGGTGGAGAAAGGCTATGGGAAAATTATCTCAGCCTCTTCTGTCGTAGGTATTTATGGTAATTTTGGTCAGACAAATTATGTGGCGACCAAGTCTGGCGTCATCGGCATGACCAAAGTATGGGCGCGTGAACTCGGTCCAAAGGGCATCAATGTGAATGCCATTGCACCTGGATTTATTGCTACAGAAATGATCGATACCATCCCTGAGAAGATCATCAAAGGTGTAGAAAGTCGTACGCCGCTTCGCAGATTTGGCAAGCCAGAGGAGATAGCCGAAGCTTATGTCTTCCTGGCTTCTGAAGCTGCTTCTTTCATCAACGGGCATACCCTCAGCGTAGACGGTGGCATCACAATCTGATATTCTTTCTCCATTCAAAATGAATCAATGAAAACCGCAAGAATCATTTCTTCGGGGATGTATGTGCCCGCGCGCACCATTCCCAATTCCTACTTTGATGAGCAACTAGGGGAAGATGTAAGTACGTGGCTAGAGAATGTCGCCAAAATTTATGAGCGTCATTGGACGGATGAGGAGGAGTCTACAGCAGACCTTGCCTTACATGCGGCGCAAGCTGCCTTGCAAAATGCAGGCTTGACGGCTGCCGATATCGATTTGCTCATCATTGCGACAGATACGCCTGAATTTATCAGTCCCTCAACAGCCTCCGTCGTTCAGCATCGGCTGGGAGCGACGAAAGCGGGGACTTTTGACTTGAATACAGCCTGCGCAGGCTTCGTGACAGGGCTGGATGTTGCTACCCAGTACCTTCGCATTCATCCTGACTATCGCTACGCATTGGTGGTGGGCGCTTACAACATGAGCAAGTATCTTGATCTGGCTGATAAAAAAACCGTGACCTTGTTTGCCGATGGAGCAGGGGCCGTAGTGCTGGAGGGAACCGAAGGAGCTCCTGGCTATCTTTCCAGCATGCTCTACACACAAGGACAATATCATGATGGCATGGGCATCTATGGAGGAGGAACACACAAACCCATTTCCGAAGAGGTCATGTCTAACAAGGATCATTTGCTCAAGTTTGTCTACCGATTCCCCAAAACCCTGAACCAAGAGGAGTGGTCAAAGATGGTGCATACCCTATCTTCGCGCGTGGAGATGGTACCCGATGACTTTGATCATTA
Source organism: Bacteroidota bacterium (assembly GCA_038527485.1). Classification (GTDB taxonomy): domain Bacteria; phylum Bacteroidota; class Bacteroidia; order J057; family J057; genus JALEFZ01. The sequence continues at coordinate 53,709 of JBCBFT010000012.1, forward strand.
CTTCTTTACACAAATCAATTATAATACCATCGTAGCGACTATGGAGCAGCTCGGACAGCCTATAGAAAAGGCCCATACCGTGATGCATCATTACGGATACACAGGGTCGGCTTGTATTCCGATGGCTTTTCATGAAGCTTTGAAGAATGGAAAGGTAAAGAAGGGAGATAAGTTGATGTTTATTGGATCAGGAGGAGGACTTGCTTTTGCGGGTGCAGCCTTTCATTTTGTGTAGGTAAATTTTCATTATGTATGCTTAACCTAATTGCAGCTTGAAGCCTAAACTATTATCATTTACTCGATTTAGTGACCAACTCCTTCCGCACGAAGGACACTACATCGCGCGGGTTCAAGCTTTTCAAGATGAGGAAAATCAGCAGATTATCCATCAACTCGTTGCCTATGTGACCGATCCTGATGTCTGTATCTCCTTTGATGAGCAAATAGACAAGCGAAAATATTCCCGCATCAAAAATTGGGTCAAGCAGAAGTTGGATGCCATTGACGTGGACCTGCAATACGAGTGGATCACGAAGATGGAGCAGCAAATCATGATGGATGGGATTACACCACAAGAGGAAAATAAGCTTCTACGAACCATCCGGAACTATGAACAGCCCGCCTACTATTTCATGAAACTATACGAGCTGGCCCAGCATTATCAACAATTTTTGCTGGTCAGGATGCGTCACAAAGCGCATCAGGAAGTGCATGCGTTTATTTTGAAGCATCGTGCCTCTTATCAGCGCTCCAAGGCTATCTACGAGCAGCTACACCAAGCAACTGTAGACATCACCAACCAGTATAGCCTGAGCAATACGGAGTCCAACCAATGGGAGGATTGGCTCAAGGAAATATTTTGGGATGATAGTGTAGATGGTTTGAATCGATACTATGCCTTCATACGACTGACCTTCATGCATCTAAATTATCGTCAGTTTGATAAGCTGGTAGAGATTTTTCAGGAGATTGAACGGCTTTTTCAGCAAGGGCTTTGCTACTCCAAGCGGATCATGTTGAATTATTATTCTAATCGGCTGATCCTACACTCGAAGATAGGCGAGCTAGACAAGGCTACTTACTATGGTTATTTATCAATCAGACAAAGGAATGCAGACTTTTTTCATTATGTAAATAATCTGTGTGGGGTGCTGCTCAGGAGGAAAAAGGCAGGAGAAGCCTTGGCCCTGATGGATCGTGTCAAGGCGGAGATCAAGGAAATATCCAGTAGCCATACAAAAGTATTGTACTCTGCTTTATACATTCGCTGCCTCATACAGAACTACCAACCTGAGCAAGCCCAAAAGTATGCAGAACGATTCCTGAGAGGATACAGGGAGGAAATATTCGCTCAGCGCTGGCAGACCTTTTTTACTTCTTACTTCCATGCTTTGATCGTGCAGGAGAAGTATGAAACACTAGTAAAAATCGCGGGTTTGCAGAAGCTATTTTACAAGGAAAAGCAGGCGCGACTGAGTCAAGGTTACTCACCCGTACTTGCGTGGTATATTGAGCTGGCACGGTTCAAGGAAGGAAGGATTACTGAGAAGCAATTTCTCGCAGGCCTTCGAGAGACCATGACGGACCAGACGATAGATCCTCTAAAGTGGGAGAGGCTTTGCCTTACCTTAGATGAGATGATGCCATGTGCCCCTGCGATCATACAAAAGTTCAAGGAAGAGCTTTCACTTACGTCAACCCATTGAATTATCCTTTTTATCTATTGATTTTGAGTAGATTATCCTAATTTATATTCAAATTTCACATAAAAGTCACAGGTGTATTTGTCATTTCCATTCATCGTACTACCCAAGATAATCGTTAGCTTCATTTATGGAAAAAGCAAAAAGGAGGATTAAATGGACTGATCACCCATTTGATCCTCTTCTTTGCCCCCAAATAAAATCAAATCGGAAGCGAGCACTGCAAGGTGTATGCTGTCTGGACTAGACTACTAAACGATAGAATTACTATGAATCGCATTTTACTTACCCTGCTCATGCTGGGTGGCATGATCAGCTTTGCATTTGCCCAAAATGCTATACTCTCTGGAAAGGTAACAGGTCCAGATAAACAAGGCTTGGAAGGAGCTACTGTCAGAATCAAAGACCAAAACAAAGGAGCGAATACAGACGCTGATGGCGCATATGAATTGCGTGATTTGAAAGCGGGAACCTTTGAAGTGGTCATTTCCTACATCGGCTACACAGAGAAAACAGAAGAGGTGACGCTGAAAGAAGGTAATGTAGTCACATTGAATGTCACATTATCGTCTGAAGATGTACTTGGGGAGGAGGTTGTTATTTCTGCTTCTCGACGACCTGAAAAAATTACGCAGGCACCTGCTACAATCAATGTCATTCGTCCCCAACAAATTGCAGAACTTCCTTCTTTCAACGTGGGAGAGCTTGCTGGTCGTACCAAAGGGGTCGACTTCGTCCGATCAGGTGTGCTCGGTACAGGTCTCAATGTCAGAGGGTTTAATAGTGCCTTTAATCCTAAGAACCTACAAGTGAATGATGGTCGTCTTTCGACTTTGATTGCGACAGGATTGCCATTTGGGTCATTGGGTACAGTGATAAAAGAAGACATAGAAAGAGTAGAGATCATCTTAGGTCCTGCTGCGGCACTTTATGGCCCCAACGCACACAATGGATTGGTCAATACTATCACAAAAGATCCCCGAGACTATCCAGGGACGACCATCGCACTGGGAGGAGGAAATCAGAACGTATTGACTGGACGCTTCCGCCATGCGCAAGTACTAATAGAAGATAAACTGGCATTTAAGGTCACAGGAGAATATACCCAAGGGACAGAATTTGACTATGTAGATACCGTGTACATTGGAGGATTTCCCTTCAATGAGTTAGACCTTAACCAAGACTTCAATGCGGTCCGAGCAGAAGGACAGTTGATATATACGCCGAAGGAAAATCATGACCTTATTTTCCAGACAGGACACTCGAACAGCAACAACCTCGCCCAAACCAATGCAGGTCGTAACCAGATCAAAGACTGGCGTATTCACTACTACCAGTTAAAGTATCAATCTCCTAGAATCTTTGCCCAAGCTTACTTCACACAATCTCGTACGGACTCTACATACGCGATCAACCAGCGTACCCAAAACTATCAGTCATACATCGCCGCAGGATTTAGCGAAGAAGAAGCGCGTGAGGCATCCTATCGTACGGCATGGTTTCCATTGAATGTAGATACCCCTAGCATCGGGATTCCTTTGAACCGCGGGGCCTTGTTTATAGATGATTCTCGTCGTTTCAATGGAGAATTGCAGGGCAACCAGACGTGGGGCAACTTATCCCTAATCGGAGGTGTACAGTATCAACTCGACTTTGCCAATAGCCAAGGAACATATCTCTTGGACCGCAATGCGGACAGCGCAGTAGTCGTGAGTCAGGTCGGTGTGTATGCACAAGGTGAATACAAGCTCGGTACCTTCGGTAAACTGATGGGTGCACTACGTGCAGATAATCATAGCCTCTACGGCTTCAACCTAATTCCCAAAGCGGCCTTTGTTGCCTTCGTGCCCAACGGAGCGGTTCGTTTGACCTACTCGCAGGGTATCGCTGCACCGACCATTCTCAACTTGGAAGGCAATATTTTTGGTGGGCTCTTGCTGGGCAATGGGCAGGGCTTTACGCTGGCTGACGGGTCTACCATCGATCCACTACAGGTAGAAAAGATTCAGACATTCGAAGTAGGATACAAAGGCGTTGTGGCTGAGAAGTTATTTATTGATGTAAATGGGTATTACAACATTTCCAGGGATTTCTTGAGCCCCGCATTGAATATCGCTAGTGTAGATAATCCTGTCGTTTCACGTGGAGAAGAGCCCATTCAGGACATCATTCCTGGAACACCTGAAACAGGAGCTGCTTTCGTCTTGACCTACCTCAACTTTGGAAGTGTGAGCACATATGGAGTCGACGTCGGACTGCGCTACGTGCTCAATAAGAATTTTGACGCTCTATTGAACTACTCCTTTTTTGGTTTTGACCTCAATGAAGATGATCTCGCCAATGATGGAAACAGAGATGGAAAAGTAACAGACACTGATTTGCCCATCAACACACCTGCGAATAAGCTGGGACTAGGATTAAATTTCAGAAACGACAAATTCTTCGCGAATACTTTTGTGCGCTGGGTACAAGCTTATGATTTCTTCTCAGGAATCAATGTTGCAGCTGCCACCAATGAAGAGTTGACAGTTGGAGGTGCTCCTGTCATCGAGAATGCACGTGTCGGTAGAACATGGAACTATGGACCGCTCGGGGGTTTCGTCAATGTAGACGTAGCAGCGGGTGTCAAGCTCCTGGACAATAAGCTGGTAGTCTCTGCACAGGTGAGTAATTTGTTCAATGCAGAAGTGCGCGAGTTTATCGCCTCTCCCGTGATCGGACGCCTCATCTCACTAGAGATGAAAGTGAATCTAGGTCCTATTGAGCCTAAAAAATAGTAGTAGCTGAGTGTAAGACCACATGGAGGAGCTAATATCTTTTCATGCTCCTGTGGTCTAAAATGATCAAGCGAGGATACATCCGTATCTTCGCTTTTCATTCCCCCTCTTGAATCCGCATGAGAGGCTGTTTTACCGTTGGATTTCGTAAGCCTGATTTTGTTAAATATCACCAGGCTCTATATGCTGGCATTTGCCAGAACTACAGGATCCTTTCAGTAAATTTTCATACCTAAGCTTAAGCAGCTTCATAAGAATTGACGAAATGCAAAAATTATCATTTTCCTGGACCTTCATTTTCATTTTTCTGCTCACACACATTTGCAGCGCACAGATGAACAAGATAGAACAGTTTGGTTCCAATCCAGGCGCACTGGACGGGTTTCTCCATGTGCCTGAAAACCTGACCCAGCCGCAAGGAGTCGTTGTAGCCATGCACGGTTGCTTGCAGGATGCGGAGACATACGCCAACGAAACGGGTTGGAATGATCTGGCAGACAAATACGGTTTCATTGTACTCTATCCCCAGCAAAGAGCAGAAAATAATGCCAACAGATGCTTTTCCTGGTATCAGGAAGGGGATATCAACAAAGATCAGGGAGAGGCACTGTCTATCCGCAATATGATCTTGCATGTCCAAGCGCAACACAAACTTGAAAAGATACCCATCTACGCTACGGGCTTATCAGCAGGTGGTGCGATGACTGCCGTGATGATGGCCACCTATCCTGAGTTATTTGATGCAGGCGCGATCATCGCGGGTATCCCTTACAAGGCCACGACTTCGCTAGCGGGTGCCTTTCCTGCGATGCAAGGACAAGTAGACCAGCGTCCTGACCAGTGGAGTGCCCTCGTGACAGAGCAAAATCCTGATTTCAAAGGTGAATATCCCCGAATTGTCGTTTTTCATGGCGCTGCAGATCCTGTAGTCAATCGCCAGAATATGGTAGAGCTTGCCCAGCAGTGGACCAATCTGCATGGTTTAAAGCCCGAGCAAGTAGAAGTCATCGAGAACTTTGAGGGAAATACCCACGTCACGCGTAAAAACTATCCCGAAGGCGCTGCCTCACCCAAAGTAGTGACCTACGAGGTAGCAGAGCTGGGACATGCCCTAGCAGTCGATCCTGGCTCCGGGCCTAAGCAAGGCGGGCAAACGGGAAAATATGCTGTGGACATTGACTTCCATTTTACGTACTGGGCTGCTGATTTCTTTGATCTCTTGCAGGATCAATAAAGCACATGGGTTTTAGTCCTAATTTTCCAAAAAGCCATAAAAAAAAGATATCTATGGTATCTGAAGTAAAAATACTCACTACTTGGGCGCTGATCGTAGTATATGTGGGGGTCGTACTGTACTTCGTCATACGAGGGGCCAAGAAGACGCAAAGTATGAAGGATTATGCGGTGGGGAATATTGCCTTTTCCCCAGTGGCCGTCGCGTTGTCGTTGGCAGCCTCTATTACCAGTGCCGCTACCTTTATCATCAATCCTGGTTTTGTAGCGATATATGGATGGAGCGCTGTTGTCGCCTATGCCATTGTGCTGCCACTGGCCGCGATGCTGTCCTTGATTATCTTTACCAAGGGGTTCCGAAAGTTTGGGCAGTCCATTCAGGCACTTACAATGGCCCAGTGGATTGGTACGAGGTATCAAAGCAAGTACTACGCCTTGTTTTTTGCCTTTCTTTCCCTCTTACTCCTGACCTTCATTGTCTTGATTTGTGTGGGCATCACCAAAGTGTTGGCAACCTCTTTAGATGCCAATGAAACCTATGTTCTATTGGGAGTGGTGGTATTTATCTTTGGATATATGGCCTTTAGCGGAGCTAACTCCATGGTTTATACCAACATGATTCAGGCTTCTATCATGATCGTCGTCGCGCTGATCTTACTGACTTCAGGCTATGAACATTTCAGCGAGGGGGTCAGAGGGTTTATCGGAAAACTGGAAGCATTGGACACACGATTGACGTCGAGCTTGTTTCCTGAAAGCCCTTTGTTTCGAGACTACTTTGAGGTGATTTTCTGCCAGATCGTTATTGGGATTGCAGTCATTTGCCAGCCACATATCATCACCAAATCCCTCTTTTTGAAAGAGGATAAGGATGTCAATAAATACCTGACCTGGGGCATCATTGTAGAGTTTCTTTTCTTCTCGGTTGTATTTGCGGGACTGTACGCTCGGCTTGAATTTCCCGACCTCACCTTTCAGGGAGAAAAGTTGGCCATGGACAGCATCATACCGACCTATGTGGTGCAGGAGTTTCCTGTGATTCTGGGGCTGATCGTGGTACTAGGATTGATCTCAGCTGGAGTATCCACCTTAGAGGGATTGATTCAATCGCTTTCTACGACGATTACATCAGATATTCTGGATGCACATCTGGGAAAGCAATTATTTAATGGTCCGAAAGGAGAGGCAAAAAAGATGCTGACCAACCGAATCATCATTGGATTTTTGGGGGTTCTTGCCTTTTCATTCTCCTACAACCAACTCATGAATCCCAACCTGAGTGTGGCCATTTTCGCTCAAAATGGCGTTTATGCCTATTTCTCAGCTGCATTTGTACCTGTACTTCTAGGAACGTTTACCCAACATACTCCTCTCATCGCTCCCGTGGGTGCCTCTTTGACAGCTGTGATCGTTCATTTCTCTGTTTATTATGGACGAATAGGAGGGTACATGCAGGAAGCTGTGCGCAATCCCGCCATTCCTTCTACACTGGCGATCCTGGCTTCTCTTCTGGTAGGGCTTTCCTTATACTTCATTTTTAGAGGAAAAAAGCAAACACAAACGGCAACATCATTCAAAACAGTAAATTCATGAACGAGAGATGGGATTGGGTCGAACGCTGGGCGAGCTATCGGCCGAATAAAGTCGCGGTAAAGGATATTTCGACGGGAGAATCCCTCACATATGGTGCATTGAATCAGCGCGCCAATTATCTCGCGCACATCATCACCCGTGAGTGGAAATTGACAGCTGGTGATAGGATCGGCTTGCTGGCAGAAAATAATCTAACTTTTGTTGTGCTATTTGTGGCAGCCCAGAAGACGGGCGTGACCCTTGTCCCGATGAATTGGCGGCTATCTCCACACGAGATCGACTACTTGATCCAAGACAGTCAACCCAAAGTCTGCATAGTGCAGGCACGATTTCGGGAAAGCCTTCAGCAACGTGCCCCTCACTATCAAGAGATTGACCATTTGGTGGATTGGGAGCAACTGGACGAAGATCTTACCTCACCTGACGGGGTCGCTTATCCATCGACTTATAGCCTTCATGAAGATGATCCCATTTTTATTCTTTATACCTCTGGGACGACAGGCTTTCCTAAAGGGGCGCTCTACACGCATCGCATGCTCTTTTGGAACAGCGTGAACACGGCGCTACGCCTGGATCTGACCAGTCAGGATGTCACCCTCAATGTGATGCCGCTCTTTCATACGGGCGGGTGGAATGTTCTCCTGACGCCTTTCCTTCATCGTGGAGCTACAACGCTGATGCTACCTTCTTTTGAGGCTGACCGCGTGTTGGAAACGCTAGGAAAGGAAGGGGTGACGATTTTCATGGGAGTCCCAACGATGTTGAAAATGCTAGCTGATCAGCCCGTATTTGATCAGATAGACTTGGAAAAGCTGCGCTATATGATCGTGGGGGGAGAACCCATGCCCATTCCCCTCATTGAGGTATGGGAAAAGAAAGGAATTCCGATCCGTCAAGGATATGGGATGACGGAGGCTGGTCCTAACCTGACCTCACTTCATCATTCAGACGCCATCCGAAAGAAGGGTTCGATTGGCAAGCCCAACTTTTATGTTCAAACCAGGATTCTCCATGAGTCAGGAGTTGAGGCCCAAGCCAACGAGACAGGGGAACTGCTGATCAAAGGTCCGATAGTCACACCTGGATACTGGCGCAATTCAGAGGCTACGAAAAAAGCCTTAGAAGATGGATGGCTACACACAGGAGATCTCGTCAGACAGGATGAGGAAGGCTATCTATATGTGGTAGATCGAATCAAGAATATGTTCATCTCAGGAGGTGAAAATGTATATCCAGCTGAGATAGAACGAATTTTGGGGCAAATGGAAGGCATCAAAGAAGTAGCTATCATCCCTACAGCCCATGACAAATGGGGGGAGGTTGGAAAAGCATTTATCGTTTTAGAACAAGGAAGAACTTTCTCAGAAGCTGCTGCTTTGGCACATTGCCGCACTTACTTAGCGAAGTTTAAGGTTCCCCAGTCATTTGTATGCCTAGAAGAACTCCCCAAAAATGGAACGGGAAAGATCGATCGTGTGGCACTCAAGAATGGGGCCTATTCTTCTGTTTCATCATCGTGAAGGGCTATCCGCACGAATGGCTTCGCCCACAGAATCAGTTGTAGACTGGGTAGCAGGAGGAAGGTCCCCTGCGTAGATAAAGGGAATTTGAATACGGATAAAATCTCCTTCTTCATCCTGCCTCTTTTTCTGGATGACGAGGCTGTTTTCACCTCTTTGAAACTGTTCGTTGGAAATATAGGCCAGCAACCCGTCTTGATGTGTATAAGGGTGCGAATATCGCTTGATGACAGCCTGTACTGTATCTCCATTTATTTGGAATACATGGTAATCAGCCAGACAATTCAAGCTATTTTCTCGCTTCAGGCGTCGCGTTTCTTTATCTGAGCGCGTACTATCAGAAGAAATCTCAGGGCAGGAATCATCTATAGTGTTCGCGTCTCGTTTCATGACAGGAACAAACACACGCAGATAGTCTGTCTCAATGATGTCTGAAGGGATCGCCGCATGTAAAATCATGGTTTCAGGATCTCCCTGGTCCTCATACATCGACATGTAGACGCGATCTTCCCGACTCGCTAAGTTATCCATGAGGTCTGATTTGAGGAGGAAAATGACATTAGAGTTTAAAACTGAGAAGATAGTTCCAGCCAAGATGATGACCATCAAGAGTGCCAAAAAACCAAAGTATTTCTTCTGTTGAGAATTGGTAAAAAAGGTGAGGTAGATGTAGTTCGCAGGACGAAAGAAAATACCATACACTGAGCGTGTCATCAATTTGTAGAGGGGATAGTGGATTTTCTCTACAAATGGCTTGTCCCGCAAAGCTTTGAGGTGCAGGACCGAGGCAAAAGCAAAGACAACAAAAATAGTGGTAAATGCGATAGAAAAAAGTGTGTTTACATGGATCTGAGGAAAAACCTGATGAATACCTGCTACGACTAGTAATACGACGACCATAGAAATGGCAATAGATGTCAAGCTCATAAAAGCACCTGAGCCAATGGCAAATACTAAGCTACAGTATTGATCTAATTTTTGATTAAAAGAACCTAAGTCAGAAAAATCCTCTAGTAATTTATCGTTGAAGCTCTCGCTGTATTTGGGGGTCCGTTTGATGCCATGCGGATAGACACTGTATAGCCCGACCATTCCTACCCATAGCACCCTCAAGAAGAAATGGGTAATGAAGCTCATGATGAGTACTTGCGCACCTACGAAGAGATAAAAAAACAAGAGATAGGTAGACGCCAGATAAGGGCCAGGTAAATTTTGAATGGTCCAATCTACCAGATAGTGTATTTGTCCATGTATAGCAAGCGATCCATAGATGGCCACCCCCGAGATGATAAGTTCTGCTTCCCAGCTTTCCTCTGCCAGACGAGCGAGCCAGGATTTTTTGGGATCTTCGGAAGCGGGAGTAGGGGGAGGCACAGACATGGAACTTTCTTCATTTAAGTTTTATCAACTTGAATTTACACAAGCTCAAATAATAATAATAGTCTTTCTGGAATATTTTATGAGACTTCTTTGTAGCAAGACGTCCACATAGCCCAATCTATAGCTGTGTTCTCCCAAAAGAGAGGGGCATCAAGTCCTTACCTGATTGGAGGATGTAGATAGGACCTGTCTCACCTTGCAAGATAATCCGCATAGATTGATCGAATCGATCTTCGAATTCTAGGATAACTTGCCTGCAAGCCCCGCAAGGGGAGATGGGTTCGTCGATGATACGTTTAGGCGTTTTGGCTGTGATCGCGATGGTATCTACTGCTACTTTAGGGGCGGTTGTGTGGGCCGCTGCCAGAACAGAGCGTTCAGCACACAAACACATAGGGTAAGCAGCATTTTCATGATTGGCACCTCCCAGGAGTTCTCCATTGGCTAGGCGAACAGCTGCGCCCACATGAAACTGTGAGTAGGGCGCATGCGATTTTTCTACACTCTTTTTGGCCAATTGCAGCAGTTCTTGATCTGCTTCAGTCAGTTGTTCTATCTCTTCATATACCTGGATAGGGATACGTATTTCCAATTCCTTCATATCATTTTTCTTTATCAGAATATGAAAAGGTGAAGGTAAGTGGTCTTACATCCCAAGAAGTCATGGACAACCTACCTCTATATCAGATTTCCCTCACTTTGGGAAAAAAGGGAAACGAATGTAGGAAAAAAAATCCGGTCCTTCTAGATTCATGAGTCATAATATGCATTTTGAACACTCATTTTCAGGCAAATAAGGTAAATAGACAGATAAAATGAGGATGGATCATACGCTTAGAGGATGGGATTAAACTCCACATACTATTTTGTACTGTCCCTTCAGGACAATCAATCCCCGAAAGGGTGGCATTATCTAGCCTGATGGTTTCAATCATAGGCTGTGAGATTATGCTAGTCCTTATGTTTACCCACGTAAAAAGGCTGCCCCAAATCTGAGACAGCCTTTTGTGTATGTAAGTCTGACTTGAGTCAGATTATATTAGAGGTGAATGACCTCCCCGTACGCAGCAGCAGCAGCTTCCATTACCGCTTCAGACATGGTAGGGTGGGGGTGTACCGCATTGATGATTTCGTGTCCAGTAGTCTCGAGACGACGGGCGATGACCACCTCTGCGATCATATCGGTTACATTGGCTCCGATCATGTGTGCACCTAGGAATTCTCCATACTTTGCATCGAAAATGACCTTTACGAACCCATCGCGCTTGCCTGAAGCGGTAGCCTTACCAGAGGCGGTAAAGGGGAACTTACCGACTTTCAGCTCATAGCCCGCTTCTTTCGCATCTTTTTCAGTCATACCTACAGAGGCCACTTCAGGCTGGCAGTATGTACAGCTAGGGATGTTGCCATAATCGATGGCCTCAGGTTCCAGTCCTGCGATTTTCTCGACACAGACAATTCCTTCGTGCGATGCCATGTGCGCCAAAGCAGGCCCAGGCGTCATGTCCCCAATTGCGTAAATGTTGGAAACATTGGTACGGTAGAAGTCGTCTACGACCACTTTTCCTCTTTCGGTTTTGATCCCGAGGTTGCCCAAGCCCAGCTCTTCCAGGTTGGCTACGACACCTACCGCCGAGAGGACGACATCCGCTTTGAGTTGCTCTTCCCCTTTCTTCGTCTTCAGGGTAGCGACCACACCTTCGCCTGAGGTATCTACACCTGTCACTTCTGTAGAAGTCTTGATTTTGATGCCTTTCTTCTTGTAGATACGGGCCATCTGGGCTGACACTTCGTGATCTTCGCGAGGAAGTACTGAGTCAAGGTATTCTACGACGGTCACCTCTGTGCCCATGTTGTGATAGAAGTAGGCAAACTCCATCCCAATGGCACCAGAACCGACAATGATCATGGATTTGGGTTGAAAATCCATCGTCATAGCTTTGCGATAGCCAACGATCTTCTCATTGTCGATGGCCATAGAAGGCAAACTGCGTGCGCGTGAGCCTGTAGCTAAGATGATGTGTTTGGCCTCATAAGACGTCACCTTTCCATCAGCATCTGTCACTACTACTTTTTTGTCAGGACTGACTTTACCTGTGCCAATGAGCGTATCTACTTTATTTTTTCTCAGTAGAAAATCCACTCCTTTACTCATTTGATCTGCTGCTCCACGGCTGCGCTTGATGACAGCATCGAAGTCGTGCTTGGCTTCGCCTTCTATATTGATTCCATAATCATTAGCATGGTGGATGTAATCCATCACCTCTGCGCTCTTGAGCAGGGCTTTGGTGGGGATACAGCCCCAGTTCAAACACACACCTCCAAGATTCTCTTTTTCCACAACAGCAGTTTTCATTCCTAGCTGAGATGCGCGGATTGCCGCCACATATCCTCCAGGTCCACTACCAATTACGATTAAGTCGTATGCATTCGCCATATATAGATGTATAACTGTTTGTCAATATGTCGGAAATGTAGTTAAATTTTACGAACTCACACTCCCAAAAAGTTTGTTTGGATTCCGTATGGAGAATTTCCAAACGGTCTCTTATTTCTCGGACAAAATTAGGAATTTTGGTGAAGAGGAAAAGGAAAATACGCACTACTCACCTAGGAATTTTTCCCGCTCATTCGGCTAAATATATAAGCAAATGCAAAAAATATCATCAAAGATCCTGCGGTTTTTCCTGATGATATTCGATTTTTCCACTAAATTTGTTTGAATATTTTCGGCTCCTCTCAAGAATGCTTGAAGAAAGCCCCTAACACATCTATTCCGTCAGTTGTAAAATCGTATGCTTCAGCATCTTTATATCAAGAACTACGCCTTATTTAAGGAATCTCATATTGATTTTCTGCAAGGGCTCAACATCCTCACGGGAGAAACTGGGGCGGGGAAGTCCTTGTTGATTGGGGCTTTGGGACTGATCATGGGCAAGCGAGCCGACAGCTCATTTGTATTCCTCTATGATGAAAAATGCATTGTCGAAGGGACCTTTGGTAGACTACCCAGTATCATACAGAAGCAGCTGGATGCTTTTGAGGAGTTTGACTTGGAGGCAAATGGAGAAATCACGATCCGCAGAGAGATTCGTCCCAATGGGAAATCCCGCGCCTTTATAAATGATACCCCCGTTTCTCTTCAATTGCTAAGAGAAGTCAGTTCACTCCTGCTGGATATGCATGGGCAGCACGACAATCAGGTACTCCTGTCGGCGGATAAGCAACTCGACCTCTTGGATGAGTATGCCGATTGTAGCGATGAGCTACAGCAGTATCAAGCCCAGCTTAAAATCGTAGATAGTCTGTCCCAACAAATTGCGGAGCTCGAAGAAAAAGAGCGCACAGCCAAGGGGCAATGGGAGTATCTAAAATTTCAAGTGGATGAACTGGATAAGGCGGGCCTTCAGGCAAATGAAGAAGACGAGCTAGAGCAAGAGTTGAACCTGCTACAACACTCAGAAGAGATCCGGGAAGCATTAGGCGGTGCTATTGAGTTGCTGTACCAAGTCGATAACTCTATCTACAACCAGCTAAGCGAAGTAATTGTCCCGCTGCGAAAAGTCTCCACTGTCAATCAAAACCTAGGAGAATCGGTACAGGGGTTGGATGAGATGCTAGAGCAAATCAAAGAATCTACCTTTTCTTTCCAAGAAATGCTGGAACTGGTGGAGACAGATCCCCAGCGACTAGCCTTTATTGAAGAGAGATTGGCCATGTACCATTCCCTCAAGCTCAAATATCAAGTGCAGTCTGGACAGGAGTTGGTAGATTTGTATGAGGGCATTGCCACTCAGCTGACGGAATTTGATTCTCTAGAAGAAAATATCCAGCGTCTAAGAAAAGAGTTTGAGCAGGCAGTAACCCTTTTAGGGAAATGGGGACAACAACTAGAATCCCGTCGATTAAAGGCCCAACCGCTTCTTCAGCAAACAGTAGATATGCTTTTGGCCCAGGTAGGCTTCCAAAAAGCGCGATTCATGATCGACATCAAACGCAATTTTCATGAAAATGGAAGCTTGGAGCTAGATGGCGCGCGAATCAAGCCCCTTTCACACGGGATCAATAAGGTCTATTTTCAGATACAAACCAACCCAGGCGTGCCCGCGGGCTCTCTCTCCCAGATTGCCTCTGGTGGTGAAATCTCCCGCGTGATGCTGGCCATTAAGGCCGCTTTAGCAGAAAAATCTTCTTTTCCTGTGATGATTTTTGATGAGATCGATACGGGGATCAGTGGAGAAATTGCGAAAAAGGTAGGAGTTGTCATGCAGCAGTTGGCAAATAAATTTCAAATTCTGTCTATTACCCACCTCCCACAAATCGCGGCCAAAGGGAAAGCGCATTTCTTCATACGCAAGAAAGTCGAAGGAGAAAAAACCTTTTCCAGCGTCTCTCAGCTCGATCATGATGCCAGAATTAAGGTCGTAGCACAGATGCTGAGTGGTGATGAACCCACAGCCTCGGCCATCAAAAATGCAGAAGAATTGATCACCATCAATGAATAAGATCACCGAATCATCCGAATTTGCAGAAGCATAAGTTCTCCCTGCCTGTCGCTTCGCGGACATAACGCTTCCCTTTTGAGGCTTTATTTCGCTTTCAGTTATGGGACAATGCGTAAGCACCCCCCATTTTCTCATCTCGAACGATTCTCTGATCTACACTCGGACTCCACATACCGCCATTTTATTTTTTGCTAGAGAAGCAAAAGAGGAAGCGTTTTTCAAGACTTGGAATGCCCAAGGTTCTTGGAAGGTAAACCAAAAGATCAGTGAGACGCTGAATCAACATACCCTCCGTACTGCTGAGGCTACAGGTTTACCTGTCATTTGGGTGGATTCGACCCTTCAAAGAGGAAATTCGTTTGGTGAGCGGCTGAGTCATGCATTTGCTGATGTCTTTGAGATGGGCTATCAGCAGGTGATTGCCATCGGGAACGACTGCCCTGCACTGACAGTTGCGGATATTAGCATCAGTTCTGAGTTGCTGTCCCAACGTCAGCTGGTAGCAGGTGGAACCCAAGACGGAGGCGTGTACCTCATCGGCCTGCATCGCGATCAGTTTGCTTCGCAGGAATTCCAGTCTCTCACATGGGAGACGTCAGACCTCCAGGAGAGTCTCCTGCAATACGCACAGCTTCGCAAGCTAGATGTCCAGTGGCTAGAAGAAAAAACAGATCTAGATACCACCTCAGATCTTTTACTTTTTATCCAGACACATCGCACGCGTCTGGCTGAAATTCTTCGTCAGCTACTTTTTTCTGTCACTCACATCATTGGCATTCATCGCTCGTTTGGTTGGGTTGACCATATCCCTTTGACCTTATCTTCAAGAGGTCCCCCCATCTATGCACCTAGATAGCCACAAGCTTGTCTGGCCTACAGATGGGAGCAATTCCCTTCTTCCTACAAACAGCTAGCTATCGCTTCTATTCATTTACCTAATCACATTATCTGCTAAAACCAGCAGGGTAAAGTCAGCTTATTGATTACGAAAGCTTATGCAGGTAATCAACAAGTAGCGATCCGTACCGTCTTCGGATAGTGCGAAACCCTATGGTAAAAGCTTAAACGCTATTTTACGATTTACACAATGAGAAAAATTCTTCTTTTCCTCACATTGTGTCTACCTGTCCTACTTATCGCACAGGTAGACCTGGAAATCTCGGTTGTTTATCTGGACAATGGAGATGTCGGCCAAGAGATTAATGTCATCTTGGAAAATAAAGCTATCGGATACCGTGCAGCACGCACGACCAATGACTTGGGCAAAGTGACATTTACAGGTCTTTCCACTTCTGGTACCTACACGGCATTTGTACTAGCAACAGATGTCTTCTATGAAGCACGAGCTGAAGAGATCAGTTTGCGCTCCAATGCAAAGGGAAGTGCTAACATTGGCTTGGCTCGCAAGGCAAGCTACGAAGTAGGCGAGGTCGTCATTGGTGCCTCTACCACAAAAATCAATACAGTGAATGCAGAAGTAGCCTCTAGCTTAAGCCGTGAGGAGATTGAGCTTTTGCCTACCGAGGGACGTGACATTACGCGTTTACTCTTCCGCCTTCCCAATGTATCCCAAGCTACAGGCTTCTATCCAGAAGCCCCCAATGTAGCCATCAATGGAGCCAATTCTCTGTATACCAACTATATGATTGATGGATTGGACAACAATGAGCGCTTTCTCGGGGGGCAAAAGTTTCGCATCCCTGTAGGCTTTGTCCAAGACATCACTGTTTTGACCAATAACTTCTCGGCGGAGTTTGGTAATACGGCAAATGGTGTCATCAACCTCACGACGAGATCAGGAAGCAACGAGACGCATGGAGAAGTATTTGCTGTCACACGTCCAGGTCCTGCCATCGACGGTGAAAGCCCCTTCGCGCAGCGAGATCTTTCAGGAAATCAAGTCAAAAATGGCTTTCAGCGCTATCAAGGCGGTTTTGCGCTAGGCGGGGCATTAAACCCCAATAAGACCTTTTATTTCATCAATGCTGAACAGATCATTGACCTCAAAGACAACCTGCTGAATGTACCTGATTTGGGGGTGAATGAAACGGTACGTGGGGCGAATCGCTTTACCCTACTATCAGGAAAAATCGACCACAATTGGTCACAGAAATTCCGTACATCGGTACGTGTCAATACAGGCCTTGTCAACATCGACCGACAGGGTGGGGGACTCGAAGGAGGGACGACCTTCCCTTCAGGAGGCAATAGCCAGGACAGGAATTCATTCTTGGGATCTGTGAAAAATGTCTACGTAGGCACCAATTTCTCTTCGGAGACGAATGTCCAGTATTCACGTTTTCGCTGGAACTATGGAAAGCCTGACAACCCAGAGAGTCCACAAGTAGCGGTCTTAGGTCCTGATGACCAGTCACTGGCCGTGCTAGGACATCCAGGGTATGTATTTGATGCGCGCGAAAATACCGTACAGTTTCAGCAGAAATTCACCTTCAACTTAGGAAGACATACCCTGAAAACAGGAGCAGAAGTGATCAGTGCCAACCATCAGCTTTTCGGCGGGGGGAATCGCAATGGAAATTATACGGTGAAGTTGACCAATGAACAGCTCAGTGATTTGAGAAATAAAAACTTGGGTTCTAATCTGGGGGTAAATGACATTCCTTCTTCCGTAGAAGTATTGAATTACAACATTGAGTTGCGTCCAGCAGAGTTTGGGAAAGCACAGAACATCTTCAGCTTGTATGTAGAGGATCAAGTAGCCGTTTCTAATCGCCTGAATGTCAATCTAGGCTTCCGTTACGACTACGACAATCTCTCCAAGGGAGGAGCAGCGCAAGGCGACTTGAACAACATCGCCCCACGCGCAAGCTTCAACTGGCGTGTAACGGATGTATCCAGCATCAGAGGAGGGGTAGGTGTCTACTATGACAAGGTGCTGTATGCTATCTACAGTGATGCTTTGCAACAGAATACTACTTCGGCAGACTACCGAGCACAGCTTCAAGCATTGATTGATGGGGGGCAGTTACCTGCAGATACGGATCTCGATGCGATCACATTTGACGGCAATCTGAGTGCCAGCGCAGCAGGTGTTCCTTATTTGAATGGACCCTCTTTTGAGTCCTTACAGGGGCAGCGAGATCAGGCATTTTCCAATGATCGCCGCATCTTGAGTCCCTTTGGATATGACAACCCCTACGCCATCCAAATGGCACTGGGATACCAGCATCAGATCAGCTCTAAGTTCGTTGCCTACGTAGACTTCATGTACAACGAATCTTTTAACCTCTACCGCTTGTACAACGCCAATGCCGCAGCCCCTTATCCTATCACGAATCCCAACGATGTGGAAGTACGAACAGTCGAAGAGGCTGACCTAACGCGTCCTGTAGCTATTCAAACTGGTGGATTTGCCATTGTAGATGGAGACACGCTTCGTGGCGTCGCGCGAAATGTGGTATACTCTGATCCAGGCGGACGCTCACGCTACCTAGCAGCGACGGTTAACTTACAGAAGGATAAAGGAGATGATTTCTATGCATTCCGACTGATCTACACTCTCTCTCGACTGGAAAATAACACAGAAGACATCAACTTCCGCGCCATGGATGGCAATGATTTTGAGGCAGAGTGGGGACCTTCCATCAATGACCGCCGACACATCATCAACGGTTTCGTAGACCTCTATTTACTCGACAATTTTAGTTTATCTATCGCCGCTCTGCTCCAAAGTGGCCAGCCCATCAATTATATCCCTGATGTGACAGCACTAGGGGCGAATGGACTCCCACTTGAGACAACCGACCTAAATGGAGATGGGCGTGCCTTTGGAGATGCGTATGTGGGCAACAGCGACCGCTATCCAGGAGCCAGCCGAAACGAAGGACGTCTGCCCTGGGCAGAGACAGTCGATCTTGGTGCACAGTATGCATTGTCACTTGGTGGAAATGCTCTTTATATTCGCGCGGATGTATTCAATGTATTGAACACGGCTAACCTCAGTGGTTACAGCAACAATGCGACACAAAGCAATCAGATCCAGGTGGGACCTCCAGGATCACAGATTGTCCGTCGCAATGCATCTGCTCCTAGACAATTCCAGTTTAGCTTGAATTATGTGTTCTAAGAAGCAGAACGTCTGACCTATTTTCATATTCAGGAGGGCTGTAATGCACTACAGCCCTCTTTTAGTATATTGAGCATAAACTCCTATCCCTATGACCTACCACAACAAAATATTTCGAGCTGTTCAGAATACAGAGAATGGCGAAACTTCTTCTGAAACGCAGTTCCATTATCAGCAAGAGGGGAATATTCTTTTTGGTACGTACGCTGGAGGGAGGATCGTCAGGGGCCATCTCATAGGCTTAGTCGATGATCGGGGAAATATTGACATGCGATACCAGCAGATCAATTCAATTGGAGAAATCATGACAGGCACCTGCCAATCCAAACCAGAAATCATGGAAAATGGAAAAATCAGGCTGCACGAGTCCTGGAAATGGACAAGTGGCGACCTCTCAAGTGGGACATCTGTTGTCGAGGAAGTATCTTAGACCATGTTTGAAACCTCAAATCTGCGAAAAGTTTGCGCTTTCAGAACCTATAATCTCTGCTTTTTACCTAGATTTTCATTGTTCCAAACATGCTCTTAATTTTATGCTAAAAGTCGAAGCGCTACAAAAATCATATGGTGAGGAAACGGTTCTCTCCCAGCTCTCGTTTTCCCTTTCCTCTGAATCTGTCATGAGTATCTTGGGTAGATCAGGTTCAGGCAAAACTACCTTGCTTCGAATTTTGGCAGGATTGGAGCGTGCGAGTTCTGGTCAAATATTTCTCGAAAACCAGGAGATCAGTCATTGGACGCCCCAAGAGCGAAACATCGTCTACCTCTATCAGGAGCCCTTACTTTTCCCCCACCTCAACGTCTTCGAAAATCTCGCCTTTGGTCTGAGAATTCGAAAAAATGATCCTGCCTTTATTCGCGATCGCGTTCATCAGATGCTCACAGACCTAGAATTAGAGGGACAGGATAAAAAAATGCCACATCAGATTTCAGGAGGTCAACGGCAGCGTGTCAACTTTGGTCGTGCCATCATCATTGAGCCTCGGGTGCTGCTGTTAGATGAGCCATTTGGCGCATTGGATGTCGAGACACGGCACAAGATGCAGGAACTCTTTCAAGAACTCAAAGTCAGACACAAGATGACTGCGATATTTGTGACCCATGATCTAAAAGAAGCGATGTTGATGGGGCAGCAGCTTGCCTACATGCAGCAAGGATACCTGAAAATTTATTCTGATAGAAGCGAATTCCTAACCGATCCTTCGACTGAGGCAGGTCGTGAAATTCAGTTTTGGGAGAAAATGCGGGAAGAGGCACAGAAAAAACGTGACTAATCTGTATTTCTGGCGTCTACTCAAAGGAATAAACAATAAAGCCCTTAGAATGAAAGGGTATCCTACCCCACATGAAATATAGAGCATGAAACGCCCAGACCCACTTCACGAACTTATCCAAACTCTGAGTATGTCAGAGAAACGGTACTTCAAAATTTTTGCTCAGCGTCACACGATGGGTGAAGAGAATAAGTATGTTTCCCTGTTCGATGCGATATGTGAAATGGAGATCTTTGATCAGGAAGTGTTGAAGGAAAAACTAACAGAGGAGGGGTTATCTATTGGTTTTCTTTCTGCAGATAAAAATTATCTCTACCAACTCCTGCTCAAGAGTTTGAGTGGTTTTCATGCCAGTAAAACGAACAGCCTAAAAGTAAAAGAAACGCTACATCAAATAGAGATTTTATACGAAAAAGGCTTGTATCCCCAATGTCTGGCCCTGATTCAAAAAGGGCAAAAAATTGCTGACCAATACGATCTCTATCCCGTCTACCTAGAACTTTCCAATTGGGAGAGAAAAGTACTGATCCAGCAGAGTAGGACTGACGAAGTCAAGGCGGCGCTGTCAAGTGCAGCAGATCGTTTGGCACTCCTCGACAATGTCAACGCCTTCATGCAGCTCTACTACAGAATGTATGCGCTGCGCCAAGAAATACCCAAGGCGCGCAACCCAGAAGATCGAGAACAGTTTGACGACTTGATCGCACACCCTTTCCTAGAGGATGAGAGAATTGCACTTTCTTTCCAGGCTAAGCTCCATTTCTGGAGGATACATGCTTTATACCATTTGGCTACAGACCATCCTGAAAAGGAACTTCAAGCTTATAGACAACTACTAGAATTAATGGATTCTAGTAAAGATTATGCGCAAGAATTCCCTTATGACTATGTGAGTATTTATGGGCGAATTTTGACGCTGAAACAAAATGCCTCAGATGAGGAATTCCTACAAACGTTGGATTTTCTACAGAGATTTCCTGAGCGCATCAAGAAATCCCGTCGCAATGTGAACTTTAGGGCACAATCAGACGCCATGCGTATTTCGCTTCAACGGCTCATCTACCTGGGCAGATTTCAAGAGGCAGTAAAAACCCATGGACAAAGGGAAGGATTCATCAAAAAGAACCGCTCCATGTATACTTCGGAGGAGTATGTTCAAATCCAATACCTGATGGCTTATACCTGGATAGGGGCAGGTGAATACAGAAAAGCACTTCCGATCATCAATTCAGTGATCAATGAGACACATGATAAAGTGGCTCCTGACTATCAGGCTTTTGCTAGAGTTTTGAATATGGTGATTCATTATGAGCTACAGAACTATACCCTCATGAAATATGCAGGGGATATGGCTATCCGATTGCTCCAAAGGAGAAAAAGGTTGAGTCCTAGTTTGAAAGCCATTTTTCGAATGTTTAAAAAGCTGGCCCGTTTTGAAGGACAGTCAGCAGGGGAGATTATTGGCACTTTAAAAGAAACCAAACAGACACTGATTCTTTTGTACGAAGATCCTTACGAAGCGCAATTTCTACAGATTTTTGACATCCTATCTTGGATAGATAGCAAAGTCAAGAATATCAGTCTTCAAACTGCGAGACAGCAGCATATTTAATCCTCCGTTTCACTTTCGTAGTAATAGTCGTAGATGCCAAAATCAATTTGGTCCTGTAGAAAAGTATAGCGATACAAGACTTCTTCCGTCGTCCCTACCCAAACTTTACATTCTTTATAAAACTTCGGATTAGTTGTACGTGACCAAATAGACTGTGCTACTTTTCGTGCGGCCCAGGGAAGAGATTCTGCTTCCATACTATCCAGGCGGGCACTGTTAGAAATATCAACCACGAGGTAGGGATCTACTTCCTCGTTGTAGTCGTACATGTGATCAAAAATATGCACCTTCTCAGCATTCAAGGCACGAATATAGGCTTTCACTTCTTCCCGATCTGAATCGTACATAGTCACCAATTCTTCAATGAGAATAGGCTCTTCTTGCTCTGAGGGAGGATCACATGAGGTAATGAGCAGAAATAGTAGTCCAATGTAGGGGGTATATCGCTTCATGGTCCATGATTGGTAAAAAAGAAACCCGCCAATAGAGGGCAGGTTTTAACGAATGTAATGAATATTTTCTGTTTTGACTATACAGCCTCAACCATTTTGACCTCTGGGACCAATCTTGTCATCAAGCCCTCGATTCCATCCTTTAATGTAACGACAGAAGAAGGACAGCCCGAGCAAGAGCCCAAAAGTTTTAATTTCAAAATACCTTCTACAAAATCTTCATAGACAATGTCGCCTCCATCGTATGCTACGGCTGGACGAACGTGTGTCTCAAGCACTTCTTTGATTTTGCGCGTGATTTCATCGTCATCTTCAGGTATGGCCGCCATCTGATCTTGTTCCGCCAATTTGCCTGTGATGACAGGCTCCTCGCTCGCTAGGTAGGACTTGATGAGGTCCTTGACCATGGGGATAATCTCTTCCCACTGAAACTGGTCATGCTTGGTGACAGTCACAAAATTTGCACTAATGAAAACGCGGTCTACGAAGGCGAAGTCAAATAGCTTCTGGGCTAGTGGAGAGTCGCCTGCTTCTTCTACGGTAGGGAAGTCTGCAGAACCCTGACGTAGGAAGGTTGTGCTCGTCACAAACTTCAAGGAAGTCGGATTCGGGGTGATTTCTGTATAGATCATAATCTGATTGTCAATTGGAAAATATCAATGGAGACCCAAACAAAGGCCAACAATTCATATTCGAAAATGCATATTCTAACTACGAAACGCAAAGGAAGGCAAAAAGTTGGGGTAAAAAAGATCTAGGAACGAATGATTCCATCCGCATGTAATCCAGATACTTTTCTCCATCTGTCCTATTGGTACCTAACAGATGCCTACCCAATGATCATATTGGGGCGATAGGTCGGAATCTGCTCGATTCCCTGCTGCTCTACACGGACGATGGCAGTAAAATGAGCTTCCGCGATTTTTTGTCGAACCTCGTCTTTCATCAGGTTAAGTGTCTCCTCTTCGTGGGTGTAAAAGCCATTTTCTGTCAGCACTGCGGGCATACTGGTCTTTCTCAATACATAAAAAATCTTTGAGCTGCCTGATTGATGGCTACGAATTCCACGGTCTTTAAAGGTAGGTAAAAAATTAACCATCGCTTGCTGGAAAGCAGAGGCGAGACGAATACCTGTTTTACTGTTGGGATAGTACCAAGTTTCAAGACCTTGGACGTCATTGTTCCAGCTAGAGACACTTGCCGCATTGGCGTGAATGGATAGATAAATCTTTGGAAGGCCCAAAGGAGATTGAAACTGATTAGCGCGTGCTACGCGTTCTCTCAAAAATGAGCCTACATTGTCCTCAGGAACTACATTAAAATACTGAAGTCCTTTATCATCCATAAGTTTCATGATCCTCCGTACGATGTCCCTATTAAACTCCCACTCTTCAAACCGCACATTTTCGCCTGCTTCATTCTTCCAAAATGGAGAGCGCTTCCCATCTTGCTCGCTGCCATGTCCATTGTCTAGACACCAAACAAACTTAGGCTGGGTGATCGTAATTTCGTCTAGATTGAGCGATGCTGCTTCTGGTGCATTCAGTCCTCGACTTCTCACGAGGGGCGCATCAGGCTCAAAAGTTTTGACCACCATGGGGTCCATCAGGTCGCTGGCATCTTCAACGATGGTATCGCTATCTGAACCTGACTGAAATAAATTGCGAAAGAAGCGGGAAATTCGTTCAAACATGGAAGAATGGTTTCAATGAGTACCCAATATAGATAAAAATACGAGTGTGTGAAATGCTCCATGTATCCTGATGCCATTTCACTCTTTGGAGTTTCAAAATTCCCCCTTATTTTTCCCCTATTACCTCTCGTACAAGATAAATCACATGCTCAAGCTCGTCATCGCACCCGATTCCTTCAAAGATGCCTTATCAGCCTTCGATGTGGCGAGTGCCATAGGAGAAGGTATCCAGCAGGCAAATATACCTGTAGAACTTTTCCTCCTTCCGATGGGCGATGGGGGAGAGGGTTTTTCAGATTTATTTACCTATTATCGTAAGAGTCAGACGATTCACTTACCTGTACAGGACCCCTTGGGGCGACCCATCGAGGCACAATATGCACTTTCAGAAGATGGGCAGATTGCCTGCATAGAAATGGCACAGGCCGCCGGACTGGAACTTCTTTCCCATACAGAGAGAAACTGTATGTATACAAGCACCTTTGGGACGGGAGAGATGATCCGTGATGCACTGGATAAAGGCGTACAAGAGATCATCATCGGTTTGGGGGGAAGTGCCACCTGCGATGCGGGCGTAGGCATGGCCAATGCCTTGGGATACAGATTTTATAATGGCGATGGAATACTTATCCAACCTGTGGGAAAGGATCTGAAAGATGTAGCACAGATCAACATCCAGCATATACATCCACGCTTGCCAAGTGTCAAGGTCTATATTGCTTCAGATGTGGAGAATCCATTGTATGGCCCGAGCGGCGCAGCGCATGTGTTTGGTCCACAAAAAGGGGCGAGCTCCGTAGAGGTTCTGCATCTCGATCAAGGTTTGCAACATATGGATACACTCTTGAGTAGACTTGTAGATCAACCAGTAGGGCAAGTTCCAGGTGCAGGGGCAGCTGGTGGCATGGGAGCCGGCTGCATGAGTTTCCTTCAGGGTGAATTGATATCAGGTGCTACCCTTGTCGGTGGATGGGCGCATCTTGAAAAGCACTTGGTAGGAGCCGATCTTGTGATTACAGGGGAAGGAAAATTAGACACACAAAGTAAGGATGGTAAACTCATCAGTTATATTCTGAAAGCTGCGCAGAAAGCGAAGGTGCCTGTCATGGCACTTTGTGGGACATTAGGATTGGATGCTGAAGGTCTAGAAGCCATGGGACTCGTCTTTGCACAATCCATCCTTACCAAACCCTCTGATCTTCCAGCAGCGTTAAAATTTACCCGAGAAGGCCTTAAGCTGGCCGCTTATTCTGCTTTCAGACTATATAATCTCGGACGAAGTATGTAGTTTTACAACCCAAGTTTTACTCAATTATTAGACATAATGAACATTAAATATTTCATTCCTGTTTTTGCTATTGTGCTGACTTTATTTTCCTGCAATGATGGAAAACAACAAGTAGCTGAGTTGACAGATCAAGTGATGGATATCCATGATGAAGCGATGGAGCACATGATGGAAATGAAAATGATGAAGCTCAATTTGGAGAAGCAGTTAGAAGAGGGAAATGCCAATGCCGCGCTAGATTCTACGAAGATCGTTCAACTACATACCAGTGTAGAAGCGCTCGAAAAAGCCGAATCTCATATGCGTCAGTGGATGCGAGACTATGAAGCCCCTCACAATATGCCCACGGATAAGGCTATGACTTATCTCAACGAACAACTCAAAGACATCCAGTTAGTAAGCAAGGAAGTAAATGAAAGTATGGCGCAAGCCAAACCTTTGATCAAAGAGGACACACCCAAAAATGATGAAAATGAGACAACCAATGAGGAATAGCTTTTTCTTTCTATTAATAATTGCCTGGGGGGGTATTGCATGCAATTCACAAGAGGTAGTAGAAAAGCCCCTGCCTATTTTGGGGGAGAAGACCATTACGCCTGAAGGAGATACGCTTTTGTATCAGATCCCTCCTTTTGCGTTTGTAGATCAGGATTCCAACATGATTTCGGAGAAGGATGTAGCAGGTAAATTTTACGTAGCAGACTTTTTCTTTACTACCTGCCCTTCTATTTGTCCAAAGATGAGCGCAGAGATGGTTCGTCTACACGATGAATTTCTTAAGGAGGATCAGCTACTTTTACTGTCGTATTCTCTCGATCCCGAGTATGATACAGTAGCCGTATTAAAGGATTATGCGACAAAGCTCGGAGTGAATACGGAAAAGTGGCATTTACTGACAGGAGATGCACAAAAGATCTATGATCTAGCTTACGCTTACATGGTGAATGCTGTGAAAGACGAAACAGCTCCTGGCGGAGTGTTGCACAGCGGGGCATTTGTTTTGGTTGATCAAAATCGTCACGTGCGAGGCTTTTATGATGGAACCATTCCAGAAGAAGTGAATCGCCTCATGGTCGATATTCGCCGTCTTATCAAAGAAGAAGGTACAATCAAGGAAGAAAGTACACAAGGTTGAAAATAAGAAACATCCTATATTATGGCTGGCCTGTATTGGTCGTGGGCATTGCGCTGATCTTTTATTTTCAGGATCGTACAAATCCCTCTGGTGCAGGCCAGCGTCTGTATACTACACATTGCGCCAACTGCCACATGGACAATGGACAGGGCCTTCGGCGGTTGATCCCTCCGCTGGCAGGCGCAGATTATGTCCATGCTGCAGGAGCCGAGATGGCCTGCCTGATCCGGAATGGCATCGCGGATACGATGGTTGTAAATGGTATCACCTACTCAGGTGTGATGCCAGGAAACACCTACTTGGATGAGGTAGAATTGGTCGCTGTGCTGAATTATATCAAACAAAGCTGGGGAAATTCAGGAGAAACCGTAACTTATCCTGAAGTCAAAAAAGCTTTGTCACAATGTCCGTAGATACACACACCTCCACATTCGCCGTCTCCATCCAGGAAGCCGTAGCAACAGTTGCCTTTAATCGTCCCGAAAAAGCCAATGCACTCCATCGCCAAGGATGGACGGATCTACAACAAACCTTCGAGTCCCTCGATGAGAATCCACAAGTACGTGCCATCGTCCTCCATGGAGAGGGCAAGCATTTTTGTTCGGGGATCGATGTCAGTATGCTGATGGAGATCGGCCAAATGGTCAATAAAGGCTGTGAAGGACGGAAACGCGAGAAGTTGCGGAAATTTATTCTAGATCTGCAGGCGACTGTAAATGCCATTGAGTTTTGCTCCAAACCAGTCTTAGCCGCGATTCATGGTGGCTGTATCGGTGGTGGAGTAGATATTATCTGCGCTTGTGACATGCGCTACGCCTCTGAAGAGGCCTATGTCACTGTCAAGGAAATTGACATGGGCATGGTCGCAGACTTGGGGACTCTACAGCGCCTACCCAAACTCATCCCGCATGGTGTGGCACGAGAGTGGGCCTACACAGGGCAGAAAGTTAGTAGCCGACGTGCAAAAGAAGTGGGACTTGTAAACGAGGTATATGCAGACAAAGCAACTCTACTCGCGGAGGTTCAGGCCATCGCCCAAGCCATTGCGGAGAAATCTCCTCTCTCTATCCGTGGAATCAAGGAAGTGATGAACCATGCAAGGGATCATTCTGTACAGGAAGGGCTTAATTATATTGCTACCTGGAATGCAGGTATGCTCATGTCCGATGACCTCATGCAGGCGATGCAAGCATCTATGATGAAGCAGAAACCTACTTTTGAGGACTAGATATCAGAAAGTGTGCGGATACTTGGCGTGATCCTTCCTTCTTTGATTTCAAGATAGCCCAAGCTGATCGGTAAACTAAACCTCTTAGGGCCAAAGCTTCCAGGGTTCATGTATAAGACACCGTCTTTATATTGGATCAGAGGTTTGTGCGTATGGCCCATCAATACTACTTGAAAATCTGCTGCCGAAGGATCTAAATCCAGATCTTCAGGCTTATGCACCATGTAGATCAGTACTTCATCTAGCTGCACGACTTCCGTCATCGGAAGACCTTCTGCCCATGCTCCTCTGTCTACATTCCCGCGGACGACCTTGACGGGCGCGATCTGGGCCAATTTCTCCAGGATGAAAGGCTTACCTACATCTCCGATATGCAGGATATAATCCACATCCGAAAACCATTCTGTGATTTCATCTCTAAACTTGCCATGTGTATCTGAGATAATTCCGACTTTCATAAAGATCCTCCAGTCAAAAAGATGGTGCTATTACTTTCGAATGGCCTTTAATTCTCTCAACAAAGCCGCTTCCACATTTTCTACCGTGATTTTCTCGTGATTCCCATTGCCATTTTCTGCAATCAAGTCAAATTGGTCTCGACGGTTGTTGCGATAGTCGCCAAAGGAGAAAATGGATAGGTAGACATTACTTTCACCAATCTTTTCAGATACCTTGAAGATTTCAGGTAGCTCGTTATCGGCATCTGTAGCTAGGATGATTCGGTTATTTCCTCCATCTATATAGTATCGCTGGGCCAGTTTAAAGGCTGATTTGAGCGCAGGTTTACGCTTAGTATCCCCCTTGGAGTTGAGCTTGTCAATGGCATTGGAGATGCGAACGCTACGCGTAGCAGGCACGCCTTCCACCAGAATCAGTGATTGGCCAGCAAAGGCAATGACCGAAATACGATCCTCTTCTCGCATGTATTGAAGAAGGTTCGTAAATGTCTCTTTGAGTAGGGGTAGCCTATTGGTCTGACGCATGGACGCAGAGACATCTAGCACCAGCACGATGTTGTTGCGCGCAACCTCACTGAAGTCATAAGCTGTGTCGGTCGGAGGGACATATGTGGATGTAGGTGGTGCACTGACGACAGGAACAGGCTCGTCTATTTCGGGTTCTTCATCGTATGGATTAGGTTGTGGCTGGGGGGGAACAGGTACCACTACAGGTTCTTCTTCTTGCTCTGTATATTGGTCCCATGATGGAATGTTGGGATCGGGTGTAGCTGGAGGTGTAGGGGCGGGTTTGGGTCGATTTTTCTTAACTACAGGACGACTAGCTACGGATGGAGGGGGAGGACAAGCATTGCCTTTGTGAAAATGTGTCTCATCACGATAGACTTTCTGTATTTGATTGGGCGAAAGGACATTATCCCAAACTTTCAAATCGTCCATAATCCCTTCAAAAAACTCAATAGCACCTGGAATGTCTCGTCCAATATTGAGATCTTCTCGATTGTTGACGATGGGATCACTTACGACGAATTGATTGGCACGAACCCCATTTACATAAACTGTTAAACTGTAGCCATTGAATACTGTCGCAAAGTGAAACCACTGGCCTTGAGGGAAGGATTGGCGAATGATGTCAATGGTTTTGGTCGAAGCCGTGTTGTAAGATGCCGTATTATTGGTCATCTGCACGCGATAGGCAGGGGAGTTAGGTCTCTCTGTCAATGTCTCTCCTTTGCAGATGAGGGTGACCCATTGCAATCCGTTGGAGTAGGGGAGTTTCAGCCAAGCAGCAGAAGTAAATCCTTTGTCGAGGTCTAGACTCGTATTGTGAGGAATCTTCAAGTAACCCCCTCCTTCAAAGGAAAGCGCACGACAATCATCTCCAAACTTATCGGGAACGAATCTCAAGTTCCCTATGATTTCTGCATGATTCCGCTTGCCGCTAAAATCCTGCACTTTTCCAGGCGTGCTTTTATCCATGGTCAGATGCAAAATAGGAGACTGTGCAAAGAGCGTTCCCTGCAAGATGATTCCTAACACAAGCAAGCGAATGTAGAAAGACAAAGACATGGAATAAGAGGTTATAGGTTTCATTCAAACGATGCTTTTCAAATAGAAAGGTTGCGTCAATTTTGCGAACATGTCACATACACACAGCTGATAGACAGATATTTGAGCAACATTCCCCTATGATTGGTCAGATCCTATTTTCTTTCTCCTCCGCCAAAGAATCCAGAGTATAGACAGCAATCCCAACCCGATAAGTGTATAATAATGCATATTTCGGTCCACAAACCTGCGCCCGATATAATCCCAACGACCTTCTTCTATGTAGTGCAAAAGCTTTTTTAAATCGGAGGGCTTTTCTAGATCCAGGTAGTATTTATTCTTCCTGAGTGTCTGAATCAAAAACTGAAGTGCGGGATCTTTTAGATCAAAGTTATCCTGCTTACTTCTGCTTTTGAGCTCATCTGAGATCATGCCAAAACAAATATCTCCTTTGATCTGCCGATCCACATTGGTATCCATTACCATTACTTCTCCTGCTCCTATCAGCATGATCAAATCATGGTACACACAGTCTGCGAGCTTTACACCGTCGATAGAATCCAAAGGAATCGACTGCCAATCCGAGGGCGTGGGACAGCTTGTAGGATCTGCCTGCAACGCGCTACAGCAAGTCGTAAAAATGATCCAGAGGTAATGGAGGGGGCTTAAGTTCATCTAGGAAATTATAAGTCGCGGAGACGAAGGTACTATTTAAACCAAATTTCGAGATAATCTTGTCTGGGGGGGACTCCATTGTAAGCGGGCAACATATCTTCCACCAGAATCTGGGATGGAGCAATATTGAGCTGTTCTCCCAGTATTTCTCCCAAGGATGTTGCCCTTTCTGCATCGAAAGGCTGGAAATAGCGAATGGTCAACGTGTTTTGAATACGATTGACAGCTGCGACAGGGGGAATCGCAGGGTCTACAGAAGTTCGTGCACAAAAAACAATGTACTGATTGAGGAAGGATTCGGTATCCCTCAAATGACCTTGCGTTTCTGACTGATCGTTGCACTTGATCAAGCGTATCTCTTCGATGTCTCCCGCTCTGAAAGGAAGATTGGGATCTTGCGTGGGATTGTAAGTAGATGAGGGAGGAGGGGGAGGAAGTATAGGGGCAGATACACTAGGTTCTTCTTCTGCTATTGCTTGAACGATATCATCTTCATCTTTGATTTGTGGCGTCATCGGAATAGCAATCTCAATCTCAGGATTTCCATTCTGATTCAGGATAGGCCCAGTCGTAGCCCCTATTTGTCGCAAAACCTGCCATCCAAAGGTCGACTTCCCCTTAAATGTACGGTCTGTAAATGTCTCCACTTCTACGGGTACATGGGTCAAATAAACATCTTGATTGACGAAGAAGGTATCAATCTCACATATCGTCACTACAATATCTGGCCCGGAAGTAGCAGGAAATGTATCCTGGGAAAAGCTGATGATTCGCTTTTGATCCAGCTTGCTCATATCTGGTGGGGTAAGACGGATTTTATTGTTCGATACCATCTTTATAGTCTTTCCACCTAAAGCAGACAACTCGATTTGGTCCAAGTCTGCCAAGGGGACATGCAGGTCAAACACACTTTGGGTTTGGGCACGTATCGTAAACAAGCCCATCAGAATGCCAACACCTAGTATAAGAAGCGCTTTCATAAGGGATTAATTGAGTTCTTGAATAATGTATAATATAGGTCCCAGCCGATCACTTTCTAAGTAGTCTTGATATGGGCTGAGCATAGGGACGTACATTCGACTTACTGTACCATCCAGATAGAGTGCAGTCGTACACCCTACCGACTTAAAGAAAGAGGCAAACTCGTAGAAGTTGACTTTGCGGTCAGAAATAGCAAAAACCACCTTGCCATCAACCGTGATTCCAACTCCATTTCGGAAGAACTTATTTTTGGAGTTAGGGGTAAATTCAGGGTTGATTTGGTTTTTCATCAGCAGCATAGGACCAGATTGTGTCGCCAATTGTATCACCCCAGGATCTATTTTGTCATCATAATAACGCTTTCGAGTGACGATAAAAGGAACACCAGATTTGTTGATGCCAAATACGCCGTTATTTTTCATGTAGAAATTTCCCGTACCGCTCCGGGTATTTAGTTTATGGATTTCCTGCCCATCTATGATGAGTAAGCCTACAGGTCTGCGATCTCGCTCAAACATACCTGCATTCATCGCTAGGAGTAGTTGATTTCCCCCTCCTTCTACCTTTTGTTGGAGTCGCTCGAAATTTAAAACATTAGGAGCAATTTTGATTTTGCTCTGTCTAGGATC
Organism: Bacteroidota bacterium; assembly: GCA_038527485.1. Taxonomy (GTDB): domain Bacteria; phylum Bacteroidota; class Bacteroidia; order J057; family J057; genus JALEFZ01. Next base: position 85,480 of record JBCBFT010000012.1, read on the forward strand.
TGCTATGCAGTATCTATAAGGCGTATTTCGAAAAGTGGCTTGGTCTACCACCATACCTGTGACTTCTCTAGGCGAATAGGAAGAAACAGGAGCATCGGGTATATTGGAAGCGTATGTTTGTGTAGAAGGCAACTTTCCGTTTAGTTCTACAGAATCTTTAATCTCTCTCAGCCAAATAAGTTCCCTGGCAAGAATGTCATTGAGCATGCTGTATTTGTCTAGATTGGCTTCTCGAATATCCTTGATTTTCCCCCAATCTGTCCCTCCCCATTCTGCGCAGTCGTAGTTGCGATCATCGTGGTACTCAATCTTCGCATCGTCAAACTCAGGCAAGGGCAGATGAGGACTCTTAGGTACGTCAAAACCCTTCCCAGCGATTTTTTCAGTCAGGTTCATGATATCTAAGGTGAGTTCCTGATATCTTTTCACCTCGTTCTCTTTGGGAATTCTGAGTTTTTCTGCCTCTGCTTTGATGCGGTCGCAGTCGGAAATAGGCTGTGCTTGAGCAGTGGGCACCACCCGCACGAGGATCATCATACAAAGGAACATGAAGCTCAACCTACGCATAGTTTATTCAGGTTTCAGGTGAATTCGTCTTTTCGCATTGCTATTTCATAATCGCGATGATAGGGCCCAGTCTGCTTCCTGCCTGCAAGGAGCCCAATCCCAGCGGAGAAAAATAAGCCTGGCTAATGGCCCCGTCTAGATATAGGACATCTGTACAGCCTAGCTGAATCATATAGGAAGACAATTCAAAAAAGGTCACACGCTCTTCTGAAATAGCAAATATGACTTGATTATCAGGTGTTACACCTACCGCATTTCGGATGTGTCGATTGGGAGAACCATCGTTAAATTTGGGATTGATCTGACCTCCTATAACCATCATGGGACCTGACTGGGTGGCATAGCGTATGCCTATCGTATCTCTGAGCGGTAAAAAGTCTCCTGTTTTCACGACATACGCTTTCCCAGAAGAATCGAGTGCAAAAACACCATTAGGTTGCATGTAGAAGTTGCCATATCCATCTTTTGAGGGATCAAGCGGTTTAAACTCTTGTCCATTGAGGATGAGCAGGCCTTTTGCCTGTCGGTTGCGCTCAAACATTCCTGCGTTCATGGCGAAGACAAGTTCTTGCTCATTCTTCCTGGCCAAAGCTTCCAAGCTTTCAAAGGTGTGGACATTTTGTCCTGAAAATCGCTTACCCTTGGGGTTGAAAAGCTGAATATCAATTTTTTGTGGATCTACCGTACAAGTCTGAAAGTGATACCTTCGAAACATCCCCACGTGCATATCCATATTGAGTCTGCGACGAGCTGTCAGCGCTAAGTCTGTGTTCACCTTTAGGAGAGAATCTATACGAAGAGAATCCCTAGACTGTCGCCTTTGGTAGTCTTCGAGCAAAGCCAATAGGAGAGAATCTGCTTGAGAGATGGGGGTCTTTGCTGCTGTATCGGCAACCATCTGAAGCGAATCTGGAAATACATCTCCCCTGACTAGCTGTGTATCGGCCTTCGCCATGGGGATCGTATCCACTCGAATCTGATTTGTATCCTGACTCAAGACCTGCTGAGGTAATACCCCTAGAGAAACCATTCCTCCTACGAGCACAGCGACAAGAAACTTCCAACTGCCATTACGCATCAGATATTGATTGTTTACATTCATCATAGTGTAGCGTCATTCAAAAATTGCGATCAAAGGACCGAGCCCATTACCTGATTCGATGTCTCCTTCCTTCAGCTCAGGCAAATACATTTTGCTTACAAAACCATCCAGATACAGCACGTTTACACAGCCTTTTTGGATCATCAAGCTGGAAAGGTCGAAAAAGGTGATGGGTATTTTGGAAATCCCAAAAACAACGCGGCCGTCTGCGGTTATGCCTACAGCGTTGCGAATATGTTTGTTCGGAGATCCATCATTAAACTGCGTATTGATTTTGCCATCGACCACCATCATAGGGCCTGATTGCGTGGCGTATGTGAAGGCTTTTTGTTTCGCAAGATTTTCATATCGCTGAGTCGTCGTCACATAGGCTTTACCTCCTGAATCGAGTCCAAAAACGCCATTGGGCTGCATGTAGAAGTTGCCATATCCTTGCGTAGCCGTATCGAGTGGATGGAGCACTTCCGCGTCAATGATCAATAAACCTTGGGGACCTCTATCCTGACGAAACATCCCTCCATTCACAATGAACTGAAGTTCCTTATTTTGCTCTTTTGCAAGAGATTGAATAGATGCAAATGTATGTTTTCTCGAACCCGAATCGGGGTTGAAGATCCGTAGATCTGTCTGCTGAGGTGCGAGGGTGTAGGTCACATAAGCCACTTCACGGAAGGTATCAATGGTCGCCACAGGTGCAAAGGCTTTCAAAGAATCTACTGTCACGTTTACGACAGTATCTGAAGAGGGTAAGGGTACATCCAAAGGATCTTCCTTGGGTGAGGAGGGGATCAGGAGAAAGACAATCCCTACGATTCCCACACTGATTAAGAGAATATTTCTTGTAGTCTTATTTTGAAACATGTAGGCAAATGAAAGTGAGGTGTTTGTATGGGTTTTGATGAGATATCTGGCGTGCTTAGGGCACATAAAAAACGAGAAGTTGTGTGGCCTTAGAGAGTTCCATAGGCGATCGATACAGCCGTTTTCCCTTTTGATCGAAGGCTTGCATGACATTGCGTGAGCCTGTATCATGATTGAAAAGGTACAAAATCTCATACCCCACACTACTCAGGCATGCGATGGCACCTACAGCGGCTTTATTGAGATGCATCGACTTGGGCTGCTCTAGTATGATATAGTGTACATGCCCTCCCTTATCTCGACAGACAGCCATGAACCTTCTGGACGCGCGTTCTCCATATTTTTCAGGTCCCATTTTTCTTCCATCGAGATGCGAGTACATCAACTGCGTCTGAAAAATAGATCCTCGGGAGCGAGGAAGTTGACGCATGAATCGGCTACGGTCACTGGCACTCTTGAGGTCATATCTTTGTGCTACACGCTCTCTTTCCAAATCGGCAAACGTGAGTTTTCCGTAAGCATCCACTTGAATCAAGCCATCCATAGATTGCTCCCAATTTCGATTCAGCGAAGTTCCGTTTTCTGCACTGATGCCGAGGGGACGATCATTTTGCTCGGCAAAGCCTACAGCAAAATAACAGAGGATACGCCGTTTGTAATGTTTTTTCCAAGCGTCATACTTGGACTTTGCATCCGTCCCAAAATAGCATGCCCGAAGCGGCTGACGTGAAAGGTCGTAATCAAATGCCTGAAAGGATATGCCCGAAGCTTTAACAATGTAGCTTTCGTATCCCCGGCCATGTGATTGAACGCTTTTTTTCTGGGCCTCCAATGGAAGGAATGAGAAACAAAGCCCTAAAAAAAGTAGGCTTCCTTTTAGAAAGAAAATATGTATCTCGCTCCTATTAATCCACATAGTATACCAGTAGATTCGTCGCAATATTTACATTATAATCTCCGCTGTCGATTTCCCCTCCTGAATCATTGTAGGCTTTCATAATATCTTTTCCACCTGTATCCAGGTTAAAGAGTCCGATCACATCGTATCCCATCGTATTAGTTAAGTAACGCGTGACTTTGTCGGCTGCTTGGTTGAGGTAATCCGACTCATTATAGTCTACTACCACATGGTAGACGACCCCTTTGCGAATGCAAATCCCAAGGAATCTGCGCGTGGCTTTGTTGCCATACGTAATTTTGTTCGGAGGAAAACCGTATCCATACGTCTTGGTGTACATCAGTTGCGTTTGGAAAACAGTGGCGTCGTTGTTTACAGCCCAGTTGAGAAAGCGTGCCCGATCACTGTAGTTACGTAGGTCATAGGTAGTTGAGACCCCGTTATTTTTGGTAGTGACCTTTTCTTTGTCGAGGTTGATGACCGCGATACCTCCTGCCTGTGCCCCGCCATTGTAGACAATGATCAATCCATCCATTGTGGCATCAAGGTCGCGATTGACAATCACACCATTGTCCACGCAGATACCTAGCGGGGGACTGTCGGAGTCCCAACTGATAGAGAAAGCACCCGAGCAATAATACAGGATGCGTTTGTCATTTTTCCATCGGGCAAATTGTTCATTGGCATCCTTGGCAAAATACTTCGCCTTGACCTTGCCATTTTTCTTGTTAGACTTTCTACTGAAGTGATAGGTTGTAAAATTGCTTCCGTCAAATTTTACCTCACTGCGTATGTAGGACCCTCCTAAGAAGGTCTGTGCTTTTGCTTGGGGGACTATATATAATGTCGTGAGCAAAAGAAGTGTAGCGATTAGATTACTAGGAAACCGATACATAGAGGCGTAGAATAATATGTTAATAAATGAGTCTTTTTATTGTAAAACGCGATGCGTACAAAGAAATATATACTTTTTCATTTCATCTATAATGCTACGTTTAAACCATTACAAATCAAATTTTAGAATTGATGGGGATTCTCAATCCTGCAAAAGCATGTGTGGCAGCCACTCCTCTCCGTGTAGCTGCATGGTATACATTAGTCAAAATGTCATTAGAACCCACCACAATCACGTCACCTATAGATAAATACACACCCGCTCTTGGGGTCCACTCGATCGGATCACTTGAGGGGAACTGTAAGGTTGAAGATACAGGGAAAAATAAGCTCAATCTTTTAGATTCGTAGCTAAGCGTTCCTCTCAGGAAGGATTCCCAGAAAGGATCTGATCCATCCTTGCGAAAATCTCCTCTCAACTGCACATTCCAGCCTGCATCGCTGCTGCGGCTATTGGTGAGACGAAGCTTAAGGTGGGCTGTCACGCGGAGTGGGAGTGTTTCGGTCACCCCTTCAGGACCTGTTTCGCTTGTTTGGGCGATATTCGCAAGACCTGTATCGAGCAAATCAGCACCTTGAAGCGTCGTTACAGGTTCAAAGGACCTCGTCTGCGGAGGCACGACAAAAGATGTATTGCGGAGATTCCAATACTGGATTGCGCCCACATCTCTGACAGCTACACCCACCTCCCAAACAGGCTCTTGAGAGATATTTTTTACTTGATAAATGGCACCTAATTCCCCCACAAGTCCAAAACTGAATTCATTATTAGAGAATCGACGTTGGCTAGCAGGCGCAAAGGCTGAAGCAAAGCTCGGATTATAGGCGTACACAAAGGAATCCGCTTGGAGGGTTACCTGCTTACCTCCATTGAAACTAAAGCTCGAATTATACGCGCGAAAATCCATGAAGGAAGACGCACTCAGCAATTTCCCTCCTAGGACAATGTTCAACCTGTTTTTTCCCTTCCCCAATGAAACCCCATAATTCCATGCAAGTGCATCAAACTCCCGCACCTTTACTTCAAAAAAATCAGCCTGCTCGTTTACGCCATTCATTTCCTCCAATCCTCTCACATATCCTTTGGCTAGTTCAGCAGGAATCCCACTCACTTCATATCTTTCATTCCTTTCCAACCTGAATGAGAAGACACTTTTTTGCCAGCCCCTTTCTACCCTATCCTGATTGGAGGATTGGACATAAAAGCCTACGGCCTGGATTTGATTTTCACCGATGGCAGACCAGTTTCCGGCATCGTTCGCAAAAAAATCTGCTTGTGTCAGCCCTGTAAGAAAGGGAAGTTGTGTCAAGGGTCCTATTAGTCCTTCTCCCAAAGCCAATGGCGAAAACTGGAGTACATTATTCGTCTCAAAGAGATTATTGCTAGCGGATAGATTCAGCGATCCTAGCATAAATCCTCCCTGATAGGGGGTAGAGACTAGAGAAGCTGGGTTTTGGTTGACCCCTAGCATGCCAGCTTTCCAGCTCGCTTCAAATGCTTGTTGCGGCTGCGCTTGCAATAGCCCCATCAGTAGGCAAAGGCTCAGGACGAATGAAAGGATGGGTAGCGTTCGATTCATAGAGAGTAGGGGAGCTTAAGGATTGCGCAATGTATAGTTTAGGGATACAAAGAGGATCAATAGGTTGCCTGTCGTATGCTTATTTGAATCTACTGTAGGATCAAAAACCCGAAGCAGGAGAAGGAAAATTCTTATGATTATTTTCTACGAAAGTATATGCCCATAGTTAAATACGTCAATAAGAGAATTTTCAAGCGATATGTAGGATATTTAACTCAATAATAGACGTTTAGACATTCTATCTCACTTTTTTGCCTACATAAAAATAAGCAATATCTGTCATTTCAGATAGTTTTTTCCTCCCATTCACCCAAAATAAAGAGGAAAAATCATCACAACTAAGTAGATCCACCGCCATGGCGTGGATAAGGTAAACCGCCATGGCTCGGATAAGGTGAACATCCTGGCGTGGATAACGTAATTGTTCCCACACAAAGTCAGATCAAATCCTAAAGTGCGCTTGAATTTGAATTAAAAAGCCCTCATCTTACCCGCTGTGAAAGGGCAGGAATGGCAGATGCGAACCTGGGTAATCATCCCAGCTTACAATGAGGCTCGAGTAGTCCGATCGGTAATTGTGGAGCTACTTTATGCGGGGTATCAGGTCATCGTAGTAGATGATGGGTCGACCGACGATACGGGAAGGGTGTTGAAAGATCTCTCTTTGGTCTATGTGGCGCATGCCCTCAACTTGGGGCAGGGAGCTGCGTTGGAAACAGGCATGGAAATGGCGCGGAGATTGGAGGCAGACTATGTGATTCACTTTGATGCGGATGGGCAGCACCCCCTAGAAGAGATTCCTGATTTGATGGCACCTTTGCTCAGGGATGAGGCAGATATTTGTTTGGGCTCGCGTTTTTTGAGTCGAGAGAGTAGGGGAGCGGTGCCTTGGCGTCGGCGCTGGACCTTGCAGGTGGGGCGATGTGTCAACTATCTATTTACAGGTTATTGGATGAGTGATGCGCACAATGGGTTTCGGGCGATGAATCGAAAAGCACTGCATCGCATTCGATTGCGGCAACGTGGGCGGTCCCATGCTACGGAGATTCTCTCGGAGATCAAGCGGCATCAGCTTCGCTGGCGGGAGGTTGCGGTGCAGATCGTCTACACGCGTTATAGCCAATCTAAGGGTACGAGTTGGCAGGATGGATTGGAGATCGTGAGTGATTTGATGTTGAAGCGCATGAAAAAATAGAGGACAAGGGTCATGTTTCATAGATCATGGTTCATGGTGCCCGCCCCCTTCAGTTTGTAACTGAAGCTAAAAGTGCTCCAGATACAATCTGGAGGGATGCGAGGGTCATTCTTCACTTGTTACTTCATTACCCAAAACTGGCATTCGTACATTTTACAAAGAATCGCATTCATTCCCTTAACTTCCCCCATGGAATACTTTCAATTCAAGCTCATACAGTGGATTTTGCTTCCCTTCCTCTTACTCTTGATGGGGATTTTCTTCCAGAAATTGCGGCGTCAGCCGAGGATGCGGATCTTGGTGATGGGCATCATGATTGCGGGGGTATTCTTTCTGCTCTTTCCTGATAGCAGTACCTTGATTGCGCAGGAATTGGGGATTGGTCGGGGGGTAGATTTGATCATTTACTTGTCACTCTTGGGGCTGACAGTCAGCTGTGTACTGCTGTACTTGCGGACCTTGCATTTGCAGGAGCAGTTGACGGCGGTGGTGCAGCGGCAGGCGGTGCAGGAGGCGCGGGATCAGCGATCGGTGGAAAAAAATACGTAGATAAACGCATCTCTTTATTGCGCCCTACGTATGAGGTGTATATATTTGCATCGCAAAGCTGCGCCTATAGCTCAGTTGGTTAGAGCACCTGACTCATAATCAGGTGGTCCCTGGTTCGAGCCCAGGTGGGCGCACCACCACCGTAGAGACGCCATTCATGGCGTCTTTATTTATTTGTCCCTAACTGTTTTTGATGCGATGATGTGAGACGTGACTCATCACGTCTCTACGGGAACTGTCACCCTTCTTTCTCATCAGATCTGATGATCTCCTTTCTACTTCTTTATAGGTAGTTTCTCATATATAACAACTTTTGGTAATCTCATTACCTTGACCATTTCCTGTGTATTGCCTACATTCAGGTAGCCTTTCCGTCTATCACTGATACAATTTCAGATATGAACACTCCATCATCTCTTGAGCAGGTGCGCGAACGCATCGCACGAGCAGAGATCGAAGAAGCCATTGACATGCTCAAGGTATTCTTCGACGGAACGCCCAAGCTCAAAAAACTGCTGCTACAATCCGCTAACTATCATCAGACGATGAATCTCATCATGGAGGGAACCATAGAGGAGGACAAAGCCCGTGTCTCCATCAACCAGATAACCAAAAGCTTGATAGCCCTAATGGATGAAGTCGACGAAAAAAAGGAAGATCCTCAATTTCAGGAGGAAATAGCGAAAAGTATCTCCATCACGAATAGCAAAAATGTAGTCGTAGGCTCTCAGTTTACCGTAGAGGGGAATATCCATGTAGGGGATCAGGTCACCCAGACTGAAAGCAAAACCAGTCGCTACATCCGTATTTTTCTCTTTGTGCTGGTGCCTGTGCTGGCCTTGGGCAGTGCCTACTGGTGGTCGATCAGCCAACCTTTTGATCTCAAAGTACTGATTGAAAATCAAACCCCCAATCCCTATCTCACAGACTCTACAGGAACACTCATCCTCACCTATGGCGGCAAACTAGAGGTCAAAAATAACATTCGCCATGAAGCCATTTTCGAGGAAATCCATGCCAAGTACCGCTCAGGAGATCTCCGTCTACAATACAGAGCTAGAGGCTTCGTTGAACTAGATACAGTCTTTCCCTTTACTGAGTCGATCCTGATTCCCATCTACCGCAACGATGAGTTGGCGGTACTAGCAGGCTATGTCAGTGATTTTGTAGATGCCACCGACTTCCTGCCTGATGTCATCGTCTGCATCGACGGTTGCTGCTGTGATACCACAGATCAGACAGGCAGGTTCCACATCGACATTCCTTTTGATAAGCAAAAACCTAAGCAAAGGATAAAAATAATCAAAGAAAGCTACCAGTCCAGAGACTACACTGAGACCATCAACAAAGATGATCCTATCCAAACCTATCTCAAGAAAAAATAACACCCACTACACACAATGAGACTTTCATTCCTCTTTCTTTTGCTTGCCTTGACTGGCTTCCAACTTCCTGCACAGATTACGCAGGAGGGCATGGCCCGAAGAATCAACTCCGATAAAGAACCCATGCCAGGAGTCTCGGTC
>JBCBFT010000013.1:0-93521 GCA_038527485.1 Bacteroidota bacterium
GAGTCACAGACAACGCTTCTCGCTGGATGCTTCTCATCATGGGACTGACCGCTCCTTGCACACAGATGTTTTATGGATTCAGGGAAGTATTAGGGCTAAAACGCTGACATATCCAGCACAATTCCGTATCATAGCACTCGCAGATGTAATAGTAGAGTGCAATTAATTTGAGTTGATTCACACCACCAAATTAGCATTCCTAGATACATCTGCTATTTTTTTAACCCTTGATTCACATTACTTGTTCAAAAGAGATCATGTAGTGTGTACCACGCACGCTATTATCCGCTTTGCATAGAACTGGCCCCCTTCAGTTTGTAACTGAAGCTTTGTATACTCCAGATACAATCTGGAGGAGGCGGTGTTCCACTTTTTTATTTGTGTAGGTACTTAAAATATTACAATCATTCCCCAATATTTCTTATCCTTGTCCCAGAAAAATTCCACATACCTAATCCCCAACCATGCGTTTTCTCTTTTTCTGCTTACTCACACTCTTGCTCTCTCCTTTTTCATTCGCCCAAGAACATATCTACTTCGCGCACGTCCAACCCAAAATATTCACCGACCTCTACGTCACGCCAGACGAAAAGCTCGTCGTCGTCAAAAGCGACTACAATGTACTGGTGCTGGACGCCGAGACAGGTAAGCGCCTCCATCGCTGGATTTTGCCACAGCAAAATATCCAGATGCCAGGAAGCCAGTCTTTTTACTCCCCGCTGGGCATCATCCTGAATCTACCCAACAATTTCCTGGAGCAGTACGGACCCGATGTGCACCTGCTCGCGACCGACGGCAAGCGCGCCAAATCGCTCTATTACGCGACTCAAAAAAGCTATGGAGGCTGGATTGGCTTCAATAGCCAAGCCAAGAAGTATCAGGCTGTGCCTAGAGATTTTGTAGGGTATGGCTGGGATGGACGGGCCATCTATGCAGCAGGTGGAAACGAGGATGGATGCCCCGAAGATTACTGGAAGTACCGCAAGGTCAGTACCTACACCTACTACCAAACCAACGAAAAAGGCGAGCGACAAATCATTGAAAGCTGCGCCCGTGGTGGGCAGGTATTACCTGGAGGACGTTACTTTTTTTATATCACCAATGAAGCCAAACGCAAGAATCCCGCACAGCGCTGGCTGATGGACCTGAAGACAGGGAAAGTGGAGTTTGTCCACGACATACCGGCAATCGCGCCCCTGATCGGGCAGAAAAAGTTCCCTCGCTATGCCCGCCCCTATTCCAACGCGAGCAGCGAAGCCTACCTATTGATTGGGCCATCCTACCCTCCCACAGAGACGCGTTTTGCGCTGCGCCCTGGCGACTATCTTTACAGGATCAGAGATGGCAAGCTGTTGTCGGCAAAGGCGGTAGATGAAATCCCAGAAAATCAATACGTCAGTGCGCGCTATCGCTGGCAGACCGAACGCATCCAAGTAGAGGATGAAACAGGGAGATATGAAGCCACAGGCATCCGCCAATACGACCGTACGACGATGCAGCCTGTTGGATTTATTCAACTCACCAAGGACCCCCAGGCACAGGCTCTTTATGACAGTATACAGACAGCCAAAAAGGATGCAGAATTTGCAGCGGCGGTCCAAAGACGGGAAGCCCGAAAAGCCAATGCGATAGCCGCAGCACAAGGGAAGACGAACTGGAAGTATGAAAAGGAAACCAATCAATACTATGACCAGCGCAGCACGATATACGCCCAGTATACGACGGAGGTGGATGTCGCAGGGAAACTGTGCCAGCATATTGCTCCAGGTGATGAGGTATATCTGATGGGAGCTAAGGGGAGTCGATTTGTGCAAGAGGTAGATCGAGAAAACAATGTCCTAGTCTTCGGTCGTCCAGGTGCTACTGCAAGAAGCCAAAATGAAACCCAATACCTCCCGCTGATCATGAACCGTGTCTGCCTGGTGGAATCCCGAAAGGTCGATGTAGGCAAAACCGTAGACTGCCCCGTCTGCCTGGGAGGCAAAGTCGAGACAGGTCGTGTCGTCGACCGAAATGCTAGAAATGAACGCCCCTTTTATTTCAGCGGATACGACAGCAACGGGCGGGCGACCTACTCCCGAAAAGCCATGACCAAACCTGTATACGGAACCTGCGGCCGATGTGGGGGGGCGGGCGAATTAAGTGCCTCCAAAATGGCAGATCGACGGACGTATCGCTGCTTAAATGTGAAGTGATTCGCACCAATGGGAGCAAGGCATGACGCGTGGTAGATACATCCATTTATGGTGTATCCGTATACAATCTGGAGGAGACGAGGGTAACACAACTATTTGTAAATTCGTAAGAAATGATAAATTAATGATTATGAGCCATCAACAAGCGATACAGTTATTCTACCAAATGCCCCTAGAGCTTCAAAACGAAGTGGTCGACTTTATTGAATTTTTGGCGAAAAAGCGCGCAGATAAGATAGAAGAAGAGAAACCGATCAAACGTCAGCCTGGAATCAGGAAGGATCTCATTATATACATGGCACCAGATTTTGACGCCCCATTAGAAGATTTTAAGGACTATATGTAATGGTTTATTTGTTAGACACGCACAGCCTACTTTGGTATATCCAAGGAAATACTCAACTATCTTCGACAGCTATCGATCACATTTTAGAGCCTCAGTCAGAGGTTCATGTGAGTATTGTAAGTCTCTGGGAGATTGCCATTAAAACAAATATTGGGAAACTCCAGGTTAAGGGAGACATTAGCCAAATCAAAAAAGACATAGATGAACTTTCCTTTTCTCTAATACCCATTTCCATTCCGACCTTAGATACTTATCAAAAACTCCCCCTTCACCATAGAGATCCATTTGATCGATTGTTGATCGCACAAGCCCTGACCCAAAATCAACCCATCATCAGTGCCGATGCCCAGTTTGATGCATATGATGTCGAACGTATTTGGTGATTCCTTCTCCTATTTTGGGTGCCCATGCCTTGGCGGTGGACCTACATTTGATCTACAACTCACCTCTCTCCCTCTACAATCCAATAAGAAATACGACATCTCATCCTGTGATTGCTGCATGGCGCACCTCAGCGCGTACATTCAAGAAATCATAAATCCATGAGATATTTCAAAATCATTGTGGCCTCTGTCATCCTGATAGGAGCCATGGCTGCACAGGCGCAAACGCCTTACGCTTACACTTCTTGGGAACCTGGCTATCAGGACAAGGGCGTCGAAATCGACTATCGCTGGGTCTCCTGGCAAAAGAAACATAAGTCGCGAGAAATACGTTGCCGTTTTTATGTCGACGCGCGCCCTGAGGAGATCATCGGCCTGTTCCAAAATCAAGTAGACATCCAAGCATGGGCGGTCGGTGCCAAAGCATGTGAAGTGAAGCCCTACGACCAAGAACAATGGTGGGTGTACACCCTTTTTGATGTACCCTGGCCACTGGAACCCAAAGACATCGTGACCCACTACCGAAAGGAAGAAAAAGGAGGAACGGTCATCCTTTATATGGTGGCTACGCCTGACCGATTTCCCCGAAGATCCGATGTCAGCCGCATGGAAAAATACCAAGGCTCGTGGACATTCACCCCTCAAGCAGGTGGGAAGACGAAAGTCGAGTTTTGCTCGCTGACGTTCAAAGATCCTCCTGTCCCGCGATTCATCCTCGATCCGATCATCCAACGCATGATGGTCAACTCTTTGACGGATTTCACCAAACTGGCCGAAGCTAAAGGATGAAAAATAAGGGTCTCATTTTCAGTTTTTTACCAAAAATTTAAGCGTGACGCCCCCCACCACGAAAAACGTCATCCTATTTCTGAATACTTATGTTGATCATTATGCAAACACACGCTCCCTATACGGTCATCACTGGGGCCAGCAAAGGCCTAGGAAAAGCACTCGCAGTAGCCTGTGCCAAAAGAAAACGAAATATCATCCTGGTTTCTCTACCAGGAGAAGCTATACAAGATCTCGCCGACAGCCTTGCGCTCACCTACCAAATTCAAACCGCTAGTTTTGAAGCTGACCTGACCGACTCAGATGAGTTGCAAGCCCTGTGCGACTGGATCAAAACGAATTTTGAGATAGATCTACTCATCAACAATGCAGGAATTGGAGGATCTGCACAGTTTGACAAGATTTCCAAAAGTAAAATCGATCAGATGATGTTGTTGAATGTTCGAGCGCTTGTTATGCTTACGCATGAATTGCTCCCACTCCTAAAGGTACAAAAAGAAGGATATATCCTCAATATTGCGAGCATGGCCTCTTTCAGCCCGATTCCTTTCAAGACGGTTTACCCCGCTACGAAAGCTTTTGTATATTCCTTCTCGCGAGGGCTGAGTGCAGAGCTGAGCGATGGAAATATTACAGTCAGTGTGGCACATCCTGGCCCTATGCCTACCAACCCAGAGGTATCCCGCAGGATCGCCAAGCACAACAGCCTAGTGAAGAAGATGACCCTGAGCGCCGAAGAGACGGCAGAGATATGTCTTCATCACCTCTTCAAAAGGAACAAGATGATCATTCCCGGGCTCATGAACCAGATTAGCTTGTTCATTCTCAAATTATTTCCTGTGGGATGGAAGTTGGTTTTCTTGAGAAAGACGATTGCGAAGGAGATCGCCACAGACAAGCAGCAAGTGAAATGGGTACCAAAAGTTCAAAGCATATAGATATGGAGAAGGTACTGCTGACAGGAGCCAACGGCCTACTGGGAGGACATATCACACGTCAACTCTTGGCGCAAGGATATGCAGTCCGTGCAATTGTCCGTCCGAATGCTAATCTACAGAACCTCGAAGGCTTAGCCATCGAAATCTGCGAAGGCCATATAACGAATGAAGTGGATGTTTTTGCTGCTGTGAAAGGGTGTACGTACATCATTCATGCAGCGGCAAAAACCAGCCAGTGGCCATCTGATCTTGAGGCGTATCGTGCAGCCAATATTGACAGTACGAGATACTTGATCAAGGCAGCCAAGGAAGTGTCGATTAGACGTTTTGTCTTTGTGAGTACAGCCGTTTGCTTCCAAAACGAAACCGAGGAGCTAGGAGATGAGGAAAATGAAATCATGCCTTGGCTAGAGGGCTCGGGTTATGTGTACAGCAAATATATTGCGCAGCAAGAAGTGCTGCGAGAAGCACGCAGGGGCAAGTTGCCAGCTGTAGTCGTAAGTCCCGCCTTCATCATTGGGCCTTATGATTCCCGCAGATTGAAAAACAATCTACTAGGATACAGCAAAAAACGATGGGCTTTTTTGCCATCTGGCGGGAAGAGTTTCATTGATGCAAGCTACGCAGCTGAAGCCACAGTCAATGCCCTTACAAAGGGGAAAGTAGGTGAGAGCTATCTGCTATCAGGAGAGAATCTGAGTTATCATGCCTTCTTTTCACAACTGGATGAGGGGAACCGACAAGTCAGAATGACTGTTCCTGACTGGCTCCTGATCGGACTGGGAAAAATCAATAGCTTCCTGGAAGCGAAATGGGGGATCACATCTCGCCTTTCAGAGGTAAATGCCCGCATGCTGTGTATGGACAATTATTTTTCGAATCAAAAAGCACAGCAGGAGCTCGGACTCCGACCGACGGTAGCACGAGATTCGGCCAAAGCAGCTTTAACATGGTTTGATGGTAGAGAAAAATGAACATAAAGAAAATAGACTGACGGTCTTGTTTCGTAGGCTCGTGGTGGTGCTATTCATTCACCTCATCTTCAAAGGTTTTGATCAATCCTTTGCTGGGATCTTTGAATGGAACCTCCGCAGCTTGTCATTTTCTTTATTTTTCCTCGTCTCAGGACTGATCGGATGGTCCTTTGCAGAATGTATGAACGGACTTCTCATTCAAAAGCTAGAAAGGCATCAACATAACTTTCAGTTTTTTACGCTCTACTATTTTTTTCATCTCTTGCTGGCATTTGTCGTAGGGGTGGGCATCAATCATGGATATCGACTGGGTGATATTTATGCCTTTGGAAATCAGGAGATATGGGAGCCGATCCCTTTTCTGAATCCCGAGCTAAGTGTGAGCGTGGCTGTCATGTATTTGATTATCCTGGGCTTTGATGGATTTTATCGAACGACCGTTCGGCAAAAAGAAGCGGAGTTGAAAATGGCGCAGTTGGAATCCGAAAGCTCAAGTGCCCAATATCACGCACTCAAAGCACAGATTGAACCCCACTTCTTGTTCAATTCCTTGAGTGTCCTTTCCTCCCTCATCTATGAAGATCAAGATGTTGCCTCGGATTTCTTGATTCGATTGTCTAAAGCTTTGCGATACATCATCGAGAAGAAGGAATTCTCTGTCGTCTCTCTCCATGAGGAACGCTCCTTTTTAGAGGATTTTTGCTTCCTGATCGACCATCGTTTTCCCGAAGCGATCACACTACACATAAATGTCTCAGATACTTTCGCCCATCAGGCCTATCTTCCCCCAGCCTGCCTGCATGCCCTGATCAGCCGAGCCATCAGCCAAAATCAGTACAATAAGCATACCCCGCTGAAGATCGAACTGTATGAAGACGACAACCAATTGGTACTGGCTTACAATCTGAATCCCAAAACATACCTCAGAAAGACCCATAAAGATAAGTTAGACCCTCTTTTTTCAAGGTTTCTCCTTTTGACAGGCAGCCCCCCCAGTTTGGAATTAACAGAGAGATACTTTGTCATTCGTTTACCCATTTTGAATCAGGAAGCTTATGAACGTATTGATCTTTGAAGACGAAAAACGGTCCGCCGATCGCTTAAAAACCCTTCTTTCCCAATATGATCCGTGCTTGGTCATTCTGGCTGTGATTGGTTCTATCCAGGAAGGAATTGCATGGTTTGAGGATAATCCTCCGCCAGATCTGATTTTCCAGGACATCGTATTGGAAGATGGGATTTGCTTTGAGCTGTTTGCCCAAGTGGATATTCAGACACCTATCATATTTACGACGGCACACAGCGATTATGCTTTACGATCTTTTGAGGTCAATAGCATTGATTATCTAGTCAAACCCTACAGCCTGAAGGACTTAAAAGTAGCCATTGAGAAAGTAAACCGTTTGCGCGAAGTCTTGGTCCAACCAAAGGACGATCTTCTTCCTGAAGCCGTAAATCAAGAAACGCGCATGCCGAAAAAGCGGTTTTTGGTGAAAATAGGGGATCGTTACACAGCCGTTCCTTGTCGCGATGTAGCCTACCTTACATTTGACGGGGGAGCTACGCATGCTGTAACCTTTCAGGACCAACGATATGTGATCGATAATTCCATTGCGAGCTTATCGGGACAGTTGGATACAGAGATTTATTTTCAGATTAATAGAAAATTTATCATTCATGTGGATAGCATACAAGGCATCCACTCCTGGTTCAATAGCCGACTCAAAGTGGAACTTTCTCCTTCAGCGGGAACGTCTGTGATCGTAAGTCGAGAGCGGGTGAAGGCATTTAAAGAATGGCTAGATAGGTAAAAAGGGCCACCTTCAAGAGGCAGCCCTTCCAACATACGATGTAGGTATGTCAATTTACTGTTTTACGAATTTCTTCCTTAGTTTCTGTCCATTCTCTGTACGTATCTCCAGCACATAAATACCCTCAGACAAGCGAGAGACGTCTAGCTGTTCTTGGGGTTTATCTTGGCTAATGACCAGTTGACCCGCTAAGTTGAATACACGAACTTCTGTCATTTGCTGTGCAATTTCGAAGTAAAGCACATCTTCCACAGGGTTGGGGTACAGATGGAGTCCTATTTCCTGTAGCTGGTTTTCTGCTACAATTTCCAGACTTCCTCCTGCTACTTCCTCCACAAAGCAAGAGACAAGTAGCGCAAATACGAGGACTGCGCCCACTCTTTTTAGGTGGATCATAAGTAATAGTTTATGTGTGATGTGGTAAAAAAATCATCCTTCTCTTGCTCTAAGGGGGATAGCACGAGAAGTATGTATCTTCAGGGACACCGAACTGGGGGCGGTATCCCATTTTGTCTGGTCAAAGAGGAACTTTGTTTGAACCATGCGTGTAGTAGGAAGGCTTGAGTAAGTAAATTTCTAGTTCATATTGTATCCTCTTGATTTTATGAGCCTGATTACGAGTCATTGAACATTTATAGGTTTTGTCTAAGGGAAAAGTCTCGTCGTGAATCAAAGAACTTTTTCCACCATTGACCCAGAGGCTATTAACAAATAGCTTATGAAAAATATTTCATATGTTTATGTAAAATGTTAGAAATAGTGATGAAAAAGTCTAATAGGTTGGGAGAAGTTTGAAGAAAGGGAAAACGATCTTTATGCATGTAGCATGCACATTTTTCGCAAGTATTTGTACGATCACTCACTGTTAGGTAAGTAAATAAAAGGCAATAATTACTAGTAAGATGATTATGTTCTGAATACGAATATTTTAAGTCTAATATCTGTCCTTTTTCTATTTGTCTGTCACTCAAATATTAGGAATTCTATGACAAGAAAGGCAGATTTACAGGCTCAAAATGAGGCGTACGTTATGCAGGTTTATTCATTATTCTCTTTTCTTTTCCTAGTTGGATATACATCTCTTGTCTTCGCACAAGGAAATATCATCATCGATGAAAAATTTGATGATTGGGATACCAGCTTACCCACTTACACAGATGGGTTAGATACGCCCAGTGGCATTGACCTCATCGAAATGCAAGCCTCTAACGATGCGGAATATCTCTACGTAAAGTTTACAATCGATGAAGATGTGGCATTGGGTAATATGCTTATCGACCATACCATTTGGTTGAGTATAGATGCAGACAACAATCCTAGTACAGGATTTGCCGAGCAATCAGGTTATGGGACAGAGCTGTCCATCAATTTCAACGGGCACTTTGGGTTGTACAATGTTCCCAATCCTGATGTGCAGGTCACCTTGGGAGAGATGGGCTTGCAAATAGCTCCCACTGTGACATCATCTACCTTCGAGGTAGCTATTCCTAGAGACTTGAGGCTAGATGGTGTCAATGATCTTTTCAGTACCAACACTATACGATTGGTGATACATGAAGACCAAGGCAATGACCGCATGCCCAATATAGGCGAGATCTTTTTCTACACATTTGACAATACACCTGCCGATCCCAAAACCTACATGGACTTGGCCAAGGCCGATCCTAGCCATATACGAGTAGTTGCCTACAATATCCTGCGTGACGATGCATGGGAACCTGCTGGCCTACCCAGTACAGAAAGAATCATCAAAGCGCTGGATGGCGATATTTTTTGTTTTCAGGAAAGCTATCAAACGACTATCCAGGCTGCCAAAAGTTACTTGGATACATGGCTTCCACTCAACAATGGCAATGGCTGGTACGCCTACAAGGACGGGGGAGGCAGATTGACTTGTTCCAAATGGCCCATCACCACCACTTGGGACCTCAATCGAAAAGTGGCCTTGCTGATAGATTTACCTGCAAGCTATCCCAAAGATATATTGATCATCAATGGGCACCTATCCTGCTGCAACAACAACATAAGTCGTCAGGAACAAGTAGATGAGTTTGCTGCCTTTGTCTTGGATGCCAAGACATCGGGAGGGGCCATCAGCCTGCCTGACTCTACGCCCATCGTCTTTTTGGGTGACATGAACCTTGTCGGTTTTAGCCAGCAGTTGGAGACCATCATCACGGGGAATATTCAGGACGAAGCCACCTATGGGCAGAGAGGTCCACTGGACTGGGATGGGAGTGATCTCATGGATGCACGTCCTCTACATTTAGATTCCCAACTAGTCTTCACATGGCGAGATTTACAAGGCGACGGTTTTCCTCCTGGCAGGTTGGACTTTCATTTTTATACCGATGCAGTGATGGATCAAATGAAAGCGTTTATCCTTCAGACTACACGCATGCCCGCTTCATTGCTAACCCAATATCAGCTCCAAAGTAATGATACAGAAGTAGCGGATCATTTGCCGCTCGTAGTGGATTATGCATTCAAAATGGCTATGCCCACCTCTCAAGACGAAAGGATCGACATAGACATTCAGCTTTATCCGAACCCAAGTGGAGGCATGCTTTTCATTGAGACAAAGCAAGAGATTGAGCATGTCCTTGTAAGAGATATGCTCGGTCGGAAGGTAATAGATGCGCCTACCCATAACCCTAGGCTAGATCTTGCGGGCTTGGTAGCAGGAACCTATGTAGTGGAAATCAAAGTAAAGGGACAAAGGACACCGTTTATTTCAAGTATTCAGGTGGAATAAGGAGTATCTAGAGGCTCGTAAATAAGTAAACGAATGTTAACCACAGGCTCCAGATACAATCTGGAGCTTGTATAGCTTCAGTTGCAAACTGAAGGAGGCCATTTTTGTGCCTAGCAGATCATAAAGGTGGCCACTACGTCAGCCGTTGGTGATCCCCCTCCTTCCTCCCCCCAAAATCCTCCGCTTTCCCCCTAAATAAGGATCTTCCAATTCCCCCTGAAGAGTGGATGTTTGGTGCGTGGCATTTCTCCTATTTGCTATCATGAAAAACACCCACAAACCACAAACAAACATGATCCCATTTTTGAAAAAGCCATCTCAAGTTCACCTATTGAATTGGGGAATCGCCCTCTTCCTTTGTTTTACCCTGTTTTCTTGCCAAAAAGATCCTGAATCCGAAGTGATCGAACCCCAGCTTCCTGTGGAGGAAGGGCTCTCAAACGAAAGTATTCGCCAAGTGTTGCTCGGTGGGGGAGAGGTCAATGATCCCGAGACACGCAATGATTCTACTGTGACAGCATCCGAGCAAGAAGTCAATGGCACACGATTTAGCTGTACCCGCACCGAAGTAGATGCCGCAATTGCCCCTGATAAGTTCTTCAACTTTGATCCAAATGCAGATGTGATCATTGCTGGAAATCTACTGGCGGGCAATTCTCTACAAAAAGCCACCCCTGATCGCGTCCCCCTTCGTAGAGGACCAGGGAAGATTTCCCTTTCCCTTTTTAATGGCTCTAATTCTGTATCAGGAGAAATGGAAGAATATACGTCGTCCAACTATTTTGAAACGGTCAACGATATCCTGCAAGATAATTCTGGAATTGTACCTGCGAGGTTTAGTTTTACAATAGAAGAAGTTAAATCTGAGCAGGAATTAGAACTCGCTTTTCAGGCAAGTACGAATAGTCTGTTTGGAGTGAAAGCCTCTCTTGCTTTCAGCGCAGACATCGAGAAGAAGTTCAACCGCTTTGTTGTCCTACTCAATCAGACTTATTTTAGCGTGTTATTTGACCGTCCTTCTAGCTTGACGGAATTTTTCCATCCAGATGTGACCGAAGAGGAGATCAGTCGATTTGTGGGTCCACTCAATCCCCTTACCTATGTGAGTTCTCTCAATGTGGGGCGCCAGTTTGCCCTGCTCATAGAGTCCACGGAGTCTTCTTCTGTGATTGAGGCTTCTGCCAATGCTTGTTTTAGAGGCAACTGCGCAGGAGGAAGTGCCAAAGTACTCAACGAGCTAAGCGATCTGAGAGTAAAAGTCTTTGCCTTGGGAGGAGACGCCAATGAATTGATCCAAGCAGTGACGACAGATGTGACGGAGCTGACCAGTTTCTTGGCCTCTGCAGGTGATATTCGTACAGGTGTGCCCTTGTCTTATGTGGTTCGTACTGTGCTGGATGACAGAGTCGTCAGAAATCAGGTAGCGACGAAATTCACCCTTGAAAACTGTGTACCGATCGAACCGCTTGCCTGTGATTGCTTCCACAAGGGAGATAGCTGCGACATCGAAACGGCCGTGACAGTCTTCAACGAAAGAACAGTGCAAAAGGGATCAGGGACTATCGAAAAAGCGGTAACCAACCTGAATGAGGATGAGGTAGTTGTGGGAATGAGACTAGACGTGAGAAGCAACAATGTAGACCTGCTTCATCTGATTGTGAAGACGCTCCAACCCGACGGAACCTTGACAAACAAGCGAACCATCGTGGCGAATGGTAGTGGGAGTGGAAATGAGATCAATTTTGAAGCACCAGGAAATTCTATCTTGACAGGAATTGGGTTAAGAGTAAGGAATTCTAATGCCAATCGTGCCCAGTTTTTCCATCGCGAAATCTCGCTGGATGAAGAAGACTGCCAGTATAAATTTGGGCCAGAAAGAGAGACCTTTATAGGATCACAAGGGGATTTGGAGCAATCCTATAAGCTGACAGAAGACTATGACGATAAGGTTGCCTGTATCCAAGGGGTTTCGATCGGCGTCAGAGATGACAGAGTGAATATCCTCCAACTAGAAGTAGGGGAGCTGAAGCTGGATTAAGGAGAAACTATTTTCAAGCATATACGTGTAGATTAATGGATCATCTTTTTGGATGGTCCATTTTTTTTGATTTTGCGGGATTCTCTAGAAATCTCTTCTTTCTGAGCTCATGCCTTGGCAGTGCCAACGTCCCGTTGGTGCTACTTCTTCACCCTGTTTTGGACTCTTTCATCGGATTTCAAAATTAAAAGGGTATCTTTGCAGAGTTGAAAAATCGAAAGTGTATAAAATCTAGTCTCATTATTCCTCCTTTTTACATTTCCCATATTATATCGTAGCTGTCAGTGATCATATCCTATGAGTCAAGAAGCAGCCTATTTGTTCCCTAAATCATTTCCATGCAATTTAAAGATCTCGCCTTACATCCTGTCATCCTGAAAGCTTTAACGGAAAAAGGTTATGTAACTCCTACTCCTATTCAGCAGAAAGCCATTCCTGTAGCACTCCAAAACAAGGATATCTTAGGATGTGCGCAGACAGGTACAGGAAAGACGGCAGCATTTAGTATTCCTATTCTCAATGCGCTGCATACCGAGCAAAGTGAAAAGGGAAAGGGAATACGTGCGCTGATCCTGACGCCCACACGAGAACTGGCCTTACAGATTCACGAAAACCTTCAGGCATACGCAAAGTATACGCAGATCAGGAGTACATATGTCTTTGGTGGCGTCAAACAAGGGAAGCAGGTCGCTCAGCTGAGGAAAAAGCCTCAGATTCTGGTCGCTACTCCTGGCAGGTTGATGGATTTAATCAATCAAAAGATTGTCCGACTGGATGCGATTACCCACTTTGTGCTGGACGAAGCTGACCGCATGCTCGACATGGGCTTCATCCATGACATCAAAAAGCTGATCAAGATCTTACCCAAGAAGCGACAATCCCTCTTTTTCTCGGCTACATTGCCCGACAACATCATTGCGCTGTCTAAGGAAATCCTGTTTAAGCCACAAATCCTCAACACGGCGCCTGTCTCTTCTACAGTTAAGATCATTCACCAAAAGGTCTACTATACCAACAGGACATCCAAAAGATCGCTCTTAACTCATATCATCAAGGACCGCAAGATCGAACAAGCCCTTGTTTTTACCCGCACCAAGTATGGGACCGATAAGCTTTGCCGAAGCCTGAAACGAGATGGCATACAAGCACTGGCTTTGCATGGCAATAAATCCCAGCCGCAGCGAGAACTCGCCCTCAAAAAGTTCAAGGGTAAGCAAATTCAACTGTTGGTTGCGACAGACATCGCCTCTCGCGGGATAGACATCGACGCACTCAGCCATGTGATCAACTATGACATTCCTGAGACGCCTGAGACGTACGTGCACAGGATAGGTAGGACAGGACGTGCAGGTAAGGCAGGAGAATCTATTTCTATTTGCGAGCCCGAACACAATGTATTCCTCAAAGACATTGAGCGACTGATCAAGAAGAAGATTGAGGTCATCAAGGATCATCCTTTTCCTCAGACAGATAAGCCCATGACAGCTGCTGAAAAGAAAGAGTGGAATAAAGAGAAGCAGAAACGAAAGATGGAGGCCATCAACAGGAAAAGAAATCGGAATTCGAAATCCCCTTCCAAGATGGGACGAAGATAAATAAGGCTCCTGGAGTAGAAGCCCTATGTGCCTAAGCCCAAGTATCCGTCTAGGGTAAGATTTGACCGTTCCTCCGAATCAGCCGATCTAGTACCGAGACATCCTCTATCATAACTGTGGCTTGACCCTGTAGATTGGGTATATAGGAGAGGAGCTTCCCTGTGGATGTTTTCAATCCTTCAGGAAATATAACTTTGATTGTGAGTAGATTATTTTGGGGGAAAGGAGAAATCTGATGGACCATTCCCTTCAAATCTCCGTCTTCCTCTGACGGATAGGAGTCCAATTTGATGGATACCTCTTGATTTAATTGAATCTGTCTTTGTTGCTGACTCGGTACTTCTACCATTGCATAAAATTGGTTGTCTTTAGGGACAATGAGGAAGAGGGAGTCCTGCGCTTTTACCTCGCTACCCACTTCGTGAAAGCTGATCCTGTAGGCATATCCATCAACGGGGGACAATAGCTCCAGCTCTTGCTGCTGGATAGGGTCATGGATGGTTCCTATACTAAGCCCTTGACGCACTTCCAAGGGACTTGATGAAGATAAAGATGTCAATATGCCATGTACAGGAGCTTGTACCACTTGAGGAGGCTGGATGGCCATGATATGCGCTGTACCTTCTACTGTCTCTGGATAGGAAATGAAGTAAGTGGCGCACATAAATCCCATCACAAGGATCAATAAGAGGAGCGGACCTGCCCGCAAGAGTAGGTTTGGTGGCTTATTCAGGATCTCCTGCACTTCGGCAGGTCTCAATTCCATTTCTTCTAGAGACTTTGGCATAGCGTGAGTTAATTGGTGCGAGAATCTTGAAAACTTTTGGCGCGTTTGCCCTTTTGAGAGAACTGGTAGCCTGTATTAAATCGGTAGGAAAAACGAAGCTGAACTTGTCGTCCATTGAGCAAAGCGGGATTGATGATTTCCTGATCTACTCCATAAAACTCTCTCGTCCCTACCTTGGCCGTCCCGAACACATCAGATATTGCGAGAGATATTTGTCCTTTCCTTTTCCAAAGTGCTTTTTTGAGGGAGAGCGAAAAATTTATGAATCCGTCTGTCTCTGTGTAGCCAAAGTTACTGGGCCCAAATAGGTTCAAACTAGGTTCCAATCGCATGTCTTTAGGAAGACTGATGAGACCATAGATACTGGAAGCGATATTCCAGGCATTGAGATTGAGATCAAAATCATCTCCTTTGGCAAGGATATAAGAAAGTCGTGTATTGGAAATGATCCTGACATTACTCCACGGTTTGAGTTGGAAGTATAAGTTGCCACTCCAATTCTGTTGAAATCTCAGATTGACACTCTGAAAGACAAGTGGATTGTTAGGATCTTCAGATGGTATAGTGACAAATCCATTTTGCGTCTGATTCCAAGCCAAGGTAAAACTCCACTGACTACGATTGGAGAGGCGCATTTCCATTTCATGACGAATTTCAGGGGATAAATTGAGGTTACCTGTCCCTAGTGTCACAGGCCCCTCGTACAGCAGACCAGGATTGAGTATACCTGCCCCTAGGCGTTGTATTTTTTTGGCATACGACAGGCCGACCTGCCATTTTTTGAGGTCATGATTCAGGTGAAAGGTAGGAAAGAAATAACCGTAGGTTACGTTACGTTCTGTCTGTACATTACTGGCGAGGCCAGCCGTATTTTCATATCTCAGTCCTCCTTCTACACTCCATTTATTCCAAAAGCCACTGAGCATCGCATAGGGCGCCCAAAAGTTTTCTTTGTACTCGAAGTCAAATGCATCCGTTGAGTCATTTTGGTCTTGATAGGCATAGATCTGGTCTTGGGTGAAAAAAGTGTATTTGGCACCTAATTCTCCTTGTATGTGCTTCCCAATCGGGCGCTGATAATGCGCATTATACTCATGTATGTTTAGGCTGTAGCCATTTTGAACGTTGATGACTTCCTCCGCTGTCACAGCATCCTTGGTGCTGATATTGCGATAGGTCGCATCCTCGATTTGCTCTAATTCTCCATATTCATAAAAGAATGTAAGCCCTCCCCCCTTTCCTGGTAATTCTACATGATAGAAGCTACTGACAGACAGGTCGTAGGGGCTGGCTTCCGACTGATACAGGCTATGAAGGCTCGATTCGGTAAAATCTATCTGCATCTCTAGGTCATTATCCCAGATAAGATTCTTAAATAAACCCACTTGTAGTCCTAGTGTATGGTTAGGGTGGAAGTCGTACTCGAGATCTGTACTTAAGTTGAGATACTGTTTGCTAAACTCTTTTCTCGTACTGCTTTGGTAGAATAATTCTCCTTCAAGGAATCGATCCTGTCCGTACTCTTGTAGATCTCTGCCTGTACCCATACTAAGGAACACATTGCTTTTCATTCGATCGTTGCCCAGATTTAAGTTCAGGCTTGGTGTCCAGACTTGAAAAGAGAGCCCAGATTCCCCTGTACGTGGAAAAAACGGGGTAGCACCTCTGATTCCTGCACTGCTGACACTTTTGCCTCTTTTGGTGATGATATTGATGATGCTCCCAATCTGGGCGTCGTATCTAGCAGAGGGATTGGAAATAATCTCAATAGATTGAATTTCCTCGCTTCGCATATCCCGTAGTCTCTCTTGTACTTGTTGCTGGTTGTTTTTCCCTTTTCCATCAATAAGGATGAGGGCTTTCTTGCCGTTAACTTCTACCTTTTGGCCTTGCATCATGATGCCAGGTAAGAGGGGAAGTAATTCAACACCTGCATTTCCCTTGCTCAAGAAAGATCCGTCTATATCTACAATCAGTTTTTCTGCCTCTTGCTTGAAAATCGTTTTCTGCCCTTTGATGGTCACTTGATCAAGCTGATACGACTTTTCCAAAGTAGATAAGGTTCCTAAGTCGATGCGCGAATGCGTGGCATTCATCTCAAAATCTTGGATGATGACATATTCACGGCCAGCCTGTTCAAGTGCCAGGAAGAAGCTTCCGTAAGGGAGATTGGGCAAACGTACCCGTCCAGTAGAATCACTTAGCCATCCTCTCACCAGACTAGAATCTTCCTGCTGAAGGACAAACACAGGCAAGTAGCGAATGCTTTCACTTCCTATAAACTGAACTTCTAGATACGTACTATCTGGACTATCCTGTGCGTGGCTATACGAACACATCAAACAGAATCCCAACAGCGCGCTTAGGCAAGTTTTTAATGTAGGAAGTTTCATAGTTTTGTGTTTATGAGTGGGCAATCATATGGCTTCCAATAATTGGAGGTGCTCCATTTTTTGTTTAAAACGGCTGATGATGAGTTGATCCTTTGAAATACCAGAATCTTCCCAGATACAATATTCTTTTCCTACAGCAAGGTGTTCTAGTGCCTGTTGCGAACAACCTCCATTGCAGAGAGGGAGTAAGCGACATTCAAGGCAGGGTTTATTTTTGAACTTGATGTCCATCCGCTGGTGGTATTTTTCTCCCCATACGATGTCTCCATTTTCCATCAGCATCCCTTCTTTATTCTTGCTGCTGAAATCTCGAGCGGTACACTTGAAAACCTCTCCATTGTAATTGACGGTAGCGTGATTCTTCTTGTCAGCGTAGCAAGAATGCGTAACAGTGTCTACCATGGAGTAAAGAGACTCAGTATGGAACCCATTGGCTCGGAAATTTGTAATGATACGTTCTAGTTTATCCGTACTAGGGTTATCATCTTGCCACACATTGTGGAAAGAGAACTTCATGTTGCGCTTATCTGCCTCAGACACATCTGCAAAATCCTCCATCACAGATTTGATCGTATCCAAGGTTTCTCCTGTATAATTGATGCGAACCATGACGTACAGACCATGACTGATCAGTAGCTTGATAGAATCGATAATTTGATCATAGGTCCCTTTCTTATTGGCTGTATATCGGATGGTATTGTGCATATCACGATGCCCATCCAGTGTGATCTGGAAATGATTGACATGGTGATTTTGCAAGAAAGGAATCATCGGTTTTTTGATTAAGTAGCCATTAGTTGTAAAGCTTGTGGTGAATTCTATGTCATGCTTGCTGGCTTCATTCAGGGCATGTGCGACAACGGGTTTGACGACTTGTTCAAAATATAGCATCGGTTCACCCCCAAACCAAGAAACATGAAGTTTTTTCAATGTGTTTTTTTCTAGAAGGATCTTACTTATATGCTTTTGGAGCATATTTCGTGTATTTTCAGTCATTTTTGACCCTTTTACATGACTTTCATAGCAGTACCAGCACTTGAAGTTGCAGTTCATCGTGGGGTTAATGGTCAATTGATAGAACGTTTCGTTGAAGTCTACTTCTTCTCTTAAAGACTTGACCAACTCTACCTCGTCAAGTTCATCATCTACAATGAATCCACGATCGATCAGCTCTTGGTGAAAAGAGGGGTGAATGTCCTGAATACCTGATGGATTTTCTTCATGCTTGGCTGCTTGAACCAGTTCATGTAGGATGGGTTCAAGGACAAGAAACTGCTTTGTATAAGCGTTGAAGCCTAAAATCTTATCTTCATAGGGGATGAAGCTATTGAATTGGCTGAATTTTTCGCGGGAAGATATTTGGGAAGTGATCATAGTAGTGGAATCTAAAGTTGAGATTGAAAATGTAGATGAAGGAGTAGAAGAGATCTTGATAATTTCTTCCTATTCTGGTGAAGATCTCCACATGGCCAGCGTGGAGATCTTCTGTGATAGGTCTAATGGGGTTAGTTGAAAAGTAGTATAGACCTAGTACAGTTGCGTTTTACATGATCCATTATCAGAGCCACTGCATTGGCCCAAGGAGTTGGTACAAGTACCAATGTTGTGGCTACTACCGCAAGACCAGTCGTTGTCACAAGTTGTTCTGTTGGTCGTGTCAAGGAAAAGTTCAAAAGTGGAATCTACCGAAGTAAAACCTCCACTCAAAACACCAGAATCACTTTCCTGGATCGTTTCCAGTTTCTGCTTGAGGGCATCAAACTTTGACAAGCCTTTTTCATTTTGAGCTTTCATAATGAATTATATTAAAAGGTGAAAAAATAAATACTACTTATGAGACCCCACTTTTTTCAGCGTGGGGAAGTATGGTAAAAGAAGTTTTTACGCATGGATTCATTCCTAGAGGATAGTGTTGCACGAGCCACCATTTGTAGTGCCTGCACAAGCTCCTAATGAATTTTCGCATGTGTTTAAATTGTTGGCATTTTCACATTTACCCTGATTACTACAAACACCCTTATTGACTACAGTAATCGATGTAGTATATTGCGCTTGTACAGAGAGGAATCCACCTACGAGGATTCCTGTTTCTTGTTCCTGAACGATTTCTAATTTCTGTTTGAGATTGTGTAAACTAGATGAATGGTTTGACGATGAATTTTTCATAGTCTCAACGGTTAGTAGGTGGAAATATGGAGCACCATAACTTTAAATAATGGATAACTCGTGTTTAATTGCTTATTAAACGAGCTCGCAAGCACCAGCATTTGCAGAGCCCCGGCATGAGCCTACTGCATTGTTACAGTGGGCGATATTGTTACTTTGTTGGCAGTCGTTGCCATTGGTACAAGAGCCTGAGTTGGTTTTGTGACTGAACATGATATGCTCTGATTCGATCGAGAGAAAGCCACCTGTAAGTAGTCCTGCTTCTATCTCTCCAATACTTTCTAGTTTTTGTTTGAGTAGGTTGAATGCAGACTGATTGTTCATGATAGATGAATATTAATGGTTGACAGTGTGAAGACAGACCTCTCCCAGTCACCTATATTGACATATAGATGGTAAGGTTGGGTTAGCCCGTGATCTATCCTCTAGTTAAAGGAGTAGAGAAACCATACAAATCATGTTTCATGATTGATCTTAAGTATGTTATATGTAAAAATATGGATGCAGTTTTCCTTTCTCTTCCTAGAATATTTATCTAGGATAAGTCCATAAGTTTCATAAAACGAATGAGCATATTTTTCATGAAAGCCTAGTTTGGAAGGCTAAGATGAAAAACGGATTGCCTAATGAGTACGTGTATTTTTCATAGATTGGATTTTATAAATGAATCATGATAAACCTGATCTCTTCTTGCCTATTGGCTTATTGAAATTGTATCAACTGACGCCATTGCTCGTTGGATGATGATTGTTTGATTTGACCTCTGTTTTTTTCTCTAATTCCAGTTGATCTTTGACCAATCTATAGTAGTAGCCTTTTTGATCAATCAGTTCATGATGCGTGCCTATTTCTGCAATTTGCCCACGATCTATCACTACAATTTGATCTGCATGTTTGACCGTACTGAGTCTATGGGCAATAACTACAGAAGTCTTACCTTCTAGAAAGCTGTTGAGATTCTGCACGATGCTCTTTTCGTTTTTGGCATCCAGAGAATTGGTCGCTTCATCGAATAATATGATTGCAGGGTTTTTATATACCGCTCTAGCGATCAAAAGACGCTGTTTCTGCCCAGTGCTGATGTCTACGCCCTCGGCTCCGATCTTGGTATTGTAGGACATGGGAAGGCTTTCGATAAAGTTCCGAATAGAGGCAATCTCCACTGCTTTCCGTAGTCGGTCTTTGTCTACCGTATCTTCGCCGAGAGCGATATTATTGGCAACGGTATCATTAAAAATGTAACCTTCTTGCATCACCACCCCACAGTGTGAGCGCCAAGCTCTGGGCGAAATTTGACTGAGGTGTGTCATGCCCAACTCAATTTTTCCTTCTTCTGGTTCATAAAATCTGAGCAACAGTTTCATAAGGGTGGTCTTTCCACTGCCACTTGCTCCGACGATAGCCGTCATTTTCCCCTGCGGAATACAAAAGTCGATGTTGCGCAATACAGGAGCCACGCCGCCAGGATAGATAAAGGAAATATTCCGAAGGTGAATGTCTTGTTGTACGTTCAAGTGTTGTAAGCCCAGATGATCTCCCTTTTCTTCATCGGGTCTATTGTGGATCTCTGAAAGACGATCTAGTGCAATACGTGCATCCTGTAGGGAAAAGGAAAATCCGATCCAGTTTTCAATGGGACTACTCAATTGCCCGATGATGTACGATACGGCCAGCATCATCCCCAATGTCATGTCTCCTTGTACCACATACCA
Source organism: Bacteroidota bacterium (assembly GCA_038527485.1). Lineage (GTDB taxonomy): Bacteria > Bacteroidota > Bacteroidia > J057 > J057 > JALEFZ01. The sequence continues at coordinate 20,883 of JBCBFT010000013.1, forward strand.
AGCGGTAGTAAAGAGGATCAGGATATTTTTCATCTCATTGATGAAGCCTGCACCTACAGATTGGGTCTGTTGAAGGATCAAGTTCTTGATTTCAATCTTAAATAGCCGTGCTTGTATGTATTCCCAACCCCACCTTTTTTGTCGCTCTGCATTGTGAATTTTGATCTCCTGCATGCCATTGACCAGTTCGATTACTTTACTTTTTTCTTCACTAGAGCGTTCAAATCTCAAATAATCAAGGGTTTCTCGTCTCTTCATGAAAAGCATGACATAGCCCATATATGCTAGGCTGCTAACGAGAAAAATCAAGAAGATGCTTAGGTGATACCAAGCGAGTATACAACTGAAAATGATCAAAGTGAAGGTAGAGAATACCACATTGAGGGTTGTGATGGTCATTAAATTTTTGATGCGGGCGTGGTCCCCAATTCGCTGAAGGATGTCTCCTGTCATTTTGGTATCGAAAAAGGAAATGGGGAGACGCATCAGTTTGATGAAAAAATCTGATACGAGTGAGATATTGATGCGCGTACTCAGATGCAGGAGAACCCAGCTCCGAATCAGTTCATTGAGTGTTTTGCCTGCAAAAAGGGCCACCTGTGCTACTAGGATCAGAACAATGAAATCTATGTCTCGGTTTTTGATTCCTACATCAACGATACTTTGGGTCAGAAAGGGAAAGAGCATTTCTAATGCACTCGCGATAAAAATTCCAATGGTGAGCTGAAAAACTAGGTTTCGATATCTCCAGACATAGGGAAACAGAAATTGGAAACTATTTTTACGCTCTTTGGTCTCCTCTTCCTCTTCCTCTTCCTCTAGCAACTGCGGGGTAGGTTCTAGCAGCAGCGCAATCCCTTCCCGTGTATGAGTTTGGGCATTTTTTCCAACCCATGATTCTAAGAATGCTTGCTCAGGGATTTTGAGCAGACCTTTGGCTGGGTCTGCAATGTAAACGTAGTGCTTTTTGATTTGGTAAACGACTACGTAGTGGCTTTGTCTCCAATGGATGATACAAGGTAGGGGCACTTCTTGAGAGAGCTCTTCATAGCTCAACCTTACCCCCAAGGTTCTGAACCCCAGTTCTTCTGCGGCATCACTCATGTGCTTGATAGATGATCCTCTCCGCCCTGTTTGGCAGTACTCCCTCATCTTTGCCATACTGACAGAGCGTCCATGATGCTTGGCGATCATCTTGATACAAGCAGGTCCGCAGTCACTAGCCTCTTGCTGTCTGACGAAAGGAAATGATGATAGGAGGTTGAGTTTTTTCATCTTATTCGTTTTGACATAATAGTGCTCTTTAGGGGAGTATGCTTACTCCTCTTACAGGTGCTGGATCTCACACCACTTGAAACGATGATGTAAAGGTGCCTTATAGGTCTTCACTTAAGGTGAGCGTGATCAGATCACGCTTTACAAAAGGACACAGATAGGCATTAGAAGAAGACATACTTCATTCGTAGTCCAGAACCTACTGGTTACTAGACCAAATCCTATTTCGGACATTGTATCAACTTATCTGTTACATTATTGAACAAATGAGATTGAATACCCAGAATATTACACAAATGAATTACTGAAGGACCTATGGATGGGGAAGTTAGGCCTGGAATCATATCAGCGTCTCACAGTATTGTTTTCTCCGAAGTGAGAATACATTAAAGGAAATGGTAATACTTCCATATGTGAACAATTATATAAATTAAATGGACAAAAGAAAGTTATGCTCAACATTTTCTCGGTTTGTTCAAGTTAGATTGCCTTTCCAATCTGCGTCATATGCACAATAATAAGCGAAAAAGAAAAAAATAGGCTAAACATATGAAAGACTTTATATAGTTTAATCTGCTCATAACTAGCAGATTTAGAAATCATAAGAGGACAATGAGTTTCAGCATGGAAAAGCTAATTTAGATTCAGTATAAATAGCATGCAGGAGAAGAGATAAATCCTCAAAAACGCTTTTTAGCAACAATAGAGGAGGGCCGAGGTGAGACATAAGCTAGTTGTACGTTCCATATCTGGCACCTGATATGTTGGCTAGCTTACACGATATGTAGTCGCTATTTTCTATCTACTGATTGTCTGAACATGGCCTATGGGTGGATGATCTAGAGAGGATGAAAGACCTATCTCGTACTACTTATCGATATTCATGACATGGGTATACACACTTAAACAGTTACGAGAAGAGAAAATAGTAGAGATGATGAAGGAATATTCATCGAAATACGAATCGATTTATCTCCTGCAAAAGATTATAGGATGCGGTATTCAGCACCTTATTCAGTAGATGAAGGTGCTTTTTTTTGAGTTAACACTTAGCAGAGACTTGTCTAGATCTGAAAATCATAGTCAAAGCGCGAATATGTAATAATTTATTTATCTAAAAGATATATGCTAATAAAAGGGTGCATTTTTTATTAAAAATGAAATTTATTCATAAATAATTTGAATTATAGCAATAATATTGGCTAACTTATGTCAAGATCTCAGAAATGATCCTGAAACGTACACGTTGTCCATCAGCCAAACTACCTGCTATGAATACAAAACTAACTAGAAGAAACTGGCTTAAATCCTCTGCATTCCTCGCAGCTGGCCTGGGGGTGGCACCCGCCCTCATGGCCTCTGATTCAACGTTACAACCTGTATATAAGCCTCAAATTTGGGAACGTAATTTTTCTTTTCCCTCAGATCTCCAAGGACTAAGAGCGAGGCTTCTAGCCAATGAAAATCCTTATGGTCCTTCTGATGAAGTTCGTTTGGCCATCATGGATTCGGTCAGTAAGGGCAATCGCTATGGCCATCAGGACTCCATGAGACTCAAGGAAATGCTGGCTGAAAGAGAAGGAGTGACACCTGACCATATCATGCTGGGTCCTGGATCGACAGATATATTGGAGAAGACAGCGATCAGCCATTTTGTCTCTGGTGGCAATATTGTCTCTGCCGATCCTTCTTACATGTCGCTCGTCAAGACAGCCATGGCCTTTGGGGGTTCCTGGAAAAATATCCCGCTGACGGCAGCCTATGCACATGACTTATCTGCTATGCGCGCGGCCATCGATAAAAAGACCCGACTGGTCTATGTCTGCAATCCCAACAATCCGATGGGATCGCTGACACCCAATGCAGATCTAAGAAAATTTTGTGCAGAGGCATCTGAAAAGGCACCTGTATTTGTAGATGAGGCTTATCTAGAGTTTCTAGAGGAGCGAGAAGGGAAAAGTATGGTGGATTTGGTCGCCCAAGGGAAGAATGTCATCGTGGCCAGAACGTTTTCAAAGATTCATGGAATGGCAGGGCTTCGCATCGGATATGGCGTCGCACAGCCTGAGACATTGGAGAAAATTCGGAGCATGGTCCGCAGCAATATGGGCCTTTGTGTGACATCCATTCGTGGAGCCATGGCCAGCCTGGAAGCGACGGCCTTCCACGAGAAGACGAGAAAACTCACGGCGGAAAGTCGTGCTTATGTAGGTGAGCAGCTTCAAGTCATGGGTTTTAGCTATGTACCTTCCTACACGAGCTTTATGATCTTTCCTATTGATATGCCAGGGGGCGATTTTCTGGACAAGATGTTTGCCCAGAGTATCGGTGTGCGTGTATTTGAGATCAACGACAAGCCTTGGTGCAGGGTGAGTATGGGCACGATGGATGAGATGAAGATGTTCATAGAGGGGCTCAAGAAGACTTTAGGTTAATATGGTGTAATAGGTTTTTTATCAGAAATAAGGGTACACGGATTGCCCTTATTTCTTTTGTTTGATCAGTTCTCTCCTCTTTATGCTGAATGATCCTGCCTTACAAAAAACACTGTCCCTGATTCTCCTCATTGGAATCGGTGCCCTCATCAGGGGCAAGATCCGCTCAAAGGAGGCCTTATCAGGAATCAAAGTCATGATCCTATCGGTCGCGCTTCCTGCGACTATTTTTGTGGCTTTGCTTAAGATAGAGGTGGATGCCTCCATGCTTTTTCTGCCTTTGTTGGCCCTGCTCTTCAACGTACTGATGCTGGGGATCTGCTACAAGGGGCTGCCCTATCTGAAGGGCATAGGAAAAAATAGCTCTACGCATCGTACGCTGATGATGATGTTGCCTTCTCTGGCGCCTGGCCTCTCCTGCTTTCCCTTTTTGGTGGAGTACATGGGAGACGAAGCACTGGCTCTGGCAGCTTTGGCAGACGTGGGGAATAAGATATATGTGTTGATCCTCCTATATGTGCTGGCCATGCATTGGTATGTACAAAAAAAGGGGATTCAATCTTCGGGATATGGTAGACTTCGATTGCTGGTGGGTTCGATCATCAAGGAACCCATCAATCTGGTGATTCTCCTGGCCTTTGTGATGTTGGGCCTGGGGATCAACCTTTCGAAATTGCCAGCTTTCCTTCAGCAGGCGACGGGAAATATGACAGCCATGATGACGCCCTTAATTTTGATATTCATCGGCTTGGCTGTCAAGATTAAGCGTGGACAATTCAAGCGAATGATTCGATTGTTGTTGTTCCGCTCTTCCCTGGCCTTTTTCATCAGTGGGCTTTTGGTACTGCTGTTTCCTAGTCTTTCACCTGTAGGAGCCATCGTTTTGATTGCCTTTCCTCAAAGTGCCTGTAGCTTCTGGCCATTTGCTCATATTTCAGCGATCTATCAGATGGAGGAGAAAGATGGGGTGAAAACCTTTGATCCTGACTTGAGTCTGGGAATATTGGCCCTGTCTCTTCCCTTTTCCTCTATCCTCATCTTGACGATTTGTTCCTTGCAGGAGGTGTTCCTCAATCCCTACTGGGTGTTTGCTTGTGCGTTGGGGATGTTGGCATTGGCGATTGTCGCCCGCTACTTGAGCAAGCCCAAGCTTGTGGTGAAGGCATCCTTATCTGCTGAGGAGAGGTAGATCATAAAAGGATTTTGCTTCCTTGCCCTATGTAATGGATGGGTAGTCTAGATATCAGCGTGGCATTCGCAGTGAAGTGTTTCGGTATGACCTATCCCTACATTGATACTGATAAAGGAACGCTTATGCTAAGATGTCTTAGCAGCAAGCACTTTTTATCTTTATTTACGAAGGATTAAGGCGTTCCAATGCTCCATAAACTGAAATCCTTTCTCCTTTAGGTAGGCTTTTGTTAAGCTCTCAATGTTTTCTTCGACCTCTTTCACCAATTTGTTAGTGCTGTATAAATAAGGGCAGCCATACAAACCTAGCTTTTCAGGAGTAGTATAATCTTGATTCAGATAAAGTATATTTTTCAGGCAAAGATACTTTTGAATTTTTCGTTTATTTCAATGAAAATCATTCTTGATGATGATGCTTATGGTACTCAACTCAGGTGATAAATGAGAGCTGGAAAATCCATATTTCATGTAGGGATCAACCTTTTCCTCTTCTTTGTGATTGCTAGCTGCCAGCAAGCTACGACAGAGAATCCGTGCGAAGGTGATACACCATCTTTTACTTCCTTTCCCTCTGGCATGGTCTGGATACCCCAAGGCCCATTAGATGACAGTTGCATGCACGGATTTTGGATGGATGAAACGCCTGTGACGGTGGGGGCGTTTGAGAAATTTGTGAATCAAACAGCTTATCTCACAGAAGCCGAGAAATTTGGAGATGCTGCTGTATTCGATTTTGCCCGAAAGGAATGGTACTTACAAAAAGGAGCCAATTGGCGTTTTCCTCAAGGTCCTGATCAGAAGCCAGCATCTGCAGATCATCCTGTCACTCAGGTCTCTTGGCACGATGCCCACGCCTATGCTGCTTGGGTAGGAAAGCGCCTGCCGACCTCCCGCGAGTGGGAACACGCTGCCCGCAACGCACAAAATAGCATGGCGACTTATCCCTGGGGGGAAGGCTTGAAAAACGGCGAAAAGTGGCGCGCAAATTTCTGGCAGGGAGAATTTCCGTTTTTCAATACGAGAGCGGATGGGTTTATGACAACTTCTCCTGTCAAGCATTTTGGGAAATCTTCCCTCGGACTCTATGACATCGCAGGCAATGTCTGGGGGTGGGTCTCTGATCCCTCTGACATTGAACGCAGCAACACAGGACCTGAAAAAATGGCCAGAGGAGGCTCTTTTCTCTGTGATTTAGACATATGCCACGGCTTCCAGATAAACGGCCAAACAAGCTCTACGGCCGAGACGGCCCTTTTTCACACGGGTTTTCGGTGTGTGAAGGATAGGGGGGATTGAATACCCGAACACATCCCCACCACCCGACATGGAGGAATGCAAAAGTGTCAGTATATTACTATGTCAATCATCAACTCACTTTTCAGGATATTCCCCCTCGTCGTCATGAAAATAGGTTTTCGATTCGCCCTTATACTGTGCCTGATATACCCCGCCCTCCTATGTGGCCAACAAACAGTCCCTACTTTCCTACAGATAGGAGAGGAAGAGGGCTTGGTCAGTACCGATATTTTGAGATTTCACCACGACTCCCGAGGCTTTATCTGGTTTGGGACACCCAAAGGAATTTCCTGCTACGATGGGACACGCATTCGAAACTATACCGAGCAAGAGGGGCTTTGCTACAACTATATCCTGCAAGTAACAGAAGATCAAAAGGGGAATATCTGGATCTATGGAGGGGACTTTAGTCGGCGCGAACGCTATCTATGCGTCCTAGACCCTATCGAGGAGATATTTTACGATATGGAAACCTATCTCGGTGGTCCTGTTCCATTTGATATAGACCAAACGGATATATATCCCAGTCACCAGGGCGTCATCCTCATGAGAGAGGAGAGAGAAACGCTTTTTCAGTTTTACGAATGGAATGGATATAGGCTGAAAGAAGGATTCATTTTTCCCAAGTCTTCCCGATACAACTTATTCAGACCTCAGGATCAAGTATACAAACAGGATGCAGATACCTATGTGACGGAGTTGGTCGTGCGTCAGGGCGGAGCCCCACCTGAGCCACCTTTGAGGTCTATCGTCCACTTTGATTCAACGGGCAAGATTCAAAAAACCGTAGATACTCAAGGACGGCCAGGATATCTCGCCACCGATGGCTCAGACTTGCACTACAAATTAGGGGAAGATGTGTCTCCCTTTCTCTGGAGTTACTATGTCGATGAGCAGCTAGCTTTTGAAGAGGTGATTCCCAGCCAAAATGATGACTTTATGTATTGGGGCAAGGGAATGAGCTTTCTTTTACTGGATGAAGAATTGAGAATTCAATACAAGCAGGGGGATTCGCTGAAATTTGACACACTGGATGTGCCGAGGGAGTTCCAGCCCAATGGCTCCGACATCTTCCTGGACCATACGCCTGCCCTGTGGTACGAGGCCAACAATCACTTTGTCCGACTGGGAGTCCACAAGAAATGGTTCCGAACATGGTTTCAGTATGAAGAATTCAATGGCTGGGCAGCCCCCATTCGAGGGATCACACCTGATAAAGAAGGCAACTTATGGGTAGGAAGCCAACATCTTTTGTATAGACTTGATCGTATGCAGAATCAAGGATATCGGCAAAAAACATTGGATGGCGATCTGCTCGAAGGGATACTCGGGATCTTTTATGCAGATCCTTACCTTTGGATGGCTACAGAACGAAGTGGATTGGTTCGATTCCATATTCAGGATCAAACGTCTAAGTCCTTTCCTTTATTTGGCATGAATCGACCCACACTCTTGTGGCAGCCCTATCAGTCCACAGAAGGTGATATCTGGGTCGGGGCAGGGGAGGGGCTGTATCAGCTAGACGAAAGTCAAGGGCATCTGCGTAGGCTGCAGCCTGCTCCCGAATTTGAAGCGCTCAATACGAGTTCCATTTTTCATTTCTACGAAAGCGAAGAAGGCGTTTGGTTGTCTACTTCTTCAGGGCTTTACTTGGCGGATCTTGCGCAGGAAAAAATCCTAGCCCGCTACCATCAGGATCAGCCTGAACCCTATTTCTTGCCTATTGATCAGGTCGCACATATCCATGTAGATAGCCTCGGAATCATGTGGCTGGCGACCAAGGGGCAAGGACTGATCAAATGGAATCCCCGCACGCAAGAACATCAGATCTATAATCAGAAAAGCTCGGGCCTATCCAACGATGTCCTCTATGCCGTATATGAAGATGCATGGGGATATCTGTGGTTGCCAAGCAATCATGGGCTCAATCGCCTCCACAAAGCGAGTGGGCGCATGCATCTATATTTTGAAGAAGACGGACTTCCTCACAACGAGTTCAATACCACCTCGCATTATCAAGCACCTAACGGAAGTCTCTTTTTGGGAACCCTAAATGGGATGGCGCAATTTCATCCCCGTGATTTCGACCGAAACCCTAAAGAAGTCCCTCTTCTTATCAGCAGAGCCACCCGCATCGATCGTAGCACCGACTCTGTGACTATAGAAACGCATGCTGTCCTGAACCAGCGTCAGCTCCATCTCTATCCATCTGATCGAACGGCATTTTTACATCTTACCTTGCTTGATCATGCAAAAGAAGGTGGGAAACAATACGCATATAAAATTGAGGGGATACACGAGGATTGGATTCAAAATTCAGGGCCTGATATTGAGTTCTCGGGTTTACCCTTTGGAACGTACGACGTAGCACTACGTGCGAAATCTACCTCCACCAATATATGGACTGTCTATCCTGCTCCTATTCAGTTGATTGTGGTCAGCCCCTTTTACCTCAAAACGTGGTTTGTTCTTCTCGTCATATGTTTGGGCGCGGCGGGGCTGTACTTGCTGTATCGCTACAACACACGCAGGCTGAGGCGACGTCAAGCACAGCTCAAGCAGATTGTAGAGGAGCGTACAGAAGAGATCCGCAAACAGGCAGAGGAACTCAAAGCGCTCGACAATGCGAAGTCACGCTTCTTTGCCAATATTTCCCATGAACTCCGGACGCCCTTGACCCTCATGTTGGGTCCGCTTTCTTACCTCCAATCCAATCCCGACAAGTGGCCTTCTATGGATCTCTCTTCTCAGTTTCAAGTTATGGAGCGCAATGGGAAGAGCCTACTAGGAATGATAGATGAGATTCTAGATTTGACCAAACTACAGGATCGAAAGCTCAAACTAGAGCAGCAAGCAACTGATCTACAGACGTTCGTACAGCGTGTGGCAGAGCCTTTTGCCGTTTATTTCTCTCAAAAAGGCGTACAATTCAATGTACAATTAAAAATTTCGAAGGCGCTCCATGTATGCTTGGATCAGCGAAAAATAGAGAAGATGCTGAACAACTATCTTGTCAATGCGCTCAAATATACGCCTCCAGGGGGATGGGTAACCCTGACTGTCAAGGAAAAGGCCGAAGCGATCTCTTTCATGGTGAGCGATACAGGTGTTGGCATTGAGGAAGAGGAATTAAAGCACATTTTTGAGCGCTTTTATCAAGGGAATCAGGCGCTCAGTGGTGGGACTGGGATTGGGTTGGAGTTGGTCAAGGAATATGCTTCCCTTATGGGAGGAGAAGCTTTTGCCGAAAGTAAAATAGGGCAGGGGAGTGATTTCTTCTTCATTTTACCCAAGAAAAAAACGCAAATACCTGCTAGTTCTATCCAGACGAGCCCAAGAGAAGAAAACGTAGGGATGTCTACTTCTCCGAATCTATTTAGGGAGCATACCCTCATTGTGGTGGAGAACCATCCCGATATGAGGGACTTTATTTACCAGATTCTACAAGATCAGTATAAAGAAATCATCCTGGTTCCACATGGGAAGGCTTGCCTGGAGGTTTTGAATGAAAGAGCTTCTGACATCTCCTTGATCATCTCTGATATGATGATGCCTGAGATGGATGGTATGAGCCTTTTGAAGGCCGTGAGGAATCAGCCCGCTTGGGCACATATCTCTGTGATGATGCTGACAGCCATGGGGTCCGAACCTGCCAAAATAGAGGCCCTGACATCGGGAGCTGATGACTACGTGACCAAACCATTTACTCTGCAAGAGTTGCAAATGCGTGTTCAAAAGGTGCTGAGTAAGACCAGACGAGTATAGGATGCTTCTTTCCCGGGATTTTACATCCTAATCATTCTCTATTAGATCCTATTTGAAGCTTCAAATCTACGAAACGTTTGTGCTTTCAGAGCTTGAACTTCATCGGTTTGATTCATGTAGTCCCACTAAATTTCGCAAAACACTTTTCACCGGAACCTAAAACCTCTGCTTTTGAGCTAGATTTTCATTGTTCCAAACATGATCTTAAATTTAGAAATGAGAAAACGAATAATATCCATTCATTGTTTCTTCCAAAAGATCCTTATAGTAGGGGTGTTATTCGTTTTGATGGTCAGGTTAGCAGATTCCGCACAAGCCAATTATACGGAGCAGGAAGTCGACTCGATGCGTCGATTGCTTCCTGTCGTACAAGATACCCAGTTGGTCAACACCTATCTTAATCTTACCCAATCGATCCTCGTTTCAGACGAAGAAGCCGAACGTTATAGCAAAGATGCCTATCGTATTTCCGATTCCTTACAATACACCTGGGGGAAGATCAAATCCAGCTTTATCCTAGGCCATATCTACTTTTTCCTGAAGAGATACGATGAAGCCATTGATGCCTATCAGCGCGGGCTCAAAGTCGCCCAAAGAGGGAATATTGAACGAGAAGTCTTGCTAGCCTATGGTTACTTGCCCAACACCTATCTAAAAGTAAATCAGCTAGACAGTGCCTTACATTATAATGAGTTGTATCGACAAAAGGCCACCCAATTAGGGGATAGCAGCCTCATCGCCCTCTCTTATTCTAAGGATGGGAACTTTTACTTAGGACAAGCGCTTTATGACCTGGCCTTTACATCTTACCTAGAAAATACGCGCTGGCTGGAAAGGCTCAAAGATTCTACAGGGCTCGTTTTTACCTATGGAGATATTGCACAGGTATTGGATCGTAAAGAACGATTTGAAGAAGCCATTGAATACTATGAAAAATCCATTTCGATAGGAAATGCAAGAGGAGATCTTTTGAGTCAAATTCCCAGTCTGATCAATATGTCCATTTTATGGAGAAAGACAGATCAATTGGATCAAGCTTATGCAGTCCTGAACCGAGTAGATTCTATTTTGAAGCATGTACCCTGGGAGGGAAAAATAGATCGATCTCTGCATCGGGATTATGGGATCTTTTTGGAGATAAATTTAGCAGATCTCTTGCTGGAAGAGAAGAAATATGCAGGGGTCATTGATAAACTCTTAGATATCCAAAAACAGCTCGACCCTCAATCAGATATTTATGCGAATAGCAATGTCCAGCTCAGTCTTTCGAAAGCCTATCTTGGTCTGAACCAATATGAAAAAGCCTACCAAATGGCCTTATCTGCCAAGGAGGGGCTGGCTGAAATCCAATCTATGGAAGACCTGCTGGAATCTATAGGGCAATTGGCGACAATAGAGCAAAAGCGCAATCATTATGAAGCCGCCTATCAATGGCAGGAAGATTATATCCAGTTGAAGGACTCTCTCAAAGAGGAAGAGACGCAAAAGGCTTATAAGGCCCTATTATTAGAATATGAAACCGAAAATAGAGACCGTAAAATTGCTGAGCTTACACAGGAAAAATTGATCAGTGACAACCGCCGCAACCTCCTCCTACTCGGTCTTATGGGTATCTCTGTGATTGCATTGGCACTTATCCTCTTTTTGCGTTTCCGTGCCCAAAAGAACCAGGAACTCCTCGAGCAGGAACGCGATCTAGACCGTATGAAATCGCGTTTTTTTACCCAGCTTTCGCATGAACTTAGGACTCCTTTGACCCTCATCTTGGGACCTCTCAACCAATTGCTAGAAACAGAACAGGAAGGGAGTAAAAGCCAAAAACTCCAATTGATGCAGCGCAATGCGCAATCCCTGCTCAAGCTCGTGAATCAAGTCATGGATTTATCCAAAGTAAAGGCAGGTAAACTTGAGCTCCAAGCTCGTCCTGTCCAGGTCAAGCCCTTGATTCGGTACATTTTCAGCTCTTTTGACTCCAAAGCCGAACTCAAAGCCTTGGACTACCAACTATTCCTTCCTGAAGCCGAAGTCGAGCTTTATCTGGACGCAGAAAAGTTCCAGCAAATCCTGAGCAATCTTCTGTCCAATGGATGCAAGTTTGTCCCCCCAAAAGGGAAGCTATATGTTCGATTGACTCAAGATGCTCAATCCGTTTCGATCTCTGTGGAAGACAATGGGCCAGGAATTCCTCCTCTTCAGCAAGCCCACATATTCGATCCTTATTTTCAGGTAAGTGGCCATCTACAGCCCGAAGAGGCAGGAACAGGTATCGGATTGGCTATCAGCAAAGAATTGACAGAACTCCATGGAGGGACCATCGCCCTTCAAAGTGACTGGGAGAAGGGGACCACATTTACCCTGACCTTCATCAAGGGAAAAGCGCATTTGTCTGAGGACCAAATCAATTTTTTCAAAGGACAAGTTCAACAAGTAGAACCAGAGATCGAGCCGATAGCATCCTCCACATCTGATCAGCAGGCAGCGCCTGAAGAGGCTCCGCTTGTATTGTTGGCGGAGGATATTCCCGATATGCAGGCGTACATTGCCAGCATTTTACAGTCAGATTTTAGGCTCATGATAGGTTCCAATGGAAAGGAAGCTTTAGCATTGGCTCAAAAAGAAATTCCAGACATCGTGATATCAGACATCATGATGCCAGAAATGGATGGCATGGCGTTCATTCAAGCATTAAAGGCGGACAGCAAAACCGATCATATTCCCGTCATTTTCCTTACGGCCAAGTCTAGCGATGTCCAGCGAATGGAAGGCTTAGCGCAAGAAGCACATGCCTTTCTGAGTAAGCCGTTTCATGCCCGCGAACTCCAATTGATCCTGCAAAATACGCTCAAAAACCAGCAGCGTCTACAAGTTCGATTTCAAGGTGAGGTGGTTTTGAGTCCGTCAGAAGTAGCCGTAAGCTCACAAGAGGCTTTATTCCTCGAAAAACTGACTGACTACCTCGAAGCCCACATAGATCACACGGATATGTCGGTCGAAGAAGTGGCCGATCATATGGCCTTGAGCAGATCCCAATTACATCGCAAACTCAAAGCATTGACGGGACAATCCCCCAGCCTCTTCATCCGTAACTTCCGCCTTCAGCGCGCCAAGCAATTGCTCGAAGCAGACTTTGGCAACATCTCCGAAATCGCCGATGCCATAGGTATTTCTTCGCCAGCCTATTTCTCAAGGATCTTTACAGAGAAATTTGGCAGCTCTCCCTCAAAATGGACTTCTGGGGAATCCTAAGTAAGGATTCAGGTGAAAAGACGTCAGACTACAGACGTAAAGCGTGAGTAGTGATGAGGTTTGCATCACTATCTTGTTTATCTGTCCGACTACTTAAGGCCTATTTGCGACATCAAGACAAGCCTTTGCGACCTCTATACAAGTATAGCGTAGCGTCTTATTTTTCCACATTTTCCATGCGACAAATGGACAAACATCCACTACCTACCTGCAAGCAAAATGAAAGGCTGAAGGGGTAATTGAGGTCATGAAATCTAAACCTTATCAATGATGAAAAAGACCTCATTTCTCCACATCAGTACATGGATCGTATGGGCTTTGCTCTTTGTCTCTCCTTCTCTGAAAGGGCAAACCGTCATCGACCATCCCATCCAACTCGTGAATACCATCGTAGAAGCCAATGAGTTCATGATCCTCCATTCCAGTGGCTCGTCTTCCTCCTTCACCAAAACCACCATTGGCTCTTTTGATCCAGCGGGACAGAAGGTGTTGGAAAGAAACACTACATTCAACCCTTCTTCCTATCAAACAGGCGGTAAAAAATTCCTTCAGGCTATCGCAGTTGATTACAATGGAGATAATTATGATGAGCCTGTATTGGTTGTAGAACTCGCCAACGGCACCAAGGAACTCTTGTTGCCTACAGTGAGCAAAGGCAATCTGGATACCAACTTCCCCAACTCAGGTTTTCCCACCATCCTTCCTACTCCTGCTAATGGCGTAGTCAAAATGGCCAGTGGAGATTTTGATGGGAATGGACAGGATGAACTGGTGCTGCTGACCAGAAGTAATGCGACCAATCAACTGATCCTCCAACTGAGAGGCTTCATCCCAGATGGGATTGGGGGATATACAACCATTTTGATCAAACAAACCTCTGTTCAGTCATATGTACCTCTAAATGGAGAAGATTTTGAAGCCTTTGATGTGGCAATAGGCGACTATGATAACAATGGTCAATTGGATATAGCGGTGGTCGCTTTTGAACAAGGGGCGAACAATACCCGCCAGTGCTACGCGCAAATGTTTGAGGTAACAGTACCCAATCTGCCCAACAATCCCGTCTATCAGATCCTTAAAAGGGGCAAAACAGTGATCACTTCTACAGGCCCTTCAAACGGCTGGGAAAATGTAGCTATCAAGACTTTGGATCGCCTATCAGGTGAAGATATCCTTGCGGTGGCACTGGCTTATCAGAATCCCAACAATAGCGCAGAACTCTACCGAGAATTGCATACCGTCATCACAGATTTTGTTCCCGGTGTTTTTGACATTGATGCACCCGTAGCTTTTGCAGCCCCTGATAGACAGATTGATTCAAATGGAGAAAAAGTAGCCATCTCTATTGAAGCAGGATACTTACTGGGAGATATCGATTATTACACAATAGTCGCTTGGAATGGGTCCTTGGATCTATACTTTGCTAATGCTGGAAACATTACCCATTTGACTAATGGAAGTGTGGGGAATGTTCAGGATCAATTTTATCAACTGGTCGCAGGAAATCAATACCTATCCGTAGGTGATGTAGATTATGACCAAACTCCCGATATCCTTGTGGTCACCACAGATGATGATGGTAGCTCGGGCAATCCTACCCATAGCCTGAAGGTATCTGTCCTCCGCCTCGACCTTATCGTTACGCCCAATACAACAAACTGGAGTTTAGAAACCAAGGGAGAAAAAGAATTTCAAAAAGTCCCTTACGGAGGTCAATCAGACAGTTATCATTTTGCAGCTGTTTTTGGAGAATTCAAAGAAGGACGTGCCTTTCTCAAAGAACCTACGCACAGCCGACGTGCCACCTTTACCCCACTAATCGTCAACAATGCTCCTCCTCATCACTTTGACATCGTCAATGGAAATGAAGCCGATATCTTTGACGCTTACCCTGCGGCCACCAACTGGCCTGGAAGTGCCGTGACTACGACATTCAGCTCAGAATATCAAGCCGTCAGTTCTACCTCTCAAACGATGGAAACCACACTCAATTCCGATTGGGGGCTGAGCGCCACGATTTCTGGCGGAATTTCCAAGCTGGGCAATGAGCTCAAAACATCTATCACTGCTCGATATGGAGAGGAATTTTCCGCTACTCAAACCAGTACGGAGACTGTCACCATTTCCACTCAAAAAACAGCCAAATCTGATGACCAGATCTATGGTATCATCCAGGAGTATGATGTATTTGAATATCCCGTAGATTCCAGTGGAGTGACCATTGGGTATGTCTTGGCCTTGATGCGTGACGGACCACCGATCGACACATGGTTTGAGTCCAAGTCCACCTCTTTGTTGGACTACATTCCAGATCACGAGCCTGGAAACCTATTTTCTTACGCCAAACTGAGCAACTTTGATGACTACGTAGGGCTTGATGAGCTGATCGTGGAAGGAACAGGGGATCAAATTGGTGCAGGAGGTGGAGGTACCTTCACGATGTCGTGGTCCAGTTTTAATAACAATTCGGTTTCCACGACCAAGAAGTTTGGGGTAGATGTCAATGTTTCAGGTTCGGGTAGCTTTAAGATCTTCCAGGCAGGATTTGAGGTGAATGGTACCTACAATCGCGAAGAAATCAAGACACACAGCAGCGAGGTTTACACCGAGGTCGGTTTTACCAATAATCTGAATGCAAACTTAGCCTCTGCTTTTGAGTCAGGCAGCCAAAACGCGCGCTACACCGTCAAACCATCTGCCTACTGGGCAAAAAATGGAGCCTTAGCCCTAGGTTTTGCGGTGGATCTCCCTGACGAAACCGTAGGCATCCCGACATTCTGGTCCACCAACTATGGCAATAAGCCTGACCTGACCATGATTTTGCCTTGGCGCATGGAAGAAGCTAAAAATCCCGCCTTTGTAGATGATTTGGACCTGAAGCGCCTTTCAAAATCCGTATTTGTTGACAAAACTTCCTTTGTCACAGGAGACACGATAGAAGTCACTGCGCTGGTCCACAACTATAGTTTCACAGACTACATCGGCGAAGTAGAGTTCCAATTGTACGCAGGGAACCCTAACCTTGGGGGCACTTTGCTGGCAGACATCAATGGAAACACCAGCCCGAAGGTCAGTGATGCCTTCTTGGCTAGAGAGAGGACGACTGTTAGCTTCCAATGTAAAATTCCCGCAGGAATCGACCCTGCACCCAGAATCTATGTGGTGATCGATCCCAACAATCTAATAGATGAGGTACAGGAGGACAATAATACGGGCTTCCGTCCGCTCGGTTTGGGTGCACTGACAAGTATAGAAGAGGCATTGGCACCTGAGGCAGTGCTGGAAAGTCAGTTGTTTCCCAATCCAGCTCACGACCAGGTGAAAATCAAGTTCAGCTTGCCCAATCACGGGGAAGTAAATCTTACCCTTTGGGACAAGCAGGGACGACAACTTCGTACCATTTATCAGCGCCAGCTTGCTAGAGGCACCTACCAAATACCTGTAGATATACAAGCGCTTGCACCAGGGGCTTATTTCGTCCAAGTAGCCTTTCAGGACAAGGTACAAGTCTTAAAATGGATCAAGGATTAGATTTCATGGGTTTCCTTTGTGGAAGAAAGGTTGTCTATGTGGGCAGCCTTTCACTTTTTATTTGAATTGTAGCCCCCCAAATGTGTTTCTATTCCTCCACCATATTTTCAAAATATATTCGTCCATGAGTGGGAAGAACTAGCCGAAGCTTCCTTACTCAGTGAGCTGATATATCTCATATACCGTTCTAGCCCTCACTCCACTCCAATCCCCCTGCTAGCTCCGCCGAACAAAACTCTAAGTGAATCACCCTCCGCTTTCGTTGGCTTTTTACTTTAGAAGATGCATGCAAAATGAGAGGTTTCATTAGATGAATTCCCCCTGCCCCTACTTCACATGTATTCGGAATAGAGTTTTCTGTAATGAGCGAAATTTGTTCATCTGTCAAACGTTGTTTGTGGGAGCCGGGCAAAACTTTAAGGGCACCATTTTGTCCGTCTGTATGATCTAAGTGTATCCTGACTGCAAAAGTTTTCTTCGATACTTCTTCAGGAGGTAACACACTGGTAATCCCATCCTTTTGCGTCCAACCACTGTATCCTGGCACCTCTTTTCGGGCTTTCACATTGATGGCCATGTCTTGATGCCATGTAACGTACCAATTGGATTGAGGCTCCTTGCTGATAAAAGTTGCCTTTGTCAATCTCGCTTCAGGGTCTACGGCATGAAGGATTCTCTCAAGATTGCGATTGAAAATCAAGTGTCGCAGGTCGGGAATCTCACGGAGCAATGCACGTTTATAGTACGTATTCTGTCCATGCTCATTCAGCTTTCGATCGAGCACTTTCTTGATATGATTCGCTTCTCGCCCTGTATAGACATGGTTGAGCAAGGTAGTACCTTTATGTTCGAGCTGCATAACTTTGACTTGAAGGCCTTTGATATTCAGGTCACCTTCATACTTTTCCAGGTTGGTTTTCAAGCGTTCTTTGATCCGCCTTTTGAGTGATTCGGGAGCCAGTACTTGCACATTTTCACCATGAGAGAGGATTTCTTTTTCCAGCTCGAAATTGTGCTGTACCACCAATTGAATGGTGATCCCAAATGCATCCCTACTGACTTCCTCTTGGGAGTGATGCAGTGGTTTGGTCAGTAGGTAGGGGGCATGTCTTCTATTGACAAAAAGTAAGACTTGAATAGGTGCCAGATTTTCGCTTACAGAAGCGCCAATGACATGTTGGTAATATGTCCGCAAGTCAAAGTGTACATTTTCTTTGTAAGGTAGGTCACACTGCTCGATGGCCATGATACGATCCAGTGCCAGATTGGTCAGGTCTTTTTGCCCTTCCTTCATCCCTACGACAAACCACCGATTGCGAAACTCCTTCAGCCAATAAGGGAAAAGAGTAATCGATGCTTCCTGCCGTGCGCGGAATGACTGGTAGGTGATTTCTAAAGTCTTCGAATGGATAATGGCTTGATATAAGGTATCTAGATATTCAATCCCTTTGAGGTTTTCATTCTTCTCAAAATCAATGACAGGTTGTGACTGATTTTTCTGGGCATAGATGTGGTCTTCGAGCTTCTGCACCATCCCATCTAGCTCCTTAAAGTGAGAAAATCCCCGAAACTGCCGCATAAACTCTATGGTCTCGTGCAGTTTGCTCAAATCCTGCTCCGAAAGGGGGATATTTGTGATGCTGAAGTTGGGTTCTTCATACGTGTAGTATTTTTTCTCGAGAACAATAATAGGTGCGTTATATCCTAGCTTGTCACTACGCATCATCTGGATGTCTGCCTGCACCGTTCGGCGACTCACCCCCTTATCTATTCCTTCATATTCATACAGTGCCTCCGAGCAAGCCTCAATCAAATCCTCAAGCGTCCACTTTCGGTAGCGGTTTTGTAGACATTTATCAATGGTTTTGTAACGAATGAGGGCGTTGCGATTTGTTGGCATATCTGAGATTTTGAGATGTGAGAGGCGAGATATTGAGAGCTCAGTATTAGGTTTTTGTCTCGCTTCTCGCCTCTCATGGTCTTTTTGTCAGAAAAATTTAACATTTTTCCACAAGTACGCAAAAAGACTGCGCACTCATTTTCTTCCTTTGAATCAGAAACAATGAGACAATGAAAATCACAGGAAAAACATTGGTCGAAATGGGGTACCGCCCTGGAAAATGGTTCAAAGAAGCCTTGGCATACGTGAATACGCACGAGCTGTCATCCGACGAGATGCGCCACTACTTGGATACCCAGCAACCTTTGATCATCGATCCCTACACACAACCCTTGCCTTACTTCAAGAATCTACGTGCAGCGCACGCTTCCGAGCAGGACAATGTCCAAAAAGTCTTCGCTACGATGGATAAGCTCATGACGACTCCTACGGTAGTGGGAGGTGTAGTGATGCCCGATGCTTGTCCGACAGGGAAAGTAGGAACCATTCCTGTAGGAGGAGTTGTCGCGGCCAAGAATGCCATCCACCCAGCGATGCATTCTGCTGACGTCTGTTGTTCGGTGATGATGACGTCGCTAGGACATGTAGAGCCTAAGAAAGTCCTGGATGCAGCCCACGGGATTACACATTTCGGCGGAGGAGGACGCGAGGTGCTGTTTGAATTACCAGCAGGAATGAAAAAGCAGATTCAAGATAACTGGTTTTTGAACAGCGAACGAAGCCTAAAACTGGCACAAACGCATCTTGGAACACAGGGAGATGGCAATCACTTCTTGTTTGTGGGCCGCTCCGAGCAGACAGGTGAGACGGTGATGGTGACGCATCACGGAAGTCGAGGATTTGGGGCGAGTCTGTACCGAAAAGGAATGAAGCAAGCGGAGGCATTCCGAAAGTTGTATTCACCTCAAACGATGGATAAGAATGCGTGGATTCCTTTTGATACAGAGGAAGGAAAGGCATATTGGGAGGCCTTGCAGATCATCCGTGCTTGGACGAAACTGAATCATGAAGTTCTTCACCAAGCAACAGAGCAAGCGCTCGGCGCAAACGTGACCCAGCGATTCTGGAATGAGCACAACTTTGTGTTCAAGGACGAGCATGATGTCTTCTTCCACGCCAAGGGCGCGACGCCTTTAGACGATGCATTCGTCCCAGACTCAGAAGCGGGGCTTCGCTTGATCCCGCTCAACATGAGCGAACCTGTGCTAATCGTCCGCGGGGAGACCACCGAAAATAACATGGGCTTCGCTCCACATGGCGCTGGCCGAAACGTCAGCCGATCAGAGCATAAGCGTCAGAAAGCAGGAAAGTCCGATGAGGAAATCTTTGCGGAAGAGACAGCAGATCTGGATGTGCGCTTCTTCTCTAAGAACATTGATATTTCCGAACTGCCTTCAGCCTACAAAAATGCCCAGACGGTGCAGGCACAGATGAGGGAATTTGGACTCGGAGAGGTGGTCGATCGTATCTTGCCTTACGGTTGTATCATGGCGGGAGACTGGGAAAAGGACGCCCCTTGGCGACGTAAAAGGCGAAAAGGTAAGCGTTCTCGCTAACATATGACAAGCGAAGTCTAAAAGCGTAGGGTATCTTTTGATGAAGGTACCCTCGTTTTTTTATGTGAGATTCCACCTCCACCGCTTTTTTTCATCCTTCCATATTTTGTGTATGATTGTATATGTTTAAACAAGCTACATCAGCTACTAGTTAAACATATAGGTAATCCTATCTATCTAACTTCTACAAGAAAACAACCCTCCAGATGATGAGATCATTGATTCATTTGTCGCTTGCTGCCCTCCTGATATTCAGTACGAGTTGTGCAAGTATTTTTAACGCGAGATTTCAAGTGGTGGAGATAACGAAGGGAAGTGCAGATACAGAGCTGTATGTAGATGGAGAAAAGATCGAAGAAAGTGGAAAAAACGTGACTGCCAGGCTGGAGCGTGATGCCAAGATCCGTCAAATCAGAGCAGAGCGGGAAGGGTACAAACCTGAATTTTCTGTTATCGCCCAGCGAAAAATTTCAGGCCTTAGGTTTTTGCCTCTTGCATTTATCCCAATCGTTGGGATTATAGGAACGATAGCCGACGATTCGGATACGGGAGTGGCAGCCGCAGCTGGTTCTTTTGTCTTAATTACACCACTCGCTCTCTTAGATGCAGGGACCAAATCACGTAATTATGAACGCACCAACTATGTAGAAGCGCCTGAGAGAATGCTCACCTATAGAGGGGAAGATGAGAAGTATCTGTTTTCGCAAGAGATTCAATTTGACCTTAAGCAAGACTCCTTCGAGATCTTTGTAAGTACAGAAAAGCAGTACATAGGTTATGCGGATCGTCTCAACTCAGTCATGGTGAATGACGAAGAGATTTCTATCGAGAATACCATTTTTACAGATGCTATCAATGGACTTCTGTACGAGACAGACTTTATGGATACCACACAGACCATTCTCAAGCAAAAATCCAATACCAGTTATCTCAATGCTCAGATTCTCAGTATTAGGAATTATAAACTCACAATTCCTGGATTGTATGGTGCGGGCTATTATATCTCCAAGGTAAACGTCAACTGGGAGGTAACCAATATTTATGGCAAAACGATTTATGAGAAGACCTCAAGAGGCGTTTCAGGGGAATTTAGTGGGACCATTCCAGAAGAGTTTGATGCGGTGAAGTATTCGATCAAGGATGCCATTGAAAGTTCGTTGCTGGATTTCTTTCAGGAAGAAGAGGTCAAAGAGATACTAAAGAAAGACCAAGAGGAGAAGGAAAATCTCGATCCGATCACCTTAAACCCTACGGTGAATACGCCAAAATCTCTTGAAGATGCGCAAGCTGCTACTGTGACCATCAAAGTAGACGATGGACATGGCTCTGGCTTTTTTGTGACGGACGATGGGTTTGTGCTGACCAACTATCATGTGGTCGCTACGACAGAAGATACATTGACGATCCTGACCTTAGATGGGGAATCTTTTGAAGGAGTTTTGATACGTAAAGACGAGGCAAACGATCTCGCGCTCATCAAGGTAGATGCAGAACCCAAAGTAGCATTTGGATTTCCCAACGAAAAGAACTTTGAGGTGGGCAATAACATTTTCACCATCGGGACACCCACATCCATTGAGCTAGGGCAAACCCTCTCACGTGGGATCATCTCTGGGGAGCGGAAAGCTGGGGAGAGTGAACTGATTCAGACAGATGCGAGCATCAACTTTGGCAATAGCGGAGGCCCGATCGTCAGCGAAAAAGGAGAACTGGTGGGAATCATCAACTCTAAATTAGTGGGACTAGGGGTAGAGGGAATCGCCTTTGGGTCGCCTGCTTACCGATTGAAAGAATATCTCAATCTCCTTGTGGAGTAGGAAGAAGCAGATACCTGTGCTAACTAAAGCGCTGTACATACGTATTTACCAAGGACTGAAGGATTCCTAAGGATTCCAAAGTATTGATATTTTTAGTATTCCACCGATCATTTCTCAACGATGAAACACATGTATCAAACAACGCCCCCAATTTGCGTACCTATGATAAAATTGCTTTCTTTTTTCCTACTCACCTTATCCGTCCTTGTTCCTTCCATCCTCCCAGCACAAAATCTGGGAATACCAAGTAAGCAAGAGGACCAAAAATATCTAGTTTATAAGCCTGAGCAGGAAGAACTACCCGCCTCCAAGATGAAGATCCTTTTCATCAGCAAGAAAAACTACGAGCGAAATCAGACGAGGAACTCTCGCGACATCTCACCCGATGAAGGAGCCATGGACTTGGTAAACTATGATTTTGGAGGGAGTGTACGCAAGCTGTTACGAAAGGCGGGATATACAGACTCTACGCGCAAGATCCTGAGACAGAATGGGAATACCTGTTATCTGGATTCTGAGATCAAAAATATCAAGGTATACATGGTCGCCAAGAGTCCGAGTCCCTACAGTACACCTTTGTTTTTTGTTGCGGATTTTGAAGTAGAATGGAAAATCAAAACGATTTATGGAGAGTTGCTGTATGCGCATCAATACCAGGCGGAGACAAAGGAACTGAGGACAGAGGATTATGACAAAGATGAGATCATGACAGAGACATTGGCTGAGGGCTTAAAAGCCTCCATGGTCAAGATGATGCAAGATGAAGGCACTATAGAAGCCCTCAAAAAACAAGAACCAAGTACAGATAGTCTTTCCCAACTCACCCTCGCTGCTCCTGGTAGTAGTCCGAGTTCTCCTGCTGAGGCGCAGCAAGCGACTGTGACAGTCAAGGTCGGAGATGGACACGGCAGTGGATTTTTTGTAAGTCAGGATGGGTATATATTGACAAACTATCATGTTGTTGTCAATCAGAAGGAGAATTTGGAGATCCTGACAGGGGAGGGAGAAACCTACAAAGCTACCTTCGTAAGAAGTGATCAAGAGAATGACTTAGCCCTACTCAAAGTCGAAGCTGAGCCAGCATTTGCCTTTTCACTTCCTTCTGAAAAAAACTACAGCTTGGGCAACAGTATCTTTGCCATCGGTACGCCTAAGTCGATCGAGCTGGGCCAGACACTTTCGCGCGGAATCGTCTCTGGCGAGCGCAAAGTAGGGGAAAATAAGCTCCTCCAAATCGATGCCAGCATCAACTCTGGCAATAGTGGAGGACCCATCATCTCCTCTGACGGCCAGCTCGTAGGAATAGTCAACTCCAAGTTGATTGGATTAGGTATAGAAGGTATTGCTTTCGGGACACCTGCCTATAAGCTAATGGAGTTCTTAAAGATAGAGTTAGAATAAAATCAAACGTTTGAAAAGAGGACCTGCTTCATTTTATACACGAAATGAAGCAGGTTTTTACTTTTCTATTACATATTTAATAGAAGAAATGGGCAGGAATTTGACATGAAAATTGTTCAGCCTGTATGTATTTAATAGATTTACATAGCGAAAAATTTTACAGCATTCCATTACAACACATCACGATAATGAAAGTCTATCTTAACCTCCTTCTCATCCTCTCCTTTTCTTTTTCTGGTTGTGCTTCCGTTTTCAACAAGTATTATCAGTTTGTCTCTGTGGCTGATCCAGGCGAGGGCCAACTTGAGGTAAGAGTGTATGTGGATGGAGATCAAGTAAAATCAGGTAAAAAAGTAGCTGTAGTTCGAGATGGACGTGCCCATCAACTCAGAGTTGAGCGTGAGGGGTACAAGCCCGCTTACAAGGTGTTCATGCAGACCAAGCGATCTTTTCTGCGATTTTCGCCTTTGATTTTTACAGGTGTGGCTGCGGCAGCAGGAGTTGTGGCAGGAGAGGGAGAGTTCCGCAATCAAGCTTATAGTGTCTCGTCTGTCAGCCTAGGGATCGTCTTGGGGTCTGCTTTGGTAGATGGAGGACCCAAAGCCTATAATTTTAAAGATGAAATCGATGCGGAGCTACCTTCGATAGCGTTAGTAGAAAGACAGTATGACCAGAAATATCTGTA
The DNA here is from genome assembly GCA_038527485.1 of Bacteroidota bacterium. Classification (GTDB taxonomy): domain Bacteria; phylum Bacteroidota; class Bacteroidia; order J057; family J057; genus JALEFZ01. Next base: position 44,981 of record JBCBFT010000013.1, read on the forward strand.
TACACAGGCGGTTTCTTTAGAGCTTCAAGAGGATTCGTTGAGACTGAGTTCGGCTACTTTTGACGAATTTAGGAATGACCGACTCCCACTAGGGGGGCGAAGGTTGGGAAATAAGGAAGAAATCAAGGTTGACAACACAATTTTTGCAGGTGCTGTCAGTACCTTTCTAGACAATGCAGGTTTTACGGATTCGAGTGAAAGTGTCCTGAAGGCACAATACAATACGCAGTATCTTAATGCCAAAATTTCCAATCTCGCACTCATAGGATTAGGACGTACCAAGCGTAAGCCTTTGGCGATTGCCTCAAAAGTCCGTGTGGAATGGGAATTACTAGATGTATATGGAAATGTTAAATACAGAGAGACAAATGAGTCCCAATCAGGGGAATTCAGTATAGAACGTTTCGGGATTGAAGCTGCTGTGGATAAGAGTATCAAAGACGCCGTCGAGTACTCTGTTTTGAAACTCCTCAAAAAGGAAGCCTTCCGTCAACTGATCCAACGGGATGGAGCCAACGCTAAAGAGTATGAGCTATTGGGATTGAACAAGCCTACTGTTTTGACTTCAGATGTAGAATCAGCTCTCAAAGCTTCTGCAACTATCAAGGTCAAGGATGGACATGGCAGTGGCTTTTTTATCTCTCAAGATGGATTTGTCATTACAAATTTCCATGTGATTGCAGGCAAAGATGAAGTTACAGTGGTAGACAACCAAGGGCGTTCCTACACGGCTGCGATCATTCGTGAAGATGAGATACACGACTTGGCACTGCTCAAGGTAAATGCACAGGTACCCTACGCCTTTGGGTTACCTCTTGACAAGGACTATGAGCCTGGAGATATCATCTTTGCGATAGGGACCCCTACTTCAGCAGACTTTAATCAGACTTTGACCAAGGGTATCATCTCTAGCCTTCGGACGATTGAGGAAAGCGAGATGTTGCAAACCGATGCGAGTATCAATCCAGGCAATAGTGGAGGGCCACTAACGACTGAGGATGGGCAGCTGATTGGTGTCGTCAACTCAAAGTTGATGGGATTCGGTGTAGAAGGTATCGCCTTTGCGATCCCTGCCTATAAGATCCGAACGTATCTTTCACTCTATTACTTGGACTAGTCATAAGGTTGGGAGAATAACAGGAAGTATGGACTGACGCCTAATCAATCGTGATACTTCCTTTGATGGGATCATCGAATGCACCTGGAAGCTCAAGTTCACAGAATAATAAAATGATATCTCCTGTGTCCTCCTCATAGACATCTATGGTTGCACCTGCGAGTGCCTTAACTGCAGGATCGGAAGATTGTGGATCTACACGCAAATCTATGAAGACTTGATTAGAAGAGTCTAATTCAAAACGCTCTGCCACTGTCTCATACTGCCCAACAACGGGCTCCTCGGTAAAGTATATACGCAGTAGGCTATTAGATACCGCAATGCTGTATTGAAAAGTAAAATTTTGGAATATGCTAATACCTCTAACGCCATAATCGGTACCATTCCAAGTAATGGTATTTTCTTTGAGGATGCAAGGAGGTTGTACAGTGATCTGTTCTGCGACGGTATATGATACAGGTTCGGAGAGAGAGACTCCGTACCTATTCTCTGCATAAGCTCTTAGGATATAGGTCTTACCTGGCTCCAGGAAGCCTTCCCTATTGAGATAGTTCGCTGTGAAGATACCCGCCGTATCCATTTGGGTTTCAGAAAGAGGAGCAAGAGGATCCTCGATAGTTGGCGTCTCATTCTCCCTATATACAAATCCTACCTGTCTCACATTGTCGACACCTTCTTCCAATACCTCTATTTCGATTCGTGTGCTATCTACAGAAAAGCCCTCTACCTTGCGAATTGCCACCTTGGGTAGTGGGTCTGAAAAATCTTCGAACATTGGAGAGGTACAACCTGAAATGAGGAGAATAATCCAGAAATAGATACAATTTTTCATAGCTGATAATGAATAAAGAATAGCTTGAAGGTATTCAGGTACATATAGGTAGATATATAATCAATTTTCTGGTTGCAGGACATATAAGGACAGTGAGACAAAGGGCTTCCAATAGCTTGTATAACCTGCATTATCGGCGGATACCTCTTCAAATATATTATGGACAATGACGAAGTTTCTGCCTAATCCCGCATTGAGCCATATACTTTCCTGCAACATTTTCAGAGAAAGGCCTAGCTTGATACCCGTTTCTATACCACTAAATTCTTCGCCTCTTCTCGAACCTCTCGTAAATCCTTGGACGTCAGCTTCTCCACCGATTATTTTAGCTTCTATCCCCCAATAAGGAGATATGGGACCTGTAAATGTCAGAGGCAGCAGACCGAACTCTCCAAAAGCGCCAAGTGTAACGTGACGATACGAGTAGATAACAGCATTTGGGACATTAGATCTTAGGACAGGAAATGTCTCTTGGGAAGGCTCCATAAGCGTCAGCCCCAGCGATATGCCCACGCGATCTCCCCATCCTAGGTTACGTTTGGACAGGCTGATCTCATATCCAGTAGCTCCTTGGAAGTAGTACTCATAGTATCCTGACCATCGAGGTTGGAAGATCTCAAGACCTCCCTGACCTATGACTAACATCGGAAGTTGCAGCAAGATGAGGAGAATAAAGTAGTATATATTTTTCATGAATGTACAGGGATCAAACGTCATTTCATTTTTAAAGGACTAGGGTAAGGTAAATCGACCTGTTTCTCTAGGGGTATAGTTCATAAAACTCAAATCGCAGAAAGTCATTTCAAGTTGATTATTTACAGGATTTCTCTGGATATATACTTCCTGTCCTGACTCGACCTTTCGCTCCAATCCCCCATTGACAAAATAAATATGTATCTCATCATCTGTGAGACTCAATCTTTCATCTGTCGTATATATCCTAGGTTTAGGAGAATTTAGGAGAAATATGTAGTATCGAAAGATGGCTCTTTTGGGGATCAAGACAAAAGAGTTGTAAGATGATCCTGAGGTTTCTTCTAGCCTACTTATTTCAAACTCTCTATTATCAAAAAAGGTGATACTCTCTTGAGGAGGGCTACAGGGAATATCAAAGCTCACAAAGCTAGGAGAACGAAAGAGGAAACTCGGAGTAATAAAAAAACCGTAGGGGGTGGTAACGACTGCTTTGACTTGATAGTCTTCTTCATAAAATAGATTACTTACATCTAGTTCAAATTCTTGCGTATTGCTATCAAGCTTGGCTTCGAGTATCCCATCCTGAATGGAAGGTTCTCCCTCATCGGAGAGGACAAAGCCCAACTCCTCTATGTTCTTCGTACTTCCTGTCAGTTTTCCTCTGATTCGTACGCTGGCATCTTGAATAGAATCTACAGAGAGGACCTCTACCTCGGGGATGAGCTCACTTGGACGCTGAAACATCGGTGGGGTACAACTACCGATCCATCCTAGTACTCCTATCCATAACATCAGCTTCATACTGATAGGTATATAAGTTATGTATTTTTCCATGGTTATGATTTAAAGAAATGTTGTAGGGTGAAATACGGCTTCCAGTAAGTATAAGGTTGCCAGCCCATTTTACCTGTGATGGTATGCTCGCGACGGATTTGCTCCATCGTTCCAAAATTCCTGCCTAAGCCTGTATAGATGTATAGTTGGTTTGGGATAAGGGTAATGGCTACCCCTGCACGAAATCCACTTTCAAAGCCTGCCCCTACCTTAGTACTAGGATTTCCCAATACTGAAAATCGATAGGTAGTGGAATAAATAATCAACTGAGACTCGATCCCAAGGGTAGGTTGTAGCCACCGCTCCTCTGAGCGTGACAAAAATTTGTGATCTAGAAAAACCCCAAACGAAGCCTGTCCAGATCGGAGAATGGCTAGGTTATAGACAACCTGATTGTTTCTATTTGTGAAATTAAAGTCCTCATGTCGATTAGAAAGTGGTGTGAAGCTAAAGGAAAAACCCAGACGGTCAGGGTTTTGTGGAGAGGTAAGTTGGAGGGCCATCTCCAAATTATAGTTAGGTTGGAAGAACAGCCCCTTGTATCCTGACCACTGTGCTCGGTATAAACCTATGCTGTATTGCGCATGGGAGAAAATAGGAACACACAATAAGAGGACAAGAAAGAAGAGTAGACGATGTAGTTTAGACATGGCTCGTGCGCATATGAATATTATTCAATTGTAAATATAAACAGAAGTTGGGAACATGTGTTGCGAAAAGGAGGAAAAGAATGTTAATTACTTTACATGGAATGGAAAGTGTAAATTTAGAATGGATTGATTTCAACCATTGTTAGATCGAACATCATACGGACTGACCTGCGAGTTTTCAGATTCCTCATTTTTCCTCCTCCAAAAACCTCAAATAACGGGTAAGCAATCCTCGAATCTGCTCGGCAGCCACGGGGTTAGCAGAGTGCACATAGAAGGAAAGTCCTCTGAGATCCAGACCTGACTCGTAGACCAGCCATTTGGCAGTCGCATAGCCGTCAGGGGCGATATTTCCATCGGTATCTAATCCTAAGTCATTGTCAAAGCTGATGAAAGGAGGCAATCCATTCGCCTGGATGTAAGCTACAAACGCTTGATAGCTACGCACAACGACAAAGTCCTCCACCTTGTCTGTAGCGTAGACCATATCCACCGTTCGAATATCATCTAGAAAGAGTTTTTTCATGGGAGTAAACATAAAAACGCCTGCTTAATCATCGGACTAAGCAGGCAAGTATATTATTTAAGGTAGTTTCCTTAAGCAGCAACAACTTCCTTCTGTTGAATCTGCTGCGTAGCGAAGAACTCATTGTTGCCCAGCATCTTGAGCATGCGGAAGTGTGAGCCGATCGCAGACCATACAGACTTCTCTGCATAGTAAGGAATGCCAAATTCTTGGGTCGTTTGCTGTACGATCTTGGAGATCGCAGGATAGTGCATGTGACAAATGTGAGGGAACAAGTGGTGCTCCACCTGATAATTCAATCCGCCTGCAAACCAAGAAAGTACCTTGTCGTCCATACCGAAGTTAGACGTAGTCTGAAGCTGATGTACAAACCAGTTCTCGTCGATGTGCAAGTCTTCTTGCTCGATGTATTCGGAGGTAGGCATTACGTGTGCCAATTGGAAGATCAGACTCAAGAACGTACCTGTGACCAAGTGCATCGCTACGAACAAGACCAATACTTGCCATACAGGAATCGGTAGGATCATGATAGGCAAACCAATGAATACAAGGAGGTAGGCTATCTTGAGAAGGGTAATCTGTACCAAGTGCATGGGAAGTTCTTCCTTCTTGATGACACCATCATTTTTGTACTTGACGATACGGAGATAGTCCTTCAAAACAATCCAAAACATCGTGAAAATGCTGTAGAAGAACATCACATAGATGTGCTGGAACTTATGGAATGACTTGTGATCTTGGAAGGGGCTGAAACGAAGGATGCCTGGAGGGCTAATGTCCTCATCTGCATGCTCAACGTTGGTATACATGTGGTGTAGGACATTGTGCTGGATCTTCCAGTTTTTCGGATATACACCAATAGACAATGGCGAAATATTGATCAACGTACTGATTATCTTGTTATTGGAATATGAGCCGTGAAGGGCATCGTGCATAACCGATGTTCCGATGAAGCCTTTTCCAAATCCTGAAATCATGAAAAGAACCAATAAAATGGGGAAGCTTTCGATTCCCATTGCGAGGGCCAAAATGAAAGGGCCAAATGTTAAGAGGTAAGCTGTAAGTGTCTTGACAGCCATCAGCGTGTTCCCCTTTTGACTGATTTCCTGATCTTGAAAATAAGCATTTACCCGCTGTCTCAGCACCGTGGCAAACTCCTTATTCTGTGTTCTTGAAAATTTGTAGCGAACCATAGTTTTCTCTCTAAGGTAAAGGTAAGGATTTGGGTCTCATGAAAGATCAAAGCGTCGTCCCATATCATCAGACCCTTTTATATGGAAAGTTCAATATTAACGAAAAGTTTCCTATTCATCTCCACAAATAGAAATAAATTCGATAGATAGGACTGTCTAACTAGATAACCTTCGAATAGTTTTGTAAGCGAGTCCTACGCTCAGCCAAAATGTGCGCATGTAAGAAACAGGATTTTTTCGAAAAAGATGCTTCTTTTCATGAGAAAGTTGCACTTTTTACTATACAATGATGAAAGTCAATATCTTAAATGAGTTTTCTCAGAAGAATGGACATTTTTATCCAGCTATTCTCTCACTTTCAAAGACAAAAAATGGGATGTATGGCTTGAGTAATTTAAGTAAGAAAATGATGAGACTGTAAGGATAAAATGTTAGTAAAGAGGGGATTAAATCTATCCTATGAATTCTCTTCATCTACCTGCCTTCGTATTAGATTATTTCTCAAAATGCTTCTATTTTTTTCGTAAAATTGCCTAGATTAACTATTTATCAGAGCCATTTCGTCAATTTTTCATCTTTCAACTGGGGGGAATTATATTTTTCCTCTATCATTTTATTTGGAATCATGAAAGCAATCCAACTCCATGAAATGGCTGCCCTGGCTGCCGATTACGTCAACACGACCCACCGACATGTTTTTCTCACAGGCAAGGCAGGTACAGGAAAAACAACTTTCCTTCGTCACATTGTCTCTCACACATACAAGCAAACCGTCGTTGCTGCGCCTACAGGAGTAGCAGCCATCCATGCTGGAGGTGTCACGCTCCACTCACTGCTTCACCTTCCTTTTGGTGCTTTCGTCCCAGAGAATATTCCCTTCGATTCTCAGCTCAAGGCCAAAATCAATACTCCTAAGAGTCTACTCGCTTCTCACCGATTCAACAATGACAAACTGCGGATGCTTCGCCAGATGGAACTGCTCATCATCGACGAAGTCAGTATGCTACGAGCAGATCTGCTGGATTGCATCGACCTGCGGCTACGTACCATCCGCAAACGCAACATTCCCTTCGGCGGGGTCCAACTCCTTCTGATCGGAGATCTGATGCAGCTGCCACCTGTAGTGAAAGAGGAAGAATGGCGTTATCTGAGACCCTATTATAAGAGTCCGTATTTCTTCGAAGCCAAAGCCTTCCAGCATCAAGGCCCCCTTTCGGTCGAGCTACAGAAAATCTACCGACAGCGCGACAATCGCTTCATCGACATCCTCAATCGACTGCGCTATAACCAGCAAACCCATGAAGACATCGCCTTTCTCAATACCCATCATGAAGTAGATCCACAACAAGAGGGGTATATACATCTGACAACCCACAACTACAAAGCAGATCAGATCAACCAGCGCGAACTAAATCGACTCGATGCAGAAAAGCACACGTTCACAGCAGAGATCATAGGTACATTCCCCGAACATCAGTACCCCAACCTATTCGACTTGGAGTTAAAAGTAGGGGCACAAGTCATGTTTATTAAGAATGATACAGGCAATGAAGGCCGTTTTTTCAATGGGAAAATTGGAAAGGTCAGCAAAATCCAAGGAGAGAATATCTGGGTGACCTTCGAGGATGGGGATAGGGTCTGGGTGGCGCCGCATGAGTGGGAGCATGTGAAGTATGCTTTGAATGAGGATACGCAAGAGATCGAAGAACAGAATTTGGGGAGCTTCTTACAGTATCCACTCAAACTTGCTTGGGCTGTGACTGTCCACAAGAGTCAGGGATTGACTTTTGAAAAAGCGATTTTGGATGTCTCGGATTCCTTTGCCCCTGGCCAATTGTACGTAGCCCTTTCTCGCTTGACAGGTTTAGAAGGTCTCAAGCTTTCCTCGCCGATCCCTACGAATCCACCTGAGCCAGATGCGAACCTCCTAGCATTCATGGATTACTTCGAAGACAAAGAGCAGTTACAGCAACGATTAAGGGAAGATAAGAAGGGATTTGTGCTGGCCTTTGCCAAAGTAGCTTTTGACCTGGGAGGAGTGTATGATGCGCTTGTTCTGCATTTGGCCTCATTTCATGCAAAAGAAAGTAAAGCCATCAAGCAGCCTTTTCGAGAATGGACCAAGGAGAGAGTTCAGGCACTGGAACCCCTGTTGGCCGTAGGGAAAAAGTTTACGCAGCAGGTGCAGAATCTACTTGCAGGGGAGACCGATTGGACGAAGCTAAATGAGCGATGTGAGAAGGCCCATACCTATTTTGAGGGAATCATGCTGCCTGAGATTCGTTTGATTCAAGCACACATCACTTCGATCCTCACCAAGGAGAAAGTCAAAGGATATATCGAGGAGCTGGAGGTGGTGGAAGGAGAATATATCCTCCATCTCCGTCAACTCGTCCGTTTTTGCACACTGGTCAAATGGATGGCGGCTGGTAAGGTGCCTGAGAAACATATGCTAAGTGAGTGGGAAAACCAGCATCGTCTCAAGACCGAGAAGCGCAAACCCAAGAGGCGTCCTACAACTGATGTCACTTTCGAGATGTATGAAAAGGGCATGAGCCTAGAAGAGATAGCAGAGGCGAGAGAAATCAAAATCTCTACCATTCAATCTCATCTGGCCAAGTGCGTGGAGGATGGTCGTATACCCGTCGAGAAACTCATAGAACAGGATAAACTTGCAGAACTGCAGCAGTTGCTCGCCGATCAGGAATACGAACTCCTATCTGAGATCAAAGCAGCCCTCAACGATCGTTTTTCGTACGCCGACATCAAACTGGTATTGGCCCACCAGAAGTATGCAGAAAAGCAGCTGGCTTGAGTGATCTCTCAGGGATGACGCATAGCAGGAAGGCGGCTTAACATGAAGATCGGTAAAGAGACAAGGAATGGTCTGTTTTTGTAGGATCAAAGTCTGCATGTTTATATGAGAGATTGTAAAAGCCAGCGATAGATTGATATACATAAGGATTTCTATTTACTCGTCTAATTAACAACCTGAAAACATGAAAAAATACGTTTGCTTAACGCTTTTGTGTATCTGCCTCTCGGTGCATACCTATGGCCAAATTGGCATTGTGATCAATCCAAATCCGATTCTTACGACGGCAGAGCATCTTTCTTTGTTCAGCGAAGCAAGTCTGATTGCTAGGGGAGGAGTAGGTGTGACCTATTCGCCCGCACTTGGGCTTACCCATTTTGCGCAGAATCCCGCACTTTTAGGAAATGGACAAGAAGGCTGGAACATCCAGGCATCGGGTGCTACTTGGCTGAGAGAACTCGTAGATAGAGATCCTATATTCTTGGGAGAATTTCACGCTGCACGCACTTGGAAAAGAGGCGGAATGAGTATTTCTGGTTCTAGCTTTCACTTTTCCTTCAGACCTCCACGATCGAACCTGAATCCCTCGTCATTTTTTATCCAAAGAGTTGGTGGCATGCTTGGGCACAATCTTCGCTTCAGTGGAGGATTCTCTCTTTCCCCTAAGTTTTCTGTAGGAGCTGGCATCAATTCTTTTAGTCAGGTTGTATTCAATAACACAACTTTTGAGGAGTTCCGGTTTTATTCCTTTTCTGGTGACTTGGGTCTACATTATCAGGATCAAGTGCAGATAAAAGAGAGGATCACTGCACAGTTTGGGGCAGGGTTGAGCTTGACACATGTGGGACCCAAAATGAATTTTGATCGAGAGGGGCTGGGCTTCAGCGAAAGTAGGTACATTCCTGCGACAGGAAGATTAGGAGGTCAAGTGACGATAGCATTTGAAGATGCTGCTTCTACGGCAAGTTGGGGAATCATGATGGCGCTGCAGACAAGTAAACTGATGGTTCCTTCTGCAAGTGCCGACCAAGATGTAGATCCCTATCTTGCGGTATTTACTTCTGTAGCAGACAACCCTTTGGGTTGGAGGTTTGAATTGAGAGAGTTTGGTTGGAACGGAGGTGTAAGCATCTTCCGTAAGCTTCCTTCTGGGTTTTACTTTGCGCTTCATTCAGGGTTAAACTCCCGAACACGCTACCAGGGAGGAGTAAGACAATTCTCACTTGGGGCAGAATGGGGAACAGATCGTGTTCAAGTTCGGTATGCGTATTTATTCAGGAGTCAATATATTTATTTTCAAAGAGAATGGGGGATGAAAAATATCCGAAGAGGAGACCACTTCTTAACCTTAGGTATTCGGATTTGATGCTGTCAGTTGTCAACTTCCTATAAGAATGAAATCGAAACATAGGGAAAAGCATACTTCCTGCCAGCGCCAATCTCGTTGGTGCTATTTGGGACGCTTTATAGCATGGGACTAAACTCCACATGCTATAATGCACTGTCCCTTCAGGACAGTAAACGGGCTTTGATCCTCCCTGTCAGCGCCAACGTCCCGTTGGTGCTAAGGTACTCATACACAAAAAAATCGAGGCAGAAGTAAGGTTTAAGAGCCTTAGTCGTAATGCTTTGAGTCTCATGTCTCATATCTCAAGATCTGTCCTCTAACTTATTTTCAAAAAAAATCTCCTCCCTCCCCAACCTTTTTGAAAAAGCGCGCCGTCTTAAGGGAAATCAATGCTAGCACCTGATTTGAACTTAGAACATCTTTTTGAATTCTGAATGTAAAGCAATACAAGCCATGCTTGTCCAAGGCATATAATTCACAACAAACAATGAAGTATTTATTTTCCATTTGTACCCTCTTTCTGCTCTGCACCTTCAGTATGATGCAGGCGCAGATTGCAATTTACGGGGTGGTATTTGATTCGTCCAATGGACTGCCCCTACCCAACTATTCGGTTCGAATAGACTCCGAACCAGGCGTTCCTGTAGCTACGACTACGACAGACGCCTCAGGGGTATTTACCTACTTTGTGAATCTTCCCTCTGTACTGGATCTCACCCTTGCCTGGGAAAATTGTAGCAATCCAGGAGATACGCTTTTTGCGAGCTACGGAGCCTTCTTTGGGGGCGATACCCTCGATGTTATTATCCTTTGTGATACGGCTGTCATACCTAATTTTCCTAATTGTACCGCCGACTTCTTTTACTCTCAGGCCTTTGGCAATAATTTCACTTTCTTTGAACAGGCAGGAGGCAACAACCTTACGTACTCTTGGGACTTCGGAGACGGGACGACAGCTACAGGACCTACGCCGAGTCATACTTACGCCACAGGAGGTACGTACACCGTATGCTTATCTATCGCGGATAGTTTGGGCAATTGTACCGATTCTTTATGCCAGCAAGTGGTCGCGCCTTTCTCTCCAGGAACGACCTGTAATGCTGAGTTTTTCATAGGAGCGGTCTATGACGATACTGTCGCATTCTACAGTATATCTAATCCAGGACCTTCAGGTTCCCTCTCGTATCAGTGGTCTTTTGGCGATGGGGGGAGTTCTAATGCTCAAAACCCTGTACATTTTTATCCAGGTCCAGGCTCCTATACCGCTTGTTTGATTGTCGAAAATACTTCCATCAGTTGTATAGATACTTTCTGCCAGACAGTTACGATCCCCAATAACTGTTCGATAACCTTCTCTAGTTCTGGAGGTGTAGACTCCATGTCTTTCTTTGCTTCGATTCCTTCTTCTGGAAATAATTCAGAGTTTTATTTGTGGGAATTTGGAGATGGGACAGTGGACAGTACGAACAATGATTACGTTTCCCATACCTATGCCAATACGGGTGACTATCTCGTGTGCCTGACGTATATCAACCCAGCCAACGGATGTTTTTCCAACTATTGTGATTCAGTGACGATTACACAAGTCTCAGGCTGTAGCTTTGATTTTGCTCCCAACCAACTCGATACCTTTACTTACGAGTTTGTTCCTGCGATATCAGGAGCAACGAGCAATGTAACTTATTCGTGGAGTTTTGGAGATGGCAATACTTCCACTCAGATTTCTCCCACACATACCTATGCTTCTACAGGATTTTATAATGTGTGTTTGACACTGACAGACACGGTGAATCCAGGGGGCTGCTCAGGTGTCTACTGCTATCCGATCACAGTTGCTGTACCTAGTTGCCCTGTAGCAGGATTTGACTTTCTGATTGATCCTTTTGCATTAGACTCTGTCTATTTCTTCGAGCAGGCTCTAGGGAGCAATCTGGTCTACGAGTGGGATCTAGGAGATGGTACGACTTCTAACCAGCCCAATCTGGTACATATCTACAACATCACAGGTCCGATCAATGTCTGTCTGACGGTGACTGATACGATACTCAACTGTACAGATTCGATTTGCGAAACCATCAACATTCTGCCCAACAATGCTTGTTCTCCCAACTTTGTATACAACGATTTGGGTAATGCGACCTACGACTTCTTTGCGATAGGTTCAGGTAATGCATCGACACAGTATGATTGGGAGTTTGGAGATGGCACGACAGCTTCTGGTCCGTTTGTACAGAAGACATATACTACGCCTGGTTCATACTCAGCATGTTTGACTGTGACAGATTCTTTGGGCAGTTGTATCCAGCAGTCTTGCCAGACAATTATCGTAGGTACAGCCCCTTCTTGTGATGCACTCTTCCACCTTTCCCAGGATTCTGGTTTGAACCAGATCATTTTCACAGCGCAGTATGCAGATCCAAGTGCGCAGTACATTTGGGACTTTGGAGATGGGGTAGTTTCGACGACAAATAGTCCGACCGTGTCCTACACCTATGCTTCCGCTGGATTCTACACAGCTTGCTTGACAGTGGTCACCCCTTCTTGTTCGGATTCTTCTTGTGTTGTATTTAACACGACACCCGGTCCCAATAACTTTGGGGTAATCGGTCAGGTGTTTGCCAATGGACAGATCGTGGATGACTATACAGCTTGGCTGATTGTATACGATAGTGTGGCAGGGACATTGACGGCAGTAGATACCTTCCAATCTGATCCTACCTTGGGTGGTCTTTTCATCTTTGGTGCGCCCAATGGAGACTATCGCGTGAAGGTCGCGCCAAACCCGAGTGATCCGAACTACAGCAGCTTCTTGCCGACCTACTATGGTGACGATGCATTCTGGTTCAATGCCACAGTGGTCAATCAGTCCTCATTCCCCTTCTTGATCATCAACCTAGAGCCAGGAAACAACAGTGGAGGCCCTGGATTTGTAGGAGGATTGGTATCTCAAGGAGCCAATAAAAACGGTCCTGGTGATCCTATGATGAATACCAGTATATTGGTGATGGATATGAACGATCAGATAGTCGCTGCTGGTATGACCAATGATGCAGGAGAATACAGTATTGATAATCTAGCCTACGGTACATACAAGGTACAAGTAGAGATGTGGGGTAGAAACTCAGAGCATTATGTGGTGGATATCACTGCGAATAATGAGACCTTCAATCAACTGGATTTTGAGGTGACAGATACAGATGTGTTGAAAGTGGGCAGTTTGGTTTCAAGCAATGATCCACTCACCACTCTTGTATTTAATCTCTATCCCAACCCTGCCAAAGATCAGATTACTGTCCAGATGGAAATCCCACAAGCGAACGAATACACGCTTCGTATCAGAAACATGATGGGGCAATCGGTTTGGATAGCAGAAGGCATGCAGCAGACAGGTTTGATGAAGAAAGAAATTTCCTTGCAAGATCTGCCTTCAGGTGTCTATCATATAGATATTATTGCAGGCGAAGAACGAATTGCCGCGCAGAAGTTTCATATCATTAGGTAGTCAAGTTTTTTTATTCTATACCTCCTGCGTTTAGCATGCGCAGGAGGTCCTTTTATAAACGGTACAGTTCATGAAAAAAGCTTGGGTAGCAATTAGTCTATGACAAATCCCCACTCACAGTTGATCAAGGCTTGCATCAAAAAAGATAAGCAAGCACAAAGCAAGCTCTATGAGCTTTGTTTTGGCTATTTGTATCCTGTGTGTTTAAGATATGCAACTTGTGAGGATGATGCGAAAGAATATCTCAATTTGGGTTTTTATAAGATTCTCAAGAATCTCAAAAAGCTGCATAAGTCAGAGTCCTTTCTCCCTTGGAGTAAGCGTGTGATGATCAACAGCATCCTAGATGAACTGAAGAAGAAGAAGCGCTACCAAAACCATGTACAATTATCCGACATCGCCCAGCTGGAAACTGTTTCAGGAACCGTCCAGTTTGATGAGAACCTCGGAGCACAAGAAATATATTTAGCCATTCGATCGTTGCCACCGCAGACAGCGTCTGTGTTTAACTTGCATGCGATAGATGGTTACAAGCATAGAGAAATAGCCAAAATGCTGGGAATCAGCGAAGGCACAGTCAAATGGCACTACAGTGATGCGCGCAAAAGATTACAGAAATTATTGGCTAAAAAGGGATATCCTGAAAAGATGGCGTCATGAAAGAGGAAGATAAATTAGTTGAATACATCAAAGATAAGCTGGCGTCGGAGCCGCCCGTTTATCAGGATGCATTCTGGGAAGAGGCCCAGGAGCAAATGGCGGTTTGGGATGCTGAAGCCAGACGACGGCGACCATTTCTGCTATGGGTATTGTTGCCGCTCTTATTCTTAGGAGTCGGACTGGGAACATGGATACTATGGCCTGAAACACCTCTCGTACAGGAAGGTGAAGCTCCCTTGGCCACAGTTTCTTCTACAGACGCGCCATCATTAGCTCCGAACCAAACACAGCCTTTGTTACCCCCTTCTGCCTATCCAAGACCTCGTGTAAATCCAAGACCGCGCGTAAGGAAAATGGCATCAGGTCAAACTAGCCCAGTAGATCCTCCTCCTTTTACACCTGTGGCTGCCGATTCAGAAGTAGAGGATAGACCAGAGAAAAAGAACGCATTCACCCCCGTAGAAGAAATTGTATCTAAAGATCAAGAAACAGAAAACCAAGAAGCTCATCTCCAGTTTTCGAGTATGATCTTTCCCGAGCGTACGGTTGTCCCTATGCCAGATGCCCGTTTTAGAGATGAAAATGATTTTGTGATGCCTAAGCTCAGCAGAAGCTATGGCACATTTACACCTTTTAGAAAAGTCCAGTTAAGGCTCAAAGCGATATTTGCCCTAAGTGAGACGAGATTGAGTGAGTCCAATGAGTCCGTTTTGCATCGCCAGAATCGTCTGGGAGTTGGATTGACACTACCCTTAGGCAACAGCAGAAAATGGAACATCATGACAGGCTTAGAGTATGAGACCTTACCGCTTTCGGGTCTGCAAGTAGATTCTATAGGCACTGTCTATGATTTTGCCTCCCAAAGCACTCAAATTCAGTGGGAGCCTCAGCGGGCAAGTCGACTCCATGTTCCACTTCATATCCAGCGAAGACTTTTCCCAGGGCATCAGGTGACGATAGGGGTAGGGATACACTATCTGCTAGGGACTAAGGGACAGTTCACCCAAAATGTTCAAAGACAGGGAGGTGAAGTTGTGTCTGAATCGCAGACCCTTTCGGGTATTACTTATGGCTTGCGTCAGTGGGATGTGTCTCCCCAGATAGGATACGAAATCCAGGTGGCAAACAATGTGCATATAGGTCTTCAGTACCAATGGGGAATGGTGGACTTTACACAAGACCAGATCTGGAAACAAGAACAAAAAGATAGGTGGCGTCAACTCCAATTCACCCTCAACTACCGCTTGAGATGATGTATTTTTTGTATAGAAATAAGGGTTCCATGTGCGCATGGGCATTGATTCTCGTACTCATCAGTTGCAAGCAGGATCTTCCTTTTCCTGCATCGACAGATCCAGTATTTACGGCTTCTGCGACCTTGGATGAGCAGCAAGTAGCTTGGCAAGCGGGAGAAAATGACTATGTCATGGCAACAGACTGGGCATTGGATGTGCAAAATGTACAAACGTTTTCAGGTGCATTTGTCGGGGGCAAGGAAGGAGCATTATCCATTACTTTAAGGGACCAAAAATTATCAGGAGGCGCATTCAAAGCTGAGGAGGCATTGGAGATAGGGACGCGCTTTTATCTTGGGCAAATAGATCCAGCTGAGCCATTTACCATGGCTTTCCAAACATCTGACCCGCAACATACAGACGGAAAGACCTACCTCTGGGATTTTGGGGATGGCAATACCTCC
The DNA here is from genome assembly GCA_038527485.1 of Bacteroidota bacterium. GTDB lineage: Bacteria > Bacteroidota > Bacteroidia > J057 > J057 > JALEFZ01. The sequence continues at coordinate 60,853 of JBCBFT010000013.1, forward strand.
ACACTTCCCAATCCCAAGCATACCTATCAGACAGAGGGTCTGTATGAGGTAAAAGTGACGGTCACTGATGCCGCAGGATGTACCTCGATTTCTCGCCAAGTTGTCCAAACGGGCCAGCGCTATGTGGATTGTGGATTGGACTTAAACTATGAGATATTGGATGAAACCAATGTGAAGTTTCAGGCTGACTATGATCGTAGCTTGGGAAATCCTGTTCTGGTCTTGACTACAGGAGATGGCATCCACTATGCAAAGCAAGAGGTAGTGACACATACTTACGAAACGCCCGGTATCTATGAAGTGAAATTAGTGGCTACATTTAAATCCAAAGGTACCTGCTGTGTCATCAAAAATATCTACACAGGTTCAGGCGCCTCTTGTATTTCGTCCACGGACTTTACCCGGTCTAGCTTACCGTTAGATTTAGGAAGAGTATATATCGAATATACAGATCCTTCAGGGCGAACGTATACTTCCCAGCGATTTGAATCTCAGCCAGCTAGTAGCACATTTGAGTTGCTCAGTTATGAGCCATACATAGAAGACGCACAGGGACGACCTACCTATTTGATTTCTGCCAGATTTAATTGTGAGTTATATGCAGCAGATGATCCTGATGAGGTCTTGATCTTAGAAAACGGTGAAGCTGCCTTTGCAGTGGCTGTTCCTGATTGATGTATAGTAGGGTCACCGCCGTGGCGTGGCCTATCACCAACGTCCCGTTAGTGTTTTGTATATCCCTGGCCTATCACCAACGTCCTGTTGGTGCTTCTGATCGCTTAGTTAGGAAACTAATAGATTGAATCCTGCCTAGTTTGACGACTACGCAGAGCGGTCTTACTTCGCCTTTTTTCTTCATGCTTTGTATCCCTACATGTCTAGACATCTGTGCGCCTGTACGTAGAACCACCGCTACGGCATGGTTACCTATCCCCGCTATGGCGTGGTTACCCATGCCGTTGACGCTCCATATTTCCCAAATTAAGTCACATACAAATAAAAGATCCTTCTACCTCAATCGTCTCATTCTAACCACTTCATTACCTGTAAAAGATTCCCTATATTTGCGTGCTTATACAAACCGAAGCTCCTATGCTGAATTTTTTCAAAAAGAAAGAAAATAAAGACAAACTCAATAAAGGGCTGGAAAAAACGAAACAAGGCTTTTTCGCTCGTTTGGGGAAAGCCATTGTAGGGCGAGGGAAAATCGACGAAGATGTCCTAGATGAGGTAGAGGAAGTCTTGATTGCCAGTGATGTAGGCGTGAAAACTACGATCAAGATCATCCAAAGGATCGAAGATCGTGTGTCAAAAGACAAATATTCCAATGCGGCAGAACTAGATAGATTGCTGAAAGATGAAATAGAAACCATGATTTTGGAAAATCATCCAGCTTCAAGGGATTACTTTGAAGTGCCCGATCAGGAACTGGATGGAAAGAAGATCCCGCATGTCATCATGGTGGTAGGTGTAAATGGAGTGGGGAAAACGACGACAATAGGAAAGTTAGCCTACCGCTACAAAAATCAAGGAAAAACAGTCTTGATGGGGGCAGGTGATACCTTCCGTGCAGCTGCAGTAGACCAGCTCAAACTTTGGGCAGACCGTGTAGGAGCGGATTTTTATTCTAAAGGAATGAACACAGATCCAGCTGCGGTAGCCTATGAGACCGTGAAAAAAGGCGTGGAACAAGGGCATGATGTCATCATCGTAGATACAGCAGGACGATTGCAGACTAAGAAAAATCTCATGGCTGAGCTGGGCAAGATCAAACGTTCTATGGGGAAAGTTCTTGAAGGTGCTCCCCATGAAGTACTGCTCGTACTTGATGCCTCCACTGGCCAAAATGCCATCTCTCAAGCCACTGCCTTTACAGAAGCAACTGATGTGTCTGCCATGGCACTTACCAAGTTGGATGGGACGGCAAAAGGAGGTGTCGTCATCGGCGTTTCAGATATGTTTAAAATCCCTGTGAAGTTTATCGGGGTAGGGGAGGGGATTGACGATCTTCAGGTATTTGATCCTCAAGAGTTCATCAACGCCATGTTCCAAAAAGTATCCTAAAGAGACTGTGTGATCGCTTCTTTCGGTCTCCTCATTATTGTAGGAATAAACATCTTCTACATTTTTCTGTTCCACTCCTTACCCGTTTCTATTTAGAAAAGTCCTTGGGAGCGGTCTCAAAGCGAATAAACATGCATACCAATATTGCGAAGCAGCAAAAGCGCGCAAAACAAAATATAAATCTTATCACACTGGGTTGTTCCAAAAACTTGGTGGATTCTGAGCGCCTACTGTCTCAGCTTCATGGAAATGGCTTGAAAGCTACCCATGAGGATTACAGCCAGGATTCAGGAATTGTCGTGATCAATACTTGCGGATTCATTGACCATGCAAAAGAGGAGTCAGTGAATACCATCTTGCAGTATGCCGACCGCAAAGCCCAAGGCTTGGTCGATCAAGTGATTGTCACAGGCTGTCTTTCGCAGCGCTACAAGGATGACCTCAAAGCTGAAATCCCAGAAGTAGATGCATGGTTTGGGACACAGGATTTGCCAGACTTGGTGAATCACCTAGGCGCTATTTATAAGCAAGAACTCATTGGTGAGCGTAAAACGACGACAGACAGTCATTTTGCTTACCTGAAGATCGCCGAAGGCTGCAACCGCCCTTGTTCGTTTTGTGCCATCCCGCTCATGCGTGGCAAGCACAACTCCCGTAGTATCGAAATGCTCGTCGATGAGGCGAAGTTTTTGGTAAGCAAAGGCGTCAAAGAATTGATGTTGATTGCGCAGGATCTGACCTATTATGGGCTGGATCTCTACGGCAAGCGCAAACTGAATGATCTACTCAAAGCACTCTCAGATGTGGAGGGACTGGAATGGATTCGCTTGCACTATGCCTATCCTTCAGGCTTTCCTACAGAGATCCTGCCGACCATTCGTGAGCGTAGCAATATTTGCAATTACCTCGACATGCCCCTCCAGCACATCTCTGACAACGTGCTCAAACACATGCGACGTGGCATCAATCAGAAGCGCACCGAAGACTTGGTGAAGCGCATCCGAGATGAAGTGCCAGGACTGACGCTGCGTACGACCATGCTTGTGGGACATCCTGGTGAGACAGAAGAAGACCACCAGCAGCTACTCAGATTTTTGGAAGAGGCTAAATTCGATCGTCTAGGCGTGTTCACATATTCGCATGAGGAAAATACACATGCAGGAGATAAGATGGAAGATCTGATCGATCCTGAGATCAAGGAGCAGCGAAAGGAAGAGGTAATGGAGCTACAGCAGGATATCTCCTTTGAGCTTAACAGGGTCAAAGTAGGACAAACGCTCCGTACTTTGATCGACCGCGAGGAAGACGGCTATTACGTCGGACGTACAGAAGCAGATTCTCCCGAAGTGGACAACGAGGTGATTATCCGTACAGATCAGTCTTTACAACAAGGAGAATTTTATCCCATACAGATCACAGATGCCATGGAGTATGACCTGATGGGACAGCTTGTGCGTGCCTAGGCATCCTTTAAGCCAGTGCCAACTCTTCCAAACTTACAGGTACCACAGAAGAAATTCCCTGATTGGCCATCGTCACGCCATATATCACACTGGTTGAACTCATCGTGCGCTTGTTGTGCGTCACGATGATAAACTGGGAGTCTTGTGAGAAATCGCGGATGATGTTGTTGAACTTATCAATGTTGGCATCATCTAGTGGCGCATCCACTTCATCAAATACACAGAACGGGGCAGGCTTGATGAGGTAAATGGCAAAGAGAAGGGCTACGGCGGTTAGCGTCTTTTCTCCTCCCGAAAGCTGCTTGATCGTCAGTGGCCGCTTTCCCTTGGGACGTGCAATGATGTTGATATCCGACTCAAGGGGGCGCTCAGGGTCCATCAGGATGAGGTCGCAATTGTCTTCTTCATAGAAGAGCGACTTGAATACCGACTGAAAATGCTCGCGAACGACCGTGAAGGTCTCCGTAAACTTCTCTTTAGCTGTTTGGTCTATCTCGCTAATTGTGGTCAGAAGGGAATCTTTGGCTTCTAGTAGATCATTTCGCTGTGTACTGATGAATTCATGCCGTTCTTGAATCTCTTGAAAGGCTTCCACTGCCATAGGATTGATCTCGCCATAGTTTTGGACGCGGGTGCGGAGTTTCATGACCTGTTCTTCAATAGAACCATAGTCATATTCCTCAACGGGTTTGTCAAATAAGACTACCTGACTCAACTCGGTCACATCTACCTGAAACTCTACTGACATCCGCTCTCTCAGTCCGTGAATCTCAAGTTTGATCTCTGTCTCTTGTTCCTTTAGGCTTTGCTGACGTGTCACGAGATCCTCCCTTTTTTTACGTGCCCCCGAGGAATTATCTTCCGCTTGAGTGATGCTATTTTTAGACGCACCTACCTGTGCTTCCATTCTGCCTACTCGCTCCTCTTTCTCCTTCTTCTGATTGTACAGGAAGACGATGTGTTCATCATCCTGTAGATTGCTGCTAATGAGTTCCTCTGTATCTTTTTCGACTTTCGAGAGATCTTCCAAGAGTTGATTCTCCCGCTCAACGTATTGGTCCATCGTGAGGAGCAACTGATCGAGTTCTCGTGCAACGTTTTGGTATTCATTGTCAAGGTGGATACGTTTGATATGCTCCTGGTTGTACACCTGGGTAGCATCGTTCAGAAGGTCTCCGTTTTCCTGTGCAGTTTCTCGCAGTTGCGCCAGCTGCCCTTGAAATTGTAGGACTTGTTCTTCCTTGATGCGATGCTTGGGTGCTGCTTCCTGTACCTCACTTTGCAACTTTTCCAATTCATCAGATAGAGAATCGGTTCGTTGGCCCACACGCGCTAGGAACTCTTGGTATTCTTGTTCTTTCGTTTGCAGGACAGACAGATCTCGTTGCTTTTCTGAAAGTCCATTTCTCGCTTTATCTAGTCCTCCTGTGTAGTCTGTCCTTTTCAGCGATTCGAGTTGCTTTTGCGCTTTTTCAAGTTCTGCTTTTTCCTGGGTAAGTTGTTTCTGAAGCTTAGCGATTTCCTTATCTAGCTTTTCTAGATTTTTAGCACGTCCCAGCCTTTTACCCTCAAATAAACCCAAAGATCCTCCACTCATCATGAATCGGCGGCGGGTGATATTGCCCGATTGTGTCAAGAAAATAACTTCTTCAGGGACATCGTCAGGAATTTCCTCTTCGCTACGCACGATGTAGACCTTGCCCAAAAGGAAGGCTGCGAGCTTTTTATATTCGGGCGCACAGTCTATCACTTCCATCACAGACTGTGCTTGCGTGAAGATCAAAGGATTATGAGGTTTATAATGAGCCAGCTCATCTAGGATGAAGAAATTCGCTCGTCCTTTGGAGGCGTCTGCTAGCATCCGCACAGAGAGTAGGGCATCTTGCCGCGAGGCAACCACATAATAGCTCAGATAGCCTTCGAGGTAGTTTTCAATGGCTACCTTATGTGTCTCAGGTACGGCGAACACATCAGATAATAAGGGGGCATCCTTGATCCATTTGGCATTCTTTTTCAGGAACTTCACACTAGCGGGAAAACCCTCCAGATTTTCTACCAAGCTTTTGGTCAAACTATATTCATTTTGCTTGGCATCGAGTAAGCGATTGGATTTGTACACCTTATCCTTGAGCGTACTTACATCTTGCTCTACTTGGCGAAGTTGGGCTTGATGTGCGTTTCTTTGTGCCTCTAATTCATTGACTTGCTTCTCCATCGACTCGACAGATGCTCGAAGCTCTTCCGCCTTATCTGTGAAAGCATCTAGATCTGCCGATCGGCGATATTTATCTTCTTCTGCTCTACGTAATTCTGATTCTAGGCTTTGGATCTTGACTTTTTTCATGTCGACCTCACGAGAGAGTTGCTGCACCTCTTGTTCTGTCTCTCTATATTGGGCATTGAGGCTGTCGACTTGTTGCTGCTGCTCTTGGTAGGTGCGTCGCAGGACATTGACCTTCTCCTGTGCAGTTGATTCGATGCGGTGCTGCTCCGATTGCTCCTTTTCCAGGCGCATGTGCGTTTCTTCCAGTTGGTTGCGCTTGCTTTGATTTTCTGTATGACGACGCTTTTCCGTTTCCATCTGATTTCGGATGGCATGCTCCCGCTGTTGGAGGTATTTGAGACGTTCGGTCTTAATCGACTTTTCCGTCTCCATATTGAGCAGCTTGCTCATGTGTGTATTCAGGTCCTCCTGGGCAGTTGCCAGCATCCGCTCACGATCTACCAGTTCTTTTTTGAGCTCTTGGATGCGCGCTTCGTAGAGGGCGAGTCCTGACTGTACTTCGGTGATTTCATCGGTCAGCTGATTCTCCAGGATACGGAGCTGATTCTGACGCTCGCGGATGGAGCGCATGCCCAAAAAGGCGTATTGAGAACTTATGTGCTTGTATTGCTCCTTAATCTCAAAGTACCGCTGTGTCCGTCGAGCTTGTTTTTCAAGGGATTTGCGGCTTTTATCGATTTCGTAGAGGATGTCCTCCACACGTTCGAGATCGGAGTCTGTATCGCGGAGCTTTCGAAGGGTCTCCTTTTTACGAATCTTATATTTAGAAATTCCTGCAGCCTCTTCAAAAAACTTGCGCCGCTCATTGTCTTTATTGGTCAGGATAGCGTCGACCATTCCCAGCTCGATGATGGCATAGGAGTCAGAACTAATCCCTGTATCGAGGAAGAGGTTTTGGATATCCTTCAGTCGACAGCTTACGCCATTGATTTGATAGTCACTTTCACCCGAACGATAGAGCTTGCGCGTGATCTTGACTGTCGCGTATTCTGTAGGAAGGAGATTCTTGGTATTTTCAAATGTCAGGGATACTTCCGCAAAGTTGGACTTACGTTTGGATTTGGTGCCATTAAAAATGACATTTTCCATCTTCTCCGAACGTAGATTTTTGGTCTTTTGCTCACCCAATACCCAGCGAATCGCATCTACGATATTCGACTTGCCACAGCCATTGGGACCGACGATCCCTGTGATGCCGTGATCAAAAACCAAGGTTTGGCGATTGGCAAAGCTTTTAAAGCCAAATAATTCTAATTTCTTCAGCTGCATAATTCAGTCCCCTTGTCCCAGATCTACCCTTCCAGAAGGGACTAGGACGCTTCTAATATTCGTCAGTAATTTAGCATATGCCCGTAGAGTAAGCCAAAATCAAGTGTAAATCCACAAATTTTGTTCTTAGGTCATGATTTATTTCTTATACTGGCACTTGCATACCAACGAATGGAGAGCTAATTTCCGTCAAATAGGCGGAAGATTATCCTCAATTTTTCCACAAAGTTTGTCACAATGCAAGTACTTCTCATCATTCTCCTATCTCTTCTTGTTATAGCCTTACTTTTGTATGTCAGATACTTAAGGGTACGTGTAGGCTTGGGAGATAGTGCAGGAGGAGGGGTACAACGGATGCCGCAGCGAGCGCCCACACGCCCATTAAATGAAGCCTTTCTTCCAGGGAGCCGAACGGGATCGAGTAGCAAAAAGGATAAGGAAGAAGAGCCTGCTCCTCGGAAAAAACGTAAAGCTAGGCCCTTTACCTCTAAGGCAGATATCAAGAGATCCTACATCATAGATGCGCTCTTGGAACGTCCAAAGTTTTAAAGGTAAATGACCTGAGGTGAGACTGAACGCCCGATACTTTCCAACTTTTACTTTTTAGGAAACGAAGTCTGTGAAAGGTTAAAAGTGCGACAGATGACTGGCTATAACAAGACCTTAAACCAACTCTAGGATTAAGTCTGGATAAAGTGCTCCCTTATTTTTTTTGAAAAAAGTAATCGGTTTCCAAGTGGCTTGCACAGGTTGACCTGCTTCATCTACCCCCCAAAATATTTCCTCTTGGTATGCAGCTTCGTTTGCTAGTTCGCCTTTGAACAGGAAGATGATCTCATGTCGGGGGATCTGACCTTCTGTAGTAACTTGTTCTGATGTGCCGAGAAATGACAAATTTTTGATTTCTTCTCCTAGCTCCTTTTTGATCTCTATTCTTATGCTTTCCCAGCTATACTCCCCAAAAATCAATCCTCCACCAGGAGGCATATAAACGGGAGAAGCCGATGTGCCTCTGGATATTTTTTTTACCAGAATTTTTCCTTTGTGCTGGAAGATACAAAGGACTACAGGTCGGATGCTTCCCGTCACAAAAGCATGGTCTTGTGTTTGCTGAGCGGGCATGAGCGTTGGCATAAAGTATGAACGTCTTAGTGCATTTATTCCTTGAAAGGAATCCCCAGGAATTCAATTTTCCTTTTGCTGTAGGCGAAAAGAGAGAATCCCAATATCATCTGCAATGATAGGAATTTTTTACACCTGTTTATCGACCATAAGCGCCTTCATCCTACAATGGGGTTTTGTGGGTTTTTTATCGGATCTTTCCATTTATTCCTTGGATCTTACCGTTAAATCTAGGAGAAGATTCAAAAAAAGAACATTCTCATTCAAAGCTTACATTCTTGTCGTATAAAATTCGATATAAATACTAATTAGTCAGATTTTAATTTAAGGTATGATATTTATCTTGAATCGATACTTTTCTTGCTGTGGACTATGAATTTCGAGAATGAATAAACCTGCCACCTCAGGTAAGGGTAAAGTGTAGGCTGTACGAGAAGCTTGAATGGTCCAGGTCTGGATGCGTCTCCCCGAAAGATCCCAGAGATGTACTTGATAAGCACCAGGCTCCAGTAGGAGTTGCACGGCCTCTTTTGCTGGATTGGGATAAATGGCAAACTCAGATGGAGGTTCAGCGTCAACAGAGACTCCCAAGCAGCCAGAGTTGAGGATCACACCTCGCGCACAGAACTTATCCTGTATGACAGGAGTATGTATACCTCCAAAGAGGACGGAATCAGCCTCAATCAGCAAGATGGCGCCATCCGCCAAGGTCATATCAGGAAAGTTGCTGTATAGTTCTTCCAGCGCCAACTGATCGGTTATCTCCGCCCCAATCTCCAGTCGGATCTCCATCATGATAGAGGCCCAAAAAGCCCCAATCTGATAAATTCCATAGTTGCCAGGTCCTTGATACATGTCACTCACGATGGCTTCACGCCCTGGCCAGAATACATTGTGCCCATCCCAATTGAAAATTTCAAACCACTGCCAAGGAGACAAGTCGTAGGAATAAGCGGCTGCAAAGTAATCGCCAAATCCTTCATCAAGCCCGACACGCTCAGATCCTCGTCTCGTATTGGGTGCCGCATCATAGGAGAGCGCATGCCCGTACTCATGGATGATCACGTCGGCATCCTCCGCATCGTCCACCCCTCCATCTCCAAATAGGATATACGAATTGCCGTTATTAGTGACAAATACGGACTGGTCGCTGTCTGCCTTACCATGGGGATCTACTCTAAGGGGTTGATTTTGCAGGCTGTCAAAACCCAGATACTGAACGTAGCGCTGGAAGGTGTCGATATGATAATAGGCCATGACGTCCTCAAACTCCGATTGATTTCTACGAAAGAAAAATAATCCCGTGCTGCTATTGGCAGGTATATCGTTGAAAGGGGCAATGTCCTCTATCGCTACGTGCGGACCTCTCAGCTCCCATCGGCCATTGACGAGCGTGAGTCCTTTGAGCTCTACTGTATCCATCAAACTCTCTAGCAAGGGTGTATGCGCGTCATTGTCATCCGAAAATGCCTGGCCATAGGGCGCTTGGGCACGAGTGACAGGGTCGGGAATGAATACACGGCCTCGGCAAATACTATCTCCATTGTGACGATGCCCCCAGTTGTGGTAGGCGCCTAGGTCCGACTGCTCGATGACTTGACCTTGGTCGTCTAAAAGAAATTCATTGGCCAGACCCAAGGACTCGCTGTAAGCACGTACACAGGCTACAGGCTGCAAGGTTCCCTCTGATATATACCACAAAGGACATTGGATCTCTACATCTGTCAGTGCTTTTTGTCTTTGGACGATCCAGTTGTGCAGCCATGTGGAATCCACGGGGAAAGAGAACTTGTCTTCGGGAGCTGCGAAAGAAGGAAAACTCTGGGTGATGGTCCGCAACTTATGCGTATGGGTGACATGTGCTTTTATCTCTGCATAGAAGACAGGTGCTTGAGCATACCTTAGTTCAAACTTGTAATGGGTAGCTCCCAGACTTCGTCTCTGTTCTTGGTAGAAGAGCTCTGTTCCTGAAGGTAAGTCTGGCAATACACGCGCCTCCACTACTTGTTGTATGTCTGAGATGCTCGGTGCCTGATCAAACTGATGGTAGACGGATAGGATTTTCCCACTTTGTGCGAAGAGGGTAGTTGTCCATGTATATAAAAATATGAGAAAGATGTATCTGTATGTTCGCTTCATAAATACGATTTGATCGCAATAGCCTAACCCTATAAAGGCCTCGCTACTTTGGTAACCATCTCTTTTTTAGAATGGTTGATAATGTAAAGATAAAATTAGAGGGATAAATTTTATCCCCTCAAGCCCAGAGTTTTTACGCATTTCCTCTTTTAACCCCAAAGGTATCACGAGGAATCGGACTTCATTCATTTCTGCAGTTCTGCCGCACGTCATAGAGTTCATTCCCCCCTATAAGTTATCCCTAGATACGCTTACGATAAATATAAAAAACTGTATGGATAAGATCTCTTTATTCTAAACTTATTTTGAAGCCAATTCGCTGCATAGAAAAGCGATTTTTTCATTCATCCATCTGTAAAACTTTCCATGGGATACCAGCAGATTTGAAGGCTTGTGACAAGGGAGGGTACATCTTTTTTTCGATAGAGTAAATAATGTGACAGATATCAGTATAATGGGCCTCAACTACAATGACGGGATGAGGATGCAAAAGTCTATTGATCTCACTCGTACGATTATAGGGAAAGGTGAGTGAGAAGATGACCTTGGGAATAATAGGTGTTTTGATCAAGCCTTCTAGCGCCTCTACAGCACTCGTGCGATAAGCCTCAATCAAACCCCTGACACCTAGTTTCGTCCCACCGAAATATCTCACGACTACGATTAAGACATCTGTTAGCTCTGCCGAACGAATCGCAGCCAAAATAGGTGTACCTGCACTATGTGAGGGTTCGCCATCGTCATTGACAAACACCGTTTCCCCTTTGTTTCCCAGACGGTAGGCATAGCAGTGATGTCGTGCATCGTGATAGGTCTTTTTGAGCTGGCGTATGTGGTCTTCGATCGCTTCCATATTCTGTACAGGATAGGCAAAAGCATAAAATTTACTCCCCCTGTCCTTGAACAATCCCTCGCCTTGCGCTTCTATTCGATAAAATAAATCTTCTGCTTGACTCATATCGCTGGTGTATCCCTTTCAGCTCCAAACATCCAATTTAAGCATTAATTTTTACTCTCTTTCGCCTCACTCTGAACAAAATCAGTACATTTATGAGGAAAAGTGAATATGAGAAATTGGGTAGTAGAAAAGTTCATCTTATCCAGGAATGAGAAAGCCTAGATCCTCTCTGTGCTTTCTGTACCCAATCGATGCAATAAGGAGATGTATATGGAGAACTGGAAACAAATATTGACGATAAGTGGAGCCATTATTTTGCTGGCTTTGGCTATTGGCATGGTGCTGGGGTTTGCGGGCGTCATTATCTGGTATTTTTCTTCCATTTTTATCTATCTAGGTGTCGCTGTTGTCTTGTCTCTGATTGGACGGCCCATTGTTCGGTTGTTGAGCAAGGTGAAGATTCGGGGAAATGAACTGCCCGATACCTTGAAGGCACTTATTACCCTGCTGGCCCTTTTTACTTTACTGTTCTCGATATTGAGCTTTTTTGTACCCTTAGTTGTGGATATTTCTGGGCAAGTCAGTGGGATTCGGGTGGAGTCGCTCCGAGAGAATTTGCAAGAACCTCTAGCATCGGCCAAGGATCTGAATACGCAGTACAACTTCATCGAAGTTCCAGAAGGGAGTACCTTAGAGGAAGAACTATTGGCGCAGTTTCAACGAGTGATCGAAGAAATCAATGTATCCAATATCTTATCTGGCGTCTTAGGGTTTGGTGCCAATTTTCTGATCGGCTTATTTTCCACCACATTTATCACCTTTTACTTCCTCAAAGAGCGCAAGCTGGTACATGATATGGTCATGGCATTGACACCTGATGCTTACATGGAGCGGGTGTCCAAGGTCTTGGAGAATGTGAAAAAATTACTCACTCGTTATTTTGTAGGAGTGGTTTTAGAGATCTTATTGGTCGGGGGATTGGTCTCTTTAGGTTTAGGCATTTTGGGGGTGAAAGATGCATTATTCATTGGGTATTTTGCTGGTATTTTCAATGTCATTCCCTATGTAGGACCCATCATCGGTGGGAGCATGACAGCGACCATGACCCTTCTCAATAGTCTTCAAATGAACTTTTATCAAGAGACCCTTCCCTTAATGGGAGAGGCATTGGCGATCTTTTTATTGGTCCAGCTCATTGATAATTTTATTTTCCAGCCGCTCATTTATTCGAGTTCCGTCAAAGCACATCCACTTGAGGTTTTCATTGTGATCCTCATGGCAGCTTCATTGGGGGGACCTGTAGGAATGATTTTGGCAATTCCTGCCTATACCTTTCTTCGTGTCATCGCGAAGGAGTTTTTTAACCAAATTAAGGTCGTTCAATCTATCACGCGAAGTATATGAGTCGAAACGAATCGAAAGAACGCAATCCCTGGACCCTATTGTCTCACCACATCCCCTACGAAAATCCCTGGATCAAAGTCACAGAGCATCAAGTACTCAATCCTGCGGGCAATCCAGGTATCTACGGAACAGTACATTACAAAGCCAATGCTGTGGGTGTAGTTCCCTATGAGGATGGACATATTTGGATGGTGGGGCAGTACCGCTTCCCATTAGAAATGTACTCTTGGGAGATTCCTGAAGGTGGAGGCCCCTTCGACGAAGATCCTATCTGGACTGCACAGCGTGAGCTTCTAGAAGAGACGGGGCTGGTGGCTGAGCATTATGAACCTTTATTTGAGATGCATTTATCGAATTCAGTTTCAGATGAATGGGGAATCGTATATCTGGCGACAGGATTGACACAGGGGAAAGCAGCACCTGAGGAGACGGAGGAATTGCACGTACAAAAAATGTCTTTGGAGGCCGTTTTTGAAAGGGTAGAGTCCAAAGAAATCACAGATTCGCTCACAGTAGCTGCTGTATATAAGATGATGGTGCTTAAGTTGCAGGGGAAAATATAGGTAAATCCAAAGTATATGCGTCCAGAATATCCCTCCATTCCCCAAAGTCCCACCTTACAAGAACTACAAGTCTATCAAGCAGCTATATGCAAGCTTCGTGGATGGGATCAAACTTCTGACCTCGCTACTTTCCTGTTGTTTGCAGAAGAAGTAGGAGAGCTCGCCAAGGCTATACGCAATCGTATCAACTTGTACCAAGAGAAAGGGAAAGTGGTAGATCCGGGAGAGCTCAAAGGAGAAATGGCAGATGTGTTGAGCTATCTCATGGAGTTGGCCAATAGATTTGAGGTCGATCTTACCGATGCCTATCGAGAGAAAGAAGCGCGAAATGCGGACAGAGAATACGAATGAGAAAGAGGGGAAAGTGAAAACGATTATCACGAATGAGTGGATATCGTACTTTCTATGTAGAGACATCCATTGATCGCGTCTCTACAAAGAAAGTAAGTCTCTACATAGTAACTGAATATTCACTTGTGATAATCACTAATATGGAAAAGAAGGGATATATTTTTAGGCCGTGAAAAATATGTAAGTGATAATGGAGAAAAATATCTCCCTCCAATCCCCCAAAGAATCCTTTCGATCATTAATGATTATTTAAAAAGGCTTGATCTTCAGCTATTGACATCTCATAAATTCCCTGTAACAACACTTCGCAAGATTTGTTCAGATCCGATAATTTCTTATATTATTAGAAACAGGTAGAATTTTTCGTATATCCTTTTTACTGTCAATTATTTTCCAGTAATCGGCTTGGTATACGTATGTTCTCATCTTCCTTAAACGTATTGCTTCATTTTTAAACCCACCTAGACTATGACGCTAACATTTAATGAATTGCGCCGCCTCAAGCACAGCCTACCCAAAGGCAGTATGCGTGTGATCGCAAATGATCTCAGCCTCCCTGTACAGACTGTACGTAATTATTTTGGTGCTACGGACTTTGAAAATGGGGACTCTACTGGGATACATGTAGAGCCAGGACCCGATGGAGGAATGGTCCACCTCGACGATACAACGATTTTGGAGAAAGCACGTGCCATGGTACGTGAAAAATCCTTATCCTAAAAAGGGCGACCTCGTCCCTTATGTGGGCAATACAATGCCCGTCTACAATGTGTATGTATCACACAACCCAAACAGACGCTGATTCATTCGGCGTCTTTTTTTTGAACTAAAGGCAGTGATCTACGTAGAGATATTTAGGCAAATATCTAAATACTCACCTTGGACAAATTATTCAAAGCCCTAAAAGACCCTAGCCGTCGCCAGATATTGGAGATGCTCAAAAGTGGTGACCTTACGGCAGGTGAGATCGCCAGTGCATTTGACATGCAAAAACCTAGCATTTCCCATCATTTGGATTTACTGAGACAGGCAGATCTTGTAAGCTCTCAAAAGAAGGGCCAGTACGTCTATTATTCCATCAATACCTCTGTCCTCGATGATTTGATCACCTGGATCATGGATCTCCAACAACAACCCGAATCATGAAGCGATCCTATCACTACTCCCTCATTGTCATTTTATCTACTGTCCCCTTGATCTTGATGTGGCTGTTTTGGGATCAAATTCCCGAGCGCATCCCCGTCCATTGGAACATCCGCCTAGAACCCGATCGATTTGGCGATAAAGTGACGCACCTTCCCTTTATTGCTGGCTTGGGCTGGGGCTTACAACTTTTATTTTGGGTCTTGCCTGTCATTGACCCTAAGCGTCGTGGGCCTGAGTACAGTCAAACTGTCGGACGGCTACAAGTAATTTATGGAATATTTCACCTGATACTTTTTATCGGACTGATCAATATTTGGCTAGGAAATGTCACGACACCTATAGACTGGATTGTATTGCCTGTGCTATTTTTATTGGGCGCTACGGGAAATTATTTTGGCAAAATCAAACCCAATTATTTCATCGGGATTCGCACGCCCTGGACATTAGAGTCTGAAGATGTATGGCGAAAGACGCATCGACTAGGTGGAAAAATATGGGTAGGAACCACTGTGATGTTGGCAGTACTCTATGTCTTCTTACCTTCGAAAATCTATTTTTATTTCTTCCTCCCTGCTACATTACTCATGATATGTATTCCCGTAGTATACGCTTACCTCTTGAGTAGAAAGGGAGAGGAATGATCTTTTTTCTATGTAGAAAAAGGCATATGCTGAGGGTGTCATGAATAGGTATACTCAATGAAACTTCGCCCAGTGCCTCATCTTATCTACACAGGCTTGCATGTCCTCGGGGAGGTCACTGTCAAATGTCATACGCTCGCCCAGCGTCGGGTGATCAAAAGCCAGAGTCTTGGCGTGTAAGCCTTGGCGTGGCAGTAGCTGGAAACAGTTTTGGAGGAATTGCTGGAACTTCTTGACCTGGGGACCTTTGAGCTGACGATCCCCTCCATACTCTCGATCTTGAAACATTGTATGACCCAGATGCTTCATATGAACGCGAATTTGATGCGTTCTTCCCGTCTCTAGTCGACACTCTACAAGCGTCGCAATACCGAAACGCTCCAATACTTTGTAATGGGTAACGGCATGCTTACCCACACTACCATCGGTATAGGTTGCAAAAATCTTTCTATTGGAAGGGTGGCGTCCTACGTGTCCTACGATCGTTCCTTCGTCTTCCCGCACATCTCCCCATACCAGTGCCTGATAGCGTCTACCTGTGGTTCGATCATAAAACTGCTTACCCAGATGCGCCATACTGAACTCAGTCTTTGCGATGACCATCAAGCCTGTTGTATCTCTATCTAGCCTGTGGACGAGCCCTGGACGCTGATGCTCTTGCTGTGTCGGAGGGAGGGGCAAATGCTCAAAATGCCAGAGCAAACCATGAATCAGGGTACCTGTTCGATGCCCTAGCGAGGGATGACAGACCATCCCAGCAGGTTTGTGTACCACGATCAAGTCATCATCCTCATAGCGGATGTCCAGCTCCATTTCTTCCGCCGTCAGTTTGGGACTGGGAGGGTAGGGGAGCATGATTTTGACTTCGTCATTGGAGCGCACCTTATAAGATACCTTGACCTGCTTACCATTGACTGTGATCGAACCTGTCTGGGAAGCATTTTTGATTTTGGATCGCGTAGTGAATGGTAAGAGGTTGGAGAGAAATTTATCTACCCTAAGCGGCTTTTGTCCCGCACTTGCTCTAAGCGTATAGTGATCATATAAGGAATCTTCATCAAAGTTTTCCCGATCCTCTGGATTCCCGTAATGTTTCGTTAACTGCTGATCTGACATCTCACTCCTCCTCGCTGGTAAAATGGAAGACAGTATACAAAATGCTTCCTATGAGAATAAGAAGAAAGCTTTCAGTCTCTGTCTGTAAATGAAAGGCAAAATTCGCGCATATCTCTCTGAATGCCAAATGGACTTTAAAAGAAAGCGAAGAAGATAGGAAATAGGGCATAGAATGGAAACGAAAATGCCCCAACCAAAGTCAGGGCATGTCATCGTATATATTTGAATATCTTATCTAACCAAAGTCACAGTCCCCACTTTATCTACCCGAGAGCCATCATTGAGAGTGGCACGCATCTTCCATACATAAACACCTTCTTGGACGGGGTTATTATTTTTATTGGTCCCATCCCAGTAATCTTCTAATGCAAATAACGTTTTGAGTAAACGTCCCCAGCGATCATAGATGTCCAATTGGAAGCTCGCGACTTGAATCCCTACCGCAAAGAAGTCATCGTTGCGATTGTCCCCATTGGGGGTAAAGACGTTAGGCACGTAGATGATGCCTGGGGGCACCAAGAATAGGGTAAGGTAGGCCGTATCAGGACACAGGAACAAAGGATCATAAGCTACCAACTCGATGGTGTAGCTGCCTGATTCTTCGTAGATGTGCGTGGGATTTTCTTCATTGGAGAAATTGCCATCCCCAAATGCCCAGAGATAGTCGGTTGCATCGACAGACAGGTTGATCAGCTGCACATTGTTGCCGATCAATGGGATGGTATCCTGAGGTGTATAATTGGTTTCAAAAGCTGCCGTGGGTTCTCCACCTATCTCCAAGGTCACCGACAAGGAGTTGGAGCAACCCGTAGTATCCGTCGCAATGACTTCATATGGAGGGATAGAGGGCCCTCCCATGAGTTCAATGGCCGTAGGTCCTGTCTGCCCATTGGACCAGATGTAGGAGAAAGATTCGGCTCCGCCTGTCGCCTCCACGGTGACTTCACCATTGGCCAATCCGCAGAATGCATCCTTCTGATCCGTGATTTCGATCACAATCTCAGGTGGTTGGTTGATTGTCAAGGTGTCGCGTTCTTCGCAGCCGTTATTGTCGATCAATGTACCGATGTAATCGCCTGCGGGAAGATTGAGCAAGATGGAATCCGTAGCGCCATTGCTCCAGTTGTACCTGTAGGGAGGCACACCACCCGAGGTATATATTTGTAGGAAGCCGTCACTCGCCCCAAAGCAAGAGGCAGGTTGCACCTGACTAGAGTCGATGGACAATGCGGGAGGCTCAGAGATCTCGGTACTGAGTGATAGTTGACAGCCATTGGCATCAGTGATCAGTACCCAGGGGTTTCCTGGTGGGAGGTTGTTGACCTCTCGTGTACTGGCGCCGTTGGACCAGAGGTAGGCATAAGGGGTTGTTCCCCCTTGCATGTTGGCGACACCTCTGCCGTCATTTGCCTCAAAACAGGTCACATCCTCCGCATCGATCACACCCGATAGTGGGTCTGGCTGATCGATGGTAGCCTGTACCTCTGCCAAACAACCCCTATCGTCTTGGACGAGGAAGGTATATTCGCCTGCGCGTAGGCCCGTCCTGACGGGATCTTGGGTGAAGTTGGTGAGGTCTTCTGAGAAGGAATAGGGAGCCGTACCTCCTGCTCCAACCAGCGTCACCGATCCACTACTCGCACCAAAGCAATCGGCATCCTCCTGGCTCGAAAGGGACACACTCAAGGGCGAGGGTTCGATGATATTGGTGTTGACAGTGTCACGACAACCTTCTCGATCCTCCACAACCATCTGGTAACTTCCCGCTCCCAATCCTTGGAAAAGGGTATCATTCACAAAAGAAGAGCCGTTAATCGAGTATGCATAGGCTGGACTTCCGCCTACACCTGCCACCAGAAGTTCTCCGTTTTGTTCGCCTGCACAGGCAATATTGGTCGGCGTGACCAGCAGTTCTAGCAAGTTGCTCTCACTGATATCTGCACCAAACGTAAATAAGCAATTATTGGCATCTAGTACCTCTAAGACATAGGTTTTGGCGGTGAGCCCTGTAAACAGGCTATCTGTCGTAAAAGGACCATTGTCAATGGCATAGCGATAGGGTGGTGTCCCACCAAAGCCTTGAAGGAGCAAGCTTCCATCATTGCCTCCAGGACAGGAAACATTCGCTGAGTTGGCGACAATTCCATATAGGGAGTCAGGCTCATCTATGAAGAACACAACGGCATATTTACAGGTGTTGAGATCGGTTACTTGGAAGAAGTGATAACCCGCAGCCAAGGTATCAAAGAAGGTATCTGAGGTCGCTACATTATCAAATAAAAGCGAGTAGGGAGGCTGACCCTCTGAGATCGTCAAGCGCACGACGCCATTGGTGTCACCGAAGCAGGAGACATTGGCCAAAGAATCAATGGTAGCAACAGGATCAGAAGTTTCGCGTATGCTGTCATTGAGGGTCGTCTCGCAGCCAGAAGCATCCCGCACGAGGATCTGATAGAATCCAGGTTGGAGATTGACAAAGCGCCCACTATCCTGAAAATTGGCTCCTCCATCTAGCGACCATTGATATACACCTGTCCCCCCTGAAGCCCCTATGAGAAACTCTCCACCAGACGTACAGTTGGCAAGGACGCTGTTGAGCACCGTCGCCGTGACAGGAGAAGCAGGTTGCTGAATGAGAACATTAGATAAGGTGGTGACACAGCCATTTTGATCTCTTACCTGAAAATCATAAGTACCTGCGGCGAGGTTAATGAAGGTAGGAGAGCTAAAGAAAGTCACATTATCTCTTGAATATTCATACCCTGGCGTACCCCCTGCTGCGCTGAGCGTGACCGATCCTGTCGTCTCCCCAAAACAGTTGACATCTACTACATTGGCGGGTGCCAACGTAAGAGGGCTAGGCTCTGTAAGGGTGATGCTGTCCTCCACCATACATCCTGCATCGTCTGCAACCATGACGCTGTAGGTCCCAGGACCTAAGTTGATCGCACTTGTATCTGTATTTTGCGTGACGCCTGTAGGCCAGATGTATACCCGCCCACTATTGCTACCTCCAAAGGTCACAGCTGTAACCGTCCCGTTTGCCGCTCCATTACAGTCTATATCTGTCTTCCCTAAAGATAGCTGAAGGGGAGAGAATACATTCACTGTCGTGCTGGCTGTATCTACGCCACATCGATTGGTTGCGCGTACAGAGAAGGTCGTCGTAGTTGTAGGTGAGACCATCGGAGCGGGAGAGGTCGGATCGCTCAGACCTAAGACAGGTGTCCAGCCATAGGTAGCATTGGCTAGGCCTGTACCTGTGACATTCAGTTGGACAGAATCTCCGAAACAGAGGTTTTGATCGGGGATGGGGTCTATGGAAGGAGGCACATCGACCTGGACCAGCACATCTGCATCATAGGTACAACCGTTGGTTGTGACTACGCTGACATTGTAGAGGGTAGTCGTTGTGGGATATACAAAGGGACTGTCTACGGAGGGATTCGAAATATCGATCGCAGGAGACCAAAGGACTGCGTAGAATACAGGAGGTCCCAAAATATCAAATGAGGTCTGCAATTGAACCGTATCCCCCTGGCAAATAGTCAACGTATCATTGGGGATCGCAATGGTCCCTTCTGGTATGACTTCAAATGGCTCAAGTATAGGACATACCCCAGCTCCTGGCGCTTGGTAAATGACCGTAGGAGAAGCGATACCCGAAGGAGGCAGTGTCAGGAAGGGATCTCTAATAGAAGAATCAGAAAGTCCCAGGCTAGGCGTCCACGTGTAGGTTCCAGGGCCCGTACTTGTAGGCAAGAGCTGAATCGAGTCTACTGTCGAAGGGCAGTATGTGATGACCTGTGGAGGAAGTACTTCCCCTTCTTGCACGATGATATTGTACCCTACAGATTGTTCGCCCTCTGTCGGACAGCCGTTGTCTCTGACATTGAAGCTGATGAAGTAGTTACCTGTATCACTTAGGGAGGTAGGCCAATCAAAAGTGATGACCGAGGGGTTAGATCCTTGCGAATAGATGACTGTAGCTCCTGGTATAGCTTGGGCAACATTTTCAGTAATGGTCAAGACATTGCCAGGATCAAGGTCTAGCGCCGTAAGGTTGAAAGAAAGCGTATTTCCTGCACATACTGAGAAAGTATTTCCCGTAAACTGAGCACCAGAGATATTATTGGGCGGGTTGATGATAGGTGTCTGGTTGAAGCAGTTGGTGACTACCCATTGCATGTCTCTCATCGTAGACCCGATGCATTTTCCTTCACGATATTCTTTGACCAAAACAGCCACGATACCCGATTGCTGACCTTGTGGGGTGAATGAAAATTGACCCGAACTATTGTCAAAGTTAAAGGTATTGATGGGGGAAGTCGTGAGGGGATAAAATTCATTGAAGCCCGACTCGTAAGGTACGGGTACGATCGCACCTCCATAGGGACCGTCAAGAGGATCGACCAGTTCAAAGGTCAGAGAGTCTCCGTCGGGTTCTGTCGCTCCCCCATTAAACTGGACAGGCTGGCCGCTACATATATAGGTCACAGGCCGCTGTATAAAGGTCGGCGAGCTGTTACAGGTGACATCTAGGTTGTTGATCGTCGCCTCTACGTAGATACGTGTAGAACTAAAGGTGGGAATGATAGAGTTGGTCACACTTGGGTTGCGACAGCAGATAGACCAAGCCACTTTCCAGTCGGGGCATTGCGTAGGGAGGGTATAGTCCAACTCATAGCTATGCTCCTCCACTCCTGGAAAAGGATTGGAGGGATTGATACAATTACTCAGCGGTTGGGAAGCTGGGCAAAGGGGAGATACATCTATGATGTTGACCCTTGCGACAGAGTCAAATACCAGAGGAATCCCACAGGAATCTGATGAAAAAGCGATTTGCAGTTTGTCACTCAAGGCTGAACCTTCACAATTTCGATAAAGGGTCAGCCGAATCTTGTAAGTCTCCCCTCCCAAACACTCATATGTAAGATCTGCTCCCATAACGTGGGAAGCATGGGCTTTTTGAGAAGGAGAAAGAACGAACAAAAGAATGAAAAATGCTGGTACAAGTAGCGATTTCAAGACGGTAAAGCTTCTATACATAACGCCAAGGAAAAAATTTAATCCATCAAGCTTCCTGCTCTTATATCCTACAACAAGCTAGCGGGAAAACGCCCCCTATCTAAAGAAAAAAATGTTGTAGAACCTTTTTTAGGTAAAAATCCCATGTAAGATTTCTACCGTTTTCTCCGAAAATTAGATTTAAGTCCTGAAATTCCCTAAAAGAAAATCACAGAGAGATGATTTAAGTTTATGGTTTGGAATTTACAGATTGTGTCTCATGGCGGCAATCTGATTTATTTTGTAAGACCTTATGGGAGAAAGGAGATAAATAGAACGATGCCGTACTTTGTATTGCGCACGCTAATGGCAGTGATGAAATGGTATGGTCTCCCAGTTCTTCCAAAACTTTTATCTACAAAAAGTATAACGTATAAAATAATTCAAGATTGCGATGAGTTATCCCCATCAAGGTATTTTCAGTGGATAAAATATTTACGAATGTGTACAGCTCTTACAGTCCCCAATGGATAAATTTTGAGCCTTTGGATCTATACAGTTTCATTCTCTATCCACTTGCGTAAGTAGAAACTACCTTTTCGAGTATCCTATCACGTTAAAATCGGTAATAGGCATCAGATAGATATGTGCATTCAGGTGTTTTCCCTCGATGTAGAGGGTTATACGTTCAGGGAGTGAGGGTTTGTATGGGGCTAGAAATCGACCTAAATAGTGTGTGTGAATCTTTTCTCAGAGTTGTTAATAGATGGCTTTGATCATAAAAGACTTAAGGTGAATGGATCGAAGGTCTACTTATCGAAGCAAAATCAGTTTGTCACCGATCGCTGTCTCATTGAATCTTACGACATAGAAGAAGATCCCCGAAGGTAGTTTACTCAAATCCAAACAAGTAACTTGAGTTGGGTCATGCTCCCAGTAATATTGCGACATGCGGTCCCAATTTCCATTGTAGATGCCAAAGTCAATCAAGGTCCCAGCTGGAACATCTAGCTGTATCTTGATCTCGTTTGTGGTTGGATTGGGATAAACATCTATTACTTTACTCGGATCGAAGTCAACTTGGATCGTATCTGTCAGTACTTCTACACCATCCTGATGGCGCATTTTGACGAAGTAGTAATGGTCGCCTTTGGACATCGCTTTGTGGGGGAGTTGATAGCGAGAAGTGCTAGTACTACGCCCTTTGGCATTGATTTCTGCGATCATCTCCAGATTAGCCGTATCGCGGCCATGGTATATCTCAAAGGTCTCGCTTCGCTTTTCTCGTGGTGTGGCCCACTCGAGCACGATGTCCGTTCCTTGCTGACCCGCACGTAGTCCACCCTTCAAAGAGACAGGATACCTTGCGCCGTATGACATACCATATCCTCCCGTACCTCCTCCGATGGCATGCAGTTGGGATACGTAGAAAGTCGCCGATCTATACTGATCGAAAGCTTTGTCTTTCCAGCCTTTATCAGCAGAGAATGAAAATTGTGTATGTGCAAACTCTTGATAGCTCGGAG
Organism: Bacteroidota bacterium; assembly: GCA_038527485.1. Lineage (GTDB taxonomy): Bacteria > Bacteroidota > Bacteroidia > J057 > J057 > JALEFZ01. Next base: position 83,846 of record JBCBFT010000013.1, read on the forward strand.
CGTCAATGTTCGTATGTAGGAGAGACGGATTAGCTTCTGTCTCCTTGCTGATGCAGTAAAACATGAGTCGTTCGTGACCGTCCAGTGCATTAGGCTCGATGGCTGTGCGCATGTCTTCGAAATCCTGATCGTCATAGTAGAATCGGATTTCGATGCTGTCGTCAGGCTGGACAGTAGGCGTCAGTTTGACATACCTTCCCATGATGTGCCACCCTTGAACATTTTCGACATAGGGTGCTTGAGAGGAAATATCATGTCCTCCTTGGCTGTAAGCCCCTGTCACATATAATGTCACATCTTCAGGACCCAAGATGGTCGTGGTGCTTGCAGGTTGACGGATAGAAAAAAGGAGAAGATCCTCAGCTGAAATCGGCGGCTCACCCGCAGACTTGATAAAGTGTGTCCAGCCAGCAGAATCCGTACACGAAGTATAATCTGCTTGATAGACCCCTTGCTGAGTCGGAATAGCTGTAGGGATCTCGCAAGGCGCATCTTCAGAGACACAGATATTGTCTATATAAAAATTCTGAGAATAAGGCCCTTTGAGTTTAACTTCAAATATGAGACGGACTTTTTGACCTGTATAAATATCTAGATTGATGGTCGCACGATCCCAATCACCACAGTTAAAAGGACGCCATCCAGGTATCGCTGGACCTGTGACTGAAGAGACTGTTTCAAGTGCAGCACCAGACTTTCCCCATATCTCTCGAATACGCGCATCACAATCAGGCAGTACAAGGACGCGGAGATCCATAGATTGCTCATCTCCTAAGAACTGGTGTGCGTAGTCGAAGGTCAAGAGCGCATTTTGGAGGTCAGTAAGATCCAAAATAGGACTGATCAAAAGATCCTTGGTTCCAAAAGGCGCAGCCGTCTGTCCCTGATTGTAAGCATCACCACTCCCGTAGCGGACCGCAAAGCGGTTGGGATCAGTGGACCCTTGACAACCTGTTCCTTCCATAATATCGAACCCTACCTTCCCATCTAGATTCGCAGTGGTCCATTTGATAGGTAAGATGCCAAACTCCATATCCTCACAGTAAGGGAAAGAAGTCACTCGTTTGTTGGCATCTACTGTGGTAAATGGCTGTTCCCATACATTGTCTGCAGGGTAAAGATCGGTTTGGCCGTCATTGATGGATCCGATCTCAGCTTTGAATAAATGAGGATTTTGGTTAATGCCTAAGATTGGCTCTCCCGTAAGCTCCAGCGTATCGCCTGGGTACAACATGCCTTCCCAATCAATATCAGAGGCATCGTTACCGTCTAATTGGATGTTGAGGCTAAACGAAGTGATCTCGCGGTTTCCGTTGTTGCGAAGGATGATTTGAGGTACGAGTGAGGAGCCGCACACAACCAGTTGGGGATGGCGGATTTGTACAATAGATAGATCTGTGAAAAATTCTTTTGTTCCAGGGGAATTAATAAACCCTCCTCTCAGGGCCACACTGAGGCGCATGCGCTTTTTCTGGTCCTTGGTGAAGCTATTTTTGCACACATATTGACCTGGAAGCGCACCATCCATATAGTTTTCAAAGATGTCTTCTACATCTCTTATATATGGAGAGCCTGGCAAGAGGGAATCCGTGTAGCAAGAGTTGACTGTCCAACCGCTTGTGCAATTGCCTCCGCCAGAAAATGCATCTGGTGGTGTATCACAGATCTTGTCCCCCTGGCTAAAGCAACTCGAATCCTGTGCTGTACCACATCCATCAGTTCCAGAAGTCTGGAGATAGGTATCAAACAAGCTCAGGTAATGGCCAATGTTGTGTACGGCGCGCGTAGTCAGGTAAGGATCTACTCCCCAGCGATCTACCTCTAATACAAGGCCATCTAGCTGAGGCGCGTTTTGACGAATACCTTCAGGAAGTGCAAATCCATCTTCATTGCATCCTTCACCTTTTATTTTACAAATAGAGCTGACCAACCAAATATTGAAATAATCTGCTGTATTCCATCTCTTCAAGGCCTTTAAGCATTGGTCTTGTGTACCCCCTCCTCCTGGACAAGCATCGAGATAGGCGAGATCGGTTAAGTCTGTTGCGGTGCGCGTAATACCTGTTGTAGGATTTTTATCAGGATCAGATTTGGCGAGTATGAATTCGATTTGCGTATCTACATTAAGATCGAGAAAGGGAAGAGAGTCTGATCTAACATTTTGAGGATCGGTCGCATTGGTAAACTGGGGTCCATCACTAAATAACCCAGAGTTACGAAAAGCCATGTTTACCCATTGCAGTCCGCGTCGGATTTGATCATCGGTTGGGTTGGACGTACCATCCAGCGGCATTTGATCATCTGGCGAATGCATGATATGAACCACAACTGGAATTTGTAGTACAGTCTGACGCTGGTACTCTGGCTCAGAGGTCATGTACCTATAGTAGATCTGCTCTACTGAGTCGATGACAGATCTGTAGACAGGATTTGTTTCGTAGCGATATTGGTGAGCATCTAGTTGGTTTAGAGGTACTTGGGCAAAAACACTCGAGCCAAGCCCCATCATACCTATAAAAATTGTAAAAATGACTCTCATATGTGCACCTCCTCTCTGAGTAGATCTCTTGTCTGTATCTGGCCCTTTCTTCATGACATAGAATGACAAGTTCGAGTGCATGCAGAATGAAACCTGCATCACGCGCTTTAAGCTAGTTTGATTGATGACTTTCGTTTAAGAACGTCTGATGAGGGGCGTAGCGTATAGTTTTAACCCTCTATTGATCCCGACTCCATAGCATCAAAAATCGTTCCGACCTTGTAAGATTGGATAGTCCGATGTCTAAAAAGATGAGAATTTCTTGATGCCAAATAAGGAGAATGGAGGAGTGGATAATCCCATACTTTGTACTTACAATGCTTGGATTTTGTGAATAGAGGATATTATAGGTGTAATCTTTTGATTTATAGCGAATTGAGCTAGGGTGTCTTAAATGAATATCACGCCTGCGCAAATAGTCATGCCAATTGATCTAAGGCGAAGTAGCATGAAAGAATCTAAGATAAATCGTAGGAAAAAGTGGACAATTAGAGGGAGAGTAGCAGGAGAAATTTAAAAGTGTCCAATATTAATGACAGTTTGAAAAGGAAGGAACAAAAAATAGGGAGCAGCTCTATCACAGAGCCGTCCCTACAGCACAACCATGAAAACACAATTCTTGATCTATTCTAATGTGAGATCGTTTTCGATTTCTTATACAAAGATGGTAAAGATTTGTTGAAAAATCCAAATAAAATTTGGAAAAACTAACAAAACTTAAATCTATTTAGTTGTTACGGCCTAATTAGCACGGGGTTACAATATATTAACACAAACTTTATTTTTTTATTAAGATTAGGTTTTTTCCCTTTATGTAAGTGCTTTTATGGGCGTTTGTCCGTCTAACCATTTGAGACAATGAAAATCTAGCTATACGTAAGCAATGGTAGGTTTCGGCTAGATCATGTGTACGAAAAGCAATGATAAACGAGAAAATGTATTTCAAATAATGTAGCTGTTCAGACATCTATTTCTAAAGAGAAGTATACGCTGTATAGATCCCCTAAATCAGTGGTAACTCCGTAAACTGATTCCTTGGTCTCCTCTAAATTGGGACGCATGGCATAATTAAGTCATGAGTCGTTACCCTCAAGATTTTGTCCTCTTACTAACCTGATAAGAGTGATTATCACGAATGAATCGGTGCTGCATTTTCTATGTGGAGATGTCGATTGATCGGGTCTCTACATAGAAAATCAACCCTAACAGAATTCATTCGTGTTAATCACTATTGTAACTTCTCTATATTTGTAGGAAAAATTGATGGAAGCAAATCCCGAACCTGACTTAACCCATTTAATCATCATCGGAGATCGTGTATTGATTCGGCCTCGGAATCAAGCTGATCAAACGGAAAGCGGTCTATTTTTACCTCCAGGAGTGCTTGAAAAAGAGAAAATCCAAAGTGGGTATGTGATGAAAGTAGGACCTGGATATCCAATTCCTCTACCCTCAGATGAATCTGAATCTTGGAAGCCTGTAAATGAAGACGTGAAATATGTGCCCTTGCAGGTGAAGCAGGGAGACCTGGCCATATTCCTACAAAAGGGAGCTTACGAGGTAATGTATGAAGGAGCCAAATACTTCATTGTCCCTCAGAATGCTATTTTGATGCTCGAACGGGATGAGGGCTTATTTGAATAAGGCTTTGAGATCTATCATATCGTGGATATGCGTCTGCAGGTACATATCGTGCCTATAGATGTTGGATACTGTGCGCAATAGTGCTTGGATTTCTTTTTACTCCCTCAAGAAAAGAAACAGAAGAAGTCATTTCTACATCCTAATCCCCTTTTCATTATCCACATTTTGTGAAGAGATGTCCATGCATTTTTGCTTGATAGCGTGCAATTTAGAGGAAGCTATTGAGGAAAACATGATGCCTCGCGTGTACACCTTATGGCAGTTTGGCCAAAAATAATAGAATTATTTCTGTCTCTCAGGTGATAATTCTAATAATTTTTGTGTTTTTGCAAAAAATATTATTAATTGCTACAACTTTAAAGTGGAAAATGCGTAATCTCTATTGTTTAACTATTCTCATAATTGGTTTTCTAGTTCAAGCTTGTAATGAAGAGGAGATCCCACCTAATGCGGAAATACTCATCAAGACAGATAAAGGCAATGTCTACATAGAGTTGTTTGATGAGACACCTATTCACAAAGCCAATTTTATCAAACTTGCTCAGGAAGGATTTTTTAATGGGATGGCATTTCATAGAGTGGTGAGAGGCTTTGTCGTCCAAGTGGGAGATCCACGAACGATCAAGGCCTATCCGCCCAAGTCTCATACGGGCGAGAAAAACGATGCAGGTTATGCGCTTCCTGCTGAAATCATTGATACCATGGCACATCTCAAAGGTATGATAGGTGCCGCTAGGGAAGGTGATGAGATCAATCCCGAGAGAAAATCATCTAGTAGTCAGTTCTATTTTGTAACAGGTGAAACATTCAGTTCTCAACAAATCGATTCTATCGCTGAAGATCGTACAGGGATTTTATTAGATTCCCTTTATGATCGATACGATTCTGCTCAACATCGAGGAGAATTTGAAGGCTCTTTTCAAGCTTACAAGGAAAGCACCCAGTTTCAGGATTTTGAATATACCGAAAAACAACGAGCGGCATATAGTGATCAAGGAGGCGCGTTGTATTTAGATGGTCGATATACACTCTTTGGAAGAGTCATAAAAGGTATGGATGCCATTGAATCTATCGAACGCACAGCCACTAATCGTCAAGATATGCCACTCAAAGCGATATATATACAGGAGGTAAGCGTGCTTACCCAGCCCTAATTACAATTTTCCGAAAGTACTTTATTAAAGACACGTATAATGCCAAAAGATGTCCAACAAGAGAAACTGAAGTCGTTGCAAATGACGATGGATAAGCTAGAGAAGACTTACGGTAAAGGTATCGTAATGAAGCTCAGCGATAACGCAGTAATAGATGTACCTGCGCTTTCTACAGGTTCGCTCAGCCTTGATATTGCATTGGGAATCGGAGGGATTCCCCGAGGCCGAATTGTAGAGATTTATGGTCCTGAATCCTCAGGTAAGACGACCCTCGCCATGCACATGATCGCAGAAGCCCAGAAAAAAGGAGGCCTAGCGGCATTTGTGGATGCTGAGCATGCTTTCGATCGTTCATATGCAGAAAAGTTGGGGATCGATACAGAGAACCTATACGTATCTCAGCCAGATTACGGGGAGCAAGCACTTGAGATTGCAGAATACTTGATTCGATCTAGTGCAATGGATATTGTTGTCATTGACTCAGTCGCAGCCTTGACGCCTAAGGCAGAGATTGAAGGGGAGATGGGAGAATCAAAGATGGGTCTCCAAGCACGCTTGATGTCACAGGCCTTACGTAAGCTGACAGCAGCCATTTCCAAAACGAACTGTGTCTGCATCTTCATTAACCAGCTTCGTGAGAAGATTGGCGTTATGTTTGGGAATCCTGAGACGACCACAGGGGGTAATGCATTGAAGTTCTACTCTTCTGTGCGCCTGGACATTCGTCGTATGGCTCAAATCAAAGAAGGTACTGAATCTATCGGTAACCGTGTGAAAGTAAAAGTTGTCAAGAATAAGGTCTCTCCTCCGTTCCGTATCGCAGAGTTTGATATCATGTTTGGGAAAGGAATCGCCAGATCAGGTGAAGTACTGGACCTTGCAGTAGACCTCGACATCGTCCATAAGGCAGGTTCTTGGTTTAGTTATGACGGAAGTAAACTGGGGCAGGGACGAGATACTGTGAAGAAGGTACTCGAAGACAATCCTGAGTTGATGGAAGAAATTGAAACTAAAGTACTCCTCAAGAAAGGAATCATTGATGAGGTTCCTGAAACGAAGGCAGAAAAGCCCAAGCCCAAAGGCAAAAAGGCAGAGAGTGCTTCTTAAATAGACCCTTTTGAGTGCCTCTACAAAAGAGATCGCGTAGTGTAGGCACTTTTCTTACCTGCTACGCATAGAAAAAACTGGCCTCCTTCGGTTTGTAGCTGAAGTATAAATCATGCTCCAGATACAATCTGGAGGAGGCAATGTTCGACTTTTTATTTGTGTAGGTTTAAGTACTTGGCCAGATGCAATCAGGCTATGTTGAATATTACTAGAACTTGACTATTAGTACTTTAAAGTCTGATATGTTGAATGAAGTGAAATTCCTCACAGGATAACCTCTTACATCTGTTTATCTACTTGGTAGGTGGACAGATGCAATCGCATACTTTGAAAAGTAGTCTATTGCTGATTACTATCACTTTAAGTCTCTGTTCCTGATTCTCAGAATCTTTTGTCTATCTACTTAAATGTATATGACCTGTATCAAACAGGCACCTTCAAAATTATGAAAAAGAGTCGTCGCCTGTGTGGTGACGACTCTTTTTACATGGCTACCGCTAGGGCATATGTTTACTTTTTCATGCTTTGGCATTCGCAGGCGCAAGGAAACCGAGCTAAATCGTTTGGCTCAAAGCTCTTGCTCACGATCATTCCTCCTCCGGCTGCTCATCAATGTCTGCAAAAGATGCACGCATTTTCGTATCTGCTTCGATATTGCGCAGACGGTGATAATCCATGATGCCGAGATTCCCTACTCGGAAGGCATCAGAGATCGCACGTGGAACCTGTGATTCAGACTCGATCAGCTTGGCACGCATCTCTTGCACACGGGCGCGGAAGTACTGCTCCTCGGCCTCTGCTTCCGCACGCTTTTCTTCTGCTTTGGCTCTCGCTACCTTCAATTGAGACTCTGCTTCCTCTGCCTTAAGTTCTGCGCCTACGTTTTTCCCGATGTCGATATCTGCAATATCAATGGATAGTACATCATAAGCTGTACCTGCAGTCAAACCATCTGTCATGATGCGCTCAGATATCTGACCTGGATTGGAGAGGATCTTTTCATGTGTCTCAGATGAACCAATGGTTGCGACAATCCCTTGGCCTACACGCGCGATGACAGTCTCCTCTCCAGCACCTCCCACTAGCTTTTCCAAGCGTGCTCGCACGGTCACACGGGCTACGACGATCAATTGTACACCATCTTTCGCCACAGCTTCGATCTGCGGAGAGTCGATGACCTTGGTATTTACTGAATCTTTGACAGCCTCAAACACGTCTCTACCCGCAAGATCAATGGCAGCTGCTTGGTCAAAAGTCAACTTAATTTCTGCATTCTTGGCAGAAATAAGGGCGTCAATCACAGTAGTGATGTTCCCTTTCGCTAGATAGTGCGCTTCAAGCTTGCGTGTCAACACACCATCCAAATCAGCTTTTGTAGACTTAATGAGTTCATCTACAATGACTTTTGGAGGGATACGACGAAGTCGCATGCCCAATAGCTGGAAAATGCCAATTTTGACACTAGAAAACCTAGCCGTAATCCACAGCCCCACGGGCACAAAGTAAAACAGCGCAACGGTGCTAATGATGACAATAGCAACGAGTATCCACTCTATAACAGATACTGCATTTGAGCCTGACTGAAGAAGAAAAATATTCATAAAAGCGTATGAAGATAATGGAAAGCTAAAGAGCTGAGATTCAATAGAAACAATATACGAAACTATCCAGAAATTCTGATATCCACGCTTGTAATTATTTGCCTTGCCAATGGGGAAGACGTTTTTCTATGAATGCATTCATACCCTCTGTTTGATCTTCTGTAGCGAATAATGTGTAAAAGTTTTTACGCTCATGGATAAGCCCTTCATCTAGGAAGGAGTTGAACGCGTGCAGAACAGATTCTTTGGCTAGCTTGGCCGCAAGCGGTGGCATGCTGGCTACTTGCTGTGCAAGGGCAAGGGCTTCCCCTAGATAGAGTTCAGGAGCGACTACACGATTGATCAATCCTGCGGCGTAGGCTTCGTCTGCCTTGATGAATTTACCTGTCAGGACCATTTCCATCGCACGTGCTTTCCCTATAGCTCTTGTAAGACGCTGCGTCCCTCCAGCACCTGGTATCACGCCAATCTTGATCTCAGGTTGGCCGAACTGAGCGGTCTCTGACGCGACGATCATATCGCAGTGCATCGACAGCTCACATCCTCCTCCTAGGGCAAACCCACTGACTGCGGCAATGAGAGGCGTCTTTATTTGCTTGATCCGCTCCCATTTTTTGAATTGATCAATCTGCAGCATGTCGATGGCAGTTTTTCCTGACATTTCTTTGATGTCGGCTCCTGCAGCGAAGGCGCGCTCGTTTCCTGTAAGGACGATACAGCGAATGTCGTGATCCGCATCCGCTTCTTCCAATGCTTCCACCAGTTCTTCCATTAGCCCCAAGCAAAGGGCGTTGAGTTCCTTGGGACGATTGAGGCGCACAAGTGTGACATGAGGTCGAACATTTTTTTCTACGAGTATGTATTGGTAGTCCATGAAGCGGTTTATTTGAATCCTATTTCAAAGCAAATAGCAAATCTTGGAGGTATTTTTCTAGTACTCTAGTCGATAAATACCATAAAAAAAGGTTCGGCATGAGCCGAACCTCCATATTGTTTCACTGGGTAATCCAATCATTTCGTTGTACTCAATTCCAGCATTTTGTCCATTCCTTTCTGCACCGCTGCGAAGTCAGATGCATTAAATTCACGGATAATTTGATCAGCAATCGAGCGCGTGGGGCTGTCCAATTCTCCTAGCAGATTGATTCCCTTTGGCGTCGGTTTGATGAATATCACCCTTCGATCATCTTTAGAGTTCTTACGTTTGACCAGCTTCGTTTTTTCCAACTTATCAATTGTACTGGTCAGTGTGCTAAGCTTGATATGGAAATGCTCGCCCACCTCTTTCATCTTCTTTTGCTCATGCTCTTCCAGATAACGGATGATTTCCACCTCTAATTCGCCTACCTGGTACCTGTCTAACAGGGACTGGCGTTTTTGATTTAGAGCTAGGACCAAATGCTTTAGCGTGTTTTCCAGCTTTATAGCATCTGGCTCGGGGAATAATTTACTCACAGTACTCATTTGATTTCTCCGAATTTAGGAGTTGTACGTTTTTAACGATTTGCAAAATAATACAAATTATGAAAAAAATAAAATAGTATTATTGAAGGAACTAAATCTTACCACTTCTGTGGAATACAAGCATTAATAAATTAAACTAATTTACTCATACTTTTATCGTATTGCAC
>JBCBFT010000014.1:0-92826 GCA_038527485.1 Bacteroidota bacterium
CAAATCAAGGGGCACATGTAATTGACCCTTTGTAGGTTGTACACGCATGACTTCACGACCTTGGACATCTCGGATGATTACTGATTGTAAAGGCTCTGTCACAAGTCCCATGTCTAGCGTGACCCAGCCTTGAGTCGGATTGGGATATACGTTTACCTTGCCTGAAAGCGTCAAGATATTGATCGTAGAATCAAGCTCCGTCGTGGTGATGACCAAACTATCGCAACCTGCCTGATTAGTCAGCGTGACGGTGTCTACCCCCACCATGCTAGAATCCGTCGTCGTAACAGTGATGGAAGTCGTGTCGCTGGCAAGAATGATCGTAGTGACAATAGTCAAGCTATCACAGCCAAACTGATTAATAAGTCTCGTAGTATCAACACCTGCCTGCGTAGGATCACAAGAGAAGAAGTCGGCTTCAATCGTATCACTGGGAAGAAGCGTCGTCGTGGTAATCACCAGACTATCGCATCCTACCTGATTGGTCAGACTTACTGTATCAGAACCTACCTGCATGGGGTCGCAAGAGCTCGCAGCGATCTCGGTTGTATCACTTGCCAAGAGCATCGTCGTGGTGATGATCAAGCTGTCGCATCCTGCCTGATTGACAAGCATCACGGTGTCTGTTCCTGCCATCATCGGATCACAAGTGGTTCCCATCAGGTTTGTTGTATCTCCATCGGTACCTGTCAGCGTGACATTGATGGTGCAAGAATTGCTGATGCCAAAAGAGTCCACTACGGTAAAGGTCACAACTGTATCCGACGTGATAAAGGCACCAGCCGCTGGAAACTGTATAGTGGTATCAATCGTGGCACAAACCCCCGTAGTACTCAATAGATTGGTATAATCAGGTAGCGTGGCACCACAATCAGCACTGACGGCCAGCGTCTGATCTGGTGGACAGGTGATGAGCGGCGGAACGGAATCCAACACAGTCACAGTAAACTGGCAAGAACCTGTAGCGCCATCAGAATCTGTAGCGGAAATTGTCACGGTATAGATCCCTGGGAGATAGAAGGGACCAAATAAGGGATCAGAAGCTCCAGGAGACTGAAAGACAGAAGGATTAGGGTCTGTATCATCGACGATGATTGCTTGAGAGCGAAAGTCAGGAAGCCCCACATCACAGAAGCCTGCCTCGGTGTAAATCGTATCATTTGCAGGACAGGTAACGACAGGCGGTGTATTTACAGGCGTACCTGAGCCGAGTCCAAAGACCTCGACAGAGTCTATATGATAGAACTCCGAGCTTGAGTTACAATCAGCTAGGACTTCAATCTGCAAGGTACTTCCTACGAGTTGTCCTGCTGAAACAGGCACAACCAAAGGATTGGTATTACTAGGATCCGATGTAGATGAGCTTCCCGTTCCTGAGAAGTCATCAAATAGGGTCACAACCCTCGTCCGAACCCCATCCAGTATATAGGCAACCTGAATAGAGTCTGCGCTTTCTAGTGATCCTACTTCGAATAGACGCAAGCTGAAGCGGGCAGAATCATAGTTACTGATGTCGATAGACTGGGTACGAAAAGTCACCACCTCATCTATATCTCGAAACTGCAAGGCATCTCCAAAAGGAAGTCCTGTGAGGGAAAAAAATATCGCGCTGTCTTCTACTCTCGCGTGGTCATTGGCGTCAAATATTCCCTGGACAGCAGAGGTTTCCAATGACCATTTCCCATTGGTGGAAGTAAAGGTGGCATTGGCTAATACAGGTCCTGTAAACCCTTCACCCAGTTGGTTGTCAAAGTTCTCCTCATAGAGCAAGGTCTGAGCGGAGACCGATAAAAAACACATCCCCAGGAACAAAACCAGGAGCGTGTATGTGCGTAAGTAAATAGGCTTCATAATATATGATTGTTAGGTTGAGAGGTAAGTAATTACGCCTTTAAATAAAGCATAGATTGGGAGTATGAACACCGTAAAAATACCTGATTCCATTTTTCAAATATTAGATTCTTGGTGTAGGATCATGCATCGATGATAAACATAACCTTTCCTTCCTTCTTGTCTATTATTTCTCTATTTTCTTCAATAAGTATTTGACGAAATATAGAGATATTACATATTGAACTTTTCGCCTTGTACTAGATCTTTATTGTCCTTTTAAGCCTGTGTTATATGAAGCTTTGGTCCAGCCTTCTTGGTTTTTTCCGAAATGTATTTGCCTCATTGCAAGTACAATGGGCCTATTTGAGAAGTCCAGAGAATAGACATGCGCTCACTCAAAGAACGCGAGTAGCCATTCAAGAATTTTTTCAGGAAAAGAAGTGGAAGACGTGGCCAGGCTTGCTTCAGTCGTGGATCAAAAATCTGTGGGACCGTATCAGACGGATTGATAAGGATGAAATCAAGGCACAGGCACAAAAGCTGAAAGCAAAAGGAGAGGAAACCTTCTCTAAAGAAAACCTCCAAAAAGCGAAGGAGACTTTACAAAGTACAGCAGGAGATCTTAAGGCCAAGACAGAGGAGGCACTCTCTAAGGAGAACCTTCAAAAAGCCAAGGAATCATTACAGAACACCGCTGAAGATCTCAAAACAAAGACGGAGGATGCCCTTTCTAAAGAAAATCTCCAAAAAGCGAAAGAGACGCTCCAAACTACGACGGAGGATCTTAAGATCAAGGCACAAGAGCTAGAAACTAAAGCTTCTCCGCTCTCTGAAAAACTCAAAGAAGCTAGTCATCAAGCCAGTACAGGTATCGGCGCACAAACGGCCAAGATCCGTGCCCGCCTTCAATACGCCCATGATGATACGTCTCCCTCACGCTCTCGCAAAGGCTTGGAAACTATCCTCCTCGCTGTCGCCGCATGGCCAGGCTTTCGCTGGCTTATCGATAAGTGGATGAATCTTAGGATCTGGAAATCCGACAAGGCATTTTTCCAAATCCTCCTACCTACCCTCGGACTCTCTAGCTTGCTCCTGCTATCTGCAGGCTTGGGACTTTATTTTTACATTAAATCCAATCTCAATCAAACAGAGGACGACATCCGAATTGAAGCTACCGAAAGCCTCAAAGCGGAGATCTATGAAAAGTATGGAACGTATATACACGAGCGGAGCAATGACATCCAGCAGACGGTATTGGAAAATATCACCAAAGCCCATCTCCTCGCCGATGCGCCCACCTTTCAGGAACTGAATATCCAGAATATGGAGAAATTCAGCCGCTCCCTACTCCGCAAAGATACCAACCTCCTTAACGTAGTCATCCTGACAGACCCCAAAACCAAGCAGTCCATCCGCACACGTAGGATTGGGGATACGACGCGTTTCATTTTTACTTGCTGTGAACTGCCAGGGGAGCGCGAAGTAGCATATCAAGAAGTCCAAGAAGAGATGTGGCTAGCCGCCATAGGCAGACAAGAAGCAGAGATCTCCGATATATATGTGAATCCCACCAATGGCGAAAAGTACTTTTACCACGGCGCCAATATCGAAAATATCAAGGGGGAACAAGCAGGCGCTGTTTTGCTGCGCTACAATCTCAACTTTGCCATTTCAGGTCTCAAAAATGGCCTACAAACGGGCCAAAATTTCCTGATTGCCAATGACAGCCTTCTTGTGGCCACCTCCCAGGATACCCTTATGCCTCAGATTGAAGTGGCTGCCTATGAAGATCGAGAAAATAGAGGTCCTACAGACTATGTGATTGCCGTAATCAATATCATACGAAAAGCCAGCAACCAAGCAGAAGCGATTCAAAAGCTTCGAGAGGGAGCCTACATCAAAGATCCCGTCCGATTCCAGCGACAGTTTGGCCAGATTCTTCCTTATGAAATCCCACGACAGGCCAAGCAGGACTCCATGGGCAACGTGTATTGGCTCGATCAGGCACAAGCAGCAGCGATCCTGAACCTCAGCTTTGGGCAGCTCTTGGGATTGAACCAAAGCAGTATCCAACAAACAGGAGGCAGTCACCGTTTGAGTTTGGCAGAAAGTAAGATTTTGGTTGAAGCATATCTGGACTCTATCCGCAAAGTAGGATCAGGAATCATCGTAGATGCGGATTATCTCCTCAGTTTTGAGACCAATGACTTTGGCTGGATCTTGATCAACCAATCTACCAGTGAGCAATATCTTGCCCCTGTCTTAGCCAAGAATGACTTTATCATTGATAGATTCGATCGCATCACCTCTCGAATCTTCTGGTTTGTCCTCTTGGCAGGTTTGTTCTTTCTTGTTGTCTTCCTGCTGATGACGACTGGGATTCTCTACCGATTTACAGATCCTCTTCGTCACCTCGTCCAAAAAGTCTATGCCAGTACACACCTCAAAGATACGCCTTCAAAAGCACTCGAAGGGATGGATGAGCTCGTCTACTTGCGTACAGCCTTTATGGAATTAGATGAGAGCCTGACGGACTACATCTCGCAACTCAAGGACTCCAACCAACAATTAGAGATGTATGCACAGACGATCGCCCATGACTTGAAAGCCCCCCTTAGGATTCTCCATTCTTATGCTTCTATACTTGATGACAGATATCAAGAAGCCTTGGGGCCAGAAGGACAGGAGTATCTTCAAGAAATCATGAAAGCGAGCAAAAGGATGAACCGTATGATTGGCATCATGCTAGATTACGCCAGTCTCTCGCAGAAGATGTCAGATGCCGTGCAGCAAGATGTCAATTTCCATGATCTGGTCACACAAGCGACACTCCAACTGCAGGAAAGCTATGGGCCTATCGAGATGGAGGTGACAATTGGCAATTTGCCTACTCTGTCCTCCCACCCAACTTTCATGGAGATCTTATTTCAAAATGTCTTAGATAATTCGGTCAAATATCGTCAAGAATCACAGCCTCTTCATATCGAAGTGACCGTACAGGAGAGAGAGGATTACTGGCAGTTTATCATTCAGGATAACGGAATAGGAATTGAGGCGGGACAATCCGAGAAAATATTTGACATGTTTTATAGAGGGGGAGAACACGAGGGAGAAAATGGCTTTGGGATAGGTCTCGCTACCAGTCGGCGCATCATCCGTCACCAAGGAGGGGACATGTGGGTAGAATCAGAGGGAAAAGGGAAGGGCAGCCGTTTTTGCTTCACCCTTCCCAAGTCTGTGTCCGAAGCCCCTACTCAAAAAGAAATGCCCAAAGAGGAGGTGTGAAATCACCTAAGTAAGAGGTCAGATGTTAAGACGTGAGACAAGAGACTTAAAGTGTTGCTGTTGAATATCTTGCATTCTGCCTATACCTCGATTTCTTATGTCCATCTACTTAAGTAGACAGACAGATGTAATCGATTCATATAAAAAATGGCTCGCCCGATGTCTCCCGACACGGGTGTCTATCAAAAGGCTTTTGAAGCCAAGAATTTAGGTCTAAGGCCTATTTAATCTAGAGCCGTGTCAGAGACATCGCCCCAGTCCCTATCAAATTATAGCCCAAAAATATCTGTCCACCTACTTAAATAGACGGACAGATGTAAAAGGTCAGACATCAGACTTTAAAGTGCTAATAGTCAAGTTATAACAACATTAAACATAACCTAAATATATATGTCCACTTACTTAAGTAAGAGGCCAGATGTAATCAGGTTATAATAGAGCAGGCGTAGCCCCGAATGAAAAGCGCAAGTATGGTCATCCTGACGACCATTCCCGTAGGGAAGGAGGAAGGAACTAAAGCAGTATAACTGAGATGAAATCTCATATCTAGTGCCGTGTAGATAAGACTCGTTTAGATCTTTCTCCCACTATGAAGATTGCGGGACTTCGTAGCGGCATCAAGATGACAAAGCTGGTGCTATTTGTTGGAGCTACGCTATATGCTACATAACCTGTCTTCCTCTGTCCACCTACTTAAACAAGTGCTCCGTAATAGAAACGCCATTCATAGCATATGGTCATCATGCTATAAATGGCGTATGATTATTCCTTAAGCAGGATCATTCACGACATCTCAATATGCAGCGTTTCAACTACCGCAATAGGATTCGTTTTCCTTCTTGCTGTCCTGTCTGTGAGCGAAAGTCTATCCAGTATACACCCGCAGGGAGGTCTTGCATATCTAAGATGGGAAGTATCTGGCTATCTATCTGCTGGATTGTGTGTATGCGACCTTGCAAGTCCATCACACGGACAGCTCCTTCTATAGGCTTGACAAATATAAGCTCAAACACACGGTCAGTTCCTGTAGGTCGCAGATCAAAGGAAGTACTGGCGAAACTTACCTCCACCTCGATCGCTTGACTAAATGAAAAGTTTCCATCTATATCTACCTGCTTGATTCTATACAGCGTCTTTCCTTCGTGTGGAGAAAGGTCTACAAAGGTATAATCTTGCTGTCCTGCAAGGTCCCCTTTGCCTACCAGCGTTCCAATTTTCTCAAAAACATCGGTATCACCTGCACGCTCTACTTCAAAGTGAGAGTTGTTGATTTCATTCGCAGTCACCCAACGCAACTCCACTTGATCGAGACTAGATAAGGCTTCGAAAGAAACCCACTCGACGGGAAGGGGATCAGGAGTCGTGATTAAGACATTGTCTATGTGAACCAATTCAGAAGATGAATTTACATCTGCAATTACGAATACCTGTATGCGGGTATTGGCACTTACGTCCAACGAAGAAACTGTAATGGTCTGTGTAACAGGATTGGTATTACCAAAATCGGTTGTGTTACTAGAGCCTGTCCCGTCTGAATCCGAGTAATCGTCAAAAAACTTTTGAACGACTACTGTAGTAACTCCATCTAGGATGTATCCTATTACGGTAGAATCATCTGATTCAAGACTACCGATCTCAAATACATCTATAGATATATCAAGAGTCGTCACACTACTGATTATGATGTCACGTGTAATGAATCTTGTAGGTTCATCAATATCTCGAAATTGGATAGACTCGCTGATAGTAGAGGAGCCATAACCGATTACAGAAGGCCCTTCTACGCGCGCATGATCATCTGCATTAGCGATTCCAATAACAGCGCTCGCTTCTATGAACCAATCTCCATTGGGGTCTGAAAAAATCTGATTGGCTACTGCAGGTCCTGTGATCCCCTGACCAGAGAGTCCCGTAAAGTCCTCTTCTAACAAGACATTTTGAGCATATAGACTGGTAAGAAGAAATGAAAAGGCAAATAAAATGGATACGTAAAGCTGTTTCATTGGGAAAAGGATTAGTAATTGGGAAAGTGATAGCTAAGGATATAATCCTATAAATAGGAAAATATGTTATTTCGTACTACATGGACTACTTTCTCCCATCGTGCATATGATTTCTGCAGGAGAGAAGGCCAAAGAGATGGTAAAGCGTTATATACAAGGCAAGCAGGTATAGATCAGATTACATGATCTATGGATATAAAGGACTAAAGCAGACAGCAGAATGACAATAAGTAGAAATACCTGAATTATGGGATGGAAATACTTTTTAAGAATAAAAAATAAGTTGGCACATTATTTTCGAAATAAAAAACATCCCATTTCTGATGAGAAATGGGATATCTAGGACAGGAAGGAGCATAATATAAGGTCTCGTGGGGCAGAGAAGAGGGCCTAACTACTATCAATGGTCGAATAAATCAAAGCCTTAAGTAGGTGGACAGATGTCTTCGGGCTATAGTTGGACGAATGCTGGGGCAATCCCGACATCAAAGATCGGGACGACGCTAGATTTAATAAGTCTTAGACCTCGTTTTATGGCTTTAAAGCCACTTTATGGGCACCCGTGTCTGGAGACATAGGGCAAGCCAAACATAGGAGGATACTTTGAAAAGCAATATATTTCTGACTATTAGTACTTTAAGCCTCTTATCTTTCCCGCAAACGGGCTCGACGCTCGAAGTCTTTCGTCCAACTACTTAACAGCCCTACAACGTACCTCAACTTTCATTGTTACTTAACTGTAAATGCTTGAGACACACGCTGAGCCAACTCAGTCTCGAAGTGCATCCAATACACCCCGCTGCCCAAGTTACTCACATCCAAATCAATTTGCTCAAATGTCTTGGTAATAGTTTTGTCATAAAACACACGTCCTTGCGTGTCCAAAACCACAAATGTACCATGCACAGGTGCTTGGAGTCCTACTACTAGATGGTCAGAGCCTGGATTGTCCATAAAGGTAAATATAGGCTGTATCAGGTCTTCGGCTACGACTTCAATCGTCGAAGAATGATCTGCAAGGCCTGTGGTTTCCACCTGAATGACACGATAATAATTCACCCCCTTTTTCGCGTTGTGATCTGTGAATGTATAATCTGCCGATACCTCCTCGTCGCCCTTAGGGAGAAGGGTTGCAATACGTTCAAATCTCTTTCCATCCTCCGAACGCTGGATCACAAATGGCTGATCACATCTTTCGCTTGATGTATGCCAAGCTAACGTCACGCGACCAGGGTTTACCTCTCCTTTGAGTTCCCCCCAATCTACGAGTGCATATTGCTGACTTGTGACTGTCTGAGGAATGGCAAATTGATTGATCAAGCAAGGAGTAAAATTCAAAGCAAACATACGCCCCGTCTCCTCTGACCACTGCGCAAAACCTCCATCGTCGATGACAGATGCCCGATACACAAAAGAATTGCGATTGGCAAACTCCATGTAGGTCATGTATTCTGTGGCCTGCATGTCTATTCCCTCTGTCTTTTGGGCCTGGCGATTGGCAAAAAAGTACAGCGTATGATCCTCCTCATTGTAGGTATTGACGTCTAGCTGAGTATTGCGCTCAAGCGTGTATCGCTGACAATCGACAAATCCCACTGCCTCTCTCAAGCGGTAGCCATCTCCGTCTACATCAATAGCTGAAGCTCGCCAATCGGCAAGCTGTACGGGCTGGGTCGTTCCCTTCTGGACAAAAGAGATTTCAAAATCTACATATCCATACGTGCCGTAAAAGCTTTGACGACTGATCTTGACTGTCGGTTGAAAGGCTTCAGGATCTCCTGTAAGGGCATTGTCCATCTCGGTGATCACCGCATTGTACTTATTTCGAATCGTAATCAGCGCATCCGTTTTGTCCATGACATCTGAAAATCTGTACACAGATCCAACTGCTCCAAAATGCCCTGATTCTTGCTCCCAAGTAGTAAATGTAAGATTCTCCGCATAGGAACAAGCGTCTTGAGCTGAAACTCTAGGGAGAAGCGGTAAAAGAAACAGCGTGAAGGAAAGGAAGATACGTGTAAAAGTTATTTTCATCTGGCAATCTATTATGGGGTAAGCAGTATTTCTCATGAATTCCTCCTGTAAGATTTACAGGCAGCATCACGAACCATCAATACGAAGCCAGAGAAAATATCGGGGAAAAATTAGTGCTGTGACCGTTTATTACGATTATTTGATACAAATATATTTCATTTTACGTAACAAAACAAATAGAATTGAAAAATTCTCTAGGAAAGACTTGAGAGGAATTGCCTACATTTTTATTTTCCTATGCCCAACACCCTATAAACTCCTACACCTAATTTCGATCCAAAATTCCTCCTTACAGGTCATTATCCTTCTTCTCCCTCCTCCCAGACCCAGTGATGAATAGAATGTAAGTAAACCATGTAGACAAAAAAATAGGTGATCTAAACAGACCACCTATGGATGAATTAAGTGCTTCTAACACCCTATATTTTACCTATAGCTTATCGAGATAGAACTCCGATCAAATCATACTTTGTGATGATATCCACACCTCCATCTTCCAGTTGTACGAGTACGGCAGGGTTGTCTCTCGTGATGAGTTTAGATAGGATATCCATACGCGTAGACGAAAGCACAAAAGGGAAAGGATCTTGCATGGACTCTTTGACAGGACTTCCTTTCAATCCGGGATCATCTAGGATGGCATTGAGTACACGTGTCTCATCTAAGCTACCGACGATCTGGCCATTTTCCTGCACAGGAATCTGAGATACGTCCTGGTCGCGCATGATCGTGATTGCCTCTGCTAGCGTCTGGTCAGGTCCGAGGGTGTGCAAACCTCCATTGACAGCTTTGTGTTTGAGGATCTCTGCTGCGGTAATGATGGTTCCTTCATCCAGGAAGTGATGGTTCTGCATCCAGGTATCATTGTATACTTTTCCGAGATAGCGGGTTCCGTGGTCGGGCAGGATAATCACCATCAGATCGTCTGGCTTCAGATTTTCCTTGGCCCACTCTAACGCACCGAAGACAGCTGCCCCACAAGACCACCCGATGAAGAGGCCTTCCATACGTGCCATTTTGCGCGTCATCAGTGCGGAGTCTTTATCCGATACTTTGATGATATGGTCCACGACATCCATATTACAATTTTCGGGGATGATGTCTTCTCCGATCCCCTCGGTCAGATAAGGATAGACCTCGCCATGGTCTATTTTCCCTGTCGCTTTGTATTTCTGAAATACAGACCCGAAAGTGTCAATCCCAATGGTGACGATGTCGGGATTTTGCTCCTTAAGATAAGAAGACACCCCGCAGATGGTCCCACATGTACCCATACCCGCGGCAAAGTGGGTGATTTTTCCGTCTGTCTGCTCCCAGATTTCAGGACCTGTGGTATCGATATGTGCAGCTGTATTGCTGGGATTGTCATACTGATTCATCCAGAGCGAGTTGGGAATCTCCTTCTGTAGACGTCCAGCTACCGAGTAGTAAGAGCGTGGATCTTCGGGTTCTACATTGGTCGGGCATACGATGACCTCTGCGCCAACCGCACGGAGGATGTCGATCTTTTCTTGAGATTGCTTGTCTGCCATCGTAAAGATGCATCGGTAGCCTTTTACAGCAGCAGCCAAAGCGAGTCCCATCCCTGTGTTGCCAGAAGTAGACTCGATGATGGTTCCTCCTGGTTTGATTTTGCCCGCTTTTTCCGCATCAGCAACCATGCGGATGGCCATACGATCTTTGACGCTGTGACCAGGATTGAAATACTCCACTTTCACAGCTACTTGACCCTTGATTTGGGAAGCGACAGTGTTGAGGCGGACGATGGGTGTTCCCCCTACGGTTTCGATGATGTTGTTGTAGATCATATGCAGATAAAAATCTTTTGAGTGTATTCCTTTTAGCGTTTGATGTAAATAGGTATGGAGGAAGGATCTGAGTATTTCACACGATCCTCACTCACATCCAAACTTTTAACAACAAACATACAATTTAATCTTGAGCTGAATGTCTGCCAATCGAAAAGTCAGGATATGAAGATTTGAGCATGCAAGTTCCCAGACACAAGGCTGATTTACATCTACACAAACACAAAGTACAGAAAGTCATACCACGCGTGTGTCCAGATCACGATACTAAACCCTCTGGATGCAAATATACGGTACATGGCATACCCAAAAAAGGCGCGATACACAATGGTGAAGATATTGGGTATATCTCCGAAGGGGACAATGTAATGCGAAAGCACATAGATGCTCAATCCGATCATCAGCAAATTGACAAAGGCATTACTCTTGGGCTTATAAGCAGGAATCTTGAGAAACACCCCCTGTACAGGCATCATGTCTGACTTGAGCTTTTTCATGAACTTGACACGTCCAGCCAAGCTAACCAATCCCATGAATAGCAATCCTCTGAAGACAAATTCTTCATAGAAGCCTGCCCCAAAGGCGAGGGCCACGTCTTGGAGCGGATTGGAAAGGTAGTGCTTGAGTGTCGCAACTGCATCAATAGAAGGAGGAATAGAGAAGTCACCAAAAAGGAATTTCAGCAAAAAGAATACACCCCATTGGAGCAATACGTAAATCAATCCTCCCCAGACGAAGCCTTCCGCTACGATAAAAAGCTGGTACCACCAGTTGGGACGGAAAGGACCCTTGGGAGCAGGTTGCCAATCCCTTCTGCCTTCTTGCTCTCTTCTCTTTCTTTCTTTGCCATCGCTTCGTATTTCGCCAGGGGTCTTGATCCCCAGCCAGTCGAAAATAATATTTCCCCCGAAGTAGGCAATCAACAGGACAGAAAAGGGAAGCGTCCCCAATTGGATATACTTGACAGGAATGATAAACCAAGTATCTACCGCGTTATAGTTGACGAGTTGAGGATCGCGCGAGAAAGCCAGTCCTACTTCGAATACGACCAGTAAAATGAGCGAATTGAACTGATTGAAAAATGGGTGGCTGATACCATTGGCATAGTCTTCAAAAAATTGCCCGATGGGTTTATCTATAAAAGGATTTTTTGCCATGTTATGCCCTCCTGTCACATGCGCTGAAGCCAGATTCCCAAGCGCAAAAGCGTGTGTGAGACGTACTTTTATCTGAGTTTATCTTTTTCCAGAAATTTTTTTCTTCCTCACCTAATTTATGAGTGATGATCACGAATGAATTTAGATAGGATTCATTTTCTATTTCTATGTAAAAACATGATCAATCGACTGCTCTACATAGAAAATACGGTACCCATTCGTTCGTGATCATCGTTATTATATGGATGACTAGCAATATAAAAAGTCCCTACTGGAATTCCATTAATTTTGAATAGACGAATGAAAGTGAGTGTAATAATGCATCGTGGATACGCCATTCACGACGTATCCACTCCACAAGTGCAACAACCACACACTTATTTTTACAAGTATTCCTCCTCATCCAAAGGCTCCTGTGGTGATTTTGATCGAAGGTTGACTACGTGTTTCCGTTGATAGAGATAAGACACGACCAACAAGATTCCTCCGAGTACCAAAAACAGGACTGTCCGTACGCCCAGCGAGACATTGACCATATCCCAAAGGATCAGCTTGATCAAAGCCACAAACAGCAGTAAGATGGCACTCAGCCGCCAATGGGAAGCTTTGTACATAAAGCCCAAGCCGACGACTAGCAAGGCGATCACTGCCCAGCTGATGCTCATGATCACACGCGTGTAGCGAGAGACGGCTACCTCATAGGCTTCGAAGCCTGTCCAACTATGGTATTGCAACCATCCTTCGTAGGAGAAAAGTCCTACAAAAGTGAACAAGGTCAGGATCTCTAAGGCCTTACTTAGGTCCACGTTCTTCCTCTTTTTGGTCCACATGATGGTATGGATCAAGAAGGCAAAGACGATCCCATGTCCTACGCATCGGAGCGTCAGCAGACCTGAGGGCGCTTGAGCCTGCTGCCTCATGATCGCTTCATGGAAGCTGCCCAATTCTCTTGATAGTATGAAGCTCCACACCAGTAGTCCGCCTAGACCTAGGAAAGTCGTGGCGTAAAATAGGATCTCCTTTTTCCAAAGGACTTGGTTTAGCCAACCTAGCAGCATGACAAAAGAAAGCGTGTAGATCCACAAAGTCGATTGAACATGTAGCAAGTGCCAACTTCCTTCCTGTACCAATGGAAGTAAGCGTGTATTCAACTCTAGCCAGCCCAAAGCAAACCCCAAGACAAGCAAAACGCCTCCCATTAGTATCTGCTGGGTTTTTATATCCGCATGCTTCCGCTTGTCTAAAGTTTGGAAACGATTCTCTTCGACGAAGTACACGATTCCCCATACAAGGAGGACACTCAAGCTACGCCATCCCAACCAGGACTGAGAAGGTATCTCTTGTGAAAGGAGGGGTTCGGTGTAAAAAGAGTAACCATCTGCCCAGACGATCAACATGAAAAAAGTGGCGATCATGATCCCTGCATTCGCAAGCTTTTGGTAGAAAGTATCTTTAGAGAAATGGCTGATCAGATACAGTCCCAAGGATTCGATGGCCAAGAAAGAAAACCACCAGAATTCACTCATCCAAGTGTAGATCGCCATGGTTCCTGTAGAAAGGGCCAGCGTAGTCAGGAAATAATAGGATGCACGTTCCCTACCTCTCCTGACAAACATCAAATAGGCAAAGGTGGCGTGTACCAAAGCATTCGCTCCTAGGAAAAGAGGATGCCAAGCTTCATTTATAGTCAGCAATCCTAGCAAAACATACAGGATACCATTGAACAGAATGGCGGCCACCGTACCTCTTTTCAACGGTAGGCGATAATGCACCTGATAGGCAACGAAAATGATGTAGAAGGTGAGAAAAAATATGCTTCCAAATACCAGGAATAGACTGCCCTGATCCGAGAAATAGGTTATAAGGATGAATGTAAATAATGTCCAGGAAGTCAGAAAGGAAACACTCTTGAGCCAAATCCATCGTTTGCGGAAGGCGACAAAAATGATCCCTGTATTGACCAGACAGACATAAGATAAAAATACTTCTGCTGCTCCTGTATTATCCGACAGGAGAATCGGCACAGCATAGGCACCTACCATTCCTACGAGCGCCATGATTTGTACTTCAAATTTGTAGGCGGCTGCAATCATCAAGACAGTAATCCCGAGCATGAGCCCAAAACTCAGTCCCTGTGGGATCATATCATATATACCATATGCAGCAAATGTGGTGAAATAGCCAATGGCAATACCCCCGCCAAAGAGTAGCGCGGCATAGTTTTCCAGTTTTTCTTTCAGACGAATGGCGATACCCGTGAGTCCTACAGAGAGTATGTAGCCTGCAATGATGCGCAATACAGGAGAAAATAGATGGCGATCTATGGCAAATTTGACGAGGAAACCTGCACCCAAGACAAAGATGATGATGCCTATTTTACTCAGTAAATTGCCCCCCAGCCAGTTTTCAAACTGAATGGGATCTGTAGTAGGCCGAGGCTTCTTGTCAGTGGCATGAGTTGGTGGAACTGTCTGGACCTGCTTCAGGGGAGCCTTCTTGATAGAAGGCTGGGCTTCCTCAGGCGTTTTTTCTGAAGGTTCAGGCTGCGTTTGTAGTTTTTCAAAGGTAGACTTCAACTGAAAGAGATCTCTCGAAAGGGCTCCTTGCCGCTTGCTCAACTCCTCCAGCTGATGCTGTAATTCAGATAGTGGTAAGGCGTTCATGTTGTGGTACTTGATTAGGGGATATAGAGCTTTCGTCTACGCAGGAGGTGTGTGACAGTTGGTGAATATGAGGAGAAGGAAGGCAAAGTGTATCCATTCATTGAGAATGTGTAGGGAGGTAGATATTATTTGCAGGGGACATCTTTTTACACACTTCTTCCTTCATCTGGGGGCTAAAGCGAGGGATTGTATCGCTTCATACTTTAATCTGTATGCCATAAAAATATGCGCGAAGCTCGGGAGCCTCACGCATATATTTTTTATAAATGGAGATGATTCCTAAGCCATGACCATTCCGCCATCTACATTGAAGACCTGTCCTGTGATGTAAGTGGCCATATCAGAGGCGAGGAATACACATAGATCCGCGACATTTTGGGGGGTTCCCGCGCGCTTCAAGGGGATATTTTCCAACCAAGTATTCAGTTCCTTCTCAGGAATCTCGTCAGTCATCTCTGTGGCGATGAATCCAGGTGCAACGACATTTGCGCGGATGTTGCGGCTGCCCACTTCACGTGCGACGGACTTAGTAAATCCGATCATACCTGCTTTGGATGCGGCGTAGTTTGCCTGTCCTGCATTCCCCTGAATTCCTACGACAGAGCTGATATTGATAAATACCCCTGCGCGCTGCTTGAGCATGGCTCTGAGCGCTGCTTTTGTGGTATAAAATACACTATTGAGGTTGGTATCTAGCACGGCTTGCCATTGCTCCTCATTCATGCGAAGCAATAAGTTGTCTTTGGTGATCCCAGCGTTGTTTACGATGACATCGAGTCTTCCGAAGTCTTTCAGGATTTCGGCAATCATCTCCTGCACTGCCTCAAAATTTCCTGCATCTACTTGATAGCCTTTTCCTGGCTTTCCTGCTGCTTCGAGTTCTTTTTCGAGCGATTGTGCCTTTTCGACTGAAGATCTATACGTAAAAACTACCGTCGCGCCCTGAGCAGCATATACAGTGGCGATGGCACGACCGATCCCGCGCGTAGCACCTGTCACCAAACATATTTTTCCTTCGAGTAATTGCATAAGATTTTCCCTTTAATCTAATAAAGCGCAAACTCCTTCTTGATATGCCATGGAATTCGCCCTTCGTCATGTGATTATTTCCTTTCAATTGCGATCATGCATCAAAAGAGCGTACGAATATACATTTTTTCGAATGGGTGAAAAATCAGATTCACTTTTTGATCGCCTCTCCCTTGATATCCTCCCATCACCTAATCCAAATCTGCTAAAATCTCTACTTTTGCACTAGATTTTCATTGTCCCGAACATCGTCTTAAATATTTCTTACTGATTATCTTAGCTTTCTCTTGGGATAGTCCTAGAGAGGTACTAATTTTGAGAAGAGAAATGCTATGTTTCTTCTTTTTTCATCTTATCGAAATTTTTTAATTCCGAGTGAAATTCCTGCTTAGATTCCTCCTTTCGCTTGCACTTGTATTATCTGTGTTTGCCTGTCAGCCGAATACCTCTCCCAAAAATACGGCTGTCGCTACCAAGCTGCCTCCGCCCGAGCTCAAACGCATGAGCTACGAGCAGTATGGGATTGATGTGCAGTCCAAACAGGTATTACAGGATACCCTGGAAGAGGATCAGTTTCTCAAAGATGTACTCAGCCCCCATCAGGTGACACCCGCAACCATCGATAAGATCGAGCGGATCGCCGCCCCAATATTTGACGTTCGTCGGATGCGTGCGGGGAACCCTTTCACACTGATCAAAAATCAACAGCAAGTCGATTATTTCATCTATGAACGGACTCCTGCAGACTTTGTGGTCATTGACCTAAGAGATTCCGTAGAAGTATATGAAGGACAGAGAAAAGTCGTCCTACGTCAGCAGGGACTTGGTGGCTTTATCAACTCCACGCTTTTTGAAACCATCCAATCTAAAGGTCTGGAAGTGCAAATTTCTAAACGCTTAGAGGAGATATTCGCTTGGTCTGTAGACTTCTCTTATCTGGACGCCCAAGATTACTTCAAGGTCATTTATGAAGAAGCTTTCGTGGACGAAGTCTCTATCGGCATCTCACAGATTCGTGCTGTTCAGTTTCACCACAGAGGACAAGATTACTATGCATTTGGTTACAATCAGGACAGTCTTGTGAGATATTTTGATGAGAATGGCCGTAGTGTGGTAAGAACATTCCTCCGAACTCCCTTAAAATATACGGGTACTTCTTCTTCAGAAGCTTCAGAACCTGTGGCAGAGGGAAAAAATACCTTTGCATATGTCGCATCAAAAGGTACGCCTGTACTTGCTGTAGGAAATGGGACGATCGCGACGATGAAGCAGTCGAGAAGATGGGGAAAGCAAATTCGAATCGACCACGGCCAACTGTATGCAACAGAATATTTACGGTTGGGAGACTTCAAAGATTCTCTCTCAGAAGGACAACTCGTGAACCAGGGAGATGTGATTGGATTTGTAGGGAGGAATGAGAATGCAGGATTGGGAAGCTTTACCTTCCGCCTTCGTAAGCAAGGACGCACCGTCAATCCCAGTGACCTCACCATGCCCGATGCACCTTCGGTTTCTGAAGAGCATGAAAAAGCATTCATGAAAATTAAGGAAAAATGGATGAGACAGCTAGATGAGATTCCACTGAAAGAAAATCATCAAGGCTTTTCCGCGACATCCTGATACGCCACCCTCCATCCGCTTTATATCAAAAAGTAAGACAGATATGGGTTGTGACCACATATCTGCCTACAAGAGCATTGGACAAAAGGTTAATAAAAAGGACGGCGACTCGGACATAGTCCGACATTAATCCCGTTCTCTAAAAGAGAAATGAACTTGTAACTGGATGCTTTCTTTTACTACCCCATAAAATTTGTCAGCATTCCGATCACTTACTACAAATAAGCACATTATTCGTAAATTACAAATTACGATATTACGTATAATCATACATCTTTTCCTTATATCTTCCCTTGGTTTCTGTCTAAAGAAGCTTTGTGTTTATTCATCTTTTAAGTGATCAACATTCGAATTACCCGTATCGCATGTGCCTTCTTGATAGGTATGAGCAACAACGAGACATTGGCGCTGGTGAGGGTTGCTTTGAGCATGTGACTGAACTCCACCACTATCTCTTCAGGACAATGAATGAGCACCTAGAACTGGCTCCCTTCAGTTTATAACTGAAGCTAATGGTCTGCTCCAGATACCATCTGTTGGTGGCTAGATTTCGCTTTTTCATTTACATAAATACTTAAACACCAAATATTCCTCCCACTGTGGAATAATACACTATCTTAACTCCTTATTAGACACATATCCCATTTCTGCCAAAAACCGATCATCCGCCAATTATCCATGAAGTCTTTACTGATTCGCATTTATCCCCATCTTTTCCTTGCTGTGCTATGCAGCCTTCTCCTCTTGTATGGTTGCAAAAGCAGTCAAAATATTGTCTCTCCTGTCGCCAACCCCCCCTCTCCCCCTCCCCTCTCACCAGAACTCTTGGTTGTCTTGCCAGGAGAAGACTTGTCACAAGCTCTACAATTAGAAAAAGTATCCATGGCTACAGAAGTAGTGGGATTATTCGCCCAAACTACTCTTGAATTTACTTTCTACAACCCGCATCCCTTACAGTTGTCAGGTACGTTTTTCCTTCCCCTAGGTCCACAACAGGAGGTCAAAGGAATGGCACTAGAGATTGAAGGCAAATTTCGGGAAGCAGTACCTGTAGAAATCAATAAAGCACGCGATGTGTATGAAGATGTAGTCAGGAAAAATATAGATCCTGCCTTGGTCGAGTGGAGCCGAAGTCAGCATTTTTCTACGCGCATCTTTCCCATACCTGCTGAAGGGAGAAAACGCATCCGCATCGTGCTGGACCAAGACCTGATGCTATCCGAGGAGTTGCGACGTTTGGTGCTTCCCTTTCCTCAAGTAGACAGTTTGCCAGTACTCGATCTCTCTGTCAAACTCTTCGGAGAGCCTGGAGGTCCGATGGAAGTATCTATAGATAGTCTTGTATTTGCGGCTACTCGTGCCAAGATATGGCAAGCCCAGCAAACCCTTCGTTACACCTCTTTTCTTCCTGACCTTGAACTCACTCTTCCTTCTTTTCCTACACACAAGATCTGGGTAGAACAGGGGGCAGAAGGGGAACATTACTTTGCGGCTTACATCAGGCCCGAAAACTTCATCAAATCACGTCCACTTCCACGTCAGATCAGCATCCTCTGGGATGTCTCACACTCCGCAAATCGAAGGGATAATCAGAAAGCCTTTGCCTTCCTAGATCAGATTTTCCAGCGGATGCAAAATGTAGACATCAACCTTGTTCCCTTTCACATCTATGCCGAAGCCAGTCAATACTTCCAAGTCAAGGCAGGTAATTGGACTAGCCTGAAGGATCATCTCGATACCCTCACGCTCGACGGTGGAACACGATTCGCGACCCTAAACCTAAAAGACTATCCCGCAGATGAATATTGGATCTTTACGGATGGTATGGTGAATCTGCGTCAGGAAACCCTTTCGAGTGCTTATACAGAGGGCACACCTCATGTCCTTCTACCAGAGACACCTGTTTTCGCATTGAATGCGAGTCAAACTTCCGATCCACGAGCACTCAACTTGCTGACTCAAAATGGTGGCAAGGTCATCGATCTATACAATCAGCCTATAGAAAATGCTGTGCGTGCGATGACACAGCGACCTTATGCATTGGTGGATATTCAATTTCCAGAAGAGAACATCGAGGCTGTACGGTCGGCTGCTTTTCATCATGTCAATGGGCCTTTCATGGTGGTGGGAAAAATGAAAGCCGATGAGAGTAAGCTACAACTGGGGCTAGGAGTAGGGAGGAATATCTCGGAAAATATGGAACTCACTCTGGACAAGATCAACAACTATTCTGCTTCGGGAATGGTCGCTGATGCCTGGGCTAGAGCAGAGATTCGTCACCTCTATCATCAACCTACCCCCGATCCACAGGCTATGCTTGCAGTGGGGCAAAAATTTCATCGTCTGACACCGAGCGCTTCTTTGCTTGTGCTGGATCGGATAGAAGACTATGTCCGTTATCGTGTCCTTCCCCCCGAAAGACTGCGTGCGGAGTATGACGCTTTGGTGACGCAAGAAGAGGAGAAGAAAAATCTAGAATGGATCAGTCATATTGATAAAGTAGCTTCAGAATTTCTGAGTCGAAAGGTATGGTGGGAAACAGCGTTTGCTCCCATTGACAGTCCCTTCGAGCCTGACGAAAATAGAAAAGATGTGGATGAATACGGGGCAGCAGAAGAGGAAATGGCCGCATCACCCGCAACAGAAGGAAGCTTTGCAGACTTAGAGGTAGCTGCGAATGACGAGAAAGCACAAGAAGAAAACAGCGGAACCATTACCCTCAATGCTTGGGAATCTGATGCGCCCTACATGGATACGCTCCGCAAGGTAGATCCTGTAGATTTGTATGACTTGTATCTAGAGCTCAAGGATACTTATGGACAAAAACCTGCTTTTTACATCGATGTGGCTGATTTCCTTTGGAAGGAGGGACAAAAGGAAGCCGCTACCAAAATCTTATCCAATTTAGGAGAGATAGGGCTAGACAATCCGCAAATGCTCCGCGTGATGGGCAGACGCTTATTCACATGGGAACAATCGGACTGGGCGATCGCCGTATTTAAGCAGTTGGTCACACTCCGACCGACCGAGCCGCAATCCTTCCGCGACCTCGCACTTGCCTATGCTCAAAATGATCAATTGCAACTAGCCGTTGATGGATTGTACGAAGTGATCCGCCAGCCTTGGGGCGAGCGATTCCCCGAAATAGCTGTCGTAGCGACGCACGAACTCAATGCCATCATCGCACAGACAGAAGAACCGCTTTCTCTGAGTGACATTGACCCTCGGCTGATTGCGCAGCTTCCTACGGATGTGCGCGTTGTCATAGATTGGGACGCAAATGATGTAGACATTGACCTGTGGGTGATCGATCCGAGAGGAGAGAAGTGCTACTATCAAAACAAGCTAACCTCAATCGGAGGGCTCATCTCCAAGGATTTCACCCAAGGATACGGTCCAGAGGAGTTTCTGCTGAAGCGCGCGCCCAAAGGAACCTACAAAGTCCAGGTCAACTATTATGGGGACCGTAATCCTGGTCCGACAGGTCCTGCGACGGTCTTTGTGCGCATGATCACCGACTACGGACGCAAATCTCAGCGAGAGCAGCAATTGGCGGTACGTATGGAAGAAGAGAGTGCGGTGATTGATATTGGTACGTTTGAGTTTCAATAAACTTGAAGGGTTCGATCCTAGATCTTACCAATCAAAGAATTGACTGTCGTCAAAGAGGTGACACGTGCGCGCGCGGAGATCAGGTTGGTTTCTGCGCGCTCTAGCTTGACTTGCAGCTCTTTGAGTCCTGCACGGAGTGCATTTTGTTCCTCTTCTGTTTGCGACTCAGACAGTTGCTGAAGTCGTAGCTCAATGAGCTTGCGCAATTCTTCCACCTCTTGCTGGTATCTACGTACATCGATCTGGGCTTCCGCTAATTCTTCGGCTAACTCTTGTGCGATTTTGTCGGCTTCTTTTTCTGCCTTTTGCCGTGGAAGCGTCTCAGGATCAAGGAAAATCTCGGAGAGATCTTCTGCCTTTTTAGAATTATTCAGTATCAGACTGACAATATCAAAACGCGGGGTTTTATAATTTTTGAAGAAAGTTTCCTTTTCCTTTCTCACGACTCGTTTGGCAAACTTTATCCCTAGCGAAATCTCTTCCTCAAACTTTTCTAGCATCTCATTCGACCAATCCTCTGATTTGTCCTGTCTCCATTTATCTTCCAAGTCATATAGTGCTTCTTTGAGGTCTGCACTCGCCTTCCAGAAATTCCCGATTACCTTTCGTTGCTCAAACCATGCAGCGATGCCACTGTGGAGAGCCAAAACACCTGTAATCAATGCCGCAACCTGGGCAATCAGATAGTCAGGGTCCTGCTCACTGGATGTCTCTGTGATACGCTCAGCCAAAGAATTCAACATCAAAATCAGAATCGGCATGACCAGTAAAAGCGCAAGCGTGATCGCTATATAAAGGTTGCGGATGCTTTTTTCCGCCTTGACCTTTTTATCATACCACGCAATATTTAAGTGTACGTCTGTCACATATTTGACTAGGTGATCCTCCTTGAGCTGGGTCCAAGCAGTGGGTAGCTTCAGTCTCTCGACAAAAATACGGAAAGCATTCTGTGCTGCCAGATAGGAGCGATGGCTATACTTTTCCCGCTCAAAACTGTACGCATGTGCAGATGATGCATTCATAAAATGGAATTATTGGTTCGAATGGTAATGTGTTATTTCAAGTAAATAAAAAATAAAGGATTAAGAAACAGACTTTTTTACGAATCATTTGATGGATCGTATGTTGAGATGCCTGAGGAGTAAAATAAAACATTCTCTTGATTCATCCATCCTACCTGTTCTCGTTTGTATTTGGGCAAAATATGGAGACTGATGAAGGCCAGATCTATGGGATAAGATGAGATGAAAAAGGCCTTACGACACGATATTTTTTATAAGGGTACGAAAAAAGGCCCACTCACATGAGTAGGCCTGATATGATCAGTCATCCTATGTTAGAATGAATCTCTTTATATGGCAATACCAAGGGTAAAGTTGGTCGTATGATTGATGCCACGTACAGGGACAAAGCTTCCACTGCTGAAACCAGCTGCTACACCTTCTCTGAAGTGATCGTAAGAGGCATCAAATTCTACTCCTAGACGCAGGATTTTAAGGACTTTGATATTTGCTCCGAGCAATACGCCCAATCCTGAACGAATTCTTCCATTCTCTATATTGTCCAAGTTATTCTGCACGATGTCATCTCCTACGACGACGATGGGGATGTAAGCACCTGGATAAATGTCCAAGAAATTGGCTAGCACAAAATGTTTTTCAATACCCAAAATACCTTTGATGTCTTGGCGCTGAGCTGAGTAATCTGTGGAGAGATCTCCATTTTCTACTGTATAGTTGAGTTGGTCCAATCCTGCTCCTACACGAATGGCCCACTTCTTATCTGTGTAATAACGTAGGTTCATTGTCAGTGAAGTACTTCCGTTGTAGTCGATATTGGTAGAGCCAGAGCTGGCTTGGTCGATATCGAAGCTTGAGAAGTTGGCTGTCAAGCTCACACGCTGGGCCATCGCCTGCTGTAAACCAAAAGCCATGAGAATGAGGGCAAATAGGAAAACTGTCTTTTTCATAACTGGATATATTCTAAGATCTTGGTTGAGGTACGCAAGTTATACACATACGTTTCATCATATAAAACACAGATGAATGAACGTGTGTTTTTTTTGAAAGAGCGTGTCTCTGTGCCTCCCGACATCTATAACGAAACTTAAGCAAATGACCCTCACCTATTTTGAAGGGTTGCACCATTTACCACGTGAAAGGAAACAGATTTGCATATATGAGAAGCAATTAACTTGCGCATCTGTTACATTGATCATTAATTCAATTCATCTTTTATGAGAAAGGCATTACGGATAGGCGGCGTACCTGAGCACTTCAACTACCCATGGAGATTGGCGAAGCAGGAAAAACTATTTGAAACTGTTGGGCAGATGGAAGTCCAATGGGAGGAAATTCCAGGGGGGACAGGTGCCATGCGGCAAGCACTCATAGAAGATCGGCTAGATGTCGCCTTGATGCTGACAGAGGGAGCCTTAAAATCTATTGCAGATGGAGAAGACTTGGCTATCATAGGTACGTATGTCCGAAGTCCTCTTACTTGGGGTATCCATGTTCATTCAGGAAGCACCATACAGACCATAGCTGAGGCAGCAGGAAAAACCATTGCCATTTCGCGCCAAGGTTCAGGCTCTCACTTGATGGCCTATGTATGGGGAAAAAGCCTGGGATGGGACATGGCAGATACTCCATTTGAGATTGTAGGGAACTTTGCAGGTGCTCGACAGAGCTTTGCCGAAGGTAGATCTGATGTATTCCTTTGGGAAAAATATACCACCAAACCCACAGTCGATGCAGGAGAATGGCGTCGAATCGGTGAATTCCCTACTCCATGGCCCTGTTTTCTACTCGTTGCGAGAAAAGACGTCATCGAATCACGTCCTGAGGACCTCAAACGCCTCATGCGCATCGTCCGCCGTGCCATGCACCTCAAAACCACTTCTCAAACCCATCAATACATAAGCGAACAATACCAGTTACAACTGAAAGATGTAGCCGAATGGTACGACCAACATGAGTGGAGTTGTCAACCCCATATCCATCACACAACGATAGAGGAACCACTGCAAGCCCTTCTAGAACTGGGACTCATTGAAGAAGTCAAAAATAACGAATTCTATGTCGCAAACTTTTGCCACATCACCGACCATAAGCTTTCACAGGTGATGTATGACTGGCGGATAGATAGTGTACACAAGCTCTTGAGCCAAAAAGGAAAAGCTACAGGCCCCCTAGATATCCAAGATCTGATCGATCTCGGGCATCTCGACCAATATCACTATCTGGGAGATCAAACCAGCTACGAGATCGTAGATCTCTTGAAGCTTCAGCCGCAGCAATCTGTCTACGATATCGGAAGCGGAGTCGGTGGGACCAGTAGGATACTGGCACATGCTTCGGGCTGTAGCGTGATCGGCATCGAGGTCCAACCCGAACTCAATGAACTAGCCACAGAACTTACCCAGAGAGTAGGTCTAGGAGATAAGGTCCATTATATCACAGCAGATTTCCTTTCTTCAGAGGTATTGGAACAAAAAGATCATTTCATTTCTCTTCTTGTTTTTCTCCATCTTCCCAATCGCCCTCAAGTACTCAAGAAATGCTTTGATCTTCTGAAGCCTGGGGGAACCTTCGTAATTGAAGATTTGACGCAAAGGGGACCTTTCACTGAGCAAGAGGCTTATCACTTACGCCACATTGTGTCTGCCCCATCTGTCACAGATACCGATTCGTATCGAAAGGACTTGGAGGATGCGGGATTTGTAATAGAGGAAATGCGCGATATGTCTGATCCTTGGACAGACTGGGTCGTGATGCGCTACGAATCATTTCGTGCAGAGGAGGCGACCTATCGAGATTTCTTTGGACCTGAGCTCTATGATCATCGTTGCTATTTTTACCAGACGATTCAGGATTTATTTAAAAATGGTCATATGGGTGGGGTAAGAATCGTAGGGAGCAAGCCTGGGAGTTGAATGGTATCCCCATAACGTATGGGTGTGATCAGGAATATTCTGACACGGATTTCTCGACCGTGTGTAAACGTATTTGTGACAACTTTCCTTACTCAAACAATCAAAGACAGATAAAATAGTCCCGCAAAAGTATAAAGGACCAAAGAAGCGATCAAAACCCATTTGGCCGTTTTGCGGCTGGATGCATGAAATCGGAAGCTCGGATTGCCTGTACCATCTGATTGCTTGGCATTCATCATATAAATACATAATCCAAATCCTACAGGAGCCAGTACTACGCTCATCAGTGTAAGATAGATCATCAAAAGCGGGAGTAGGCCCGTTTTCTGCCTCTGCTTCGGAGCGGCTACAGAGGGGATTCTGTGCTCGCGAAGTTGTTCATCTGTAATCTCATAGTCCCGCTCCCTCAATAAAAAGACTGCATAGTAGTACAATCTGGGATGCCAGTCTTTGGGGTTTTGGATAAGCTCGAATAACTCTTCATCTGAGTATTCTAGCAAGTAGAAGTCCTCAGGGAGATGATGGAACTCGTGTGCCGCTTCTTCCTCAAACTTCTCGTACATTACCTCCACCGCGGAGTCTGGAATTCTCAGTATAAATTCTTCTTTGGCACCTGCTGTACCAAAAAATTCGGCTCCCATACCAGGTGCATGACGCTCTAACTCATATAAGATCCCGTTGTCCTGCAACCAAAGGGCAAGGGCTTTTACTTCTTCTGCATCATCAAATATGTTAAATGCTTTCAGCTTCTCAGGCATAAGGATCATTTTTTTATCTGAAGGGTTAACCTTCACATGCATGCTTATGTTGAACAATTCTATTCAATGAAATTTAAGAAATATATTTCAAATGGAGAGCGTCTCGTTGCCCTGCTCATAGGCTTGCCATTCCGCAAATAGCACCTCATAGGCTTCTTCCATGGAAGTACCAAAGCTAATAATACCCTCTTCATGTCCTCCCATCGCCAACAACTTTCGCTCTTTCAAGTCGGTTTCACGATATAGTCTCTGGACTTCTCCAGCCATCTCAGGTGTCCCATAGGGAACTTCAGCACTTGAGGTAGGATGTGTTTGTTGGAGTTGCTGCCACAATCCGAGGTGGTGTACGTGGATCACAGCTGCTATATGAGGATGTAATTGATATACTGCCGCATGTGTCAATGACTCAGAAGAAGCTTTGGTCTCACCTTCACACCATAATTCATTCGCAGAAGTATCTACACGAGATACCCAGGCTATATGCTCAGATAGAAGATGAGGAATATGCCCCGTTTGAGAGCCAGATATCCAACAGACACCTTGAGGTGATCGACAGCTTATATTGCCAAAGCCTATCCCTGATTCAGGATAGGCCCCAATCAAATTTTGTTGATATAACCTATGGCGATAGTCAAGTATCGTCCCCATTAAGGCATCAAATGGAATCACTTGCTGTTTCCAATGACATCGATATTTGACTACACCCTCTTCCAAAAGATCGTTATTTAGGAGATGATATCTAAACTAGCAATCCGTGCATTCATTGACACAGGTAAGGAGCTTATCAATAGTCGGATTCTTGATGTGATAATAGATATTTTTTCCAATGCGCTCTGAATCCAGTACATCGATATCCTCTAATGCCTTCAGGTGCTGAGAAGCATTGGACTGGCTGATGGCTACTTCTTCGTATATTTCCTTAACAGATAAACGTCCGCGCTCCAAAAGCAACTCCACAATTGCCAATCTAGAAGGATGTCCTACCGTCTTCATGAGCCTTGCGATGCGTTTCAGCTTGTCTTTATCTCTACGTAAGGTAGTAACCTCCATGTGCTTTAACTTATGTTAATATTCTAATTTACTCATAAAACGGAATTTCTAAGCAAAGGTTGGTCAGCAATATGACCTTTAGGATGCATGCTCTGGGAACAATGCCCGAATTTCTGCTTCATTCGCCTGGCAGATACCTCTTTCTGTAACCAAGCCCGTGACATACTTGGCAGGTGTGACATCGAAACCATAATTCAAGCCTTTGGACGATTCGGGCGTCAGGCGTACCTCTTTGACACTTTGACTCGATGCATCCCATCCCCAGATATGGGTTACTTCCCGATCGCTCCGCGTTTCTATCGGAATATCCTTCCCGTCAGCGATTGTCCAATCCAAGGTGGTAGAGGGCAAGGCTACATAAAAAGGAACGTCATTGTCATGAGCGGCGAGTGCCTTTAGATAGGTCCCAATTTTGTTGGCGACATCTCCTTTGTAGGTGGTGCGATCTGTCCCTACGATACACATATCGACTTGTCCCTGTTGCATCAGCAGCCCTCCCGTGTTGTCGGTGATGACGGTATGTGGGATTCCTTTTTGACCTAGTTCCCAAGCTGTGATCCGTGCGCCTTGGTTGCGCGGTCTGGTTTCGTCTACCCAGACGTGTACAGGAATCCCCGCTTCGTGCGCCAGATAGATAGGAGCTGTGGCTGTACCCCATGCCACTGTAGCCATACGTCCTGCATTGCAATGCGTCAAGATCTGGATCGAACGATCGGAATGCTTCGCTGCAAGGGCGCGAATGATCTCAAGACCATGCTGCCCTATCGCATGGCAGATCGCGACATCTTCTTCTACGATGTCCAAAGCTGTCTGCCAGGCTGTCTGCAATCGAGACTCCCAGTCTTGCTGCTGATCTGCCGCTCGCTGCCGTGCTAGTGCCCAAGCAAGATTAACTGCTGTCGGACGTGCTGAATTGAGATAATTGTATTTCTCTTGGATATAGGTTTCAGGATCTGGCTGACTTCGCGCTTCCTCGATCGCATAGTAGTAACCAAAGGCAGCGGTAGCCCCAATCAAGGGTGCTCCCCGTATCCACATCTCTCTGATGGCACGAAAAATCTCCTCTGTATTCTTGAGTTCTACAATGACAATCTGATGAGGCAGATAGCGCTGATCTACGACTTCTACCGTCTGATGGTCTGTCGTCCAAATACTGCGATTCTGATAATGAGACATAATGACTGGGATTTGGAGTGCCTATATGTGAAATAAACACAACCAAAAATAACAGCTTGGGGATCAGTTCCCAGTCTACTTGGACAAAAATCTTAGAGAAGATTAGTCAAATAATGTCTTTTGCTGGCCATACAGGATGCCCCATTCATGCTCTAGCAGCCAGCGCTTCCGCTTGAGGCCACCTGCATAGCCCGTCAGTTTCCCATTGGAGCCAATGACGCGGTGGCAAGGCACGAGCAACCAAAGCTGGTTGGAACCACAGGCTGAACCTACAGCCCGGACGGCATCTGGAGAGTGGATGCTTTTTGCTACCTCAAGGTAGGTCTTGGTCGTACCCAAAGGGATCTCGACTAAATCTCGCCAGACCCGACGCTGGAAATCTGTACCCGAAAGGTCTAAAAATACATTGAAGCGTGTCCGCTGACCTGCAAAGTATTCGTCTAATTGCTCGATGGCCTCCAGGAGCTTATCATGGGTGGGATTCTGCTCGTAGGTAGGATAATCGATGAAACATACTTTCTTGATGCCCAGATCTGAAGCTTCAATCTCTATCGTCCCTATAGGTGTATCATAATATGTCTTTGCAACGATCTCTTGCATGGTAGATGAGCTAGGCAGAATGTAAGGCGATGGAAATATATAACAGCTGCCTTTTTTGTATTTAGTATGATCTAAAGATACGTTTTTTAGGTGTATAAATATATTTTCCTGCATAAAAAATCCCCGTCCAATTAGACAGGGATTAAAACATAGATGATAAGCGTAAGTGAGAACGTAATCGTTTATATGATAAGTTTTTATATTTGACCATAGCCTCTGATATGGCGAAGGGGAAGCATCGAAATTTCTAAGATGGGAGGGATAATCCCAATGATCAATAGTAAGTATCTTGAATAAATTCCGATAGGATTGATTTTCTATGTAGAGACGTGATAAATGATATCTCTACATAGAATATATGGCATCAACTCATTCGTGATAATCGTCAATCTTTGAAAAGTATGTCATTTCCATCGTTTTCATAGAAACCTAAACTCATCTGGGGCTGTCCCAATAGACTCAAACCCGCACGTATGATGAATCTCAATGATATATTGAAATTAGGAGATCCTCGACTATATCAAGTGTCTGAGCCTGTACATCCAGAGGAATTAGCTGGACTCCAACCACAGATTGACGCTTTACATGATCTTGTCTTGCAATTTCGAGCGAAATACAGTGCGGGGAGAGCCATCGCAGCTCCACAGATAGGGCTGATGAAGCGGATCATTTGCCTCCATATAGATGAGCCTATCACCATCCTCAATCCCACTTGGACAGCTTTGAGCGAAGAAATGATAGAGCTATGGGACGATTGTATGAGCTTTCCCGATTTATTTGTCAAAGTCAAGCGACACAAAAGGGGAACATTTACCTTTTTTGATCCCGAGTGGAATCAAATTACTTGGGAGTTATCAGACGACATGTCAGAGCTGATGCAGCATGAATATGATCATCTAGACGGGATCTTGGCGACACAGCGCGCGATAGATACGCAGAGTTTTCGGTGGAGAGGAAGCGAGGGGGAGGGAAACTTGGGAGACTTTAATTTAGAGGTTGATGTTAGATAGCAATCATAGTATATCTTATCCTGGGACTTTATTCTTCGATCTGTTCCTTCATGAAATAAATAACCATTTTTCGTATTTTACCATAAAATAAATATATGCAAATTTGGATGATTACCTCAGTTATGTATAGTGCCCTGCCCGCGCAATTATACATCATTGACGCATTTTACATCATTCAAAATGACATTGACAAAACGATTTTTACTCCTTTTCGCTTTGGCTTATGTAGCGACCAGTTGTACGCTGGATATTCCTGAGCCTGAGCTAGACCCCAACTTCATAGCAGAGAACATGGACGACCTGAGGGTCCCAGATGGATTTGACTTTCAGATGGATAAGCAACAAGAAGTGACGCTTGTGGCTTTACGAGACGGCACGCCCTTGAAGGGAGTGGTATTTTCTATTTACGATGCGCCCGTCAATAATGGGGGCAATCTACTAGCCTACGGAACGAGCAACGAAGAAGGAAAGTACAATGCGACACTGACGATCAATGCAGCGGCACAAGAATTATATGCTTACACCACGTATGGGGACTATGTTCCTACGCAAATTATCCCTGTACAAGAGGGTGCCATAGCGCATACTTGGGGAAGCGGGGCTGAGATACCCAACGCCAATCGCGTTACACTAGGCGGACAGTTTTACTGTGAAACAGGCTTCTATCAGGTGATCCAAAACACCCTCAAGCGTCTGGATGTAGGCACCAAAACATATGTAACCGTAGGATCTGCTTCTGAAAATTACAATGGCATCGGATACAATGTCGAGGACAACTATATCTATGGCTATCGCAAGGTAAGCAGCTCCGAAATACGCTTATGGAAGGTAGGAGATGATGGTGTAGAAGAGGATCTGGGAGAATTGACGAATTACACGTTCAGCAATGCCTACAAAGCAGATTTCGACACGTCGGGTAATCTATGGGCCCCTGTGCTTACAGGTGGTAATTGGTTCTTGACAAAAACCGACGTTGACGCCAGCCCACTCACGACAACGACCACAACGCTGACACAGCTAAACAGTGTAGACAACATGCATGACATGGCCTTCAATCCCACACTCAATGTATTCTTTGGATTGACACAATCTGGGAAACTCGCCAAGGTCGACCATGTGAACAACACCATTCAAACAATAGCCGATTACAATTCATTCGCAGGAAATGGAGCGTTTGGCGCCGTTTGGTGTAATGTCAATGGTGATGTCTACTTCAGTCAAAATGCGACAGGAAAGATTTTCCATATCACGATGGACTCACAGGGAAATCCTACGGGGATTTCGGAAGTCATGGTGGGAGACGTAGCAGGCAACAACGATGGAGCCTCTTGCCCACTGGCTACGGCCCCCTTTGATGATTCCGACTCAGACGAGGTAGTAGATGGTATCGATGCTTTCCCTTTTGATCCGACACTTGCTTATGCGACTTATCTTCCAGGAAAACGTGTGTTCGGAACACTTGCCTTCGAAGATCAGTGGCCATCTAGAGGAGACTATGACTTCAATGATGTCGTACTTGACTACAACTACGAACTGGCAAGAGATCTTGACAACAACATTGTGCGCATCATAGCGAAGTATAAGGTTCGCGCAGCAGGCGCAGGTTTTAAGAATGGATTCGGTATTTCGCTCGAAGGGCTTACGCCATCTCAGATTGCTTCGGTCTCAGGTACGCAAAATAGCTCCATCTCTGTGGCAAGCAATGGCTGTGAAACAGGTCAGTCAAAGGCGGTCATCATCGTCACAGATGACGTACATACTGTCATGGGAGGCTCACCTG
The DNA here is from genome assembly GCA_038527485.1 of Bacteroidota bacterium. Taxonomy (GTDB): domain Bacteria; phylum Bacteroidota; class Bacteroidia; order J057; family J057; genus JALEFZ01. The sequence goes on from JBCBFT010000014.1 coordinate 31,353, forward strand.
GAAGATTTATCAATACCTCTACAGGAGGATTAAGTCGACCTGAAGTAGACATGACGATAACCATAGAATTGACCAATCCGCTTGCAGATGCAGGTTTGATTAACCCTTTCATCTTTGCACGTGGACAGCGTGGATACGAGATCCACCTGATGAACTATCCACCTACAGATCAAGTAGACAATACGCTATTCGGGACGATCAATGACCAGTCTAATGCAGGTTCAGATATCTACTATAAAGATGCCAACGGTAAGCCTTGGGGATTAAACTTTATCTCACGATTCACCTATCCAATAGAGAAAACGGAGATCATCAGTGCATATCCTGAGTTTTCTCCCTGGGTAAGTTCGGGTGGTGCATCTAACACAGATTGGTATGGTTCAGGCAAAGGGCAAACGGCTAAATTATTCCAATAGGCCATAAGTCTAGACAATATTCATAAAGAAAGGGAAACAGTTGCGAGCTGTTTCCCTTTCCTTTTTACTTATTTTCAGAGGTGCTTGAGGACTTAGACCATGTTTGGGACAATGAAAATCTAGCTAAAAAGCAGCCATTCCAGGTTCTGGCGAAAGCCGTTTTGTAAGGTTTAGTGGTGCTAAACCGATCAAAATGGATAAAGCCGAGGTTCTGAAAGCGCAAACTTTTAGCAGATTTGAGGTTTCAAACATGGTCTTATATCCTAGAAAGAACAAGTAGCGTCCACGTATTTCTTCTACTTCATCTTCTTTTATCTATCACCTTATGCCTATTCCAACCCAAGCCAATCCTGTGCTCTTAGTGCCTCCATCGTAGCTGCTTCTGGGCTTCCAGGTTGGGGCTGATAGTTGTACTCCCAGGTAGCGACAGGAGGCATAGACATCAAAATCGATTCCGTACGGCCATTCGTATCCAAGCCAAACTTTGTCCCCCGGTCCCAAACAAGATTGAACTCGACGTAGCGGCTTCTACGCATAAGCTGAAAGGCTTTGTTTTCAGACGTATAACCTTCTTCCTTGTGTCGGTTGACGATCTCGACGTAAGCAGGTACGAAGGTTTCCCCAACCGAACGGACGAAGGCGAAATTCTCAGCTTTCTGATCTTCGTTGTTGGCCTTGAGGTGATCGAAGAAGATTCCGCCAATCCCACGGGTTTCATTGCGATGCTTGAGCGTGAAGTACTCGTCACACCAAGGCTTGAATTTGCCATAGTACGCAGGATCGTGTCGGTCGCAAGCGTCTTTGAGTTGCTGGTGGAAGAAAACCGCATCCTCTCTGACCACATAAATCGGCGTCAGATCGATTCCTCCGCCAAACCAGTGGGTTCCATCAGAAGTCTCGAAGTAGCGGACATTCATGTGTACGATGGGTACCTTGGGAGATTCAGGGTGAATGACTAAGGATACACCTGTGGCATGAAAATCGACTTCACCTGGGATTCCAAGTTTCTGGCTAATCTTGGCGGGCATCGCGCCGTGGACGTGAGAAAAATTAACGCCTCCCTTTTCGAAGACATTTCCGCCGCGGATCACGCGCGAGCGTCCTCCTCCTCCGCCGGGGCGGTTCCATTTGTCTTCTTCGAAGGTCGCTTTGCCGTCAGCGGCTTCTAGCCCTGCACAAATATCATCTTGTAGCTGCTGGAAGAATCCGACGATTGTATCCAGCGAGGCTTGCGTATTGACCATATCAGGTATAAACATAAATAGCGCTTTGAGTTTGGTGCAGAGTTAACACGAATCCTCAAAGCGCCAGATGATTTCAATCAGATAAGCGGGTGCTATACGTCAATCTTGGCGTATTTTGCATTGACTTCGATAAACTCACGACGTGGCGCGACATCATCACCCATCAAGGTCGAGAATAGATGGTCGGCTTCGGCAGCTGAATCTATGGTCACTTGTTGGAGTGTTCGTGTCTCGATATTCATCGTCGTATCCCAGAGCTGGTCAGGGTTCATCTCTCCCAGTCCCTTGTATCGTTGGATATTGACGCGATTTTCGTCTCCTGCTGCCAGTTCTTGAATCGCGGCTTTACGCTCTGTCTCATTCCAGGCGTAGATCGACTGCTTGCCTTTCTTGACTTGATACAGCGGAGGAAGTGCAATGTACACGTGTCCCGCTTCGATCAAGGGAAGGAAGTGACGATAAAACAATGTCAGCAAGAGGGTACGAATATGCGATCCATCGATATCGGCGTCGGTCATGATCACGATCTTGTGGTAGCGCAGCTTCTCTAGATTCAAGTCTTCATCTGCACCCAATCCTGAGATATTCAAGGCTAGGATGATGTTCTTGATTTCTTCATTTTCGTAGATACGAGAAGGATGTGCTTTTTCTACGTTGAGGATCTTCCCACGCAGGGGCAAGATGGCTTGGTACTTACGGTCACGGGCTTGCTTGGCGGAGCCACCTGCCGAGTCACCCTCCACGAGGAAGATTTCACACTCTTCAGCCTTGCGGCTAGAGCAGTTGGCCAGCTTGCCAGGGAGTCCTCCACCGAGGGAGCTAGACTTCTTTTGCACGGCTTCACGGGCGCGTTTGGCGGCATAGCGCGCCTCTGCTGCCAGGAGGACCTTCTTGATGATCATCTCCGCTACTTTGGGATTTTCCTCTAGATAATCCTCCAACTGCTTCCCGACGATTGACTCGACGATCCCTGACACTTCAGAGTTCCCCAATTTTGTCTTCGTCTGGCCTTCAAATTGAGGTTCGGCAACCTTGACTGAAATCACACAGGTCAACCCTTCGCGGAAGTCATCACCTTTGATGTCAAACTTAATCTTCTTGAGGAAACCCTCACGCTCCGCATATCCTTTGAGGATACGTGTCAGCGCACGCTTGAAACCTGATATGTGGCTTCCGCCCTCATGCGTATTGATGTTGTTGACATAGGAGTGAATATTCTCGTTGAAAGATTGATTGTACTGGATCGCAAGTTCGACAGGCGTCGTCTCATCCTTATCAGTCCCTGTAATATAAATGGGGGTACTGTGCAGAGGCGTACGGCTTTTGTCCAGGTATTGAACAAACTCTCTTAATCCTCCCTCAGAAAAATAGGTTCTTGTCTGATAGGTCAGTCCTTCGTTTTCAGGCTTGCGCTTGTCTTCCTCTGTCAGTTCTTCGCGCTCATCTATGAGTACGATCCGCACCCCACGGTTGAGATAGGATAGTTCGCGCAAGCGGCTTGCCAGCGTATCAAATTTGTACTCTGCAGTAGTGAAAATGGTATCATCAGGCAAAAAGAGCGTTTCCGTTCCTCTGTCTTCTGTTTCACCGATCACTTTCACAGGGCCGAGCGCCTTTCCTTTTTCATATTCTTGGAAGTGGACTTTCCCTTCTCTGTACACGCGTACCTCACACTTAGATGAAAGTGCGTTTACACAGGAAACCCCTACGCCGTGTAGTCCTCCTGAAACTTTATATGTATTCTTATCAAACTTCCCTCCTGCTCCGAGACGCGTCATGACCAGTTCCAAAGCAGACAGTTGTTCCTTCTCGTGTATACCCACAGGAATTCCCCTTCCATCATCTCGTACGAGGATAGAATTATCCTTGAGAATCTTCACGGTGATCTGCTGGGCGAAGCCTGCCATGGCTTCATCTATGGAGTTATCCACAACCTCATAAACAAGATGATGAAGGCCTCTTTCGCCTACATCCCCTATGTACATGGCTGGTCTTTTTCTTACGTGCTCTATCCCTTCTAAAACCTGAATATTACTTGCGGAATAGTTGTTTTCACTCTGATTCAAATCACTCATTATGAACCAATTAAAAATACGTTATCACTATCATTAACAAACCCTTAAAGATAAGAAAATTTAGGTACAATTCATACCCTTAAGCGCAGCTAATCTTGTGGATAACTCTCTGAAAATGAAAAGCGAGCGAAATTCTTTTCAGAATTTTTACTCGCTACACACACAACTCTGTCAAACCTGTACTTTTTCCTTTCAAAAGGTTTCAAAAGGGTATTTTTTTCTCCTACTCTCCTGGTACTTTCCAGAAGTGAGCACGTATATTTTTTTTGTCTAAAGAAATGATCCGTATTCAATTCACGGACGACTTCCCCAACTCTCCAGGCAAAAAGCTGACGATAGAAGCCACGTCTTGAAGACTTTCTTCCTGGATCATTTTGTGTAAAAGGACCCGCTCTTTAGGTGGATCGAATTGTAACTGGGCACCTGCTGTAATGCCTAGCACAAGCAGGCTGAAAATGATGATGATTACTTTCACGGCTCAGGTATTTAGTGTCTGGCCTTACAAAACTTCTCATGACAAAAGTAGCACAGGCAGATCTCCCATCAATCATCGTAAAAGAGGGTTCCATTAAATCCTCATTTATGGGGAATTTTATATTTTTAGCTAAAAAAAATAGGTTTGAGAGAAGTAAAGTAATTGCCATTCCCCTCAATCATAAAATCCTTTATACTTAGGCAATCCAAAATAAAATTTACTGAATATCAAACACTTACAAATCCCCTTAATCATTCAAACCCATATACAGAAAGGCGTTACTTAACTTTTTTCTGTATACATTTCATCCTGCGATCATTTTTTCTAGATAAACTTTCACGCTCAAGTCGTCGTTTTTAACTTCGATTGATCTATAATCTAATTCCACCTAACTATGAACCAGGGATACCGAACCCAACCTACGCAGTATCTCCTTTTAATAGCTGCTGCCTGCCTTTCACTCTTTCTGATGGGGGGTACGCACGCACCTGCCAACCGCGTGAGTGGACGTGTGACACTCACACAGGGAACATCTCCATTGGTAGGGAGAGCCTCCAGCTATGACAGTCCTTCTCAGAAAAAGTCCCTCATGACGGCCCAGCACGCCATCGTCATCTTCTATCCACTGGATTTTCAACCTACACTGAGTCCGACTCCCCGAGCTGTCATTACCCAAAAGGGAGAGCAGTTTATCCCTGTTGTGACTCCCATTACAAGAGGCTCGACCGTCTACATCCTTAATGAAGACAATCAATATCACAATGTATACAGCCGCACACCCCGTGCCTCCTTCAATATCGGACGAAGGCCACCAGGTGCTATGTACCCCCAGAAAATCAATAAAACAGGCGTCATCAAATTATTTTGCGACATCCATGACCATATGCAGGCCTTTGTCGTGAGTCTGGAAACGCCTTACTTCGCCAAAGTTCGATCGGATGGTAGCTATACTATGAATGGATTGCCTGATGGTAGGTACAGAGTAGAAGTATTTCATCCCAAACTCCCCAGTAGCAGTAGAGAAATTCAGGTAAAAGGAGGCCAAAGTCTTGCCCTCAATTTTGCCCTGAGTCGTTAACTTTCCTCGCTATCCCTCAAATAGGCTATGTACACACTCCGATGGGTTCTATTCAAAAAAGGATCAGAACCTATATTTATTCGTCAAACATCACATCCCCCCTTCTGGATGGGGAGTCATACGCAACGGATCTATGCGATATTCCTATATCATCTCTATTTTTTTCTTCACACTTAGCCTTTTGAGTCCCGTATTGGGTCAACCCAAAATCGAGCTAGGAGGTGCCATCACAGCTGAATACAGTTGGGGAGCAGGACATGCAGCATTTTACTGGAGTGAAGTCACCCAGCCTGGAGGCCGACTCTCCGTCCGAGAGATCAACCCTTTATTGGGCATCAACTTCCACCCTCGGTTCTCTTTCAAGGGTCGATTGCTCATTGCCCAAAACCCTATAGGTCAGCTTAATGATGTACAACTGGTACAGGCCAACCTGCAGTGGAGAGATAAAAAAGAAAAACTGAAGCTTTCCTTAGGGCGCTTCCTCAATCCCTTTGGAAGGTTTTACAGTCAACCCTTGCCCCAGGATCGTGCGTTTATCAGTCGGCCCCTATCATACGGTTACTATGTCAACATCTCCGATCAAGTAGGCTATAGCGACAACTTACTGGAACCCAATGCACTCATCATCGACGGGAGACAGGATTGGGGTACACCTACGGCCTATTTTTACGGATATGGGACAGGGATTAAAGGGAAATGGGACATCAAACCCGATACGCTTTCTATCGAACTCGCTGTCGTACAGGCGGCGCCTCTTTCTCCACGAAGCCTCAGCCGTCCTATCCATCCTTCTGTCGTCTTGCGCACGGAATTTAGACCTGGGTACTTCTGGCGACAGGGCCTCTCATTCAGTAGAGGAGGATTTATTCAGTCCAATGCCCTCAGCGATGATTTGGACAACCTTGGATCTTATACCCAGACTATGTTGGGGACCGACTGGGAAGTAGCCTATGGGCATTTTGAGCTGGCTGGGGAGTTGATCTACACGTGGTATCGCGTACCTTTTTTCAATGATTCCACGCGCCTATTTGTAACCGATGCCAACGGATTGAATCAAACCCTACGACTACAAAATCTATCAGGTTATGTGGATGTCAAATATGAGCTCCCCTTTTGGGTGGGCAGTTATCTCGCGTATAGGTGGGAATTCGTTTCGTTTGGAGAGGGAGCTCAAGGGCTGGGCTCATCTTGGGATCTAAATACCTACCGACACACCCTTCTCTGGGGCTACAAAGTATCTCGCAACCTCATCCTCAAGGCAGGTTACAGTTGGCAAGAGATCACAGGCAGAGAGTGGGAGCTGGGTACATTGAGAGTCGCATCTACCTTACATTTTTAATGAATCTGATAGGATTGACAGGTTAACCTATTGATCCTAATGTGTTTTATGTAGTTCTTAAGGGGGAAAGAGAAAATTATTTGAAGAACAAAATCCTGTACAGATGTGTATCGGATTGTGGTGTTAAGTGATCCTAACGGTTATGTTTGTTTCTCTGGGTAAATGGGGTTCCTTGTCAAAACTTCCAGGATTTCGGATCCTGTGGATAGGGCTTTTGATGGGGCATATCATGACGTGTACAGTCATGGCAGAAGAGAGAATATCCCCTTCACAAACGATTGATTCTCTTTTACAACTTGTACCTAAAACTGCGATTACGGAGCGATCCCAATTGATAGAAGAAGCCCTTTCTCTGGCCCAAAACCTGCAAAATTTAGCAGGAGAGGTAAAAGCTCATCTCGCTTACCTTCACCATACATCCGTCTCACCTAGCGCAGAGGCTGCATATGAAAGCCTAAAAGAATCATACAATCAATATCAACAATATCCTTCTAAACTCGCCGCTCTCCACAATGAGCTGGGGGACTTCTATTTCTATCTGAAAGAAGGCAATCATAGCATCCGACATTATCAACTCGCGATCGATCACGCACGCGTGCAGCGAGACAGTCAGATCCTCTATCTGGGGCTTACAGGCATTACCTCCGTCACCAATATCTACCGAACGGTGCCAGAGGCCTTGCCCTACCTGCGAGAGGCTGCACAGGTAGCCTTTCGTCTCCAAGATGTAGACTTTCAGATTGAAGCGCTCAATCAACTCGCTACGATATACATGGCTACAGGAGAAGTCGATTCGGCACTCTTATACTTCGAAAAGCTGGTGGATTTCAAGCGAGAAAGAGAGATGTTGCTAGAACTAAGCACGGACCTTCAGCAATTTGCGCGCATGCTGGTCCTGCAAGGAGGATATGAAAAAGCGCAGCCCTATCTATTTGAGGCACTAGATATTACAGAACAAATGGAGGCTCCCTTGCTACGGGCAGGCCTGTTGACAGACATTGGTTCCAGCTTTTTGCAACAAGGACTCTGGGACAAAAGCATCGAATACGCCCAAAGTGCGTTAGCGTTGGCCCAAAAACTGGATCTCAAGCAACTGGCAGCCGTCAACTGTTTTCATCTGGGACAAGCATACCAGGAGATAGGAGAAAATACCCAAGCATTGAAAGCCTATAATAATTCTCTGGACATATATCAGACAGAAATTCCCGATCCAGCTGAGATTGCCAAAATAAAGCTCCAGTTGGGAAGCTTGGAGGCAGATAACCAAAATGATAAGCTCGCCCTTCAGTATTTGGAAGAAGCACTCGAGTTCAAAACAGACAAATCAGATAAATTAGGGATGCTAGATGTGAAGCTGACCATCGCACCTATCCATATCCGCCAATCCAGATGGCGGCGTGCCTTAGGTGAACTCAAGGAAACCGAAAATCTAGCCATCCAGCTCAAAAGCAAGAGTGGGCTCGCACGGACCTATGAATTGATGGCCGAAGCCTACGCTGGAAGGGGGAATTATGAGAAGGCCTTTGACTACCAACAGCTGTATGTGAGCTATCATGACTCTATCTTCAATGAGCAAAATACAACCATCATACACGAACTAGAAACGCGCTACCGAGCAGCACAAAAAGATCAGCAGAATGCCGAACTAAACGCAGAAATCGCCCAAAATCAGCTGGTTCTAGAGCAGAATAGAATCACTATTCTCGAAAAAAATCGCCAGAGCTACATCCTCATTGGCAGTATCGGCGCCCTTGTCTTCTTGATCATCTTCTTGATCTATCGCTATGTCAACAAACAGCAACTGCTCAAACAAAGTATGATCACACTCCAAAAGGAGCATGAAGCACAAAATCTACGATCGGTCATCACAGGGGAAGAACAAGAACGCAAAAGGATCGCAAGAGACCTGCATGATGGTATCGGTCCTTTACTTGCCTCTATCAAGATGCTTTTTCAAGCTGTACAAAACGAAAAGCCTGAAATCAAGCAAGTGGAGCATTACCAAAAAGCCAATCAGTTGCTCGATCAAGCATCTCAAGAGGTTAGAGAGATCTCGCATAATATGATGCCTGGGACACTCGAACATCTAGGATTGCAGGATGCCATGCGCGACTTATGCACGCTATTTCGTCATTCTTACCAGATCGAGGTCGATTTCATGACACACGGAGAAGACGAAGGGCTGGACCACCCCACCAAAGTCACCGTGTATCGGATCACACAAGAACTGCTACGCAATATTGCCAAGCATGCAGAGGCAGAAGAGGTCATTGTCCAGTTGATAATCGAGGACAATATGCTGCAACTTACCGTAGAAGACGACGGAAAAGGATTTGAGTTAGATAAAGAATCCAAGCTGAAGGGTATTGGACTACAGAGCATACAATCGCGGACTGTCTACCTCAAGGGGAATTTGGATATTCATACACAAGTCGGAAAGGGAACCGCAATTTATGTAGAAATCCCTTTGGAAGCATCGCATACTACTTCATAACTTGAATGTTATTCGAAGAACTACTGCTTGACATTTATACTGTAACTAGGTGAATTGGATTATTAAGTATCATTTTCCATTTTCTACCTACATAATCATCTGTGCTAAAGCTTATCGTTTCGGCACATCATCGTCCTTCTTAATTTAGGGAAAAACGAACCCATATGATTCAAGTACTCATTGTAGACGATCATCAGGTCTTAGCAGATGGCATCAAAGCCCTGGTAGGACAGGCAGAAGACGTACAGATACAGCATCATGCCATGACGGGCAAAGAGGCCATGAATATTTTGGCAGACTATCCAGAGATTCAACTCATCCTGCTCGATATCAACCTTCCAGATACAGACGGGGTCAAGCTTTGTCACCAAATCAAGAAAGCTTATCCTGAAATGAAAGTATTGGCACTTACCATGCATCACGAGCCAGGATTTATCTCTCGGATGATCAAAGCTGGAGCCAATGGCTATCTCCTAAAAAATACAGGAAAGGATGAGCTACTAGAAGCCATATATACCCTCCACCGCGGAGAGCAATATTTTAGTAAGCAGGTCACGGACCAGTTGGTCGCAGGGTTACAAAATCCCAATAGAAGACCCAACAGTGGCTTCATTGAAAAAATTACGCGTAGAGAGAAGGAAATTCTTCAACTCATCGTCGAAGAAATGACGACAGATGAGATTGCCGAAAAGCTATTCATCAGCAATTCGACGGTTGTCTCTCACCGCAAAAGCCTTCTCCGCAAATTGCAAGCAAAAAATACAGCTGGCCTCGTCAAGGCTGCCTACGAATTTAATCTCCTCAATTAAGGGAAGATTCCCTCCCCCTCAAATGATGAGAAATCCCCCCCATAAAGGGGATTTTTCACAAAAACCTGCATTCGGGCTAACTATTGCACATATTTGAGTGTAATACAAAAGGAAGACGCGTCGAATAGAAGAGTATTTCACAAAAAATGACAATCCTACGCACTTCATTCATCGCTACTTTTCTGCGTATTTCAAGTTGATTTTTGATTCATCGATCTGGCCATACAAGACTTCTCACCTTGTAAGCATTCACATCAAAAAAACAGATCCATGAGTCAACCCATGCCCGTGCAAATTCGCGCCCAACACCTTAGTGACGATGCCCTCATCTCACGTATCCTGCATAACCAGCAGTCGCACCTTTTCTCCCATCTCATGGACCGATACAAAGGTCCGCTTTGGGGTCTCGGTAAGCAAATCAATATCCCTTATGTAGAAATTGATGACCTTATTCAAGTTGCCTTCATCAAGGCTTATCAGAAACTGCATACATTCAGAGGGGATTCTCGCTTCTCTTCATGGTTGTTCCGCATCTTCATCAATGAGTGCAACATGTGGAGAAGAAAAAATCGCAAATTCCAATTGCAAGAGCTACCTGTACAACCTACGGATGATATGATCAGCCATCACACACCTGAAGATGTCATGGTACAGAGTGAGCAGCAGCACTACCTCCAAGATGCCATCGAGGACCTTCCCGAAAAGTATCGTACGGTCTTTGTGATGCGTGAGCTCGAAGGTAGAAAGAGCAAAGAAGTAGCAAAAGAGCTTGGTCTGACAGATTCTAACGTCAAGGTTCGCTTCCTGCGCTCGAAACTCATGCTAAAAGACCGATTGGCTACTGCACATATTTGAGAAATATATCTAGAATCCTGCCTATGTACTTGGTGAATTTCAGTTTATGACGCAATTTCGACGGGGGAGAAAAATTCTCTGACGCTTGTCTCATCCGAGACTTTATTTCCCCTCATATTTGTTGCATATTCATAGTGTAATATATTCCTAAGAAAATGTGAGAAAATGGTAGATGACCACCTGAGACGTGATATCCAGTAAGTGTTCTCAGAAAGTTCATCTGACCTTCTGCCATCATATACTCCTTAGGACTGTTTCACAGCGTCTACAAACATATATCCCAGCATATGAAATCCATCACTATCGGCATTGACATTGGCGGAACCAACTCCAAGTTTGGCATCGTAGATCGAGAAGGGAATATCCTGGCTAGTAATTCAATCCGTACACCTCAAGATCAAAGTATTGAGGAGTATGTACGTCACCTTGCAAGCAGCATCAAGGGACTGATGGATTTGCGGGAAGAAACCCTGGATCTGAAGGGGATCGGGATAGGAGCTCCTAATGGAAATTACTACTCAGGCACGATAGAGGATGCACCTAACCTTATCTGGGATGGGGTGATCCCTTTTACAGACCTGATTAAAGAATACTTCGATACCGACGTCGTCATCACCAATGATGCAAACGCAGCTGCCTTAGGAGAAATGATCTATGGTGGTGCTAAGAATATGAAAAACTTTTTCGTAGTCACATTGGGTACAGGGGTAGGCTCAGGATTTGTTGTGAATGGGGAGTTGGTATATGGAAATGATGGATTTGCGGGTGAATTTGGTCATGTCGTCACAGAGTGGGGAGGCAGACCCTGTACGTGCGGAAGAAGAGGATGTGTAGAGACTTACGCTTCGGCGAGAGGGGTTGTATTGACCGTTTTGGAAGAGATGGCAGGCTCCAAGAGAGTGAGTAGCCTGAGGGATCTACACTATCAAGAGATTACCCCTAAGCGCATTTTTGAAGCAGCAGAAAACGGCGACATCCACGCACAGGCCACTTTTGAAAGAACAGGCGCTATGCTCGGTCGCGCCCTGTCCAACCTAGTCAATATTTTCAGTCCTGAAGCAATCTTCCTGTTTGGTGGAGTCGCTAGGGCAGGTCATTGGATACTCGAACCTACAGAGCGCCACCTAGAAGAAAATGTATTGCCGATATTTAAGAATAAAGTCAAAATTATTCCTTCTCACCTTCCCGAAAGTGATGCAGCTATCTTGGGTGCTAGTGCCCTGGCATGGCAAGAAATGGAGAAAAAAACTGAGAAGGTGAAGTCTTAACTTGATGGACAGAGCATTCGTAGTAAAATCCTTATAGGGATCTAGCCTCTTACTAAAAAGGAGATAGCTGACGCTCCCTTGAAGCGTCAGCTAGTACCTCCCAACCAACATTACATAAATTTTAAAAGTGTGTCCGTGCTAGTAAGGGCGTTGGTTGGACTTACATGATATATTTCTCATTGCAAGCAGATTCTTAGCGAAACTACTTACCTAGTTTTTTCTTGCATAAGTACGGGCTGATTTAGCCAGATTGATGATGGGATGTGGATAATTCCCTCCCAAGCTCACCCCGTAGGACTTTAGGTCACTGGGATACATCTCATAAGGCTCATGCACGTACCCATTGGGCAAACTTTCTAGCTCTGGGAGCCAGTGCCTTACATAATCTCCCTGCGCATCGTATCGCTTGGCTTGTGAGATGACATTAAAGTAGCGGTTCTCACGTGGGTCGTTACCGATCCCAGCCACATAGTTCCAGTTACCCCAGTTGGAGCAAACATCATAGTCGAGCAGCACCGATTCAAACCATTCTGCTCCCATCCGCCAGTCTACTCGGAGGTCTTTCACCAGGAAAGAAGCCACGTTTTGTCTGCCACGGTTGGACATAAAGCCTGTTTCCCTTAGCTCACGCATGTTGGCGTCGATGAACGGGATTCCCGTCATGCCATCTTTCCACTGTTCGAATCTCGCCCAATCTACGCGCCAGTTGCCATACTCACCTTTGATTCCTCCCTCCAAAAAGAGAAGGTTTTCATACCGTTTGGCAACAAATCGGAAGTAGTCTCTCCATATCAACTCAAATATCAGCCAATATGTTGAAGAATTTTTCTTGCGCATCTTCTCATAGCGCTTAACTTCCTTGTAAATGTGCCGTGGAGAAATACATCCTAGTGCTAGCCAGGGGGAAAACTTGGATGAGTATCCCTGTCCTAACAAGCCATTGCGTGTCTCTTTATATTCCCTGAGACGATCCTCTTCCCAAAAATATGTTTGGAGACGCTCAAGGGCTTCGATTTCTCCTCCTCTAAAATCTAACACAGCACGTGTATCGATCTCTACAGGATGCATTCCCATATCCTCTACTGAGGGAATGTGACCAGGATTTTCTATATACGGAGTGGGAATGGACTCTGGCGTAGGAAACGTGTTTCTTACAGGTGCAAATTTTTCTACTTCCTTACGGAAATGTGTAAAAATTTCGGGTAATGACCGAACAGGCATTGGGAGATCCGCCAAATGGTATAGCGTACTTCCCCAGATCAATTCGACATCTATTCCCGATCTAAAAAGGGCTTTTTCTAGTGCTTTCTCAACTTTCAGTTCCTCCTCTGTTACTTCCTTGTGTGCATAGACTCCACCTGCACCATACTGATTGGCAATCTCTGGAATAATTACCTCAGGCAACCCCTTCCTCACAATCAGGTCACTTCCTACTGATTTCAAACGCGCGCGTAATTGAGCAAGACTTTCGAGCAGGAATTTGGTACGGTAAGGACCTGTTTTGGGAAAACCAAAAGATGTCTCACCAAACTGTCTACTATCTAACACATAGACAGGAATAACCTCTAGTCCATGCTCAATGGCACGCACCAAAGCTTCATGATCATGGAGACGTAGATCATTACGGAACCATACTATTACCCTTTTCCATTTCATACTTTCAGAACTGACAGAAACTAAGAAAGTTTTAGGTTGTAGCAAAATATACGTAAAAAATAAGGGTAGGGATGTGTTTATTTCACACTTCCTGAAATGTTTCCTAAAAATGTTAACACACTGATTTTGGCTAGGAGAGAAAACCTAAGATTCTAGGTTAAGTAGTCATAAACTCCAATGTTTTGATAGACAGTTTTCTTCCTTTCTCTAAATCAAATACACGAGACTTGGCAAGCCCCCACTTGTTTAGACGAAACATGATCGAAACTCGCAGCACGCCTAGTCCATATTTGACGCTACGACCAAAATTGATAGATGAGGCTTCTTCAAAGTATTTGGTGGGACAGGTTACTTCTCCGATTATATGACCTGCATAGGCAATCTGTGCCAGCATCTCATTGTCGAATACAAAGTCGTCGGAGTTCTCCTCCAAAGGGAGCGAAGTGAGAATTTCCTTAGAAAAAGCACGGTATCCTGTGTGGTATTCTGCCAGTTTTTGCCCCATAAGGACATTCTGGAAAAAGGTCAGAAAGCGATTGGCGATGAATTTGTACATAGGCATCCCCCCTCTCAGGGCTCCTCTACCCAAGATACGAGAACCCAACATCACAGGAAACAGTCCATTGGCTATAGGATATACCATCGCCTCGATGAGCTTGGGCGTATACTGATAATCAGGATGGAGCATGACCACGATGTCTGCCCCTTGCTTCAAAGCTGCTGTATAGCATGTCTTCTGATTACCTCCATATCCCCTATTTTGGGGATGGCGAATGACTTCATGAATGCCTAAAGACTGTGCTTTCTCATAGGTATTGTCTCTGCTTTGATCGTCCACCAGGATCACTTCATCTACTATATCAAAAGGAACCTCTTGATAGGTTACCTCCAATGTTTTCTCGGCATTGTAAGCAGGCATTACAACCACGACCTTCTTTCCTCGAATCATAAATCCTGAACTTCTATGGTAATCAAAAGCAAAGATAACTTTAAATAACAGCTTAAACTGCTCATGATTTCCTTCATAAATCGCCCAATTTAAGCTGCGGGTAAATTTAGTAACTTTTTTCTCATTAATCTTATCCTAAATATTATCATTGAATCCGTGTAAAAGAATAGAGAAATTGGATAGAAGGAGGTTTTACAGTCATCACGTTGTCCACCATTTACATATCCCAATGTCTTTTACATTTGGCGGGTAGTCGTCTTCCTCACATCATTGGGTAAAAGATCGAGCGTATACATGAAACTCACTCGAATTCTGATTATTATTTTCCTCTTGTCCTCACCTGCATACATGATGGGCGGGGGCATCTACCTACGGCTTTTGGGTGCGAGTTCGCTCGCAATGGGAAATACTGGCACAGGTCTCGCACTGCATGCTTCCTCGGTCTACCAAAACCCTGGAGCTATGGCATTTCTCAATCCCCGCTTGACACTAGAGCTGGGAAGCTCCTTCCAGCGGCCTGCCACTACCTATTTAGAAAATCCTCCGAGTACAGCTTTGGCTGACATGGATACACTTACCTTTACGCCGCTTTATGCTTATGCTGTGGCAAGACCTATCGCAAGTGGGAAACTCACCTTAGGTATGGGGGTAAATAGTCCTTATGGCGGAGGTTCTCTTTGGCCAGACGAGTGGTCTGGGCAGTTTATCAGTCAAGAGTTCAACTTGGAGAGTCTATTCATCCATCCTTCCTTCGCCTTTAAGGTCAATGATCGGCTAGGGCTAGGCCTTACGATCTCCCTCGGCGCTGTCACCTTATTCAACAAGCGCGCCATCAACATCGACGGACGAAAAGAGTCCAGAAGCTCGGTCAGATTTAGTGGACAAGGAGCCACGGCAGGATTAAGTGTGGGTGCATACTACCGAGTAGATAGTAAGCTCTCGCTAGGGCTGAATCTGCGTAGCCCGATGGAAGTCATTATCACCGATGGTATTGCGACTTTTGAGGTCCCCCCCTCGCTTACCGATAACTTTGAACGCCAGATTTTCACCACAAGTTTTACCCTGCCAGGAGAAATCAACGTGGGCGTGGGCTACTACCCAGAGGAGCGCCTGTTACTGACTGCCGATCTCAACATCGTTTTTTGGAGCAGTTGGGACTCTCTAGTGTTCAACCTGTCAGACCCCAAGCCCGAAATTGCCAGTTTCCCCGCCAGAAATTGGCAGAATACGACCAACCTTCGCGCAGGTTTTGAGTACGCACTTTCTGAGGATATACGCATGAGGGGAGGGGCTTACTATGAGCAATCGCCTGTACCTAGTGGCTTTGTATCTCCTGAACTACCTGATGCCAATAGAATCGGTATCACAGGAGGAGCCAGTATAAGGGTCATTCGAAGGTTGTACGCAGATCTGACATATACCTATGAGTATACAGGGGAGCGACAAGGTGTACTCTCCGCTGCGAACTTTGCAGGGACTTATGAAACGACGGTTTATGCGTTTATGATAGGATTAGGGTATGAATTTTGATTTTCTTTCAAAGGAAATAAAGATTATATGGTAATTCAGGAAACGAATCGGCTGATTGTTTCGATATATAGATGAAACACTAGGCGCAGGCAACATCCTGTAATATGTCCAACCATGAGACAAAATCATTTTGGGATCCCAGGAATATATGAAACAACGTTACACACTTTTTTTACTTATTCTCGTAGGACTAAGTTTCATCTTCGGATGGGTGGGATGCAGACCTAGTATCTCTGCTTATCGTCCGTCATTGGGAAAAGTTGATGTCGGTAATTTCCAGGCTTTTGGAGATGGATACTCTGCGGGTTTTGCTAATACAGATACTGAGTCTCCCCAAAGTCTACTAGGACTCTATGCAGATGCGCAGTCATTTGCCTTCCCTGCCTTGATGGCGACCCAGTTTAATTTGATTCGAAACGTCTCTTTCAACCAGCATTTAGCAACAGATGCGGGATCAGGTTATTACTACTTGACAGAAGCCACCCAATCCAACTGTCCCGATAGGCTGATCCAATCCCAAATCGAGCGAACCGATGCACTGCCCGAATGGCAAGTGGGACCTGATCCTTCGCTTTATGCTACGATCGACAACTGGGCATTGCCACATGTAAAGATTGCGGATATTACGCAGAATGATCTTACGACGACAGAAAAGATCTTCATGGGTCGATTGTCTACCACAGGAAGTGTGAACATGACATATCTCGACCATGTCCAGCAAGCAGAACCTTCTTTCTTTACCCTTTGGATGGGGACACGGGACATACTGGAATACGCGATTTCAGGAGGTGCGAACCCTGCCTATCCCCTGACACCTCCTGCCGAATTCGCCAAAAACTTTGCTCGATTACTCGATTCCCTTCATTCACCTGGACAAAACGGCCCCTTAGGGATCATAGGAAATATTCCTGATGTAACGGTATTTCCTTTCTTTCACCATATCTCCCACACCTTTAGCAATTCTGAGTTTTGCGACGACGACCCTTTGCCACTCTACATCCGTCGATCTTCTAACTCAGGTGAGTCTGTAGAGGCCATACAGTCGGATTATATTCTCCTTCGTGCGAAAGATAGGATTGGCGAGATTGATCCTGCTCCTGGTAATCCTCTACCTAAGGGATTGGATCCTGAAAATCCCCTCCCAGAGAGTTGGGTACTCGATTTTGAGGAAGCGTATCAACTGAGACTGCACGTAGAGGCTTACAATGACATTATCGATTCCCTCATACAATCACATAATGCCAGTTTGAGTATTCCCGCTTTTGTCAAAGTAGATCTTTACAACTTGTTTCAAAACCTCAATGCATCAGGCATCACACTCAATGGCTTGGAGATCACCAATGAGTATCTATTGGGGGGAATCTTTTCCTTAGATGGTTTGTATCTCACCCCAAGAGGGCAAGCCCTGATCGCCAACGAGTTTATCAATGCCATCAATCAGGCACCTCAATGGTCTGCCACTGTTCCCTTTCTCAACATTACCGATTATCAAGGAGTTGTTTTTCCTTGACCCAGTACCCATCTTGCATGTCATACATTTGAAATCTAGGGCATGCAAGAAATAGAGGTAAAAATACTAGAAATCGACCGCGAGGCTATCGAGCAAAAACTCGTGGCACTTGGAGCCGAACAGATTTTTGATGGGGAATTATGGGCCCTATTTTTTGACCATCCAGATGGGCGGATCAAAGCAAAAGGAGATGTACTGCGCCTGCGTAGAGAGGGTGAGACCTGTATTCTGACTTACAAGCAGCATATTTCCAAAGGCGAGGCCAAGATCATGGAGGAGACAGAGACAGTCGTCGAAAATATGGAAACTACCATGCAGATTCTACAAAAAGTAGGCCTCCAAATTCTCAAATCCACACGAAAAAGAAGAACGAGCTATCAGCTACCTGATGGCCAGGTCGTGATCGATGACTATGCTGATGCACTAGCTCCTATACCTGTGTTTCTAGAGGTAGAATCTCCCAATATGGACGCACTCAGACGTGTTGTCCAAGCACTTGGTTACACGATGGATGATTGTAACAATTGGAATACGAGAGATCTAATCAAACATTATTTATAAAGTATATTCTCCTCATCCACCTACCCTCAATGTCCGTTACGCAACTTATCTAGCAAAGTACTCAACTGTTCAGCTTCATCTGCCGTCAGTGCTCCTAGCATATTGTCCATATCTTTGTCATATTGATCAATCTGATCGAGAAGGTCCAAACCTGAATCATTGATGAGGACGTCCACCAGACGCTTGTCTGACTTACAAGTCTTACGTGAGACCAAGCCTTTCTTCACGAGACGATCCACAATTCGAGAGACATCGGACATCCGATCTAGCATACGTCCCCTGATCTCCGAAGTCGAAATCGGCTCAGGATGCTGCCCTCTCAAAATTCGTAGCACGTTGTACTGCTGCAGCGTAATATCAAAGGTTTTGAACAGGTCTTTCTGCCTTGTAATGAGCCAGTTGTGCGTAAAAATCAGGTTTACAGTAGCTTTAGCCCAGGGACTGCGAAAAGGAGTCTTTTGTTTGATGGCATCTTCTAGTCTCATAGATTCAATATATGAAAACTAACTTATGTTTTTCCTACAATGTTTAAAGATCAAAAAACAAAAAAAAGAGCAAATGGTTTTTGCCCTTTTCTAAAAATTCTACTTTGTGGATGTAAAATAGTGTGAATTTCACTCTTTAAATTTTCATTTGTAAGTAATTCATTCTCCAATATTTAACAAAATACATGGAGATCTTTTTGTGTCTCTACATTCTCTCACATCTGATCAGAGTCGAATAATCCGCCAACCTTTTTGCTCCCACAAGACAGGAACCTGTGTTTCTACGATACTCTTGATGATGCGTTTATTGACACGGTAGGTTATCCCTTCTAGATCTTCATCCATGATGGTCGCAGGTACATGGTCTGCCCCCAACCGGTGGCCGACTTCATGAGGTCCAATCCATTTATTGTCTGTATGGAGCGATGAAATATAGATGAAATTGGAGGGCGCATATCCTGCTACGGGCAGCTGAGAGGTACGCTTAATCGGCATCCGCGCAGCAGGAATGACTTCTACTTGGGTAATAAATTGCGCCGAAACTAGCTGCGTGGGGATGTAGAATCCATCCTCAGTATATCTACCCTGAGGGATCTCTAGCTCAAATCGTATGGGATAGGAAGTGTGTGTGCCTTGGGAATCAATCTGAAGGGCAAATTCTCTCGATTGACTATTCCAAAAAGAGAGTGCAAACTCCAACTGTTCCCATGCTTTAGGATGATTATGGGCAGCAAAATACCAAGCACGAATCACTACTTCATGACGTTCGTGATCAATCCAAACCTCGTGATTCTCCGCATGCCAAGGTGTGTCTACAGGTGTCAAGTTCCATACTGCTTCTACTCTGCTAGCGTGGCTCGCACCTAACCCAACCCACCATAGGCTTAAAACCCATGTTACGTAATACCTGTACATCCTACAATATTACGCAAATGTTAAGAAAATGTTATGCAGTCATTACTCAACAACCGTAAATGTGCCTATAAATGGCTTTATTCCCTCCTGTTCAGTCGATACGTGGTAAATATAGACTCCAGGTTTGATGCGTTGCCCCCCCTGATCTCTCAGATCCCACTGAAAACCTCCATCTCCATCTGTTTCTTCCAATTCTGTCACCAACCGACCTGATACCGTGAGCACGCGTATATCTGCTGTCTGTGTGAGATTAGCAAAGCGGACCCCTTCAAATACCTCATGCACTTGATACGGATTGGGATAGACATATACTTCCGAGAGGTCGGTTTTGAAGGAAGAAAAAGTAGCTGTGTTTCCCTCATCACAAGTGCAAGTCCCGTCAATCGCACATACCTCTGCTGTAATAGAAATAGGATACCCCAATGCGCCTAACTTTGCCTCGCCTATGGTCACTTCGATGGCATCTTGTGCTTCACTTGCCCATTTGATCGCTTCGATGTGGCCCACAGGCCCGATCTGATAGTTACTCGTATCCAAAGCGATGCTTTCCTCCAATTCTCTATTGAAAGTCATCCTCGCTACTTTATCGCTGACGATTTCCCATTGACTCAAAATCAAGCAATCGCTGATACTTTCATCATATACAAAGTCTGCCCGATCAAAATTAGGGTCTAAAAAGGCGTCGCGATCGTCTTCAAATGTGGTATCCACGACGAGTGTGTGCAATCCTACTTCCAACTCCCCAGCAAACGACAACAGCAGCTTGCGATTGCGGTCGCCTGAACCCGTAATCGCGATAGGGTTTTGCTCACCATCCAGGATGAATCTTGTCTTATCTTCTGGAATAGCCGATACCGGTTCCGAGAACCATGCCATCACTTGATCGCGGGAGATGGCACGTACACTATCTAGCCTCGGACGGTTATGTGGTGTCAAAATAACGGCATTGCCAAAGGGGCTGAGACTAGGTGACAGCCCTGGATTCTCACTTTTCAGGACATACAAGTAGGGAACCTCTGGCTCCAAATTCGCATCTACCAACTGATTGCCTACAAATCCTGAAATGACACTTGCTGTCTCATTGTTGATGGGATCTTTTACGCGCCAGACTTCATAACTGCTGGCATTGGTGGATGCTGGCCAAGAGATCTTCACTTCTGTGGGACCATTGACTTGTCCATCCAGTTGCTCTACAGGTAAAGGGCCATTATAGGCAAGCTGCCACTCAAAAAAGATGGTCGAATCGATGCGACCAAGCCCAATTTCAGCTATTCCATTTCCATCAAAATCCTCAATGATATGATGCGTCGCCAAGGAGCCAAAGTAGAACCAAATGGGAGCAAACTGCTGGCTGGCTACATTATAATCGATCACGTATGTCCTAGGATAAGTGGTAAAGACCAGTTCGTCGTAAGGGTCTTCATCTAGGTTGCCCGCACTTGCTGCATTGTACTGCTCAAAGTCAATGTCATACAAGAAATCTTCCCAGATGACCTCAAATGTATTGTCCGCTGTAGCACGGAAAATACGCAGCCACCAGTGAGGTGCATCATATTCGAAGTCACCGTTTCGAAGCCCTGAAGTGTGGACTGCTACAAAAATTTCTTTTTCTTCTCCTCCTGCAAAATTACCACTCGTGAGGTAAACCCCTGATTTTGTGAGATCTGTACTATCTATAAAAGTAGCATTATACGTATTTCCTTCATTTTCATACACAATCAAGTCTCCATCAAAATCACCAAAGACGATCTCACGCTTCCCATCTTGGTCAAAATCATCGACCAGGACACGAGGGGCGATAGAACCGATATAATCTCCGCTCACATCCTCCAGTACGATCTGCTCTTCATACCCGCTTCCATCCAATATGTAGTAGTCTTTAGAATCTTTGAGCAGTAGCTCTCGCTGAGGATCACCATCCGTATCATCTACAGAAGCTGCAAATAAGCCATTGCCTTCATTTCGGTAGATAATCTCCGAGGGAAAATTGTTTGGACCTGGCTGCTCAACTAGGTAAGCAGAATCATTGACCGAGCAGAATACTTCTAGTAGCCCGTCTCCATCGGTATCATCGACATCCTTGGGGATCAATATGGGCTTGAAGTCAATGGAATCTACCCCTACGAAAAAATTTCCCACAAACTCATAAAATTTGAGCTTGCCAAAATTCAGACGCTGATCATACTCGTTGATCACGACTTCCTTCAGGCCATCATTGTCAAAGTCGTAGGTTTCGGGCAGGAATCGCCCGACAGGTAGTCCATAGCTCTTGGGTTGAAGTAGAAACTGACTGATACTTGTGGACTGAAAGGAAAGAGAACGTATCTCAGAGCTTCCTACCAGCCCCGCTTCATTGGTCGTCTCTATGTAAAACTCGTAGTCTCCTGGCGGGATCACGTCTGGCCCGAGGATAATGTGAGCATTTCTAGCACGCTGATCGTAGGGCCAGCTAGCCCAAGGTCCTACCCCATTTCTTCGATACTTGATCACATGTTGGCCGCGATCGTCGCTCCGAAAAACCAGAAGCAGCTTACGTGTATCATTGTCCCAAGCAGAGACAGCGCGTATCCACTCGACATTAGGTGCTGTGGTGTCACGCACAAATCGAATACGGTCTTCTTGGGTAAACCCATCTGTTTTTTCCAGTCGGATACGTAGTGTATAATCACCTGTTGGCAGTCCCGAGAGATCCCATAATGCCAGCGTATCTTCTCTCACTTGGTAGAGTTGATCTTCGACAATCGGTTGCCATGTAGCGGTATCTGCTACACCTTCCATATACTCGATATGAAACTTCAAGAACTCAGGATCTAACACACTGCCCGTAATCCAGACTTGATCATTGGCTGTCCCTTCATCATTTACGGGACTCGTGATAGTGACCACAGACGTCCCTGCTGCTTCCAGCGCCCGTGCCGCATTGAGTCGTCCCGCCCCAGTGAAGTGATCCCACCCCCTAGAGGAGATGTCATCAGCAGTAGAAGTAAGAATGCCTCGAATTTGCTGAGGAGATAAAGGCCCTCGCTCGGATAGAAGCAAAGCTGCTGTAGCGGTGACAAGCGGAGCTGACAAGCTGGTCCCCTGCGTACGCGTGAAGTAGGTCACCTGCCCTGTGCGCGAGGTATCCGTGACAGTCGTGGTAAGGATGTCTGCTCCTGGTGCGCAGAGGTCTACTGTCACACCGAAGCTACTCAAGGGCCATAGCGATTCAAAACCCGACGAGAGGTCCGCTGTAGAAGCCGAGACAGAAATCACTTCATTGTATCCTGAGGGATAATGCAGCTCGTCTCCTGTCCCATTACCTGCTGAGCTGACCATGATGACGCCCTTGTTGTAGGCATATTTGATCGCCTCGTGCATGATATTGGAAGCGTAGACATCTCCAAAGCTGAAATTCAGTACTTGTATGCCATTGTCTGTCGCATATATGATTGCGCGTGCGATGTCATCATCTTCTCCCCCACCTGAAGCAGCAAAGGCGCGTATGGGCACCAACTTACAGCCATGAGCCAAGCCTGCAATCCCAAAATCATCGTTTGCTCTTGCACTGATCACCCCTGTTACGACTGTCCCATGCGTATTGTCATCTGTGGGGTCAGGATCTTCTCCCAGATAATCTCCTCCAAAAGGGCTGCGGGGCTGATCGGTAAAGTCATATCCAGCGACATCATCTGTGTACCCATTGTTGTCCCCGTCTATTCCATCAAAATCTCCTGTAAGCCCATTGCGAATTTCGGTGCTAGGCCAAGGCTCAAATGTCCCATTGCCATTGATGTCTTCGAGTGGATTGATCGCTACCTGTCCTTGGAAATCAGGATGCAGATAGTCAAGCCCTGTATCCAGTACGCCTACCTTGACTTGGGGACTTCCTCTCTCGATATCCCATGCGTCAAAAGCTTTTACATAAGACAGGTACCACTGCCCATTGAGTGAGTCATCATTGGGAATGTATTCAAGCGCATCTAATTGAAACGAATGGCTTTCTTCGACAAACTCAAACTGCCCACTCGCCCGCAAAGTCTGAATGATCTGCTGGGGATCTGAGGTGTCAAATTTTAGGGTAAAAACATTCTGAATTTCTTCGGTATGAGCCGTTCGGACCGCAGGAATGGTGCTCCTAAATGTAGCAGGGATCTCAGATGGCCTTGCTAAACCGCGCTGGGCGATGGGTATATTTACGGATACCTCTGATTGTGAAAACAAATAATCCCTCAAACTCTCTGCACCACTTTTCACCTTGACATTGATCTCTATCTGCCCCCACACAGGAACCAAAGACAGAAGCAAACAGCCCAATAAATAAAATTTCTTCATGCGAATACATTGAACTTCGAAACGGAATCTACGAAGTGCACATTCAAGGAAAAAGGCAAAAGGGAGGAATTATATGTAGGAAAATGAAGAAAAAAGAAGTGGAATACACCTCTTGCTTGTGTATTCCACTCCATCATGACAATGAAAAAATAAGATTAGAATGTGTATCCCAAGGTCAAAACAGATCGAATAATAGGTAAAATGGATCCTCCCAAAGGAATGGAAAAATCTTGTTGAATATCATTTGCATCAATTCGATAATCGATCCCCTGCGCAGCTAGTTCTGTATTGATGGAATTAATCGCATCATTTACCTCTTGCACATCTAGGTCATTCAATTCTCCATTGAAGTTGGTACCTGTAAACGATAGTCCCCCTCCAAAGTGGTAGTCAATGGTGAAACCACCCCCAAGTACCTTTTGAAAGCCGACATCGATTCCGCCACCGCCACCTAGGAAACGCAGGCTCAAATCGGCATCTCCTTGAGACGTACCACTGGTCCCCTGTACATTGGTGCTGATGGCCTGCTGCGCCACACGGACAAATCCTCCGAGGTAAAAACCACTGGGAGCCTCTCCTGCAAAGAAGTAACGAATCTCTGGCGTGATTTTAAAACCTGCCAGTCTAAAAGCATCCAGCGTAAAATTAGGATCATCAGGATCTAAGGTAAGGGTATTAAAACCCCCTACACCTGCTCCGGGGAGAGATCCTTGTATGTTGAGTCCTATCACCAATGATTCGCCAAGGACACGATCGTACTCCAATTCTAGAACATTAAAAGTAAAGAGTTTGATGGGGTTAATGCTAATGGTACTCTTCTGTCCAAATGTGGGCAGTGTACATAAAAGGGCGAGAATGATTCCGAAGAATCGAAAATTCATGTTCATATGTTTGTGTATTTATGTGAAAAAGTGAATGCTTAGCGAAGCGAGATTGGGGAAAGAAGTATTAGTTTAATGCATTTTTGCATTTATTTGTCTGAGTTGGTTCGAATTAATAAACCACTGAGATCATTTCCCAACATTAGCCAAATTATTTTACTACTCATGAGTATCATCTATTCTGTGGCAGAGCGATTTATGCGATATGTACAAATTGACACGCAGTCGGACGCAAGTTCTTCTACCTTTCCTTCTACCGATAAACAAAAAGACCTTAGCAGATTGCTCGTACAGGAGCTTCAGGAGATGGGCATTCAGGATGTAGAGCTAGACGAATCTGGCTACGTGTATGCGACGATTCCATCCAATGTTGCGACTCCTGTACCGACCATCTGCTTTTGCTCCCATGTAGACACCAGTCCAGATGTAAGCGGAGAAAACGTAAGACCTCTTCTTCATCAAAACTATCAGGGGCAAGCGATTACACTACCAGATGATCCTTCCATTGTGTTAACGAAGGAGGCCTATCCTGCGTTGGGTGGTAAGCACGGGGAGGACATCATTACGGCGAGTGGCAAGACGCTTTTGGGTGCTGACGACAAGGCGGGCGTAGCCATCATCATGGATTTAGCGTATCAATTGACACAAAACCCCGCACTGCCACATGGAAACATCCGTATTTTGTTTACTCCTGACGAAGAGATTGGTCGTGGAGTAAACAAGGTGAATATGGAGAAATTGGGAGCTGATTTTGGCTACACCTTAGATGGAGGAAAACTGGGAAGCCTGGAGGATGAGACTTTTTCTGCTGATGGTGTGACGCTCACCATCCATGGAGTAAGTGCACATCCAGGTTATGCCAAAGGAAAAATGGAAAATGCACTGAGAATCGCGGGAAATATACTCGCTGCTTTGCCATCTGACCGCCTGAGCCCTGAGACGACTGAAGGTAAGGAAGGATTTATTCATCCTGTAGGCATATCAGGTGTAGCCGAAAAAGCCCAAATATCTTTTATCATACGAGATTTCGTCACGGAGAAACTCAGTCAGCACGAGAGTACACTCAAGGACATCGTAGAAGGGGTCATGATCTCATATCCAGGTTCATGGTATGCCCTGGAAATCGAGGAGCAGTATCGCAACATGAAAACGATTCTGGACCAGCATCCCCAAGTCGTACAGTTTGCGGCAGAAGCCATTACAGAAACGGGCCTTGAGCTTCACCAAGGCTCCATACGAGGGGGAACGGATGGCTCTCGCCTATCATTTATGGGATTGCCTTGTCCCAATATATTTGCAGGGGAGCAGGCCATCCACTCAAAATATGAATGGGTATCTGTACAGGATATGGAACGCGCAGTGGATGTCTTGATTAAGCTCAGTGAAAAATGGGCCGTATCCTCTAATTCATCAGAAGCCTAGCCCAAAGAAATTTTCCTATGATGGCGTTTATCCGACACCATCCCTATTACATATTCCTGTCCTTAGCATAATATTCAGGGTATTTTCTCACTTTCACTCACATTTCTGACATCTTACTTAACACGACAGATATGTCTCAAGTAGCTTCATCTACCATTCATCAGCAGATCGCCAATAATATCCGTGTACTTTCCGCCGCCATGGTTGAAAAGGCCAAGTCAGGCCACCCTGGCGGAGCTATGGGGGGAGCTGATTTCATTTCCATCCTCTTCAGTGAATTCATGGTCTATGACTCTTCAGATGCGGCTTGGCCATTCCGAGATCGTTTCTTCCTTGATCCAGGTCATATGTCTCCTATGTTGTATTCGATCCTCCACTTGCTCGGGCACTTCACCCAGGAGGATATAGAGCAGTTTCGCCAGTGGGGAAGTCCTACGCCTGGACACCCTGAGCGTGACTTGCCACGTGGGATCGAGAATACCTCAGGACCACTCGGCCAAGGTCATGCCTTCGGTATAGGAGCTGCCATAGCGGAGCGCTTCCTTGTCCAGCGTTTTGGAGACTGGATGGAGCACAAGACGTTCATCTACATCTCGGATGGTGGGATACAAGAAGAGATTGCCCACAGTGCGGCCCGCACAGCAGGCTTCCTGGGATTAGGTCAGATTGTGATGTTCTACGATTCCAATGACATCCAGCTTTCTTCTGAGGTAGGAGATGTCATGAGTGAGGATACAGGAAAAAAATATGAGGCGATGGGTTGGCATGTGATGACAATTGATGGAAATGATCATGGACAGATTCGACAAGCACTTCAAGCAGGGGTAGATGAGACGGATCGTCCGACGCTGATCATCGGAAAAACAATTATGGGAAAGGGAGCCATCACCGATGCAGGCGGGAGCTTTGAAAAGAAAGTCTCTACTCACGGTCAACCACTTAGCAAGGCGGGAGCTTCTTTTGGAAAGACCATCGAGGCGCTAGGAGGAAATCCCGAACAACCCTTTGATACTTTCCCTGCGGTCAAGGAATACTTCGAAAATCTCAAGACCACACTGCAAGCTCGAGTAGCTGAGCGCAAAGCAGGATATGAGACATGGAAAAAAGCAAATCCTGCACTTTCTGATAAATTGGACTTCTTCCTCTCTGGTCAGACGCCAGCTATCGATTGGGGCAGCATCACACAAAAAGACAACATTGCTACGCGTAATGCATCAGGTACAGTGCTGAGTCATTTTGCAGATCAGGTCGAAAATATGATCGTAGCTTCTGCAGATCTTTCGGAGAGTGACAAAACCAATGCATTCCTCGAAAAGACCACTTCTTTTAAGCGCCATGACTTCTCAGGTTCCTTCTTACAAGCAGGAGTTTCGGAACTGACAATGGCTGCACTTTGTACAGGGATGGCTCTGCATGGAGGCGTGATCCCAGTCTGTGCGACCTTCTTTGTCTTCTCTGACTTCATGAAGCCTACGCTTCGGTTGGCTGCCTTGATGGAGCAACCTGTGAAGTTTATTTATACCCACGATGCCTTCCGCGTGGGGGAAGACGGTCCTACCCACCAACCCATCGAGCAAGAAGCGCAGATCCGCCTGCTGGAGCAGTTGCACAACCACCACGGCAAGCGTGGCTTCCTTGTGCTGCGCCCCGCAGATGCACAGGAGACCACTGTCGCCTGGAAGATGGCCATGGAGAACACGCATGCGCCTACAGCGCTGATCTTTTCTCGCCAGAATATCAATAATCTGCCTGTAGCAGAAGGAATCGAACCTTACGAATCCGCGCTAAAAGCAGAAAAGGGAGCCTACATCGTAGAAGATACCGAAGGCACACCAGATATCATTCTAGTAGCCAATGGCTCAGAAGTGGCCACCCTCGTGGAAGGAGCGAAGAAAATACGGACAGATCATAACCTGAAAGTCCGTGTAGTATCAGCTATATCAGAAGGGAGATTCAGAGATCAAGACAAAGCATACCAGCTATCTGTGCTGCCGCCAAGCGTACCTACTTTAGGTATGACCGCAGGACTCCCTTCGACCCTGCAAGGACTCGTAGGACCTCTAGGTGAGGTAATTGGGATGACACACTTTGGATATTCTGCTCCTTACACAGTCCTGGATGAGAAATTTGGATATACAGCCGAAAATGTAGCGCAACGCGCAGAGGCTTTTCTGGCTTCCTTGAAGTAGGATATCTAAGACCGTGTTTGAAACCTCAAATCTGAGAAAAGTTTGGGCTTTCAGAACCTGAACTTCCTCTATTTTGATCGATTGAGCCTCACAAAATAGCTTTCGTCAGAACCTAAAATCTCTGCTTTTTAGCTAGATGTTCATTGTTCCAAACAGGGTCTAAAGGATGTAGAAACCAAAAGTCTAGAAATAAAATTAGCCCAGGGATGTACCCTGGGCTCTTTTCATACAATCAGTCTCTACATTCGATATTATTGTTGTACACACTCGAACTCCACACGGCGATTGACATAATGCAAAGGTTCGAGAGATTTATTTGAATGGTTATCAGGAAGCTTCTCAATCAAGTTTGAGTTTTCTCCCTTATAATCCATGTCAAATCTATTGCGATTGATTCCATAGGTGTTGACCAAGAAGTCAACAGCATTGTTTACACGGCGCTTGGACAGATCCTGGTTGTACGCATCTGTGTTGCGGACATCTGTGTGACCGATTGCACGTACCTTCACATCAGGATTGCTCTTCATGACTTGCGCGATATAGTATAGCTCTGGGTAAAACTCAGGCTTGATGATGTCCCTGTCTAGATCAAAGTGTATGATCGGAAGTAGACAAGGCGTCTCTGCAACTGTATTAGATGTATTGTCTGGTAGGATAATCGCTACCCCTTTCTTGTCATAGTAATGACCTGGAGGTGAGTTTGGCTCTTTGTCGATACAATCTGGTGTCCCATCATTGTCTTCGTCGATCATGACACCATTGTTGTCTACTGGACATCCTTTGAGTGAGAAAGGCTCATCGTCCTCGATGTCTGGGTATCCATCACCATCGTTATCTAAGGTACGTCCTTGTCCATCTACAGGTGTATTTTCGGGTGTATCAGGCTCCTTGTCATACAGGTCAGGTACACCGTCATTGTCTGTATCATCTGTTAGTTTCTGAACGATTTGGCGAGACTCTTGAGCCGCGCTATATACTTCATTCAAGGGGTTACTCCACCATAGGCCATCTTCACCAGGTCCGAGGCGTACATGTATACCTAGAGAGGTCAAATTATAGCTATCAAAGTCACGTGTGAGAGAGGTCACAGAGAATGGAAAATCAACACCAAAGTCTCCTCCAACTTCCTGCCATCTTTGGCCATCTAATAAGTCGTCATTGGCCCATGAGATACGGTGCTCCAATTCTAGCTCGATGCGACGTGTCAGGCGGAAACGCAGGCCTACGATACCTGTAACGAGCGGGTTCACGACATAGCGGTTGCCCCCAATTTCTAATCCTTGCTCATCAGAGTGTCCTTCAGCAGGTGTCTCGTATGTATCGTCTAGGATACGGTCTAATTCATCCAAACGCATGCTTCGACCATCAAGTCCAGTTCCACTGTTCAAAGGAATAGCAGTAACAGGCCTAAAATCGTAAGGCAAATTGCCTGCGTCCAGGGCATTTACACGTGTTTGATATGCCATCAAACCCAGACCAGCACCTGCGTACACATTCCAGCGTGACTGCTCTTTATAGAAGTTGATGTTGTTCAAGTTGACAAGACCTTGGATAGATGCATCGCCATAGGTCATTCTGAAATTGTAGTACACATTAGGTACGTTCAATGGAACGTCTGTAATGGCATTGACACGGTCAGGATAGTAGGCTTCATCCCACGGATTGCCTGCGTGATTCTTGTATCCATTGGTTGGCTGGTAGTTCAAACCAAAGGCCTGTCCATACCCGAGTTGAAAGCGGAACGAAAAAGCATGTCCCATGGCTTTTCTGATATCGATGCCTAGACCATAACCTGGTTGGGCCTTTACATCACCTGCGATGTAGGCAAGGCCTCCCTTGACACCGACAGACCAGTTGTTTCGAGGTTGTGGAGGGAAAAGGTAGTCCCCGTCCTCATACTGTTCTAATTGTTCTAAATCTTTCTTACGGTATTTGTTTGAGTCGTCCTGCGCATAGCCCGTGGCTACCACAGAGCAAAGGACCAAAAGCAGCAACAGTTGGCGTAAATGTCTCATATACTTCCTTCCGGTTAAAAATAATCGAATGTTGTGACTGAAATCGTGAGAGAACGAGAAAAAGGGTGGATTATATGGTGTAAACTGATAATCTCGTATGTAAAAAAATAAGATATTACTTTCCCTCTTTTCAGACCCTAAGCTAGAAATATTTAAAAGCAGATAATACCATATGTTAGCAATTTCTGAAAAATGTACCTTCGATTAATCGCCTTATCTGCCCTCTGTATCCCCTTTAAATCATTTCTGACGAAAGATTTAACCTAAGTATCGCGAGAAAGTACAATAGAGAGTGAAAGTAAAAGAACGTAGAAGTGAGTTTTGGAGTTCAATAAATAAAACTAGGAATTAGTATTATTTATTGTGCCCTATATTTCGTTATACTAAAGCTAATAACCATCATTTCATAACTGTACACAAGGTACGGGTATAGAACGGAAGGAATGCACCACTGAATGGTAAGAAACCACCCTAGAATGGTCGATTATTATTACCCTAAATATGATGGTTTAACACGTAAGATTGGAACGTACAAGGAAGGAAAGGGAGGCGACGAGCGGAATCGAACCGCTGTAGGAGGTTTTGCAGACCTCTGCCTAGCCACTCGGCCACGTCGCCTTTTCACTTAGTGAATGTAGGACTACAATATTAGAGAATCTTTCATTGACATCCAATATCTATTCCCATATATGAATATAATCCTACGTTCTCGAGTACATACATTAGTTTAAAATATCAGAGTTTACGAAGCTTTCCTGGTATCACATCCACACATTCTCTCTTTTTTATGATTTTGTGCGAAAAATAGTCTCTACATATGTCTGCGCACAACGGTCCATTGCCCAAGGTTGAATTTTGCGTACCCTTACCTTGGCCTCTACTACTTGCGGGTATCCACTCATTATTTCTTGACCCATTTTATCCGCTAGATGCTCCAACAGCTGTACGGGTTGGTCCATCACCTGTAAGACGAGCTTGTAGACGCCAAAATAATCTACTGTATCTTCTAGATCATCCGACTGAGCGGCGGCCCGTATATCTGCTTTGAGATAAACATCTACTACGTAGGGGTTGCCGTGTGTGCGCTCATTCTTGTACACTCCGTGATAGGCGTGGACCTCGATGCCCTCTAGCGCAATCACACTTAACTTTTTTGCTTCCATCAATGCTTACAAAATCTTGCCTATGTGCGCCGTCAATGCTTCTTCTAATTCGCTGTAATCTACGTTGCGGCGCAATTCGCCCTGTAAAGCTAAGGAAACTTCTCTTCTTTCCTCAGAAACTACCAAGACTAATGCATCGCTCATCTCCGATACCCCCAGTGCTGCCCTATGACGCAATCCCAACTCAGGATCTAGATTGTCGGACTTGCTGATAGGTAAAATGCTACGGACAGCCTGAATACGCCCCTTACTGACAATCATAGCCCCATCATGCAACGGACTTTCCTTGTGAAAAATAGAGACAATCAGTCTTGCATGGATCTGGCTATCCAACTCGTCTCCTGTTTCACTGATTTCGGTGAGTGGATTGTCCTTCGTCAAGACAATGAGTGCGCCCGCACCCGAAGCTCTGAGCGTCTTGAGGGCTTCTACTATTTCCTGACGGGTGCGATCCGAAACGCTCGTGGCAGTCCCTGGCCTTATCAATCGTTCAATCAGCCCATTATTTCCAAGAGACGCCACAAAATTGCGAATCTCAGGAGCGAAGATAATGACAACGGTGACGGCACCTAAACTCAAAAACTCGCCCATGATAGAGCCGAGTAAGCGAAAATCTAGGAGGTCCACGACTTTCCAAAGGAAGAAAAGAAAGAGAATCAGGCTAATCGCACGTATGGCCCAGCGCCCCCGAATGTTTTCGTATAAATTGTACAGCAAGAAGGCCACCACCGATATGTCGATGATGTCTACCAAGCGTATCGTCACAAAACCAATCTCAAATAATTTCATGCCCTCTCAAATATTGATACAGGTCTACTACGCGCCGCGCCTCCTTCACATCGTGCACCCTCAACAAATTAGCTCCTGCCTCTAAGGATCGAAAGTGTAAGATTCCCGTTAAGTCTACGACATCATCGGGCGTCGTGTTGAATAATTTGTACATCATAGACTTACGCGATACGCCCACCAACATGGGAAGCTCTAGTTTCATCAACTCTCCAAGCTTGGCCCAGATGAGATAATTATGCTCGATTTTTTTCCCAAAGCCAAATCCAGGGTCGATCACCACGTCTTTTATCCCTGCTTCGCGCGCAAATCCTATTTTTTCTACGAAAAAATCCCAGATTTCTTCTACTACATGCTCGTACGAAGGATTCACTTGCATCGTGCGGGGAGTTCCTTGCATGTGCATCATGATGTAAGGGACATTTCCATAGGACGATACCACCTCCAGCATCGAGGCCTGCCCCTCCCCCATCGCTGTCCCAGCCGAAATGTCATTGATGATGTGTACTCCTAAATCCAGCATCTGTCGTGCGACGCCTGGCCTATAGGTATCAATAGAAATGAGAGCTTCTGGATATTGCGTGAGGATTTGTTCTGTGATGCCATAGACGCGGTCCAACTCCTCCTGCTCCGATACCTCAGGGGCAAAAGGTCGCGAAGAATACCCCCCGATATCTATGATTTCCGCTCCTTCTGTCAGCATTTGCGCTACACGGACAAGTGCTGTAGCATCCTTATTGTACTGTCCCCCGTCGGAGAAACTATCAGGCGTGAGGTTGAGGATTCCCATAATCCTCGGACGGTCAAGGGTCAATAGTTTCCCCCTACAATTGAGGCTCTTGATAAGATCCATAAATAGGATTGACTTTTAACTAAAGGTTTAGTTGATTTGTATGTAAAGGAAATAAAAAATTCCAGTTCTTTTCGTTATGACGTCTACACACAACGTGCACTTCCCTTCATTTGCTGTCCACGAGTTTGTTCATAACTGCCTACAAATTGCAGAATAATTATCGGTAATTTGCACGTATCACTGCATGATATCTTATATGAATCAAACGCAACAGCAATACGAAGCCGTCATCGCGCGCTGCAAGTCTTTATTCTTGAAGAAAGCGCAAGATTACGGGACCTCCTGGCGCATCCTCCGCATGCCCTCGATCACCGACCAAATTTACATCAAAGCCGAACGGATACGGTCGATTCAAGAATCTGGTGAAAATAAAGTGGGAGATAGCATAGAGGGAGAATTCATGGGAATCATCAACTACTGTGCGATTGCGCTGATCTTATGGAAATTTCAGGGAAAGGACGAACAGGAAATTGAGGCCAAAGTTTCAAACTTAGCGGACTTGGAAACGTTGTATGATGAGCAGGTCACGATGGCGTACGAAGTCATGGAGAAAAAAAACCATGACTACGGAGAGGCTTGGCGAAAGATGCGGATTTCATCTATCACGGATCTGATCCTCATGAAAATCTTCCGCTTGAAAAAAATCGAAGACAACAAGGGAGAACTGCTCGTGTCAGAGGGAGTAGACGCCAATTATGTAGACATGCTAAACTACGCTGTATTTAGCTTGATAAAAATGAACGTATGAGCACATATCAATTAATTGGATTGGCATTTGCCGCCGCGGGGGTTTTAACGCTCGGCGTATTCTTCTGGGAACGCCAGAAACAAAACTCATTGAAACTACAAAATCTACCGTTGACCAATATGCTGACTTGGATCACGCGCATCATGGTCGGCGTCCTTTTTATATACTCAGGCTTTGTCAAAGCCAACGATTACATCGGTTTTGGGTACAAGCTGGAGGAGTATTTCATGGTATTTGGGGAACATTTTTCCTTCATGAAAGGCTTTTGGGACTTTTGGGTCCCCTTAGCAGAGCCCCTCGCATGGTTTATCAGTGTGTTTGAGATTGCCTTAGCCTTTGCCATCATTGTAGGCTGGCGCATGAACCTGACCATGTGGTTGACCTTGCTCATGATGGTTTTCTTTACCGTCCTTACTGCCTACTCTCATGTTACAGGTGCTGTGACAGACTGTGGATGTTTTGGAGATGCCTTGAAACTGACGCCCTTTGAATCCTTTATGAAGGATGTGATTTTGATGATCACGATCACCCCATTGTTTTTGGTGCGCAAATCCATCCGTCCTGTACCCAATAATATGTTGGCAAGCTTGATTGTCGCTATTTCCTTCCTGGGTTCGGGAGTCTATTCCTACTACTGTCATGAGCATCTACCTGTCATCGACTACCGTCCATACAAAGCAGGAGTAGATCTGAACATCTGTACGACAGAAGAAGGTCCTGACGGTATACCGAAGTGCAAGGACTGGTTCCCCTACTTCCCCCAAGAATTGGACTATATCAAGGTAGACTCTGTGATGAATGGAGATACGCTGACCTTAGATTCAACCAAAGTATTTAAGCCAGAGCCTGTTCTGTTTGAAGGAAAAACATTGATGATCATCTTCTATGATGCGTTGAAGGCAGATGGTGGAGCCCTTGACCAAAGTGTCGCACTCGTCCAAACGATGAGAGGCTCGGATATACAAATCGTAGGGGCGACTGCTACAGGTCCATCTGAGATGAAAACTGTCGTCGAAAAATATGGGATCAACTATCGCATGGGCTACCTCGATCAGACGGTGTTAAAAACCGTGATTCGTTCCCATCCTGGATATATGCTCCTCAATGATGGCGTCGTCATCAAAAAATGGCACGCCAACGATATTCCCGACCGAGCAGAGTTGGAAAGCTTGTTGCCGTAAGAGAAATATCAATATATCTTGAAAATACACATGCCAGGAGGAGTCTAGAATAAGTTTATGGCTCCTTCTGGCATTTTCTACTCTACACCCGCATTGTCCCCTCTTCCGCATGAGAATCTAGTTGCTGCTGGAAGTACTGCACAAACTGCCCGACATGAAATCCATCTACCAAAGCATGATGCACCTCCACAGATACAGGCATGAGCAGTTTCCCTTCAGAGGCTTGATACTTCCCAAATACAATGCGTGGAATAGAATCTTCTTGCCCCAGACGACGCGCATGCTGAAAACTCGTAAAGTGCAGCCAAGGCAAAACAGAATAGTAAATCAACTCATCTGAATCAAACCGTGGGTCTAGCTCCTGCGAAGCCTTCTGCGCCTCTATTCGCTTCAAACCATCGGCCTGAAAAACAGCCCAATCATCTACATATTTGAAATAAGCGAAAGAAAAGGACTGATCATCATGCAAGACTGTAGACCCACAATCAATGGTTTCATAGTCCCATACCTCCTCTCCTTTTATCCTCAGTCTAAAGTTCTGAATCTGATTGGCCACCTTGATGGAGTCGAATAAGGTCAAGAGAAAAAAGGACTGGTTGAACTCCCGTGCATAATGATAGGCCTTGGTCACATCTACATTTACCGTGACATTGAAAAAGGGAATGTCGTATGTCTTGAATAAATGATATACATCGCGACGATGCCAAGTGGAAATATCTAATTGCTGAGGCATAAGTTTTGATCGTTTTCTGCATCCTAAGTTGGAGAAAAATCTACATTTATCTACATACAAACTGTCGGCTAGGCATGGGCAAATATTGGCAAAGCTTTCCGATTATTGCGCTAAAGAAAATAACTCCATATGCAGACTACTTCCACCTCTTCCATCGAGACTATATACAATGTCGATCAGTTTCGGACACAGGGTCATGAGCTGATAGATATGTTGAGCGATTACCTTTCGAAAATGTTGAAAGGCGATGAGGTCCCTGTCCTTCCCAGCCTTTCCCCTGATACACTTTATATACACTGGAATCAAAAGCTGAAGGAACAGCAAGCATTTAATTTCCCTGCATTGATACAAGATGTACTCGACCAGTCCCTCCACTTACATCATCCCCGCAATGCAGGTCACCAAGTCTCCTCCCCTGCCCCACTGTCTGTACTCGCCTCCCTGGTCAGCGACCTTCTCAACAATGGCATGGCCGTCTACGAAACAGGACCTGCGTCCTCCGTCATGGATCGAATCGTGATCGAAGAGGTCAACAAAGTGATAGGATACGGACCTGAGTCTGACGGAATCATCACCTCGGGAGGGACCCTTTCTAATCTGACTGCCCTCCTGGCGGCGCGCGCCATCCAAGCACCCGATGAAGTCTGGACACTCGGGACACAGAAAAAATATGCGCTGATGGTCTCGGAAGAAGCACACTACTGTGTAGACAGAGCTGCTCGGGTCATGGGCTGGGGAGACGAAGGCATCATCAAGGTCCCTACAGATGATCAGTTCAGGATGCAAGTAGCTCAACTCCCTCGCCTGCTTTCAGAAGCAAGGGACAAAGGAATCGAAGTACTTGCTGTAGTGGGCTCTGCATGCACAACTTCTACAGGAACTTACGATCCATTGAATGCCATTGCAGATTTTTGCGAGAAGGAAAATATATGGTTCCATGTAGATGGGGCGCATGGAGGTGCTGCCGCATTTTCTCCTACGCATACCTCAAAAGTCAAAGGGATTCATCGTGCGGATTCTATCACGCTAGATTTTCACAAGATGATGATGGTCCCTGCCTTGACGACGGGCCTCCTCTTCAAAAACAGCCATGACAGCTACCGTACGTTCTCGCAGAAGGCACAATACCTTTGGGCGGAGGCAGAGGAACGCGAATGGTACAATATGGCCAAGCGCACCTTCGAGTGTACGAAGCGTATGGTCAGTCTACCTGTCTACACGATGATGAAGGCGTATGGAATGGAGATTTTCGGAGAATATGTGGATACTTGCTATGCACTTGCCCAGACCTTTGCAGCGATGATACAGGCAGAGCTTCAACTTGAACTGGCGGTCGAGCCTCAAGCCAACATTGTCTGCTTCCGATTTGTATCCGCAGGACTGTCTCCCGATCAGCTAGACGCCCTCAATAGAGAAATACGAGCTCAAATTGTCGAAAGTGGGATTTTCTACATCGTGCAGACCCAACTGAGAGGTAGGCATTATTTACGAACAACCTTCATGCAAGCGTACACGCAGGAGGAAGACTTGCAACAACTCATTGCACTTGTCTGTGAAACAGGTAAGAAGCTAACTACATAAAAACAGTTGGGATGGAGTCCCTTAGGCAAACTCCATCCCTTTTGATAACTGATATGTCTGCGAGAAGCTGCGCTTCCCTATCTTTTTAATCTGTGGCGAAATTAAGTAGACTATTAGAAGTGAGAGGCAATCCCAAAAGGGATTTCGCTACGCTCAAGATATGAGACTGCAAGAGCATTTACAGTTGTGCACGATCACGCACTGGCGTAGCCACCACCTGCAATATAACCTTCTAAATCTCGGATGAGCAGGTCCTTTTCTTGTAGTAAGACACGAATGACATCTCGAATGGTGACCATTCCCACGATTTTCCCTCCCTCTACGATGGGGAGGTGACGGATATGATTCTCAGACATGATGCGCATGCAGTCTTCGATCTTATAGTCTAGTGAACCTGTGATGACTTTACGCACCATGATTTCATGGATGGGGGTAGTAGCAGCTGTGCGTCCTTTCAATTCTACCTTACGGGTGTAATCACGTTCGGAAAAGAATCCTACCAATCGTCCATCCTCAATCACGGGGAGGGCACCAATGTTGTATTCTGACATGATTTCCAAGGCATCCCAAGCTGTATGCTGAGGCGACAGGACATGAACCTTGTGGGAGGCAGGACGAGAGCGGAGGAAGTGTCTTACGGTACTCATAGGTATTCGGTTTAATGTGTACAAAATCCATTACCTGCATGGAGAGATGCAGGTTTGATGAGCAAAAGATGGTTGGGTGATGAACAGGTGAGTAAAAGCTTCCTAAGCAGGAAAAAGTCTTAGGTGTATCCAAATACAAACTTTAATCAAAATCTAGATTCTGTTGATATTTAGTGATATAAATAACCGAAGCAAATACATGTCAATAAGATATGGCGAGTAGAAGCTGAAAGGATATTTATATGAAAAAATCTTGATCTCCTACATTTAACATACGAAAATCTTGATGTAATTCAAAATAGGCTACTACTTCCTTGTACGTCTTTCACTGTATCCTTTTCTGACTTGACCCACTCCCCATTCCTACAAAAAAGAGCTTTCGTTTATACTCCTCTTCATTTTTACTTCCTCCCTTTTCTTTTCGAGTGCATTTAGTAGATTCGGAAAAAATCTATCCCTATGTCTTATCATTTGGAAGTCCTCCAACACACACGTCAGAATACCCTCAAAGTTGTAGCTGGGCTCAGCCTGGCGCAGTTGACCACGATTCCCAACGGTTTTTCCAACCATCTGGCTTGGAACCTTGGCCACGTCATTGTGACGCTACACCGACTCTGCTACTTACGAGCAGGCCTCCCCTCCTCTCTTTCGGATGAGATGATGGATGCCTACAAAAAGGGAAGCTTTGCCTCACAGGATACTACAGAAGAAGAGATTACCGAACTGAAAAAGCTGGCCCTCGAAACGATTGATGACTTGAAAGCAGATCTGAAAGTTGGGAAGTTCCAGCAATATGAGGCATACCAGACCAGCTATGGCGTACATTTGGGGTCGATAGAAGAGGCACTGACGTTTAACAACGTCCATGAAGCTATGCACCTTGGCTACATGAAAGCCCTTCGTCAGCAAGTAGATGTCTAGCGGGTCCTTCCCAGGGAATTCGAAATATCTTATGCTTCATTTGTACAACTCTCAGGCATTTCCCAAGTTTATGAATTGCTGAATAGTATGCTCTTTGGAAAGATCAGGTAGAGACTGTAGCATCAGGCAAAATGTGACCTTCTTCGTCTCTGAAGGGGACGCACTGGATATGCGTACCCAGCAAGTCGTTCGTGCCTTTATCGACGGACGCGAACTCGACTTCAACGACAAGCATAAGATGCTCTATGAACGCTTTTCGAAGAAGTACGAGCAGGTGAAAAAGTGATGGGGGAGTTAGAGAGGTGAACGTACAGAGGGTTCCGTTATCTGCAAGACGACATCGAAGAGATGATAATATAAAAGACCCTGGGTAGCGATCTAACTACGCAGGGTTATTGCTTTTCATCCCCTGATTTACAAAAAGGAGGTTGACCCACCACAGATCAACCTCAACAAACCGGAAGGATAAAAAAATTCTTGCATGCGGGAAGCAAAAAATACCCGCTAATTTTATATCAACTTATGATCTTTTTTCCCTAAGATCTCAGTAGTTTTTTTTCATTCCTCAAAAGAAAGTATACCTGGAAGAAAATCAGATGTGTGTTTTTGTAAACCCTGTATTCTACCTAAAAATACCTTCTTATAACAACTTGCATTTCTAATATACGATTTTTTCCCAGATCTAGTTATTCATTCCACGGCTATTTCCTTCTTGATAACGACCCTGAACAAACTGCCCTTCCTGCACTTCTCCTGATGGTTTGGTCAACCTCCCACGACCGTGAACCTTCCCAGAGTTGAATTCTCCCACATAAACTGATCCGTCAAAATAGGTATATCTTCCTTTGCCGTGGCGTTTGTCCATGTTCCATGCCCCTTCATACTTACTTCCATCGCTGTAGACATAAGAACCTTGGCCGTGTTTCTTCCCATTCAACCACTGTCCTTCGTATACATCTCCGTTGTTGTGGACCAGTTTACCCTGACCGTTGTATCTGCCGTTGCGGAAAGTACCTGTATAGCTAGAGCCACTGGGTGTAGTCAGCACACCTTCGCCATTCATTTTTCCATTGAGCCATGAGCCTTCGTACATCACACCTGAATCAAAGGTCATTTTTCCCTTTCCATTGCGACGGCCATTTCTCCAATCTCCCTCATAGACATCTCCACGTGAATAAATCATGAGTCCAAAGCCATTGCGGGTATTGTTCTCATAAGACCCCTTGTACATGTCGCCATTGTCGTAGAAGTATTCGACCTCGCCCTTCATGCGTCCCATGGTCCATGTACCTGTAAAGGTTGTCCCATTGGCGTATGTCAGGGTGCCATCCCCACTTTGCATATCATTTTCCCACGCCCCCTTGTACACACTTCCGTCAGCATATACGAGTTCGCCATAGCCATCTGCCTTCCCCTTCTTGAAAGCACCCGTATAGACATCGCCGTTGCGATACGTATACACCCCTTCTCCATTCATGGCGTCGTTTTTCCACTCGCCTTTGTATTCATCGCCATTGGCCATCGTATAAGTACCCACGCCATCGCGCATGGCCATACGCCATTCACCTTTATAGTAATCTCCGTTGGGATAGGAATAAGTTCCGAAGCCTGCTTCACAATCCCCTTTGATGCATTGGGCTTGAGCTGGAACGATCGAGAGGAAAAGAGAGAGTGTGAGTATTGTCCAGTATATGCTTCTCATAAGTAACTGCTAAAAGTTGTTACACAAATGTAACAGCCTTCCTGATTTCAAAGTTTTACGTAGATCCTATTTTCTTACATGCAAAAGGACCCTTACGACATTGAAGAAAAATGTTCGAGCAATTAGAAGGTCTAGCGTTCGAACATCGGATTTACTTATACAAAGACCGAACCAAAACGATTTAATTTTCAAACAATCAAGCCTTTGCATTTTTTTTGTTCTGGAATCCCTAAACTACATTTATTCGTAATAAAATACTTCATTCCGAATAGATCTTAAGTTGTAGGTTTTCTTTTGTCATAATTTAAGAAAAATCTTTCTCGCTCCACATGCTTGTTGATTCGAATCGTCGGAATAGATCAAATCTTTTTTTGGCATTTTTTGCCCTAACCTCCCTCGTACTCTTTCGTTAAAGGAAAGATGGAATTCCTTACCCAACTCAAAGCTGACTACACAGCCTATCTCCTATCACAGGGACAAAGACCTCCTTCCGTACAAGCCTTCATGGAGCAGGCAGGTAAAACCGAAGGTGATTTTTACGAAGTCATGGGCTCTTTTGAAGGGCTAGAACAGAGCATCTTCCTCGATTATTTCCAGCGAGCACTCGACACACTCAAACAGTCGAGTGAGTATCAGGGATACGATAGCGGCCAGCGATTTGCTGCGCTTTACTTCACCTGGTTAGAGATCCTGGGAGACAATCGCAGCATCGTCAACATTATCCAGAAACACGACAACGGCTGGCTGTGGCCCGAGTACCTCGAAGCAGTCAAGACGCCTTTTAATAACTTCATCAAAGAACTCCTCCAAGATGGCGTGGATGAAGATGAAATTGCGGATCGTTGGTTCTTCAATAATGTCTATCCCAACATCCTGTGGGAGCAAGCCAAAAATACCATCAACTACTGGCTCAATGACAACAGTCAAGGCTTTGAGCGAACAGATGCCCTGGTTGAAAAGCAAGTACGCTTTGTCTTTGACTTGATCAGCCCTAACCTCATTGATTCTGGATGGGATCTCATTCGCTATGTGGTCCAAGGCAAATAGATTACTTTTTTATTCTCCCTCTATGACCTAAGTCACATGCTTTCGATGAAAAACTTTTGAAAGAAATGTATAAACAAATTTTCAGGGGTGGGTTTTACATATGAGGAAGGATAAAATACTTTTCGGCCTCATGCGTCTCACCTACTGAGCGCAAAATTATCTCATAGAATAAAGCTTCATGGCAAGCGGACAAGACCGTATTCCCACATCCAAAATACAGCGTACAGGCAAGTTTGTACGCACAGGTTTCAAAGTAGGTCGAAATTACCTCAACCATTACTCCAAAAAGCTGATCAAGCCTGATCTGGATCGGGAGCAATTGGATGAGCGTAACGCAAAGGACATCTATGACACCTTGAGCCAACTCAAAGGTAGCGCGCTCAAAGTAGCGCAGATGCTCAGTATGGATCGTGGGGTCCTCCCAGCCGCTTTCTCCAATCAGTTTTCCCAAGCCCAGCATAAGGCACCTCCTCTTTCGGGTCCGCTGATCGTCAA
Organism: Bacteroidota bacterium; assembly: GCA_038527485.1. Lineage (GTDB taxonomy): Bacteria > Bacteroidota > Bacteroidia > J057 > J057 > JALEFZ01. Next base: position 73,690 of record JBCBFT010000014.1, read on the forward strand.
GACATTTCGCAAGTACTTCGGCAAATCACCCAGCGAGATTTACGATTCCTTTGAGATGGAAGCTGCCCATGCCGCCTCTATCGGACAAGTACATCGTGCAACGAAGGATGGAGAAAAACTCGCCATCAAAATACAGTACCCAGGCGTCAAAGATTCGGTCATCTCAGATCTGAATCTGGTTCGGCCCGTAGCGAGGCGCATGTTTGGCTGGCAGGACCGTGACCTGGATGTATACTTCGAAGAGGTAAAGGCGCGTCTGGTAGAAGAGACAGATTATCAGCTAGAACTCACCCGCTCACAAGAGATCTCTGCACAGTGTACACATATTCCCAACCTCATTTTTACGGAGTACTTTCCTGAGTTTTCTGCGGATCGCATCATCACGATGAAGTGGCTGGATGGGATTCATATGGATGAATTTCTGGCTCAAAACCCGTCTCAAGAGATTCGCAATCAGATCGGACAGGCACTCTGGGATTTTTATAATTATCAGGTGCATGAGCTCAAGATCATGCATGCAGACGCCCACCCTGGCAACTTCCTTTTCCGTCCTGAAGGGCAAGTGGCAGTACTCGATTTTGGTTGTGTGAAGGTGATTCCCGAGCGATTCTACGAAAACTATTTTGCGCTCCTGAATCCTGAAGTCATGAATGATGAGGAGAAATTCAAGGAAAGTCTGATCTCAGCTCAGCTCATTTATCCCGAAGACTCACCCGAAGAGTTGGAGATGTACATGGGCATCGCGCGAGAAGCCTTGGAAATCGTCTTGGAACCTTTCCATCAAGAGACCTTTGACTTTGGGAATGAAGGCTACTTCGATCGGATCTACGCCTACGGCGAGAAGATGGGCCGCAATCCTGCGCTACGCAATTCACGGGTCCCGCGTGGCGACGCAGATGGAATCTACATGAATCGTACCTACTTCGGACTTTTTTCCATCCTCAACACCCTCAAGGCAAATATTTATACGCAGCGGTATATGCCTTCTTTTTCATGATAGGCTGCAAGTCCTTGCTGTATCTCGGATCTTCTCCCAAGCCTCTTGCGCAAAAGCTCGTGTGAGGTAAGTATTTCCCAATACCATCCGCAAAGCATAGATTCCCTCCAACTTGGTATGGGTAATGTAAACCGTACCCTCTTGATTGATTTGGTGTAAGATCTTTTCGTTTAGGCGGTTCAAGGATTCCAGATAGTGGACATTCGCAGGTTTGTAGCGAAAGCATATAAGATTCAGGTTGACGGGCGCCAATAGCTCAAAATCAGCCTCTACTTCGATCTGAGCAACAATTTCCTTCGTCCACTGGATATGATTGCGTAGCGTCTGCTGGATGCCCTCTACTCCGTACATGCGCAGGACAAACCATAGCTTCAATGCTCTAAAACGCCTCCCAAGTGGCACCCCCCAATCTCGATAGTTGTGTACGACTTGGTCAGTCTGGGTCTTCAGGTACTCGGGATTACTGGCAAATGTCCGCACGAGTGCATCCTGATCCTTCACGTAATAGGCCGAGCAATCAAAGTGAGTAAACATCCACTTATGCGGATTGAATACGAAGCTATCGGCCTTTTCGATTCCTTCCATCCAATGATGAAATTCAGGTAATAATAAAGCTGTCCCCGCATAGGCAGCATCCACGTGCAAAAAGATCTGATAGTCCTCACAGATTTGGGCAATCGGCAGCAAGGGATCTACTGCCGTAGAACTCGTCGTTCCCAGCGCATGGACCACACAAAGCGGCTGGAAGCCTGCGGCCAGATCCGAATCAATCGCTTTTTTCAGCGCATCGGGCTTCATCGCAAAATCTTCGTCTACGGCAATCTTGACATAGTTTCCGCGACCTATGCCTGCAATTTTGATGGCTTTTTCTATAGAAGAATGCGTCTGGGTCGAAGAATAGACTCTGTACTGTGGAGCTTCTTTCAATCCTCGCTCATTGATCTGCCATTTGCTGTGCATCTCACGCGCAGTCAAGATCGCACAAAGCGTCGCATCTGAAGCAGTAGATTGAATCACACCCGCCCATGTTTCGGGAATTTGAATGAGTCTTCCGATCCAGTCCATCATCTGCTCTTCCAGCTCCGCTGCGGCAGGTGAGGTCTCCCAACTCATACATTGTGCGCCGAGCGTTGCTGTCAGCATCTCAGCCAGAAGGGAAGCTGGACTCCCATTCGCAGGAAAGTAGGCCATAAAACCAGGACGCTGCCAGTGGGTCATCCCAGGGAGGAGGATGCGCTCAAAGTCTGCCATCAAATCCTCAAAAGAATCTGGACTACTCGGAGGTTGAGCGGGAAGTTGTGCTTTAATCTCTCCAGGTCTCACCTGTGATTTTACAGGATAAGTATGTGTCTGAGCGAGATAATCTGCCATCCAATCTACCAACTGGTGAGCTTGTAGCCGAAACGTATCTATGTCTGTCAAAATATTTATTTGAAATGGGAATGAGAGAAAAATTAGGGATTTCTCTCGATAAAAGAAGGGGAATATCACGCTTTCTCTTCCAAGGAAATGATCAAGCGTGTGCATAGATCTTTCTTGAGTGTGGCCAAACATATTGACCCTTTTTACATTTTTTTATCTTTGAGGAAGAAAAACACAACATTCAAATGAATAAAATACAAATTTTAAGTTTGGCTCTTATCCTCCTTGGGCTCATGGCCTGCAACAGAGAGAATGTCGGAGAAGCACCAGAGGTAATGGCACCTGACGTAAGCATCAACTATGATGGAGCCAATGTCACCGCTCCTCAGTTTCCTGCGGGAACATACGAAGGAGGCATTCTCATTGCTTCTGACCTTGTCAATACCTACAATGGTTTCACACTGAAAGAAGTCCACTTCCATATCGCGACCCTCCCCTCTAACTGCTCGATCAAAATCTATCAAGGAAGCAATCAAGACGCACCTGACGCCTTGATCTATTCTGAAATTGTCACCAATGATCTTGTAGCTGACTCTTGGAATGTTCATACCGTGCAACGTCCCATCACACTGACGGATCAGGATATATGGGTTGCCGTACAATTCTCTCACGCAGATGAACAACGGACACTAGGATGTGATCCAGGACCCGCTGTGACCAATGGAGATTGGGTGAGGGATGCGACGGGTTGGCAGACACTCCGACAGCTAACCAATACCATCAATATCAATTGGAATGTACGTGCGATCGTCACTCCGTGATTATCAGGGACAAAGACCTGAACTAGTAGACATAGTTTTTCTTAGATGTGACTTTGTCAAAAGCCGATCGCACCCTAAAGAATTGCCCGACAATTCTCATATCAACATTTATAAATAGCCTCCTAGACAAGGGGAATTATACGAGTAAGTTGTTATTTAGGAAAGAACAAGCGAGGAACATTCCTCGCTTTTTACTTTTTTAGTCAAAAGGGCGTTGTAAATTAGATATAAACCATCACCGATCCCTATTTGAAATTCTTTGGAACTTAATGTTCGATAGATGAAACAAATTTATTCTCTGTTTTTCCTTCTACTCATTTCTCCTTTCTGGTTGCAGGCGCAAGTCGAAGTACAGGGATCTGTCTACGATCGTACGACGGGCTTACCTTTGAGAGGAGTCCAGATACAAATTCTAGAATCTTTCCAAGAGACACAAACGAATAAAAACGGGGAATTCACCTTTCCAGGTATGTCCCCTGGAGTTTACTACTTACTGTTCCGAGCACCTGGATATCTGCCTATTACAAAGGATATAGAGTTGAGTGAAAAACGAAATATTTTCTCGATCGGAGTCGCCCTCTTACCTCAACAATCCGAAACACGCGCCTATCGTGTTGTCAGTCCACAGCGTAGCACTAGAGCTCCCGAAGATCTTCCTCATCCTGTACGGACCATACAGTCTGGTTATCTGCGTGCCAAGCAGCAACCCAATCTTGCCAGTACTATCAGCCGCGTGCCTGGCGCATGGCAACAGGTTCCTTTTCAAGGTGGAAACCAGGTACAGCTTAGAGGCCTTACAGGTAGCCGCTTACCCGTGTATCTCAACGGCATAAGATTGACAAATGCAGGTTGGACACCCCAAGGAAATCCTGCATTCTGGTGGAGCATTTCTCCTGCTGAGATTGCGCAAATCGAGCTCTTGAAAGGGTCAGGTTCTACGCAATATGGAAGTGATGCACAAGTGGGCCTAGTCCATCTTCAGACACAGTCACCCTCTTACCAGTCCGACCGATGGAAAGTCGGTGGGGCGGTGAGTACCCAAGTCAGTTCGCGAAGATTTTTCAATGAGACAGGTGCCCAGCTTTCACTTTCGGGGCCCTCTATAGCCGCACAGGGAAGCTTCTATTTTGGGGGGCTAAGAGATCGGCCATTGGGTGAAGGACAAGGCACTCTAGCAGACATCGGCCTCAATACGTCCAGAGGTCATCTTGCATTCAAGGCCAGGATCACACCGAAGCTCGAAGTGGAGTTGTTTAATCAGTCTAGTTCACTGGTAAATGGAAGCTTGGAAACACAGCTTGAACCCTCTACTCCTCTCTATGGTGGCCAGTTGGATGCGAGTTCTCGTAGCCTGACCTATCTCAAACTCAGAGGGCGCACGAATTCTCGCTGGTTCAAACAAGTCACTTTCCAGCTAAGTGATCAACAGCAAAGTCAAGATCGTACCTTTCGCTGGCAAAATATAGCGTTGGATAGGACCGCCTCTGAACAAGTACGCACGATGGGAAGTAGTCTGGAGGTACAAAGTAGCCCTATACGTTATTGGCAATTTGTCAGCGGGGTAGATTTCTATGCGGATCAGTTTGAAAGCCAAGCAACCTACAAAGGATCAGCAAGTATCGTGAATGAAGATAGAGGGACTTATGCGACAGATGCCACCGCAAGTCAGGTCTCGCTTTTTAGTCTACATACCTTGGATCTACTCAAGCTTAGGCTCAGCTTTGGGGGGCGTGCTCAAGCCTACACTCAATCTTATGATAATCGACAAGAGCAAGTGTGGGTGCTTATTGGCAATATATCTGGAATGTATCCCATCAGTGACGACTACCAATTGTATTTCTCGACGAATACAGGCTATCGCAACCCCAATATTTTTGATGTCAGCAGTTTGGCTCCTTTACCTTGGGGGTTTGCTGCTCCTAGTGATTCCCTTTCGGGCGAACGCTCCTTCACCTCTGAGTTGGGCTTGCGCGCGCAGTCAGGTATCTTACGTGGGAGTTTGGCCTTGTACAGATCTCAAATAGATGATTATATCGACTGGATCAAAGGGCAATATCAGGGTGAAGACACCTATCAATCACTCCCTGTGTATCAACAAACCAATCGGGGACAAGCCTATGTACAAGGTGTTGAAGCAGAGGTAGAACTCTCTATCAGTCATTTTTTGGCACTTTATGGAGGGATGAGCTATGCTTATGGAGCCAACCTCACGAGAAATCAACCGCTGAGCAATGTGGCTCCTTTCAATGGACGCTTGGGCGTCAGGTATCGAAACCGGAGAGGCATTTGGTCACTCTTAGAGTGGCGCCATGCTGCGAGGCAAGACAGGCTTTCCCCAGTAGATATTTTAAATCCCCTCACCCCTAATGAAGGGACACCTACTTGGAATGTAGTAGATCTTCACCTCGGATGGGATCTACGCTGGGGATATGCGATGTTGGGCATTAGCAACCTATTGAACGAGCCCTATTTCTTTCACGGCTCAGGCGTAGGAGGTACAGGTCGCGTGATCATCGGCTCACTTAAACTGGGTTTCTAAGGAGATAGGGGCTATGTGCACCTTCATAAGCGATCCATCACATAGTAGCAACAGTACGGAGCCCTTCTACTGAGAAATACCTACATTTTCTATAAAAATCTTACATAGTCTATTTCTTTAATCTATACATACTTCATCAACTTTATCTGGGAAATGAAGTGGTTGATATTTGAAATGAATAGAAATTATAGCATTCGAGTGAATATCCTACATATGAGACCTTTGCATGCATCAAAAAGGTAAGATCATGGAATGAAAATTGTTTTTTCTGATTCGAAGATGCATGATAAGTCTCACAGCCGCTAGCACATTGGGTTTGGGGTATTAGCTAGACATATAAGGCTGTGAGCTTTTCTTTTCCACCATTTCTCCACAAGCCCTACGTATTTCTTTCTGAAAAGGTAATTTTCTCTATATTTAATTTAAGCAGGATAGGATCATCTAAGGATTGATTCACCTAATACTCAGGTTCTTCAAAAGCTGCTTATATTTGTAAAGGAATACATATAAGAAAATGACCTTGATACAATCTCCACCTTTTGTCCAATGGTTTGCCATCTGCATCTGGCTTCTGCCTGTCAGCATCCTGGCACAACCCGTTTCATCTACTAGCTCCAGTCCCATTCCCATCAAGCAGCGATTTCAAGCAGACCAACTGTATGAGGAAGGCGAAGCGCTCTACATCAAGAATCAGATGGATGTCGCGCTTCTCAAATTCAACGATGCCATCCGTCTCAACCCCAAGCATGTACAGTCATACGAAATGCGTGGAGAGATCTACTACATGCGCAAGGATTGGAACAAAGCATTTGACAATTTCAAAACTGCGGCCACTTATGATCCCTACAATGCCAAGCTTCAAAATGACCTGGGGGCTACATCAGGTGAATTAGGCTTATATCGGGCGGCTGTTTCTTATTTTCAAGAGGCCTTGTCTCTCGATTCTGCCTACGCAGACGCCAAAACGAATCTTGACCGTGCCCAAAGACTCCTCGGCAAACAAGGAGGAAGTAGTGGTTTTAACAAAAATCGCCCTACTCGATCCAATGGACAAGTAAGCAACATTCCTGGAAGAAGTAAGTTTGTCTACTCAGCTAATAAAGCGACTACTCAAGAGAACCTCCCCGCAATCGAGACCCTCGTTCTGGATAAAAGTGCCTTTCTCGCTTCCGATCCTCAAGTGAATGTCCGCAATATTTTCCTCGATAGAGAAAGAGGATACACCGTCGTCACATTCGAAATTCTCAATCCTTCTGGTAGTAAATTCAACTTTCAGCTCGCACGCCCAGGCAGCGAAAAAGCATGGATGATTGCTGACTACGATATGAAACGCGTCTATCCGCTTCGCAGCTATGTGAGTCCTCCCAAGTTCACAGGAGGAAAAGTTGAGACCATGAGTAAGCGACGACTCATCTTGACAGCCTACTTCGAGCTGATACCTGATGACTTAAGACAATTTCATATCCTCGAAGGGACTCAACCATTTGAGGGAGGCTGGAATTTCTATAATCTACAACTCAAGCCAGAGACAAATCGCTAATTCCCATGGATCATCAAGCGTCCTTGGCACATCACTCTTTTCGCTCTCAACCAAAGCAAATGAAAAAAAATTTGTATATCACGCTGCTCCTGACAGGCTATATCTGTTTAGGTCCATTAGCAGCACAAAATATTGCACCTACTGATGGGTTGCTCTCTCTCAGACAAGGTATCGAAGCCCTACAGTATGGCGAGTATGAGAAAGCTATCCAGTATTTTAATGATGCAGAAAAGGTGGATAGAAGTCTTCCCTATTTGTATGCGCTGCGCGCTCAAGCCCATCTCCAGACCGAAGCCTATGCCTCCGCCAATCTGGATTTAACCCAAGCTTTGAAACTTTACTATGACCTAGAGCAAGATGGAAGTCAAAACCTAGCCTTATACAGCGAGGTTCCTCTGTCCAAAAAAATGCAGCAAGTCCTACAAGCGTACAACTTATACTACGAGCGGGCCAATGCACGTCACCATCTCAATCAGCGGCAACCCGCCTTGACAGATTTACAAATGGCACTTAAGCTAAATCCCAGCTTCGATCCTGCCGCTCGATATCAGGTGCTCATTGCCCAAAATAAACCACCAGAAAGAATCGAATCCCTTTTACCCTCAGCCCAGTCTTCTCCTGCTGGCAATAGCAATCAGGTATTCGGCCTGCGTCCCGAAGGGCTCCCTACGGCTGATGACTCAGATCCACAAGATTGGCAATATGCGCGCGCCCTCTACACAGAGGTCAAAGAACCACGCAATCGACGCGAGCGCAAATTACTGGAAGCACATAAAGCCTCCCGCAGTTTCAAGGAAGGGTTCAAGTATGAAAACTGTACCGTAGGCTACGCTACTCAGGATTATATCAAAGTCAAATCTGTCCAGCTCTCGTCTAGAGCAACATTTGTCACATTTGAAGTCAACAATACCAGCGAAGAGACCTTCAGGCTCCGCCTCATCAAAAAGATGTACATCACCGATAGATCAGGTCAGATCAGCCGTCAACTCGATATGACGAGTGCGCGCAACATCTCCACCAGAGGAGACGCAGGAACAGAACTACGTCCAGGAAAAAACCTCCAGTTTGTCGTTATATTTCAGCCCATACCAGATGACATGAAATACATCAATATTATCGAAGGAGATCGGAGAGATGGACAGGAGTGGAATTTTTACGATGTGAAGCTAAAATAAATTGTAGCATATTTTTGATGTAAAAAGTATCCTCTTCTTATTTTATTCGTCTATATAAAGTCAGTCGTACAGGGATTGTAAGACTGACTTTTTCTCATTTTCCATCCTTCTCACCCATTTTCTCGTGTATCGACCCGAAACAGCTGTCATCATCGGAGACATGGCTCATCTAGGAGCTGAATTTGTCCAGCTTGCTCTGGAAGATTACCAGGACATATGGATACTGGATCGTGCAGCTACGCCATTGAGGCGATGGGAACAACACGCGCAGGGTCAGCTCAACACCATCCACTTGAAAGCTGGCGATGAGGCTGAACTGATATGGGATGAGATCCAGCATCACGCCCCCTACCCTATTACCTTGATGGTCCAAATATTTGCGTTACAGGAGCCGATCGACAATCCCTGGGATGGTACTGACGCGCCTGATATGGCTTTCGACTTCCCTTTTGCCTTTGATTGTAGTACCCTTATCTCTGCGCATATGGCCCAGCATCAGGGAGGGGAAATCCTCAATGTTGTTTCGCGCATAGAAGATGCCAGCGATGTCCTTCAGGAGATGTTTGAATCCACCAGAGAAGCGCTGCTCGAGCTAGCTGCGCTTACGCAAGCACCGAAGGTCCACGTCCACACCCTGTCGTATACCCCTCAATCTTTTGCTTTGCAATCTGATTTTCTCCCCTCTGATGTGGCACCCAATCTGATCCCAGAGACTTGTGCCCCAGGAGAAATTGCAGATTATGGCTTTCAAGTCATGCGAAAAAGCCGATCCTTCGGAGGATGAAGAGTTCGAAGCTTTTCATAACAGATTTTCACCGTGTGGGTATATAAGATATGACGTACCGCTTTCTTTTCTTGATCCTCACCTTTTCATTCACGAGTTGTATGGCACAGCAGAGGCAGCCCTTTGCCGATTACCAATGGTCGCACCGACTCCTCCTTGTCTTTGCGCCCGATCTCCAAAACGAGGCATTGTTGGAACAAAAAGCCGACTGGTCCCAAGTTGCAGAGGGTATGGAAGAAAGGAACCTGAAAATATGGATCATCACTCCTGAGGATATACAAGGTGAACCCATTCCATATTCTGCTGCCCATCTGTATGACTACTACCAAGTAGCAAGAGCCGACTTCGAAGTCATTTTGATAGGTAAGGACGGAGGAATCAAGCAACGGCAACATCAGCCCCTCATGAGTCAAACACTATTTGCCATCATAGATGCCATGCCGATGAGGAGGAGTGAAATGCGGAAAAAGAATGAATAAACTTCCATAAAACGTACAACACTGCCCCCTCCAGATTGTATCCAGAGCAAAAAGCTTCAGTTGTAAACTGAAGGAAGCCCGTATTGTGCGTAGCAGGAAGGGATCATTTCTTTCCCGCAGGAAGTGCAAACGAAAGACCCAGCGAGTAGCCATAGGTCGTATCGAAAGTTCTCCCCACCTCAAAGGCAAGAGCTACTCTAGAAATCATGTGATACCGCAACCCTAGCATGGGTCCCCAATAAGTTTCCGATCCATATACGCCTTCTTGCCGTAGATTGATGAGATAGGAAGTGCCGTACATGACTCCTCCATACATTTGCAAATCATCTACAGGCCATTTTCCTCCCGTCATTTTATCGAGTATCCGATCGATGCGCATTCCACAACGGAAACCTGCTGATAAAAAATGGGTTCGTGAGTACTGATAGTTGGTATAACCTGCGAAGCCCCCTAGCATGAAGTAAGTCTTGACGGGAAAATCTACCACAAACCCCATGGGAGGAATACGAAAGTTTTCACTCTTGTCAAGTACAGCGACTCCCGATAGGTAGAAAACGTCAGATTGAGCGTAGGCAGAAGAAAAGAGAAAGGATGCCCACATGGCCCCCAAGAGGAGAGGAAAGTATATTTTCATCAAATAGAACGTTGAGGGGGACTCTAGGTAAAAATGCGAATTTCTACGGAAAAAAGCGATGACAAAATGTGCAATCTCTCTCCAATCCCTTTTCGTTTTACCTTTGCCTTCTAAAATTATAATTCTTTAAAAGGAGAAGAGATTTAATGGCGTTTTTATGGTGAAAATTCTATAAATTAGCGGCTAAAACTAGTAGGCATGCATACTATTTCCTCAAATAGCATATACTACTTCTACAAATCGATCCTATATGAATTTTGAACTCACAGAAGAGCACAAACTGATACGCCAAATGGCCAGAGACTTTGCAGAGAAGGAGCTCAAGCCTGGCGTGATCGAACGCGATGAAAAACAGTCATTCCCAGATGATTTGGTTCGCAAAATGGGCGAGCAGGGATTCATGGGGATGATGGTAGACCCTGAGTACGGAGGAGGAGGCATGGACACGGTCTCTTATGTATTGGCGATGGAAGAACTCTCCAAGTGGGATGCGTCGGCCTCTGTCATGGTTTCTGTCAATAACTCTTTGGTTTGCTGGGGGCTTGAGACCTTTGGTTCAGAAGCTCAAAAGCAGCGTTTCCTTCCTATGCTTGCGAGTGGCGAAAAGATCGGCGCATTTTGTCTGTCAGAGCCAGAAGCAGGATCTGATGCGACGCAGCAAAAGACCACTGCGATCGACATGGGCGATCATTATCTCCTCAACGGTACCAAGAACTGGATCACCAACGGTGGCCGCGCAGGTGCTTACCTCGTAATTGCACAGACAGATGTAGAGAAAAAGCACCGTGGCATCAACTGCCTGATCGTGACGCCTGATATGGAAGGCTTTGAGGTAGGTCCCAAGGAAGACAAGATGGGTATCCGTGGCTCTGACACGCACTCATTGAACTTCAATGATGTCCGTGTACCCAAAGAAAACCGCGTCGGAGAAGATGGATTCGGATTCAAATTTGCGATGAAGACGCTGGACGGTGGCCGTATCGGGATTGCTGCCCAGGCATTGGGTATCGCTTCTGGTGCTTACGAGCGCGCGTTGGCGTACTCCAAGATCCGTAAGTCTTTCGGGAAAGAGATCATGCACCATCAAGCCATCCAGTTCAAGCTGGCAGACATGGCGACGGAGATCGACGCGGCACGTCTCTTGACGCTCAAGGCGGCCTTTGAAAAAGACAACGGCCTCAACTACGCAACCTCTGCGGCTATGGCTAAGCTTTATGCCTCCAAGACTGCGATGCATGTCACAAACGAAGCGATCCAAATCCACGGCGGAAACGGATACGTAAAAGAATATCACGTCGAGCGTATGATGCGCGATGCCAAGATCACAGAAATCTACGAAGGGACGAGCGAGATCCAGCGCATCGTGATTGCGCGTAACCTCCTCAAGGAAGGCGTCCGTGTGTAAGCATTGATTGACTCCTATTCCAACATACAGAAAGGCCATTTCCGCGCGGAAATGGCCTTTCTTATTTTCTTATTATTGACTCCTAGTTCTGTAAAAAAGGCTTTATTCCTTCAGCTACTTGCGCGGAGAACAGCTTAGCACCTTCCGTATTCAAGTGGTTTCCATCATGAAAAAGGTGGTATTGATGCGTATAGGTAGGATCTTTGGAGTAGTCCAATAAGGGTACGCCATGAAAGATCGCCTGTTGCTTAAGTAGTTGATAAGCTTTCAGCGCATCCACATCTTCCCCTGTTACCACGGGTGAAGCGACGAGAATGAGGTTGATCTCATGTTCCTTAGCCGTTTTGATGAACTGATCGAAAGCCGCAATCGCGACAGAATCCATGTCCATGTGCTCCTGCGGATAGATACGTGTTCCTTCAGCCAAAGGAGGAATCTCTCCCTCCAACTTCACATAGCCCTCTACATCAGGCTGAGGCGAGGCGAGATAACGGAAGATATGGGCAATGGTCGAGTTATATTGATAGAGCTTAGAGAACATTTTGAAGGGCTCAAAAATCGACTTTAGCTTCATGAAAGGCTTCAAAGTCTCTTGATGCTTGTAATAGTAGGGTTTCAATTCTCCTAAACGCTCATAAGTTGTAGGCTGATAAACGAAAAAGTCAGGCGCTACATTGAGCACCATGTGCTTGGGTGCATGACGCTCGACGAGCATCTCCAGTACCGCTTCCTGAAATAGGATAAATTGACCCTGTATTCCGCCATTGTAGACATCCATTTTCAGATTATCCTCCAAAATCTCCGTGTCGTAATGGCGCAGCGCATGTGAGCTTCCCATAACAATAAGCTCTGCCTCTGTTTCATACAGCAGATGATTCAAGCGCGCATACCGCCCTGTTTCTTGAGAAAAATAAAGCTGTCGTGCGCCGATGCCGATACTTTGATCCAATATGACCAGGATCAATGCGAAAATGGCCAGCTTACGTGCAAATTGTATGAATTGCGATTGGGTGTCCATCGTGATTTACCTGATTTAGAATTGGAAATAAATAAACTGTCCTCCGTCAAATACGCCCACAAATACGATGAGTACGACGAGCAATGCATAGGCAAACATTCGTACCCACTGATTCTCGCTTTTGAAGAAGGAAAATTTTCCTTTGTAGAATTCTCGCTTTGCTTCTATTGTCCAAAGTAGCAAGATTCCCAAGCCTGCATATAAAGGAGCTGCTACCCCTGCATTTCCAGGGATAAAGAGTTCGCCCGGATTGGTAAATATGCCACCGATGATCGTAAAAGCGTCCTGCACATTGTTGGCGCGGAAGAAGATCCATGCAAACAAGACAATGACATTGGTAGAAATGATTCCAGGGATAGAGGCGAGACCATTGGCGTAGGCAGCCACTTTGGGTTTGGGCTGGCGCTTTTTGCTCCACTCTTTGCGCATCGTCGAGATCACCAAAAACACCCCGTGGATCGCACCCCAGATCACAAAGGTCCAGTTGGCACCATGCCAGAGACCACTGATCAAGAACGTCAGGAAGAGGTTCATGTACCATCTCCATTTGACCACTCGATTTCCTCCCAAGGGGATATAGAGATAGTCTCTAAACCATGTGGACAGGGAAATATGCCATCTCCGCCAGAAATCACGAATATTCGTAGCGAAATAGGGTCGATTGAAGTTTTGCATCAGGTCGTATCCCATGATGCGGGCGGAGCCAATGGCGATGCTGGAATAACCCGCGAAGTCTCCATATATCTGGAAAGCAAAAAGGATGGTCGCAGCAATAAAGGTAATGCCGCCATGCTCTTCGGGATTGTTGTAGACTGCATTTACATAGATAGAAGCCCTATCCGCAATGACGAGCTTCATGAAAAATCCCCAGATGATGAGTTTGATCCCTCGGGAGAGGTTCTCGTATTTAAATGTCTTGTGCTCTTTCAGATCTGGCATGAGGCGCGTAGAGCGCTCGATGGGTCCAGCTACCAGCTGCGGGAAGAAGGACACATACAAAGCAAAATATCCCAGATGCGTCTCTGCACTTTTCTCCCCTCGGTACACATCTATCGTGTAGCTCAATGTCTGGAAAGTATAGAACGAAATCCCTACTGGAAGTAAAATGTCCAATATGGGCGACTCCGCCATGATATTGAACTGCTGAAAGAGGGAATTGACCGAGGAACTGAAGAAGTTGAAGTACTTGAAGAAGAACAAAATCCCAAGGTTGGAGCAGAGCGAAAGCATCAAGAATAGCTTCTTTCGGCCTTTGTCTGCTACTGCCTCAATCTGGCGCGCTGCATAAAAGTCGATAATCGTAGACGCTATAATCAATATGATATAGGCCGGATTCCAGCACATATAGAAGTAGTAACTGGCCGACAGCAGCAATATGTACCTATACCTCGCTGGGATCATGTAATAGACCATGACCACAAGTGGGAGGAAGAGGGCGAATTGAATGGAGTTAAATAACATGGAATTTTGTAGTGTATCGCAAAAATACCAGACCAAAAAACCGACTAAACGGACGAAATCCAACCTATCTTATGGGCAACAATCCATTACCCTCACCCAGTGGTAAAAATCCTTTGTCGAACGGAAAACTTGGAGTTTACAACTAAATTCAGATTGTACGTTTTTTAGGAAAATCTCTATTCTCTTTTCTTTCTTTCACTACTGTCAATAAGGGATTTCTTGGGAAGTTGACAGACTTATCAGGTTAGATTTGAGATATTTCTATTCAAAAGGCTTGATTCCCTTATTTTTGTAAAACGGAAAGAAGGGGAAAAGCAAGTCTCCCAGAAAATCCTGTAGGAAGATCCAATAGGATTGTATAGATTCAAGGTCTACGAGACTATTTACAGATAACTTTATATAGTTTTAAACTGTCTGGGCATAAAAAGCATTTTATATTGTAGCCCTGTCTAAGCTAGCTTAAGTAAAGCCTCATCAAAGCCGCCTTTCATGATCATGTGTTGGGATGCCTTGAAAACGGTCAGATAATCTTTTTAGTGGAAACGGACGCGTTTCCTCCTGAATACAACCTTACATGGATCTTTCTTTCACCTATTCCCCTGTATATCTCCTCCTGATTATTCCATTTGCGGGTGTCCTAGCATGGTGGATGTACCGTAAGACGAAGGACGTCCTTCCTAAGTGGCCTCGTCGCATTCTCGGTACGACGCGCTTTCTCGCATTATGTCTTCTGGGTATTCTCTTGCTGCAACTATTTCTCACCAATAGGCAGCTTCTCGTTTTTCCTCCCATCATTGCAGTCTTACAGGATAACTCTGAAAGTTTACTCATACAAAGAGATTCCAATTATGTAAAAGAAAAGCATCCCGAAGCGCTCCAGCAATTTATTCAGGGATTTGAAGGAGAAGAATATGAAGTGGCTAGCTACAGTTTTGACCGAGGACTCAATAAGTTGTCGGCTGTAGACTCACTCACATTTGATCAAGCAGGTACAGACATCTCTTATGCGCTCAGTGAAATATCTGAACTCTACCAAAGTCAAAATCTCGGTGCGATTGTGCTGATATCTGATGGCATCCCGACAGCTGGCAGCAATCCGCTCTTCGCCTCTCAAAACATTCGCCAGCCTATCTATACGGTCTTACTGGGGGACACTACGACACAAAAAGACATCAAGATCGAAGAGGTCCTATTCAATGAAATCGCCTATCTCCAAAATGAGATTCCTGTCAAGGTAAAGATCAAAAGCCAGGGATTTGACCGTACGGACTTGCAGATTACGCTTCGTGGGCATGGCAAAGTGTTGGGCAAAAAGACCCTTTCGCTGAATCGAAATCAGCCCGAAGGCAATGTAGAGTTTCTTTTTAAGCCTGAAGAAGCGGGTCAGCAGGGCTACAGTATCAGTGTCACCAACATCCCTGGGGAGATTACGTACCGCAATAATTTTCGACGCATCTTCATCAATGTGCTAGAGACACGTGCAAAGATCGCTTTATTTGCAGGTTCTCCTCACCCAGATTTGGGGGCCTTACAGCAAGCATTTGATAGGAACCAAGGCTATGAACTAACGAGTTTTATCCTGCGGAGTCCTGGCGACTTTTACAACTCTCCCAATGCTTACAATCTCGCTGATTTCGATCTCTTCATTCTCCACAACTTCCCCCAAAGTAGCCAAGATAAGGCTTGGGTCGATAAACTCCTTGCCCAAGTAAAGGAAGAGAAAAAGCCTATCATGCATTGGGTAGGGGCTTTTACTGATTTGCGTACCTTGAGTGCCCTTTATCCGTATATGGCCCTCTCGCCCACTGATTATATCAACCGCTCAGAGGAGGTCATCGCAGACTTTCAAAATAAATATCGCAATCACTCTACCTATACCTTCGGGGAAAATTGGCTCTCATGGATGAATAGTGCGCCTCCCCTTTATCGCAATCGCTCCAACTGGCAGGCCAAACCCACTGCGGAGATTTTTGCGACGGCTCGTATCAAAAATGTCCCTCTGGACTATCCTGTCTTCGCCCTTCAAAATCATTTGGGGAGGAAAAACTCCGTTTTCTTAGGAGAAAATTTTTGGAGAATGCGCGCCCACAGTTATCTCGAGACCAACGACTTCGAGAACTTTGATGCTTGGTTATTCAATATGATCAAATGGCTCATGGTAGACGACGATAAGCGTAAATTCAGAGTCAATCCTTCACAAAAAGTATTTGCGGGTGGTGAGCCTGTCCTTTTCCGTGGGCAAGTCTATGACGACAGTTACAACCCCGTCCCTGGCGTAGACATCAAGCTGCAAGTGACGGACCCTGAGGGAAAGGAAAATGAGTATTTTCTCAATGAGAACTCCAATGGACGCTACGCATTAGAGCTGTACAATTTAGCCGAAGGAACTTACCGATATGTGGCTACCGGTCGCAAGGATAATGTCCGTGTAGGAGAAGATCGTGGGCAGTTTGCCATCGGTCGCAGCAACATCGAGCACTTCCAGTTGCAAGCCGACCAAGGCATGATGCAGCAGTTGGCTTTGCGTACCAATGGAGGCTTCTATTTCGCAACAGAGATGGATCAGTTGGCATCGGATCTGCGCAATCGCCCTGACTTGAAGCCTGTTCGTGATTTTAAGAACCAGCGTACAGGGCTCAACGAGTTGATTTGGCCTTTGATTTTGCTGTTGTTGATGCTATCAGCAGAGTGGGTGGTACGGAAGCTTTATTCTATGCTATAGGAGATGAAGGATTAGGATAGACTTTATCTTATTTCCCACAGCCCCTTCTACCTTATTCGTGACACTGGCTGTGGGTTGAGTCTCTAGTTGCTCCTAAGATTTTTCCACATCTTATATCATAAACTCGGATCAAGTCGTTGGAATACAAATACTTGTTTATGAGATGGATTTTTGGATTATTTCTATTTTGCTCCTTTTCTTTTTCTGTACCATATATACAGTACCCCTGGCTTCAAACCGATACATCCGGGCAGTCAATAGAGGAACGGATATCCCCTCCCATTGGCTACGAGCGGCGTACGAAGGATCCTGTCTCTTTTGCGTACTGGCTTAGGAAGCTCCCCTTGAAAACAGGGAAACCTGAGGTACATTTATACGATGGGAGAAGGAAATTTAATCAGTCAGCCCATGCAGCGATCCTCGATATAGACGTGGGAACGAGAGACTTACAGCAGTGCGCAGATGCTGTCATGCGATTACGAGCAGAATATCTTTTTTCACAGGGAAAGGATCAAAACCTACATTTCAACTTCACGAGTGGGGACCGAGCGGATTGGTCGCGCTGGCAGCAGGGATATAGACCCAAAGTCTCTGGTAAGCAGGTCACATGGTCTCAGACAGCGTCGAGCAGTAGATCCTACGCCAACTTTAAAGCTTACTTACAGACTGTATTCACATTCGCAGGGACTTTTTCCCTTGACAAAGAAATGCAGGCCATCACAGACCCATGTAGCATTCAGCCAGGAGATGTATTTATCCAGGGAGGATTTCCAGGTCATGCGGTGATCGTCCTAGATGTGGTGCATGAGGTCGACACGGGAGATCCACTATTTATGCTCGCCCAAAGCTACATGCCTGCCCAAGAGATCCATATTCTCAAGAATCCACAGCATCCTACCCTCAGTCCTTGGTATAAGCTTCCTCGGGGAGCTCTCATCACGCCTGAGTGGACCTTTCCTGCCCAGAGTTTGAAAAGATTTCAGCAGTAATCGGTTTTTCGTCATTTTTTTCGTTATTTCTTACATGACCATTTAAGGATATGTACGAGAATGGCCCTAGGATTATATAATCCATTTTGGGCATTATTTTCGCTATAAAACATTTGAATGATCAGGTAAGCGGGGATTTTTTGAGTTTAGGGAGAGGAATATTTTTAGCATTACGCATATAAATTCTAAAATATTACCTCCTTAAATCCATCATTTTCGGATAAAAGCTTTCGCTATATTTAATATATGCCGATTTCTATCACAAAACTTACATTGAAAACACTTAAAGTGTGTAAGGTTTGTAAAATGGGTGTGTGAAAATGAATCGAAGCCATTAACTTTGCGGGGAAGTGAAAATATCCCAGTAAAACTATTTGCCTATAGCTTAGACTTTTATCGACCGATCCTGTTCCAACGTAACACAAAATGAAGTCACTCGTATTTTTCATCTCGCTCCTCACATTGTCTTCCGCTCTTTTTGCCCAAAACAATCTCTTTGTGCCTTTTGGTCAGTCAAAGGAAGAGGTCAAGCGTTACCTCTACACACGCGACTACGTACGCCAGATCACCGAAGATAATGAGCTCCGTATTGTCAGGGCTTCCCTCGGCAAGTATAAGCAAGTAGAATATGCCTTCAAGGAAAACAACTTGTATGCGACGACAGTCTCCAGACACTATCTCGATCGTCAAGATGCGAAAGAGGTACAGCGTAACGTACTCGATTATATGGACTTTACGAGTAGAGGTACACTAAAGCAGGAATCGGAGGAGAAGCTCACCGTCTATACTGCGATGACTGATACGCGTGTGATCAAGTTCGTGATCCAGCAGACGCAGACGCCTGGTGTTACTTTGGTACTTACCTCATACAGTCGTTCGCACTCTGATGCAGGTGCCGATCAAAACTATTATGACCAGCGTCTGATGAGTCAACTCTCTAAGGCATTCATTTCGAATTGATTTCTTACTTCTTTTTGTAAGAAAATCAATCCTGCTGTCTCCTGCGATCTACATGTGTACTTAGTTGGGAGACTAAATAGATTGAGCGCTGCGTAGTCATCCAACTACGCAGCGCTTCGTGTTTCACTTTTTTGCTTTCTGCTTGGCTGTGCCCAGTCAGCGAAGCTGTGTCTGGCCTGCACCAACGTTTCGTTGGTGTTTATATGTGGCTATCGCTGCGACTTGGTTAGTTGGGAAACTAATAGATTGAG
>JBCBFT010000015.1:0-91870 GCA_038527485.1 Bacteroidota bacterium
GCGTCATATACTGGTCGATACCTTGGGGCTTCCTCTTGCCATTGAGGTTTCTTCGGCTAACACCGCAGACTTTTTAGGAGGATATGAGTTGTTAGCTCAAGTGGAACAAAATCATCAAAATCTTGAACTTATACGAGGAGACCAGCACTATGCTCAGCAGTTCAAGCAAGCAGCCAGTTGGTTTGATATAAGGGTTGAAACAGGTAAGAGACCCCCATCGGCTCAGGGGTTTGTCCCACAGATAGGAAGATGGCAAGTAGAGAGATCCTTTGGATGGATGGGGTTTTTCCGCAGATTATCAAAGGATTACGAAAAACTCCCTCAATCCTCAGTGGCATTTATTCAACTGATGTTCATCACGATCATTTTGGCAAGACTATGAGATTTTCTTCCCAAACATGCTCTAAATTTTCGATAATTTGATCATCGCCTTTAACCTCCTTAGCGTTGAACCCCGAGATTTTTAGAAAAAAAGCAGCACTGGTAATGAATCCTATAGCTTGAATTTTATTGAAAATCCCTCCTAGAGAAGGTCATTCCAAGCTTTAATTTCCAGAACCTACATGGTCCATTACTACATTATATGATTATTCCAAAATATTTAAATTCTATAATATAAATATAAGATATGAAAAATCAATGGATAGCTTTTTCCCTGCTCCTCTTTACGAGTCTGGCCCTTCAGGCGCAGATTGACCTTATAGGATACCCAGATAGTATCGCCTCCTATCATGCGGAGCAAAAAGAGAAGTTTCAAGATGAAGTGCGTTCGCCGCTACGCGAGGGAGCAGCTCATTTTAAAGGGCACGATTGGTTTCCTACGAATCCGTCCTTTTGCGTGGATGCGACATTGAGGCGGACAGATGAAGCCAAACCCTTCATGATGCCAACTTCTAACCCAGATCGTTCCAAGCCCTATGTATCTTATGGTATCGCGACATTTCGATTGGGCGAAGAAGTATTCGAACTCACGGTGTACAAAAGCCTGGGTCTCCCAGCTTTACCTCAGTATCGAGACTATTATTTTATTCCCTTTCAAGATCAGACCAATGGAGAAGAAACTTATGGAGGGGGAAGGTATTTGGATATTCGCCTGAAGGACGGACAAAACCAATTTGTCATCGACTTTAATCGCTGCTACAACCCCTATTGTGCATACACGGATGGCTGGTCTTGTCCGATTCCCCCAAAAGAAAACCGCCTAACAACGCGAATTGAAGCAGGTATCAAAAGCTACGAAAGTAAGGGGCATTGATACGCTCTACTTGAGGTTGTCATCTGAGTCTCCCTGCGACGCCATAAATTGGGCCGTCTGGTCCAGTTGCTCATAAAATGAAGCCCCATACGCACGGATCAAGGCATCTTTGACAAATTCATAGACTTTTACGCCTTTGTGTGCGCCTTTGAAACAAGCGGCACTGCATATATCCCACCGGTCATAGTTGAGCGCGGTGAACTCTCCGACAGGTTGAACACGTATGGGATACAATTCACAAGAAATCGGCTTCTTGAAATCGACTACCCCTTCACGATAGGCCTGCTCTATCCCACACAGCGCGGTTCCATTTTCAGAGAATGTCACATATGCACACTCCTCCTCATTTACGAGCGGGGTAGATAGACTTCCCGTAAAATCGCGCACCCAAGTTCCTTGCGCTTCAATCGCTTCTATCCCTTCGGGCCGTAAGTAGGACTTGACTTTGGGATAGATCTCATCCAAGATAGCTACTTCCTCCTTCTCCAAGGGAGCCCCTAACTCTCCCTCCACACAACAAGCTCCCTTGCAAGCCACAATGTCACACGCAAACAGCTCCTGTGTGACCTCACTGCTGACTAGCTTATCCTCAATCTGTAGAACTACAGGATCATTTTTCTTTTTCCTTCGCAAACTCATACGACAAAGTTAGGGAGAAGCATTTGGCTTTAAAAGTCAAAGGGAGATGTGATACGTCTACTAGATTCCTCACGGTTTTCTCACCATGGCCCAATCACTGATATTTCTGTAAGTACGACCTGCCTGAAGTACTTCAAAACCTACACGATTAAGCGTGTCCAAAAACTCCTCCTGAGAATGTGTCCAGTAGGTTCCGTCAATCTGTTTTTTTCTAATGGCTCGATTTTGCTGACTGACAATCTTGGCCTCCTGCAAGACTTGGAAAGTTTTTTTCCACCCATATACTTTTACCATCCGACTGACGATCGCCACCTGCCAATCTAGTACGTTGACAGCGCTACCAGGATCGACAAACAGGCCCCATCCTCCAGGTACTAACCAATGACGTATATTCTGAAGTATTTTTTCAGGTTCAGGGAGTGTGTAGAGAGAATGAATACATACGCAGGCTTGGATCTTTTCTTGGGGAAATTGGATATCTTTGACTGAACGAGAAATAATTTGAAGGTTTTGAAGATCCAACTCATCCCTTTTCCTTTCAGCTATTTTATTCATCTCTGTCTACGTGTACAATCTGAGCCTGCGGAAAACGCTGAGCCAAAGCGACAGAATAGTTTCCTGTACCTGCACCTAAGTCCAAAATACATGCTCCTGGTGGAATATCCCATGAATCTATCTTTAGCAACACCTCTCTATGCAGATCCTGGTAAAAAGGATTGTACTCCATGAGTAGATCATACTTCTGTGCATAGAGAGACCAGTCTACCTTTTCTTTATGCGAGACCATTTTCTATAGATTTTTGTACGAGTTGGTAGTAAATATCACGTTCAGCTACTGTGCAAGCAGGCATTCCTTTATCCAAAATTGTCTGTCGGCTCTTTTCGGTAGGCACAGTCAGCAAAACCGCAGCATTTTGAATCCATTCGAAATAAGCAGGTGCAGAAATCTGCTGGAAGCCAAGCATACGTTGATAAAACGGAACGTGCTTCTCCCTGACAGTTGTGATGATATGGGCACATTCGTCATACTGCGCACTTAGATCCTGAATCCGAAACAGTAAAAGCTGGGCAAATAAGGATTTACGCCCCGTTAACGTTGGTGCCACGGCATATCGAGAGGACTCCAATATGCGTTCATTCCCTCCTATTGATTGGGCTATTTCCTTTTGAAATTTAGCCACGCTCTCTGTCATCTCCCAGTTATATCGATCCGACCAGATAGAACTTCTCACAGTGGCTATAGGCGTATCCTCATACCAGAGTAAATGAATGCGCGCATTGGTTTGCGCATCGAAGGAATCCATCAGATAGGGATAGTCACTAGGCGGGATCATCGCTGCCTGTACATAGGCTTCGTATCGGAGGTGATAAGCTAGCCGCTTCATTTCAGAATTATAACAAAATTGAGCTGTAAAGCCATTCACCTCAAATAAAGCTTCCTCCTCCAACAGGATTTTCTTCTCTCTCGCTTGCATGAATATTGGTATTAGGATTCTGCTTTGACCCTAGTAATCAATCACAAAACGGAAAGGAGAGGAAAAATACATGGTACGCGTACAATTTCACCCCTTCCTTAGATTGGTACGATAACGTAAAAATAAAGTATAGTATTCCCCTTATATATAAGTCGGAAGTCTATCAAAAAATCTAAAGTGTCGGGGGATTTTTTTAGGAAAGAAAAATCTTCCATAGAAAAAGTGCAAGTAGCCGTTTGACGATGACATCGCCTGGGCTGCTACTTGCACTCATAATATATTAGACCCTGTTTGAGACTTCAAATCTGCAAAAAGTTTGCGCTCTCAGAACCTAGAATCTCTGCTTTTTAGCTACATTTTCATTGTTTCAAATGGGTCTTAATCCTCGTTTTACTACGCTACGTTTAGTCTATGGTATAAATGTGTACTTCGTTCGATTAAACGATCCTACCAGTCCATAGCCTCCTTCGACATTGCTGTTGAGGATGACTGGTTCGGCGGGAAAAAAGGCGGATTCGATTCCCGTGGTATAGCTGCGCTCTTGCAAGAATTTCTTCTCGGAGAAAATCGCGTATCCCTTATCCATAGAAAACATTTCGATATCCACACTTATAATGTTCGGTGGTACAGGATTGCCATTGAAGTCAAAGGTCTGTGCCACGATTCTGAACCAAGTGGTGACGGTAGCAGGCGCTCCACCATTAAATGCCACATCAGATAAGGGAGATAGATCCCGAGAAAGAAAGCCATCGGCATCCTGCTGCAAGTCTATCGCTAGTTGGTCGAACTGTCCTGCAGTATCTACTTCAGGAGAATTGATCCTTTGTTGCTCATATTGGATGAAACTAGAAAATTTATAGAAGTTCTCCTGATCAGGGGGATCATTGAACATGATTTTTAACGCATTCCATGAGAACTCCGATCCTTCTATGTCGCGATTACTGATAGAATCGATCGCAAGCGATACGCCTTGAATCTCAATCGCTGCTGGAATTGTCGTCTCTGCTTCTGCTTGGCCCAAGGTAGGATGAGTCACGACAAAGGAGTATGTCTCACCAGGAAGCGGATTGCGTTGGGGATTTTTTGTAAAATATGCTGCACCTGGCCAATCGACGATGATTTCACTCACAATGGTTGTATCTACCCCTTGTGGCGTAGTTACCTGGAAGGATTCCAAGATCGTATCTGAGATTACCGTATCTTGAAAGACCATCACATCCAAAAACTCTCCGTTTCGAAATACAGATACCTGGGCATCGCGGACTTGTATGGTACTATCCGTGACATTCTCATCTAGTACGCCATAGCTGCGAGAGACATAGAGTTGGAGAAAATTTTCGGGCTCAAGGAAGGTATTCAGAGTAAGTTTCGCTTCATGTTCTGGAAATGGAACCTCAAGATCCACCTCACAGCTCACAGCAGTCAGCAGCAAACTCAAACCAAAGATATATAAGATATTTTTCATTGTAGACTATTTGGAGGTGAGGAATTATCTTAGAACTTAAACTGGAAACTGGGTGTGATGATGATGGGAAATAAGGCGACTTTCACGAGGCTTGTATTATTCGAAATCAAACCAAATTCTCCATTAGGAAGCTCACCAAACTCAGGGTTTGATTGAAAGTAATAGGTAAAGGGATTGAGTCGACTATACGCATTGTACACACTGATCGACCAGATGCGCTCTCCCCATTTCTTTTTCTTGATAAAATTGATTCCCAGATCCATGCGGTGGTAAGGCTCAAATCGAAATCCATTTCTTCCTTCCTCATACAGGATGCCTCCCCCGTTAAATCCACCGATAGCACTTTGCACCTGAAAAAAAGGATTGGAAGAAAACTGATTGCCAAACCCGAAGGCCGATGAAAAGAATGGGTCTTGCAAAGTCGCAAAGCCACCTGTAGGAAGATTGATTGCATTACCCGTACCGAAAACCCATGTACCCGAAAGGGTAATATTCTTTTTGAGCTTATGAATGACGACAATACTTACATCATGCCGACGATCATATTTGAATGGAAACTGCAAGCCATTATTGATGTTGTCAAACTGTCGATAGTTCCACGACAGGGTATAACCAATCCATCCTGTGGTACGCCCTTGTTTCTTTTCGATCAGCAGTTCGGTCCCGTAGGCAGTACCTTCCCCTCCTGTCTCCACAGTGGATTCCCACGTACCTGAATTGAGTCCCCCAAAGAAAAAATTATTGCCCTCCTTAAATGCGATCAATCCGCGCATCTCTTTATAATATCCCTCTAGACTCACACTGATCTGATCCTCAAAGAGGGAGGCCGAAATCCCTGCCGCAGCCTGCCAAGCGTCTTGTCGTGGCACCTTTGCTGTCGCAGGCACCCATAGATCAATGGGTAACCCTACGCCAGAGTTGGTCAAGAGATGGATAAACTGGGTCATCTGAGCGTAGGAAGCTTTGACAGCCACATTGTCAGAGACGGCAAGACGGAAAGCAGCACGTGGCTGAAGGGAAAAAGATTGTAGGCGGTCCGTGAGGTTGTAGTAATGTGCCAGATGTACACCTACATTTGCAGAAAATCGTTTGCCGATCTTGATGTTGTCCTCTATATAAAGGCCTGATTCTATCGTCGTATCTATCTTAGAATTGAAGGTCGTATCCAAGCTTAATCCGTCTGTCTGCTGACTGAACCCCAAGCTACTGGGGACAAACTTGTGGTAAGTACTTTGCACGCCAAATTTGATGTCGTGCGCGGGACTAGGATAGTAGTCAAAATCTAGCTTGAGCCCCCAATCTCGGATACGTGAACGATAGTCCAATCCAAACTCATCGACAGACACAGAGTCTCCATTCCTAACCTCAGACCTTCCGTCTCCATTGGTACGGAGCTGATACTGGGAGTAGGTCGCCGTCAGGTTGCTGAACAATTTATTGTTCCACAGGTGGTTCCATCTCACCGCTGCCAGACGATTGCCCCACCCCAAGCCAAACTTGAACTCGTCTTCGTAATCAATCCCTCCTCCTGAGCTACTAAACCCACTGTTGACAGAGGCGACATCCCGCCCGAGATAGAAAGAGCCATAGACACGATCTTTGTCAGAGAGAATGTAGTTTACCTTCCCGTTGAGGTCATAAAAATAGTAGCCAGCAGATCCTTCTCCACCAGAGGCGATGCGCGTCAAAGGTCTGGTCAACAAATCGATGTAGGTACGTCGTCCTGAAATGATAAAGGAGCTTTTTCCTTTCACTAGGGGGCCTTCTAGCGAAAACTTACTGGCGATCAAACTGATGTTTCCTTCTCCGTGAAACTCATTCAGGTTCCCTTCCTTCATCCGCACGTCGAGGATGGAGGAGAGACGACCACCGTAACGTGCAGGGAAGCCTCCTTTGTACAATTGGACGCTGCTTAAGGCATCTGCATTGAAGACTGAGAAAAAGCCTCCTAAGTGACTCACATAGTAAAGAGGTACCCCATCGAGGGTGATTAGGTTTTGGTCGGGGCTACCTCCACGGACATAGAGGCCTGTACTACCTTCTGTCCCACTCTGGACGCCTGGCAAAAGCTGTATGACCTTGACCACGTCGACTTCCCCTCCTAGTGCAGGCAGGGATTTTATCTGGTCAATGGATACATCAATTTTACTCATCTGAGTTTGGTCTACGTCGCGATCAATGTTCTCAGCCACAATCTCGACTTCGTCCAGCGACTTGAGTTTCAAGTCGACATTCAATACGGTATCTGATGTCAGATTAAGCTCAAACACTTGAGCCTCATAGCTTGCATAGCTCACGCGGAGGGAAATCGCCCCTTGTGGGAGCTTCAAGCTGAAGAATCCGTAGTTATTGGTGATGGCACCTTTTTGACTTCGGGTATCAATGATAGTTGCGTTGATGAGTTTCTCGCCAGAGGATCCAGCAGAGACATATCCACTGATGACGTAGGATTGTGCTTGTGCATCTAGGGCAAATAGTTGCATACAGCATCCTATGAGCAGTAGACGAAGGATTAACGTCCAATTCATATAGGGGTTGATTGTGTAGTGTAGATTAGGTTATGACTTGCAAATAACAAGAAAGAAGTTAGTTTTCAGGTGTTATTTTCTTGTGTGTTTTTTCTCAAGTAATGAAGGAATCAACCTGAAAATCTAGCAAATTTTTCAGGCGTGTTTATTTGGGGGATGAATGTGGAAGGTGAATTAGTTTTCGGTAGTAGCAGGAAGATCAAATACTTTGGCCAGGTCTATTTTCACTTCAGGAAAAATATGGGGAGAAACGACCGCGTCGTAGGGAGACATTTTACCTCCTCCATACATTTGTTCTGCTTCGTCTCGCACAAAAGTAGTCAATGTAGACTCCGAGGGATGGATGATCCAGTACTCACGCACACCTGCGGCTTCGTAGACCTTAAATTTGGTTTCTACATCTCGCTTGCTATCCTGAGACAGGATCTCGATCACCCAATCAGGTGCGCCTAAGCAGCCGCGTTCGTCTAGCTTCTCGGGATCACAGACCACACAAAGGTCAGGTTGTACAACTGTGAAGATCACTTTATCATTCGTCTCTCCCTGAGTTTTGGGAAGTCGTACATCGAAAGGTGCAATGTATAGTTCACAGGATGTATTCGGATCATCAAAAAAAGGAAATAGCCTACCTGTCAATTGAACTGCAATTCTTTGATGCCTTCGATTGGGCGCAGAAAGCATCTCATATCTTTTCCCTTGAATCAACTCATACCTTTTCCCATCATCCCATTGGAGGTAGTCTTCATAGGTATAAAATCGAGGATGTTGGGGAGAAAGGGTCATACAGGTGCTTTCTTTTCCTCAAGATACGAAATATCCACAACATAAGCGGAAGTGCGTAGTTGCTAAGACCATATTCGAGTCCTCACTACTTGTCATCTGATCATGACGTATCACATTGAAATCAACGTCCCAGTCAAGGGAAATTATCAGTCAGTTTTAGCGAAGTTTGAGCGAGAGCTTTTCGAGAAACTCAGTCCTCCAGGAGCATCTGTGGATCTCGTTCGTTTTGACGGCTCTCACAAAGGGGACATCGTTCACATCCGCTTGAAACTCTTCGGATTGATTCAGCAGGATTGGATCAGTGAGATCACAGAGGAAGGAGATGATGGCCAAATGGCATTCTTTGTGGATCAAGGTACACAGCTTCCCTTTTTTCTCAGCTATTGGCATCACAAGCACATCGTCCGAAAACTTTCAAATGATAGCTCCGAAATTATAGACGATATTCACTTTCGGACCCCTTGGTGGTTGCCTGGCTGGCTAATGTATCCTGTGCTGTGGGCCCAGTTTGCCTATCGAAAACCGATCTATCAGAAGTATTTTGGGAAGGTGGGAGAATGAATGTAAGAGCTACTCTTTTCATTTAGGCAAATGCTCCTCCCATGTATACGCTTGAAACTCCCGCTCATAAAAGCCGCTGGCTTCCCAACTGACCGTGCGAACATGTGCTTCGAAAGATTGTATCAGGATGTCTGCTGCATTGAGCTTCCCCAAAGGAGGAAGGTCTCTGTAGAGAATGGATACTTGATCATGAAAATGAATGAGACAGCCCTCAAATAAAGCATCATACGGTATGGGATCTAGATAACGTATAATTCCTCTAGGACCTCCATAAGGAATCTCATGTCCCTGCCTTCTTTTCCCATAGATTGCCAATTCTGCGCAGTCTACCCCTAACCCTAAATCCGTCAGATGTCCTTTTGTGGGGATGTGCATCGGTCCCAATACAAAAGGTACTCCGATCATTTCCTCCAAAATTCCTAAATAGGTATCATCCCGACGGACCTTTATGATATAGAAGCTTGATTCGATGGGATCAACCCATAAGGTATCCTGGATGATAGAATCGTCAGATACATGTAACCAATACTGGACACCTGATTCACCTACTATCCGAGAAAAGGTGGCGCTCGACACTACTTCCCTTTTACCATATCCAATCCTAAATGGCGCACGTGGCAGAGGCTCATAAAAAGTATCCAGAGGTACATATCGAACCCAAATTCCAGGCTGATCCATGGATAAATGGAAAGAGTCGCCCTTCGAGATCAAGATATTTCCCCTCCATTTCTGAGCACTCAAGTCAATCGACCAGAGAGCAAGGATCAATAGAAGGAGCCTACTACCAATCATTTTCCAAGAGAAGTACCTCCGAAATACATGTATCATCATATTTTGTTCCTGGATAGACAGCCGTAATGGTCAGCCGTATCTTCGAGATGTTCCAGTCTCCGACATCTCCTATATCCATGATCGGCTGTGCCAAGGCAGCGATATTGTCCCCCATCAGAGTCTGATAGCGTCGATCCTGAAGGGAAATCTCCTCCATTTCTCTCCATTCTCCCTTCCCTTTCTCTCCTATGTATACCGCTACCTTGATCTTTTGGGGGCGCGCATTTTCTTCATAGGCTTTCTGGCTTTTGGTGTAGCCAGGCAGGATGAAAATCGCACGAATATCTTTAGGAAAGGAAAGTGTGATTTCGATCGACTCTCCTACACCCAAGCCTGAGGCTCCTTCTACCCAAGCCGTTTCCATGTTGCCATCGATCAAGTTCTTAGGACCGTATGTTGCTTCGGGCGAAAGGGAGGAGCTAGCAGAAATATCGTCATAAGCCCAAGCAGAGAGCTTCTTGCGCAGAATCTCTTGTGAGCGAAGCAGCTTACTGGGATTGTATACAATACCAAAGCGCTGTTTCTCATCGATTTTCAGGTCCTCTTGCCCCCAGACGAGCTTGCCATTTTGCTCAGACCAGACCCCTACACCCGAGAGGGCGATAAGATCTGTAGGCAGATTCAAGCCTGATATCTCCGCTCGGAATCTTCCGATCACTCCATTGCCCCAGGCACGAGCAGGACTTAAATCATAGTTAAGCGTACGCATGGAGTAGCTGCGCAGAGAAGACTTGCTATATTCAGCGTCCGAGTAGTAGTTTTTCAGCTTGTATACTACACGAAGGACATGTGTCCCCGCACGATCAAACTTCATCTTGGAGAAATACCATCTCCTTTTTACAGATATTTCCCGCTCCCCTTGCCCATAGATAGATTTGAGTACTTCCTTTTTCAACTCAGGCTCCTCCATCGTTTGGGTATTCAATGTCTCATCATTGAGGTACATGAAAAACGATGATACATAGTCAGTATGCCAATTGAATCCTCCATTTGCTTCGTCTTCCACATAGTCTACTGGAAAGCCATAATCGACCGTCAAAGGCTCTGCCACTTGCAGGTAATAGGTCACATCTATCAGGCTTTCACTATCCGAAACATAAATGTGTAGGTGCTCTGTCTCTATACTCACACGAGCTTCCTTCATCATCTGAACTGCCCCAGTACTGACCACATCACTCCAATCTACTGGCCCTCCGTTAGCAAAAATCTGCGAAGAACATATAAAGACAGATAGGAAAAATACGATGTTTTTCATCTTGTAAAGGAAATTATGTATCCTAGGCGCAAAATATTCTTGGAAGAGAATCACTTCCTCTAACAAGATAACGCAAATACATTTCAATTACTCGGATTATTGACTTCTTCTAGCTCCTCTGTCATGAAAATCCTCATCCTCAACGGTCCCAATCTCAACTTGCTAGGTACACGCGAGCCTGACATCTATGGCTCAGAGACATTGGATGATATCATCCGACGTGTGGACTGGAGTTTTCGCGACGTGACCATCTCGCACTACCAATCCAATCATGAGGGAGCCCTCGTGGATCGCATTCAGGAGCTCCTCACAAAACCCGTAGATGGTCTCGTGGTCAACTTTGGAGCATTTACTCATTATAGTTATGCCTTGCACGATGCCCTGCGCATGCTGACCATTCCCAAAGTGGAAGTTCACATCAGCCATATCTATAGACGAGAAGCCTTTCGGCATCAGTCGGTCACAGCCCCTGCTTGCGACGGGATGATCACAGGGCTGGGCACACACGGCTACCATCTAGCGGTACAATGGTTGGTCCAGAGACTCAGCTAGGCATTTTTCATGCCTTCATTTTTCAATGTTCACGTACGGATTTGCAATCGTTGGGATTGGAGGGACTGGATGTTGCCAGCGGGATCTAGTTTCTGGATGATCTCCTGAAAGGCTTCCCATTGAGGATACATCTGCCGAAAGACTTCGGGCTTCATACGTGCATCCTTTGTCAGATACAAACGGCCTCCATGATCCAACACGATCCGATCCAACTCATCTAATAAGGGAAAGATGCGAGCCCGAATCGGAATGTCCAGTGTCAATGTATAACCCGCCATTGGAAAAGACATCAAACCTTCTCCCTCCCCAAACATTTTCAGGACCGATAAAAAGGAGTTCAAATTGTGCTGGTGGAGAAATCGAAGGACTTGAGGAATACCTGTTTTACCTGCTGCTTTAGGAATGACCAGTTGATACTGGGTGAAGCCATTCTTTCCATAGATCCTGTTCCAATGAAAGATACTATCCAAAGGATAAAAAAAAGGGAGGTAGGGAATGGTATTGCTTTCTTGACGGGAGAATTGCTTGTGGTAATAGAGAAAATTAAAGGCAGAAATGCTCCATTTATTGAGGGTAAAAGAAGGAAGGTCTAGGGGAACGCTGAGAGAGGATTGAGGGGAAATGACCAAGGGATCTGTTCTTGCACAATCTTCTTTTCGTGTATGCTCTCCCTTCTGCAAGATGCTCCGCCCCATATTTTTGCCGCTGGCGAGGGTATCAATCCAAGCTACACTATATGTCGCTTCCTCAAACTCATCGAACAGATCTAAGATCTCCTCAAGATGGCGCGCCTTGATGGAAACCTGATCCACATAGGCCGTCTCAATAGCTTTTAGCTGAATCTTCAACCTCAGGATCATTCCCGTCAGCCCCATTCCTCCAAAAGTTGCGTCAAATACTTCTGGGTACTGCGTCGGCGAGCATCTAAGTACGTCCCCCGTTCCTGTCAACAAGTCAAATTCCAGAATATGCTGGCGAATAGAACCCGCGACATGATGATTTTTGCCATGGACGTCTGAAGCGATTGCCCCACCCAGCGTCACAAACTGCGTACCTGGTGTCACAGGTGGAAACCAACCTTTTGGAACAAATACTTGCAGGAGTTCCCGATAAGTGACGCCTGATTCGCAGGTGAGGGTACCTGTCTGTGCATCAAAATCTAGGAAGTGATTCAGATGAAGGTTGCTGACCATGTGGTGGGACAATGCCGAGTCACCGTAGCAGCGTCCCATGCCCCGCGCAATCCAAGAAGAGGTAGGCGGCGCGTCTTTTAGCCTGTGGATGGGGGCTTCAATCGACGGATATTTTCCCCAGTTGTGAACCCTCTTTGCCATATTGGATCATCTACTTAGCCAACCCAAAATCCGTGAAGGATGGAGGTAGTATTGGCATTCGCGTTTCTCTAGCGTCAACTTCTCACGGCTAGGATATTTATTTTGCTGTACAATCTCAATTCCATCCGCTGATACTTCTGACACGATGGCGACATGCCCGAACTTATTGAACCACCAGCCATCCCACACAACGATATCTCCCACCTGAGGAGGTTGCTCACTTCCGTTGGGAAACTGCTTGAGGTTGCGACCAGGATTGAGCGTCCCCTCTGCCAGATTCTTATCGAAAAAATCTCGTGCATGCCCCCATGCATTGGGCATTTTATGCTGGTACCGATCGAGATAGTAGCGCTTAACAAACTCTACGCATTGCCACTGTAAGCCTACATTGTACCCATCGGCTGTCGTATTTCTCCCATGCGACTCGGTCAGGCCCCCGTTGGCGTAGACGATCACCCCATCCAAATCATCGATGGCTTCTCCTGGGGTATACGAATTGCACGCACCCAGGAGAAGCATAGACATCACGAGGAGTGTCATCCCATTTTTCATATCTATCGAATGACTTCGACGAGTTCCATTTCAAAAATAAGTGCCATCTCAGGAGGAACGACTTCGCTCCCAGCGACTCCATGTCCCAAAGTGGCGGGAATGTATACCTTCCACTTGTCTCCTTCTTTCATCATCTGCAAAATCTGTACTTGCCCAGGTAGCAGATCTTCTACCGTTGCCTCAGCAGGCTCTCCTGTCTGGTAAGTATTGGCGTAGAGGTTCCCATCGATGTCTGTGCCGACATAGTGAAGGAAGATTCGGTCTTCTTGGGTGGGCGTACGTCCTTCTCCACTTTTCAAGACCTCGTATTGTATCCCTGACCCGAGTGTCACGACACCCTCACGCTGGCCATTGGCTTCGAGAAACTTCTGCGAGCGCACCTTAGTCGTCGCTGCTGCCAATTGGCGATTGAGGTTCAGCTTGGCTTGAATCTTTTGCTGGTTCCTGCGGGCGTAGCTTTGAATCACTTGTGCCATCTGGTCACGTGTAAGTTTGACTCCCGTCGAGTCCTGTACAGCTTTAAATCCTATGGCCATAATGGCAGGATCTAGTTCGATGCCCTGCATGCGGTAGTTATAACCGATATTCATTCCGATGGCATAAGAAAGGCTATCGCTCTCTGTAGTCAATGGGCGATCTGCCAATTCGGGCGAATTACAAGCACTCAGCCAGCAGACAAGCGCACAAACGCTCATCATCATACCCCACGTAGGGTTCCATTTTCTTCTCATAGTCGCTCGTCCGCCACTTCTCATATCCAATTGTAATAGATTCATAGTGTTTCAAATAAATAATGGAACTAAATTAGGGCTTAATAAGAGAATTCGAAGAAAATTCCTTAGGAGAATGTGTTTTCTTAGAAAGAAAATATAGTTTGCTTTTGTCCCAGCGAGTGAATCTATGACGGCAGAAATCCAAATAACGAAAGAATTGTGGGAGGCAACCAAGGCCTACGCAATCAAATTATTGACGGAAGAGCTTCCAGCGAACTACCAATACCATACCTTGAGCCACACCGAACAGGTAGTTGCCATGGTAGAGCAAATCGGTCGTCCTATGGGATTGGATGATGATCAGATTCACTTGATCCAAATTGCGGCTTGGCTGCACGATGTAGGTTATGTACGCAAGTACATCGGACATGAGGACGAAAGTCAGAAGATGACACGCAAGTTTCTCGAGTCTCAAAAGGCAGAAGACAGACTCATAGACCGCGTCATAGAGCTCATCGAAGCCACGAGACTGGACGTGGAGCCTCGCAACACACTGGAGGCTGTCCTGAAAGACGCAGATCTATCCAATCTGGCTACCGAAGATGCCCTCATCAACTCTGAACTCATTCGTCAGGAATGGAAGACCTTTTGTGATCGTCAATTTACCGATGAGGAATGGGACAGATTCAATTACCGTTTTTTCAAAGATCACGCCTACTACACCAACTACGCCAAAGAAGTCCTGCAGCCCCAAAAGAAAGCCAATACAAAAAAGATCAAGAAGGCCATCAAAAAACGGGAGAAGGAAAAAGCCAACGTTGTAGATGTGGCGCTGATGAACCTAGAGATGGAGAAGCAGGAGAGTCAGATTGATAAACTCCAACGCAAACTCAAGAAGGCCAAAAACATGCGTCCTGATCGTGGCATTGAGACCATGTTTCGTACGACCTATCGCACCCATATCAACCTATCAGACTTAGCAGATAGCAAAGCCAATATCCTCCTTTCTATCAATGCCATCGTCATCTCCATCATTTTCACCAATATCTTCGCGAATAAAGATTCTAGCGAGTTTATGATCTTGCCAAGCTTCATGCTACTCACCGTTTGCATGATCACCATTGTTTTCGCGATCCTAGCTACACGCCCCAAAGTCAACTCGGGTATATTTTCGCGTGAGGACATTCTCCAGCGAAAGACCAACCTCCTCTTCTTTGGAAACTTCCACAAGATGGATCTGGATGACTATATGTGGGGAATCAATGAAATGATGCATGACGCTGAATATCTGTATGGATCAATGAGTAAGGACATCTACTTCTTGGGAAAAGTCCTTGCAAGAAAATTCCGTCTCCTACGCATCGCCTACAACATCTTTATGTATGGTATCGGAGGCAGCCTTGTGATCTTGCTCGGCTCTTACTTCTATTTCGCCTATGTATTGGGGGGGGCATAGAAAGTATCCAGATCTGAATAGATGCAAGAAGATGTATTTTATAGGGCACACCGAGAACTCTTTCCTTTTTGATCAGATATTTTCTCTTAGCCTCATCTCTTAACAAACAACGGACATGTGGAAATTGCAGGTATGCACCAATCTAAAAGGATAGCGAAACATCTGTAGTGAACAAAGGGTCTTTATAATTATCCTTGAAAGAGTGAGGAGTTGATTATCCTTACTTCCCAAGACTACAATGCGCAAACAATATGTTGATTAGAATCATTACTTTTCCTTTCCTTACCCTTTGGCTATTCATCCCCGCCTTCACACAAGACTCCACATTCCTCGTCAAACTAGAATCGACGATACAAGAAAGAATAGATGCAGGCGAAATTCCCTCTGTAGCGTTCGCGATCGCCAAGGATGGTAAGATCGTGTACCAAAATGCATGGGGATGGGCCGATATTGAAAATCAGATTCCAGCTACCCCACATACATCCTACCAGATTGCCTCTACTTCTAAATCCATGACAGCTACAGGGATCATGATCCTTGACCACAAAGGAAATATAGATATCCAGGATGAAGCAGAAAAATATATGGGTCCACTCACATTTGACAATCCTCATAACTTCCAAAAAAAGGTGACGATTCGGCATCTCCTTAATCATACATCAGGACTGGGGACCTATTTTGATATTTATTATGCAGACGAGTCTCACAAGATGGTCCCCTTCGAGCGTGCCTTCAAGTATTTTGGAACCCTACATCATCCACCAAGCACGATTTCAGAGTATTCCAACTTAGGCTACGGTCTGCTAGATTATATCATAACCCAAAATAGCGGAAGATCATACAGCCAATTTATGAATGAAGAACTCTTCCAGCCCCTAAGTATGAAACATACCTATGTACAAGGCTCAGAGGCAACAGGAATCGTAGAAGCTCAAAAATATGACTCAAAATTGAACCCCCTACCTGAAATCAAAAATAACACGTGTGGAGCAGGAAATATCTTTGCCAGTGTAGAGGATTTGATCAAGTTTGGAAACTTTTACTTGAACCAAACATCAGAAGCCAATGCCATTCTTCCACAAAATAGGCGTTCAGAAATGTGGGAATATCGAGATCCCAAGGCATTATTTCACTACCACTCTCAAACATACTACGGACTGGGTTGGTATGTCAAACCTGATGACAATGGCT
Source organism: Bacteroidota bacterium (assembly GCA_038527485.1). Lineage (GTDB taxonomy): Bacteria > Bacteroidota > Bacteroidia > J057 > J057 > JALEFZ01. The sequence goes on from JBCBFT010000015.1 coordinate 16,591, forward strand.
ATTATGTAGCATGGCATGAAGGAGGTATGATGGGCGCTAGTTCGACCCTTAAAATTATCCCAGACGAACATATCGTGGTAGTCGCCCTCACCAATACCTCTAATAGAAATCTCTGTAACTACGTAGTAGATGCCCTGACACGACAGGTGCTGCCAGACTATGATCCAACCCCCCTTAATGAAGCAACAGAGATCGCAGATTATCAACCTTTTTCAGTAGATACAACATTTTGGGGTAAATGGACTGGAGCGATATCTGTTGATAGCTTGTCCGTACCATTTTCTCTGACATTTAGAAGAGATGGCCGTGCGACAGTAAATTATCTGGACTACACCTATGCGTCTTACTTTACCCAAAATAATCCTCTCCCTAACCAAGAAGACCTCCTTATGGCCTTGACAAACCAAGGATCATTTATAGGTCTTTTTCTTGGGCAACTGCCTCATCCCAAGCTGCGGCGTGAGTTTAGTCACCTCCTTTCACTCAAACTCTTGAAGCAGGGAAATGAAATGAGGGGAACAGTTGTAGCGCTAGCAGCCGCCCAAAGGGAGTACTATGCTTATCCACTTCAAATCACCCTCACAAAAGAAGCTCAAAAATAGGCTAGCCCCTATCACAAATCATTTTGTTAAGATCATAAGGAAAAAGCACGCGTATGATCTAAGATAAACCCATTGTAATCTCAAGACGGGATACAATTGCCCAAGTGTGGAGAGAAGAGGAAATGGAATAAAGATCTATGAGAATCATAGCAAAAGCAAAAATGAGATCGACTTAAGATGCTTGCTAAAAAACATCTGATTAATCGAAATTTTCATCCCTTCTTATTCTTATACATTTCAGGTATCGATACCCTACCACAACGCAACCTTCTACGATTAAATATGACAATAAAAAGATATGTGAATGTGTTTATTTTCATATCTTCTCTTAACATACCCAGAAAGATAACCTACACAAAAATTCCTTAGGCCCAAACCTGTCTGGTTTATTACTCTCTATTCCTTTTTCAATGAAAAAATACTTCCTCAAATGGGTATAAACGCCTTTACATTGAATATATACACTTTTATGTACTCTCCTTTCCAAGCTTTCATAAATGATATATCCTAAAAGGGGATTATGACGTATAATTATAGGGTCACAAGTAGATATATTTAAAAATCAATCTGTATTTTTACAGCAAGCAGAAATTGATCACAGAATTCATTATCGATGATGATTCCAAATACAGGCTTCACTCCATTTTCCTAAAATGCGTAAGCCCGTAGATCTTCTTTGAACACCACAAATGAAATTTTTATGAGCAGATACACTGAATATCTAAAGGAGATTGAAGAAAGAAAAAAGCTGGGATTACATCCCAAACCAATAGATGGCGCAGCGTTAATGAGCGAAGTCATCGCCCAAATCAAAGATGTGCATCATACGCACCGAAAAGATTCCCTCCAATTTTTCATATACAATGTACTACCAGGAACCACAAGTGCCGCGGGTGTAAAGGCTAAGTTCCTAAAAGAAATTATCTTAGGGCAATCCAATGTAGAGGAAATATCCTCTGCATCTGCCTTCGAGCAATTGTCACATATGAAGGGGGGACCTTCTATCGAGGTACTGCTAGACTTGGCACTGGGTGACGATGCCGCAATCGCGCAAGAGGCCGCATCAGTGCTCAAGACACAAGTATTTCTTTATGAGGCCGATATGGAGCGCTTGGGAAAGGCATTCAAGGCTGGCAGTGACATTGCGAAAGATATCATAGAGAGCTATGCGCAAGCAGAATTCTTCACCAAGCTCCCTGAAGTAGATGAAGAAATTGAAATCGTCACCTTCATCGCGGGCGTAGGAGACATCTCCACAGATTTACTATCTCCTGGCAGTGATGCCCACTCTCGATCTGACCGTGAGTTACATGGCCAGTGTCTATTTGAGCACAATAAGGACCAGCAAAACGAGCTGATCGCGCTACAGGAGGAGCATCCTGATAAGCGCGTCATGCTGATCGCTGAAAAAGGGACCATGGGTGTCGGCTCTTCTCGCATGTCAGGTGTCAATAACGTCGCCCTTTGGATCGGGAAGAAGGCCAGTCCCTATGTCCCCTTTATTAACATTGCTCCTATCGTGGCTGGAACCAATGGGATCTCTCCCATCTTTCTCACCACAGTAGGTGTGACAGGCGGTATAGGAATCGACCTCAAAAACTGGGTCAAGCAATACGATGAGCAAGGAAATCTTGTCACAGATGAGGAAGGAGAGCCTATTCTCAAGCAGACATATTCTGTAGATACGGGAACAGTCTTTACGATCAATACCAAGAAGAAAAAGCTGTATAAGGGCGATGAAGAACTGATCGATATTTCCTCGGCACTGACGCCTCAAAAGATGGAGTTCATGAAAGCGGGAGGCTCTTACGCTGTCGTTTTTGGTAAGAAGCTCCAAGCATTCGCAGCCAAAACCTTGGGTATAGATATACCCCCTGTCTTTGCCCCATCCAAGGAGGTCTCTCATGAAGGACAAGGCCTGACAGCTGTAGAAAAGATCTTCAATAAGAATGCGGTCGGTACTTCAGGTGCGACCCTACATGCAGGCTCATACGTGAGAGTAGAAGTCAATATTGTAGGTTCTCAGGATACGACAGGTCTTATGACTTCTCAGGAGTTGGAAATGATGGCTGCTACCGTGATCTCTCCTATCGTGGATGGAGGATACCAATCGGGCTGTCATACCGCCTCCGTTTGGGACCTAAAATCTCAGGAAAATATCCCCAGACTGATGAAGTTTATGAACGACTTTGGTCTGATTACGGCGCGAGATCCCCAACACAAGTATCATCCTTTGACGGATGTGATACACAAGGTCCTCAACGACATCACAGTAGACGACTGGGCCATCATCATCGGGGGAGACTCCCACACCAGGATGTCCAAGGGTGTGGCTTTCGGTGCAGACTCAGGTACGGTAGCACTCGCCTTAGCGACTGGTGAAGCCTCGATGCCGATTCCAGAATCTGTCAAAGTGACGTTTAAGGGAGAAATGTCTGACCACATGGACTTCCGCGACGTCGTGCATGCTACCCAGTCTCAGATGCTGAAGAAATTTGGAGGCGAAAATGTATTCCAAGGCAGAATCATTGAAGTACATATTGGCACCCTGCCTTCAGACCAGGCATTCACCTTCACCGATTGGACTGCTGAGATGAAAGCCAAAGCCTCGATCTGTATCTCTCAACCTGATACCCTGATTGAATCTCTTGAAATTGCCAAAGGGAGAATCCAAATCATGATCGATAAGGGGATGGACAATGAGCCACAAGTCCTACAAGGTTTGATCGACAAGGCGAATAAGCGGATTGAAGAAATCAGATCAGGAGAGAAGCCCCCATTGACACCTGATGAAAATGCCAAGTACTACGCAGAGTTTGTCGTAGACTTGGACATCATCGATGAGCCTATGATTGCCGATCCTGATGTGCATAATGAAGACGTATCCAAGCGCTATACACATGACACGATCCGCGAGCTTTCCTTCTATGAAGGGGAAAAGCATGTAGACCTTGGATTTGTGGGCTCCTGTATGGTTCACAAAGGAGACATCAAGATCGTCTCTAAGATGCTGAAGAACCTCGAAGCAGCACACGGAAAAGTAGAGTTTGGCGCGCCACTCGTTGTGACCGCTCCAACTTACAACATCATCGATGAACTGAAGGAGGAAGGAGATTGGGAAGTGCTACAAAAATACTCAGGCTTTGAGTTTGATGATGCAGCTCCCAAGAGCCAAGCGCGTACTGAGTACGACAATATCCTGTATCTCGAACGACCTGGCTGTAACCTCTGTATGGGGAACCAAGAGAAGGCAGCGAAAGGAGATACGGTGATGTCTACATCTACCCGACTCTTCCAAGGCCGTGTGGTCAAAGACTCTGATCGCAAAAAAGGAGAATCTCTCCTCGCTTCTACCCCTGTGGTCGTATTGTCTGCTATCTTGGGGAGAACACCTACAATCGAAGAGTATAAGGAAGCAGTGAAAGGAATCAAACTTACACAGTTTGCACCTCCTCTCAAGAAGATGACCTCCAGCCCAAGAGCTGGACATCAGATATCATACTAAAGGAGTAAGTCACGGGTCGTGGCTTTGAATCAATCAAATGACGGGTTGCTACAAAAGGGGATACGTATCCTCTAGTAGCAACCCGTCATGCTTTGGGGACCAACGATATGTGGAGAATTAGACCCTGTTTGGAATAATGAACATCTAGCTAAAAAGCAGAGATTTGAGGTTTCAAACATGGTCCTAAAAGCTCCGACTCAAAGAGGTATGAATGGTAGGCTGTAACAAGGTATAATCGTCAATTCCCCAACCAAAATCTACCCTTACACTCCACGCAAGCAGATTGGCACGCAAACCCGATCCAAAGCCTATTAAGAATGGACTCTTAAGCGTCTGAAGCTTGATGCGGACATTGCCCGAAGTGATGAACCTTGTATCTGTTGGCTTTTTCTGCGAAAAGGGATTGCCTTCTGTCCATACAGTTCCTGCGTCTACAAAGGGGATGATTTCTATATTATATAGTGTATTTCCCTGTAAAGAATACCGTAGAAGACGTGAAATAGGAATTCTCAGCTCTACATTTCCTGCCAAATAACGCGAACCTGCACGGGTGTTGAAACGGAAGCCACGCATAGGATTGACAAAATCTAGAAAGCTCACCACATTTAAGGCTGTATCTACCTCATTGGTTCGGATATCTCCTTCCCCAGGATTGACAAATGAGATAGGGATAGGCGCATGTACCTGTCCATTTGTCCCACCGAGATAGAAGTTGCTCACATTTCGGGGAGTAGTAAAACCTCCACCCAGTCGTACAGCTAGTACACTTTGGTTGAGTACGGGACGGTAGTAGCGAAGCTCTGCTTTGAGTCGCTGGATATTCATACCACCTGAAGATAGATCTTGATAGTGATCAAAATTCACCTCCGCTTTGAGTCCACTAAACTCAAACTTGTCGATATACGTTACATTGTCAAAACGCGCTTGTATGCCTCCGTGTACGAAGGTCGATTGGTTATTGAGCAAAACCAGGTTGGACAATCTCTGATCGAGTCGAGAGAGGTTTTGTGCCCCGAGCCTGACCGTCACATCTGCAAAAGCAGATAGTGGATAGCGGGCCCCCAAGTCCAGTCCTAGATGATTGTATCTGAATAATAAGGAGTCTAGCTGAATCGTATTGGCTTCGATACCGATATTGAGAAAGCGAGAGCGAACCGTCGCCTCTGCCAGATAGTCGATTTTACGTGGCTTGTATGTATACGTCAGTTTACCCAGGTGGTCATTGGGCGTCACACTAAAGCGGATAGAAGGCCGCCAGAGTACCTCTAATTCGTGATGGTTAAGAATATCGGAGAAAGTAGCCCCCAGGTTGATACCAAACTTAGAGACAGGATCGTAGTACATACCCATCGTAATTTTTTCTGTCGTCCACGGGATGCGTTGTCGGCCTGCCTGAGATACCTCTAGCTCCGCCAACACAGGAGCAGGGACTTTCCCAAATACTGTCGTAGTAATCGTTTCTTTGGGACGTGTGGGACTCTCAAACTGATTCCGATCCGCCTTAGATTTTTCGTAAGAAGACTCCTCATCGTCAAAAATATAATACTTCACGACGGGTGCATCATTCTCCTCGTTCTCGACTTCTTCTGGTTGGGCTGCTTGTGCTGGTTCTGCCTTACTGCTATCTTCCACTGTCACAACTTCCGACGCTTCTTCCGCTTCCTTTTCTGCTTCTTCTAACCTTTCTAGCTTATACTTGGCATCAGCTGCCAAGCGCAGGAGTGTGGGTTCGGGCATAGGAAGCGATTGGTAGTCGGCTATTCTTTGTCGCATCAGTTGAACCTTGCCCTCGATGGGCTCTGAAAACACCACTTCCCCGTTTGAAATCCTAAAATCAATGATGCCTGTAGGATAATCTGATAAGAAATATCGACGATTCTCCAAGATCCCCAGCTTCTCGAGGTTGTGGATGCCTGCAGCATTAGAGATGTACAGCAGATCCACATCATCCACAAGCATAGGCTTTCGCTCGTCGACATTGGGAGTCTCTGTGATCTGAGTCAGGATAGTCGTATCTGGTAGAAGAGTCAATTGATAGAGATCCGTCGCGTGCTTGTAGGCGCTCCAGATTTGATCGGGATTATCTGCATGATGCATAGGCCGATTTGAGCTGAAGTATAAGGCCATCTCGTCCCCTCTCCAGATGGGATCGAGGTCGTCATACGTATCGTCAGTCAATTGTTTCCATGAACTAGATCCACTCTGGATGTAGATATCAATCGTGCCATTGTGAAGACCTGAAAGGGCCATTTTTTCTCCGCTAGGCGAATAATTGAGCGCCAGCACGTGCGTCATCCCTCTTGGGAGACTGGATTCCTGAAGTTCTCCCTCTTCCAAATCATATGTCATCAGCCGCACACTCCCATCTTTCCAGATCGGCGCAATGACTGATTTTCCATCAGGTGCCCATCTTACGGGCAAAGAGAAATCCAATCGGGCAACATCGTTGCGCGAGTATCCTGTCTTGAATAGAGACTTAGACCATTTTTTCTCTACAGGGTCGTATAACTGCACGGAGAGCTTACCTGAACGGTTGAGGTAGACCGCAAACTGATCTTGCCCTTCATGATAATCGAACCCAATCACCTCTGCTCCCTCAGGAGGCACAAGCATAAACGTATCCCCATAGTCCTCAATAAAGGTTCGCCCTTGTTGGGTGCTTTTCAGGCGATTGTTCATGTACCGCTCCCAGCGGATAGTCAGGATATTCAACGTAATCCCCAAAACCGAGATAATGCCACTTTCGATTGAATGGGAAATCGTCACTAGATATACAATCTCCGATACTTTTTGCTCCCCATACTCGTGGGTAATAAAATGCCAGAGAGATCGACGAATAACATCCTGTACGTGACTATCCCCTTCCATCGCAAGCTCAGAAAAAGTCTCTTGAGTCAAAGACCCCATCCACTGCTCATCTTCGTATGTCCATCCTGAGGACACATAAGAAGACAATCCTTGATAAAACCACTTTGCATCGTACAACAACAACTCGGTTTGAATACTCGTCCCCAATTGGTCCCCATAGCTAAACTGCTTCAGAATGGCATCTGATACCGCTCGCTTCACTTCTTGGTACAGCGCTTGGGTCGTCCCAGGATGAATGACGGACTCAACTTTGCGGGGAAGCAGAATTTCGCCAGGATCTACTCCCTGCCTATTCAAGCGGAGGTTGGTCTGCATGAAGGCAAGGGGGTTCTCTGTATACAAAAGAGTAAAGCGCTCCGTAGGGCTGTAGTCATATAGTATTCCCAATTCATAGCGCGCGAGCTCAGCAAACCGAGCGACAAGCTCAGCTCCCTCTGTCTGATTACGAGGCGCAAAGACATCAAAATTTTCCGTACGCACGACTTGCCAATCCTGCAAACTTTCAAAAGGCTGCGCCAGTTGACCCCAATTTTTCTGTGGGAAAAGAAGTAAAAGTAGACCTATGAGGAATGATAGTCCTTTCAAACGATATATCATGGGGATCTGCCACATCATAATTAGAAAATATTCAAGCTATTTTGACTGGGTGCATGTGTAGGATTAGAGAAATATAAGCATTCAGTGCTACAATAAATATGAAAAAATATAGGAGGGTGTTACACAAAAACTTTGATTCTCGCTTCCCTCACCTCTACTATTTCCCTAAATGTCCACAGCCTCACACATTAAGATCAAAAGCAATGCCCTAATCCATAGTTTGGCATCAGAGTTTAAGCTATCTGCCTAGCGAAAGACGATTGTGTGTATATGTGAAGCTCTTTTCATTAACCCAAACAGATAGCCTGAGTTTTTACTTGACAATATCTAGCTTATGAAGAAAATACTTAGAAATATGAACAATGTTTGTTGCTTGAGATTTCCTGCATAAAGTAATGTAGAGGGGACTCAATCTCTAGGTACTGGAACTGAGCCGCCCAAACGTACGAGACCAGATCATCCAAAACCCTTTGAAATAGAGACGAAAAGCAAACTTGATAGGCTCAAGTGGATCGACGTTTAGCTCTTTTGAAAGAATGACCAATCCAGCTACAACGATACATACATAAGCTAAAATAGTCGCAATTACCGCACCTATTTCCTCCCAAAGCGGAATACAGATAAGTAGGAAAATGAAATTGAGGATCGCCCCTCCAAGGGTCAATTGAAAATTGATCTTGGGTTTGCCGATGCCATCCATGATGGTGCTAAACTGGCGACTAAAAGGAACAAAAAGCCCTGAAATCAGCGTCAAACGCAAAATGGGGACCGCATCTAAGTACCGATCGCCTGCAACGAAGTTGAGCACCCATTCAGGAAAGAGCCACACAAATAAGCCACCAGGGATGATCATCGCCAATATGATGCCTACTGATTTTTCAAACAATTGCTTATTGGAATTCCCTTCTTTCTGCCCCCCTTTTTTCGCACTCTGAGGATACACGATAGACGCTACTGCCTGTGTTGGGACTTCCACCAGATTGGTGATGCGCACAGCTGTACTGTAGTCCGCCACGGCCACACGTGAAACCATCGCTCCTAGCAGGATTTGATCCAAGAACTTCATCAGGATCATCCCTAAGTTTGTGCCTGTGACATACTTACCAAAGTGAACCAATCGCATCATCCACTTGATCGAAATATGACCAGAAAAACTTACGTATTTCCAGGCTGTCAATACACTGACAATGGCACCTAGACCAGCAGCAAACGCCTGAAAAAAGGCTAACTGAACCAAGTTGAAAGAGAGTTCAGGATGGAAATATACCCAACATACATACCCAAAAAATGCACTGTGACGAACCAATGTACTTAGAAAAATCCCATGGAAGGTCAGGTGTGCTTGTTGGATAAACTGGAAATGAAAGAAAGGCAGCAGCAGTAAGGAAGTCAGAATATAGATCAAGAACATCTCATTCAATGGGGCTGCATCCCAGATGAAAGGTTCCAGATAATAGAGAATAATCAGTAAAATAGTGATTACCCCACTCAAAAGGATGTTGAGTGTGAGAGAAGCAGAGTTAATTTGTTTGCGGGTCTCGGGCTGATCTGCCAAAGAAAGGGCTCTCACCAGTGCATTTTGAATAAATCCTACCCGCAGTACTTCAAAAAAGGAGCAGATAATCAGAAATAAGGTCCATGTTCCAAAAGCCCCTTTGTCTAGTCCTCTAACTAGCAGATAGAAACTCCCAAATCTGAAGAGTTGCAGTGAAATGCGTTCTAACAAAGAGAAAGCACCTGATTTCAGCCAATATGAAGATTGAGCAGATTTCATGACAGGAATCCCTCACTTACCGATAGGCATAGTACAGGGACTTTAGGGAGTATTACAGGCTAGTATTGATAACTAAGTCAAAATACAGGACTTGCGCTGATTTTGTGCCCTTGGCTTCTGAATGTTGCAAACAGCACCCCGAACGGGAGAAAATCTTTGGCCAATGGACAAGTGAGAATTTATCTTAATTTTAGGTAAAAATAACCCATATATGAATATTGTAAAATGTGCATGCCTCTGTCTAGGATTTTTATGCCTGACTTTAGGGGGATGTGACCAAAATCCCTGTGAAGATGTGATGTGTGAAAATGGAGGTGTATGTGTAGACGGAGACTGTGACTGCCCCGAAGGTTTTTTTGGTCCCGAATGTGAGTTTCAACTGGATCCCTGTACAATTCGTGCCTGTGTAGGCCCCAACACAGAAGCTTGTATTGTAGGCAACGATGGAAGAGGGGTGTGCCAATGTAAAAAAGGCTACGAAGGCGATCAATGTCAAATAACGTGGACAAGCAAATACCCCGGAGAGTTCACAGCAAGAGAAAACTGTAGTGGTACACAACAGACATTTGGAATGGAAATAGAAACAGGCCCCGACTTCAATCAGATCACATTGATTAATTTCCACAATCAAGCAGGCCCACTGACGACCTCCAAGATTGTGGCTAATCTAGAAAGAAGCAACTTACTAGATATGTATCCGCAGTTCATGATTTATGGACGTGTCGATGGCTCAGGGAGCAGATCGAGTGCAGGGGATCTCAGCATTGCTTACAACATCGCCCAAGAAAATGATACGCTGCAGTGTATCTGTACCTTGACAAAGGTGGATTGATTCGACTATAGACTTTCCAGGTTCTCTATGTACTGCTCCCCCTGTGCCAGCACTTCCTCGACATTCTTCATTCGGCGCAGCGTGGGATACACCATGCCTATGCGTGGGTTTTTGGCGAGTTTGTCTTCATGACGTTTATAAAAATGCCAGTATAGGCTATTGAAGGGACAGGCTTTCTCGCCAAACTTCTTGCTCTTGCTGTAGTGACAGCCCTTGCAGTAATCCGACATCTTATCGATGTAGTTAGCTGAGGAAACATAGGGCTTGGTTCCTACAAGTCCTCCGTCAGCAAACTGAGACATACCGCGCGTATTGGTGATCTCTACCCATTGGATGGCATCTATGTAGATCCCCAGATACCATGCGTCCAACTCGTCGGGATGCACACCTGCAAGCAAGGCAAAATTGCCTGTCACCATCAGACGCTGGATATGATGCGCATACGCATTGTCCAGGGAATTTTGAATGGCATGACGAAGGCAGCTCATCTTGGTCTCACCCGTCCAAAACCAACTGGGAAGCTTATTGGTATGATTGAAATAATTGCGATCCTCATACTCTGGCATGTGCGCCCAGTACACACCCCGCATGTACTCTCGCCATCCGATGATCTGCCGCACGAAGCCCTCAATCTGCGCAATGTCAATCTTGTCTTGATTGGCTTCCCATGCAGCAACGGTTCGCTCTACCACTTCCAGCGGAGACAAGATCTTGCTATTGAGGGGGAAGGAAATGCGCGCGTGAAACAAGGACCAGTATTGCTTGGTCATGGAATCCTGATATGTCCCAAAGTGGGGCAAACATTCATCAATGAAAAAATCAAGCGCCTCCAATGCCTCTTTTCTTGTCACAGGCCAGATAAAATTTTCTGGATCGATTTTGCCTATCGTCTCTACACCTTGCCCTTCAATTACTCCTACCAGTTCCTTTACATCGTGATGAAAGGATAAAGGAACGGGAATGGGAATAGCACCGTCATACTTATTTCGGTTATTCGCATCGTAGTTCCATTTCCCAGTAACAGGCTGTGTCTCAGTCTCCATCATGATGTGGTACTTCTTCCGCATCTTGCGATAAAAGGACTCCATCAGATAGGTTTTTTTTCCTTGGAACATCTCCTTCAGATCCTCTCGCCCGGTTAGAAAATGCTCCGTAGAAACTGCCTGGGTAGCTATCGAGAGGTGCTCACAGTAGGCACGCATTTGTTCGTCTAGTCGATACTCGTCAGGTAGCTGATACTCGAATCTTTCGATTGGATGAGCTTCGATCAGGCGATCGATATTTTGAGGGATATCGTGCAGGTTATTCGGATCATCCAGTTTGAGGTAAACAAACTGGTGTCCTTCAGCTTTTCTTTCACTGGTAAAAGCACGCATAGCCGCAAAAAAAGCCACGACCTTTTGAATATGATGCTTTACATAGTCCGTTTCCTGACGCACTTCCATCATCACAAATATCACATCCTCTTCTACCTGCTGGAACCAGCTATGTTGGGCGTTTAGCTGATCTCCTAGAATCAATCTCAGTGTATGCGGCATACTTTTTTTCACAAAACTGATCCTCCCTCAGATTGTTTGCAGACGCTTTCTACTGATATACAGTTAGTTTCTGACATATTTACACATGGAAATATTTTCATTATTTATACAAATTTTGTATATTCTTAAATGAGAACATCCCCACACTAATTGAAACAATATGAAAAATTGGACACTACTACTTGCTTTGCTTCTGGGGACTATGAGTTTCGGATTAGCCCAGAAGACAAAAGAGGAGAAGGAATTTGTGGCGATCAAGAAAATTATTACTCAGGAAACGAATGCATTCTTTAGCAGGGACTATGATGCTTGGGCTTCATGCTTCTTACATGTACCCGAGTCGCTTCAGGCATGGTCCAACCCAGACGGCTCGTATACAGCTTCAGTAGGATGGGAGTTGATTGATTTGCAGGGAAGGATGGTCATTGACAATAGTGAGCCGCTGACTAACTTGGTTTATAGAGATAACTTTACCTATCGATATTATGGAGAAGGTGCCTATGTTACTTTTGATCAATATCTAGGGGATAAAGCCTTGGTCCAGCCTAGCAAGGAAGTACGCGTCCTAGAAAAAGTAAATGGAGAATGGAAGATCATTTGCGTCGCTGCTTTTGGTGATTACTCGGATGCAGCTACACAGCAAGCGAGTAACCGCAACCGATGAAAAAGAGTTCCCATCATGTTACCCTTAGGTAGCCATCTTCATTTATCAATCTACCTCCTTATTGACCCACCCATTTGTTCAAAACAGGCTTCACCTCCCCAGTGAAGCCTGAATTTTTCATGTACAGATAGGATAGAAAAAACGTGGACCTACAGGTCTACATTGTCTAGTAGATACATGATGAATAGGTAGAGGGCATATAGTACCACAAGCGAACCGATCAGAGAGATCAACCAACCAAATACAGGGACAAAATTCCCTACGATGCCGATGACAATCCCTGCAAAGCCAATGATGATGATCTTTCGAAGCTCCGCTTCTACCGCTGCATCTGACTTACCCAGTTTTTTGCTGATTTTTTTCGATAGCTTATCCATCTTCTTCATGAGCTTTTGCTGACGCTTGGTGAGCTTCTGCGAAGATTGGACCTTGGCGGGCGTGTAGGATGAGGCAGTTCCTGCTGTCACTGTCGAGAGGGTGAAGCCTAAGATCAATGACAGAAAAAGTAATATTCGTTTCATAATAAGTGAATTTGATTACACGGTGATGATTGTTGTGCTCAAAAGAACGTCTGTAGTAGAAAAATCATGCTACCTATGTAGTGACCCTTATTTTTACAGAAAAGGTGCTTAATCCATCTTAAAGTACTGAAATTAATTCATCCCTTTTCACAATGTTAGGCACCTTGTCCGTGAACATCAATATTTTGTCACTAAAACAAAAAGGAATACCCTGTGAAAGGTACTCCTTAGTACTTGTATCAAAATAAGTGAAGGTCTATAACCATCGCTTACTATATACATTCTGCTAGCCTCGTACGCGAATCTTGAGTTCTTCTACTTTTTCTAACACTTCTTGACGAGACATTTCTCGAAAGCGCTGGGGCAACAATTCTTTGGACGTACATTCCAAAACAGCGGAGTACTCCATCAGCTCGATTTCCTCAGGATAAGTAGGAGGTAAGAAGTCATTGAAAACCTGCACGATGATGTCAACATTTACATGTTCAAGGCCCAGACTCGCAGCTTTAAACTTGGCGCGCGTCAGTGCAGCTTCCATATCCGCCCCCGACCTGACCGTAATATCTTCAAAGAATTCTTCATCGAACTCGTCCATCTCAAGATACGAAAGGCCTGTCTTGCGGAGCATCACTTGCAACAACTCGCGCTTCTCATCCAATGTCTCAGGATAAAACAGTCCAATATGTTCTTCGGCACGCCCTTGTCGCTTGAAGTCCACAGGCATCAAGTCAGGTCGAGCCGTCACGAGGAACCAAATGATCTTTCCCCTGTTTTCTGTATCACTCATGAAAGTCGCCAGCATAGAGAAAATACGGCTATTCACCCCGCTGCTTCCGTCGTTGCTACGATTACCCAAATAAGCATCTGCCTCATCGATCATCACGGCTACAGGCGCCATCGCCTTGAGGATTTTCAACACCTTTTGAAGGTTGCCCTCGGACTGTCCGACATACATGCCACGGAAGTTCTTTAGGATGACCATCGGGATGCCTACATCATTGGCAAATGAACGGATCATAAAGGTTTTACCCGTTCCTACAGGCCCTGATACGAGATAGCCCATCGGCATGACATCAGGGCGGGCGTTGCCCAAGGCATTCGCGGCGTCTCGCAAGTGCTTCTTGGCTTGTGCGTGACCTGCGACATCGTCCAGAGAAAACTTGGTTTCAACAAATTCCAGCAGACCGCCTGCCTCTGATTCGATCATCTCCTTCTTCTTCTTGGTCAGATCGTCATTGGTAAAAGGCAACTTATTTTTCGCAGCCTCTGACATGATAGTCTTAAGCTGAACAATCCCAAGACCTGCTGTATTTTTAGAGAGGACATCCAGATCCATTTCAAATAGCCCCACACTGTCAGGATGCGTTTTAAAGAAATGCTCGATGAAACTCCTTCTCTCTAGTTCATTGGGGTAGGGAATACTGATCTCGTGTGTATATGGGTTGCGCACGTACTGATCGTCGATGGTATTGATGTTTTCTACCAATACAACCACCATCATATCAGATCCCAAAAATTGCTCATCCTTGGCCCATTTTTGTAAAAAAACTAAGGCCATCTTCTCATCGGGACGCAAACTCTCACCCTGTGAGATCAGTGTTTCTGCATAATCTACAGTAAATGCGATGGATTTAGGACTCTTCGTTTGAGCTTCCAATCCCTGGATACGCTTTTCAAATTTTTGTTTGATTTTGGCATCCGCAGTATTAAAATCTGGGAGCGTGATGCTCATGAAGCGATCCACTACATCATCTTCTTTGGATTTATTGCCAGAGAGGGCGCGGATACGTTTTTGGAGATGCTCAATCAGGTACTTGATCGTATTCTGATTGAGGGTGACGTCAAAGTACTTATCCAATGCATAGAAAGCATCTCCAGGAGAACGACCCAACTTGGTGCCGGGTCCACCAGATAGTTCAGAAAGCATCTCAAGGGTACTCTCCACATCATGGCGCATTTTACTTTCGCCACCAAAGCGCGTATCATCCTTGAATCGGATGCCTGCTGCACGGTCGTAGTTGATGACGATATCTTTTCCACGAAATAACTCACGATTAAGAAAATCTCGTATGCGTAGATACTCTGATTTACCTTCGCGCTCTACACGTACGAAATCATTGATATTGCCGTGTATGATAAATTGTGAAACGTTTTCAGATAGATATTTGCGTTTGATCTCATAGACCCACTCAGGAACGATCAACTTGGGTTTTGCAGGTGTCTCTGTTGACATATAGGATAAAAAATTGAGGTGCTACAACTTGCTTACCAAACGAATAGAAAACATTTGCTTTGACAGCTGTTTTGCATCGTTTAG
Organism: Bacteroidota bacterium; assembly: GCA_038527485.1. Lineage (GTDB taxonomy): Bacteria > Bacteroidota > Bacteroidia > J057 > J057 > JALEFZ01. Next base: position 31,809 of record JBCBFT010000015.1, read on the forward strand.
TCTAAAGACGGAAAGGGATTATGAAGGTCCCAATATATGAAAGTAAATTAAGGAATTATTTGCTCCTATTGACGAGAGAGAGGGGGAAAAATTGTATTCGTAGGAGGAAGCGTCTGAAAATGTTGTGATTTCCCTTTCGCTACAAAAAGATATCCTGCCTCTTACACTTTTTTCTCAAGAGAAAAGATAAAATGAATAGGTAGATCTAAATTGTTCGATAATCGGGATCGTGTGGGACCTACAATTAATAGAAAATTGAACTGATTCTTATAAGAGTAGAAAAGTGGACGAATCGACTGAAAACGAAGCCTTTCAGCAGATTCTCTTCCATTGTTTACATGACTTTAGCCGTAGAAGCCCTTGAATTAACCAGTTAGCCTAGATCTAATCATAAGTGTAACTTTAATTAGCTACATTTGAAATAATCCTGTTGTTCAAGATTTTACACCTGATGACAAATAAGCCTACGATACCCCAAATTCTTCTGATCCCTACTTTGCCTTCAAAAGCAGAGGAATCTGATGCAAACCAGATCGTAGATCAAGAGATAAAGGGAATCAAGGAGATTTTAGAAACATCTGTAGCGGATGAAGAATTCAAGCTACAAGTACTAGGAGAGAACCTTCCGAGCAAAACGCTCCTTACCCAGAATTCTTTGAAGGATGTGTCTGTTGTACACATTCACGCTTATCATACCCGCGAAGGAGCATGGACAGTAGGCACCTCCAGTGATCATATCGCTATCCCGACGGCTACCTTATATCGCCAACTCTCTCAGGTTCGCAATCTTCAACTCTGTATCCTCACAGGTCTAGAAAAGGATGATCCCGTCGTAGAACTCTTGGAAGCACAAGTTCCCATTCTACTCGTCCTTGGCAAGGAACTCAACCCCACCTCTATCGTCGAGATGTACTATCGTCTCCTCTTACGTGGTCGGAGCCTTCGTCAGGCGTTTCAAGAGTTGGGGTACAAAGGATATAAGGGGCTCAAGCAGATTGAGGTCAGTCTTCATCCCAAAGATCGTCATCTAGTATGGGACAAGAAATTGTATGGGGCCTTTCCCACATGGCGAAAAGCACTGATCGTACGAGGACAGGCTCGACGCCTACTCTCATGGAGGCTACGCAATCCGCTCCTACAAAAAGGGATCGTACGTAAGTTGGAGCCTACCCAAAAAACTGAAGAAAAGATTCCACCTGCTATCAAGCAAGCCGAATCCAAAAAACAACCCATAGAGAAAGTAACACCGCCCCCTCCAAAGGAGACAAAACCAAAGGCGGTAACCGAACAGCCCGTAGTCAAGACTACTTCCTCCAAGGTAGCGACGCCCAAAGCAGAGGCCGTCACACCTCCGCCGGTCAAAGTCAATAATCCAAAGATTACAAAAGACGCTAAGACCAAACAGGCGGAACCCGTCACGCCCAAAACACCAAAGAAAAAAGCACCTACAACCACTACCTATAAGCCTAAGGTTCGGGATTTCACACCCAAAAAGGAAAAACAGTCTACAACAACTGCGAAGAAAAATCCTCGCCCTAACATACAGGACCCTAAAGCTCCTAATCCGCTGATATCTAAGGATGCAAAAAAAGCTCCTGTCGGTCCGAAGGCAAAGCCAAAAAAGAAAAAGTCGGCTCCTATAGCTACTCCTGTAAAGGGGCCTAAGCAGAAACGGCAAACACGCTTGACATGGGTGGCCATGATCCTTCTACTTCTCGGTGCAGGAGGAGGAACTTATTTCTACTATGGTGATACTTGGGGTGCCAATGGGGCTGCTGCCATCGCATCTCCTTGTCCATTTCCCGCAGACGAAGTCCAGTACTGTGTGCTTGTGGCACCTTTTCATGAGGAAGGAACTTGTAGCAATGGTCAACCTGAACTGGAAACGGATATCGTGCGAATGCTCAAATCCCTCAAGACGAAAGAAGGCATCCGATTGATGGTTCGCTATGAACCCAGCCTATGTCTAGAGGAGACGGATGATCTTTCCTCTTATCTATCTGCTTGTCATACAGACCTCGTCATTGCTGGTACTTGGCAAAGTGGAATCAGTCCTCAAGATCTTTCTCTTAAGGTTCAATATGCCACAAAAAATACCTATCAAGAGCGTTTGTTCTTGGATGGAAAAGGAGCAAGAACTGAATTCCAGGGTCCGCTTCCAGGTCTTTTGACTGATGTCGTCTTGGGTGATCTAAAGAATCTGGTCTACTGGGCTTCGGCCATCAAGCAACAACGCGCGGGCTACTTCGATGATGCAGTAGCTACGCTGGAAAAAATTGATCAGGACCGACAAAAAATCAAGCCACTCGTCATCTTTATGTTGACTCAAGGCCTGATTCAGGGAGGGAGATACCAGCGTGCCTTAGATAAATTTGAGGAATTATTAGCTGAAGAACCTCAGAACGCCACTTACTATAGCGACAGAGCAGCTATCTGGGAGCAAATGGAGTGGTACACAAAAGCTATGGCAGATTATAATCAGGCTTTATCGCTTGATCCTGAAAATACCAATATCAAAGTAAGTCGTGGTTTGCTGTTTGCGAAGCTAGGCCAACACCAAGCGGCTTTACAAGAGATCAATGAACTCCTGGAAAAGTACCAGGATGTTGCAGCACTTTACACCTACAAAGGGCAAGTATATGAGGGAATGAAAAACTACCGCGCGGCACTGCAAAACTATGAGAAAGCGCTATCATTTGACGTGCAAAATGCAGATGTCCTTTTTCAAAAAGCACATGTCTTAGATGCTCTTGATCGTAAGGAAGAAGCTGCACAGGTGATTGAACAGACACTTTTGATCCAACCTCAGCATACAGAGGCCAATCTCTTTGAAGGCGATATGCTCTCCAAGGAGCACCTATGGGAGGAAGCCATCGAATCATACAACCTGGTCATTGCACGCTATCCCTCGGGACAAGCCTTCGTCGCGCGTGCAAACGCTTTTGATGCCTTGGATAATACAGCCGCTGCCTTGGACGACCTCGCAGAAGCCACAAAAATCCAACCTACGTTAGCAGAGGCATGGCGTATGAGCGGGAAGTTGCTGGGAGAAAGCGGTAGAAACCGCGAGGCCGTAGAAAAGCTATCGCGTGCCATCGACTTGCGTGCAGGCAATGCAGAGATTTATTGTCTGCGTGCCCAAATCTACACGCAAGCCTCTGAATACAATAAAGCGAGTGCGGACTATACCCAGGCACTGGAAATCTCACCTAATCTGGCCAAAGCTTACTATGGCCGTGCCATCCTCAATCTCGAAAAAGGGAATCAGCCTGCAGCCTTACAAGATGTGGCAGAAGCCATTCGTCTAGCACCTTCTGATCCTGCTCCCCTACTTGTACGGGCACGTATCTACAGCGAACTAGCAGAAGACGAAAAAGCAAGTGAAGACATACGCCGTGTCATTGCCTTGAATCCCAATGAGCCTGACGCCTACTTCTTTAGAGGCTTGGTCACTCTTCGCAAAGGAGATGCAAAAGCAGCAGAAGTAGATTTCGAACGTGCCATCTCTCTAGGTGGAGCAAGCATAGACGCTGCCCTTTATTTGGGAGATGCAGCACTCAAAGACAAACAATGGCCTCGTGCTTTGTCTTATTACAACCAAGCGGTAGAGCTCGCACCTGCCTCAGCAGCTCCCTACCGAAAGAGAAGTCAATATTTTGTGGCGCTCAAACAGTTCAAAGATGCATTAGCGGATTACAACACATTGATGGAGCTTCAAGAGTCTCCCGATCTGACAGACTACCTGCAGCGAGGCAGGATATACGAAGCATTGGGAAAACATAATGAGGCATTGATCGATTACAACAAAGCCTTGAGATTGTCTCCAGATCGAGCAGACATCCACTGCCAAAAAGGAAGTTTATACCTCTCAACAGGAAAGCTCAATAAAGCGCAGGAAGAGTTGGCAAAGGCAATGAAGCTGGACCCGACCTCTGCCATGCCGTACTATTTCAAAGGATTGCTACATCTCGATCCCAAACCTGAAACCAATGATTCTGAAAAGGCATTGGCAGCCTTTGATCAAGCGATTCTATTAGATTCTACATTTGCCGACGCCTACAACAAAAAAGGAGAACTCCTCCTCAAAGAAGAAGTATATGACGAAGCTCTTAAATACCTGCGCAAAGCCATCCGATTGGATGATACCCATGCAGATGCCTACACCAACTTGGCCCACATCGCACGTAAAGCAGGAAATTATGCGCTCGCCATGGATCAGTATACAAGAGCCATCACATGCAATCCCGCACAGCCTGATGCCCTCTACTACAGAGGATTCCTTCACGCCCTCAATGGAAATTATTCACTGGCCTTGGCAGATATAAATAAATCGTTGGAAGTCAAGCCAGGAGATGGCCTGCGATATGGTACACTCGCCAAGATCTACGCCCAAATGCGGAACAAATCGGATATGCTGACTTATCTGAAACTCGCATTGGAGAATGGATATCCTGCCTTCGAGCTGAAGAAAGATCCTGCTTTCTCTCCTTACCAAAATGAAGCAGAGTTTCAGGCATTGGTAGGGACGGTGGATAGCTAGTATCAGGACTTACCAAACGCGAAAGCACCTATCCATAAATGTTCTGCGGAGCTCAATGACTACGCAGGACATTTCATTTTTTCTTCTCGCTGTAAACTTAAGTAGGTGGACAGATGTAAGAGGTCAGATGTAATCGTTTGATAGAAAATGATCTTTCAGTCTAGAGTTGAAACCACTAGCCTATAGTATGCCACCCTTTCAGGGTTCAAAGCTGGTTCATTGTCCTGAAGGGACAGTGTCATATAGCATGTGGAGTTTAGTCCCATGCTCAAAGCGTATACTATAGTGTAGCTCCAATCCCGCAATCTTCATAGCGGGCGAAAGATCTAAACGAGTCTTATCTACACGACACTGGATATGAGATTTCATCTCAGTTATACTGCTTTAGTTCCTTCCTCCTTCCCTACGGGAATGGTCGTCAGGATGACCATACTTGCGCTTTCCATTCGAGGCTACGCCTGCTCTATTGTAACCTGATTTCTTGTGTCCACCTATTTAAAGGGGTGCTTCCACTCCTTCATCTGCCCCATCCAATTGCTGGATCATCATCAGTTGTGACATTTCTTCTTCAAAGAGGGTATATCTTCCCACAAATTGAATCACAAGGAGTGCTGCTCCTACTTCAATTATATTCGTCACTATTTCAATATAGTCCGAGAGAATAAGGGTGTCGATAGATGTCGTATTGCTCATTCGTACAGAGATATTGGATAATATACTGCCGATGATCCACAGGGCCCACCAACTCCCAATAATCCAATTCTTGTAATCAGGTAGTTTACCTGTCTCTTTGAAGATCTGATCCTGCATTCCCTGCCAAAACTCATTTACAACCCTATAAGGCTTATAAAAGTTGACGAAAGGGATGAAGAAAGCCCATTGGACAGCGCTTTTGGTAAATACAGAAACGCCACCTGCACGTTCATAGTTTTCGAAAGCGCGGGCCATCCATCGGACAAAAAAGACAGCCCCCAGAATTATGAGGCCTAAGCGACCTACAGCCAAAATCGCGCGTGCCAAATCATGTATCGCTATCTCATTTGGTTTGTCCAGGAAAGAGTCGTCGCCCTGCAGGATGCCGATCTCATTGACGATGACAAGCATCTCTGCTACGAATAGCCCGATGCATACATACATGAGGATTCGCACGTTGCGCGCACGGTCGTGGTTTTCAAGAAGTGTGGGGTGCATGGTGTGAAGTGTTTACTGAAAAATGTGTAAAAAGTCAGAATTAGGGCAAGGGTATGACAATATAAGGATTATAAGTAATGGACATTAGGATCAAGAGATAAAATTTAAGATGTATATGAATGATTATCACGAATAAGCGGGTACCACATTGTCTAGGTAGAGACATCGATTGATCGCATCTCTACGGAGAAAATGAGCCTTAACCACTTGGATTCGAGATAATTACTATTATTTCCACTTTCACTGTACTAACACATGAAACAGTATGATGTGATGTCAGTCATGCATGACTCCTAAAAAGAAAAGAGGGCAACAAAATCTGCTACCCCTCCTTTTGTATCTCGTGAGTGTTGAGTCCAATCTATATTTTATCCATCTACTTTTGTATACTCTTCAACCAAGTCTCCCTGCGTGCCTCTTGTTGTGGCTTTGCTTTCTCCATCTTTGTCATTTCGTAGTTGTAAGGAATAAAACGGGCTTTATGCTCTACAATGACTTCTTTTATTTCTCCCTCCTGATAAATACGCAAAGTGAGTGTGTCCCCTTTTTCTTTTGTCCCCATGTACTCTTCCACATCAATATTCAAGGTACTCTGCCCATCAATCTCTACAATCAATGTATTTTCGAATATTCCTGCAGCGTAGGCATCGCCTGAGGGATGAATTCTGCGAACAAGTATCCCCTGACTAATAGGTTCAGAAGAGATGATACCCAACACGCGCAGTCCCAAACTTTCAGGAAGCTCCTTCTTTAATTCGAGCCCAAAGGGGCTGAGCCACTTCTCGTAATCATAAGGTTCAGTCCCATGTATGTGAGCCTGAAAATATTTCTCCCAAGATTTCCCTGTAAGCTTCTCTGCGGCTTCTTGCACCCCATCTTCTGGTACTCCTTGGTCCTTTTGATAATAATTTTCGAAAAGGTATCTGAAAATATCGTCCAGCGTCACTTTGTCTTCACTTTCTACCCTCAATGCTAGATCCAGCATCAAACCTGCTCGACTTCCCAAGGTATAATAAGAAATACGGTGGTAAGGATGGGCATATGGCGAGGTAGCCAGCCAGCTATTGAAGCTCGCTTCTGAAGACGATACAATGGAGGAGGCATAGTTATTTTCCAAACTTTGGATGATCCGCGCAAGATAGCTGTAAAACTGCTTTTCTTTGGTGACCCCTACACGAATAAGTGACAACTGATCATAGTAATCTGTCACGCCTTCTGTAAACCAATGCAAGGAAGTATAGACAGGTTGACTGTAATCATAAGGCCACAAAGCAGCAGGACGAATGCGCTTCACGTTCCACGCATGCCAGAACTCATGCGCTGTAATGCTTCCTACTCCCCCAATGATGGTATTCTCAGACTGCGTGACACGCTCTGGCAAGGCAAAGCTCGCAGAGTTTTTGTGCTCGACAGCATGGCGCATATCAAATGGCAGGAGACGATAAATAAAATGATACTCTGTAAAAGGAAAACCTCCAAAAACAGCCCCTTGCTCCTTGACGATCTTAGTCACAGCATCTACAATGGCATCATCTGTATAAAGATCTCCCAAATAATTTCCCTGAAAGTGTAGGTAAAATGTCGTACCATCTACCTCAAAATCCATTGTCTTCATTTTGGAAGAAAAAACCGTCGGGCAATCCACAAAGTCATGGTAATCATCTGTCTCAAATAGCCTGGGATCATCTGTTTTGCCCAGTGCAGTTGCGGCTCCCCAAGAAGTATCGAGTTCAGGTATGCGCAATACCACAGGGTCGTCCAAGCGATCTTCTGCATACATGAATAAATTCACAGGATTAAAGTATACCTCATTCGCAGCGAGATAGGAGGAACCTGCATCCTGATTATTTGCATAATAGTGATACGTAACACTGATCTCACGGATACCCGCAGGATGGGACACCGTCCAAGAACTAGTCGCTGTGCGCTGCCAGTTTAGGTCTTTTCCTTTTCGATCTTTTGCTTCAAATTCGGAGACTGCCCCTGAATAGTTTTGTAGATAATAGCGACCCGGACGCCAAGCGGGGAGATGAAACGTTGTCTGTACAGCTTCCTTCTCAGGTGTCAACTTGATCGTGACCTTGTAAGTCTTGGTATGTGGGGCAAGCCATTCTAGTGTGTATTCATATCCTTCTATTGCTCCCATAAGCCATGAGGGTAGTAACAGTGCGCCCAGCAAAAGAAAACGCGTCATAAATATTTTTTTCAAGTAAGTGAGAGGTCAAATGAATAGGAACAGATATGCTTTTTCTCAGAAAAACATGAAAGAATAACGATTATCACAAATGAGTGGGTGCCGCATTTTTTATGTAGAGATGCCGATTGATCGCATCTCTACATAAAAAATCAATCCTATCAGAATTCATTCGTGATAATCACTAATAAGCATAATTTCTAACCAAGGGGCCAGATCAAAATACCTCTCGAATATTTAAAGCTAAAGGGAATCAAAGAAATTCCCAATGCATTCAACGAAATATGGATGGGCTACGCAGATATTACCAATAAGATGATGAAAACTATTTGAGTAGCGATTCCATACCCAAATCCTTTGATCACCTGTCTTATCCGTTTCTTGCGGGCTGTTTTCTCATACCCCTCAGCATAATCTGTACTTTTTTCATAGAGCCGATTATTGGGGATCTGGCCTTGTGGGGGAATCACGGGCGCAAGTGCTACTATCCCTCCCATGGCAGCCCCTGTAAATATCCCTGCAACTGGTAAAATAGTAGAGGTATAGGTAATCCAAAACACCCAGGGATTATTATAGTAGTCTTCAGCGTCTGTAAGCCCTTGTTGATACAAGACCATAGGATCTCCCGTTTCCGCTAGAGAATCTAAGACAGGGAGTTGCGCTTGAACTATCTGAAAATATTGGCTCATGCCATCTGAGTAATTGATGACATCTACTTCATCTTTCAGGATACTTTGGGACTTTTCTTTTCCAGGAGGATAAGGCAAATACAGGATCTTATATTTCTTAATTTCCTGAACCTGCGCGATGATTTGCTGATCGTAGATGGTCGTAATCGTATCTTGACCGAAGGCAAAAAGAAAACCGAATAAGTAAAATGTCAGAAGGAGGTACCTCATGGTCGAGAAGGTTTCGAGTGAGAAAAGTGTGGTGTACGGGACATTCAGGATCTATGTCGAGCACTCAATCGTTTATACTACGCGTTTTTTGCGAAAGACAGAGGCCCAAAATCAGGGGATATATCGTATGCAAGTTTAAGATTGCTCCATGGCATCATTGAGGAACGAATTGAGGGGGTGCATGATGCGAAACTTGTCTACGATATGATCGACGGCCCCTTCCTCCAGGAGTAGTTGGGGGTTGAGTTCAGCAGAGACATAAAAGCCCTTCATCCGAATCCACTCAATGTCGGGATGATCTTTGGGATATCCTTTAGGAGCTGTCTTCAAGCTGTCCCCACGGAGCATCTGAAAGGCTTCTATAAAGTCTGTGTCACCGACGATCTCTCGCAGTTCTTCTCCTTGCATGTCGATGTGGTGGCGGATCTGCTTCAACTGAGGGGCCTCAGGTCTGTAAGCGCCCCCCGCAAGGAAGACCTCTTGTGGAGAACAGTGCATGTAGTATCCTGCAAATGGAGAGCGGCGTCCACCGCGGACCATATTTGCACCGAAGTTGATCTTATAAGGAGACTTATCTTTGGAAAATCGGATGTCTCGATTGATGCGAAACAGACAATTTTTGGGTTCGAGTCCCTGCAAGCCTGGATCAAAATCGATGATGCCTTCAATAAGCTGATCTATGAATTGAATGAAATCTTCCCTGGCTACCTTGTATCTTTTTCGGTTCGCGTCAAACCATTCTTTGTGATTATTCTCTTTGAGTTCAGCCAAAAAGTCGTAGGTGGCTTGTTGGATCATGAGGGGCAATGTTAATTGAAGAGATGACAAAACAGGAGTAAATGTTATGTCAACGCAAATAAAGGTAGAATATTTGGCCGATAACTTGAGCAAATATACCCTATTTTTAGCATAACTTGTTCAGATAAAATTACGTTTGAATCCTTATGAGAAGCTTATTATTTGTGGGATTGCTCTTCGGAGCTTTGTGCATGTCTGCCCAGCAATATCAATTTAAGATCGGAAAACTCAAGTACGACGGAGGGGGAGACTGGTATGCCAATCCTTCCTCATTACCTAATTTGATCCGATTTGTCAATCTCAGTACGAATACTCAGGTAGCGACCCAAGAAGATGTGGTAGAAGCCACTGGTACGCAGATTTTTCAATATCCCTATGTATACATGACAGGTCACGGAAACGTGCAGTTTACAGATGCGGAAGTAAAAAACCTGCGGAACTACATGATCTCAGGAGGATTCTTGCACATAGATGACAATTATGGGCTGGACAAGTATGCCCGCCGAGAGATGAAAAAGGTATTTCCCGAGCTAGATTGGGTAGAGCTTCCCTTTTCGCACCCTATTTACCACATGCATTTTGACTTTGACAAAGGTCTGCCCAAGATCCATGAGCATGATGGAAAGCCCGCACAAGGTTTTGCGCTTGTCTTTGAGGGACGTGTTGTCTGCTACTATACCTACGAATGCGACCTCGGCGATGGCTGGGAGAACACCAACGTACACAATGACCCTGAAATCATCCGAAAGCAAGCGCTACAGATGGGCACAAACATCATCTTGTACGCGATCAATCATTGAGAAGTAGAAATTACAGTTCAGGACCTGGGGAAATGACAGGGGCAGCGAGTAGATCAGATTTCTTTTTGAGGAATTTGTCGATGACGAAGTGTTGCACAGTGACCAGTTCAGGTTCTCCCTCTATCCACGCAAAAAAGTTGTTGGGATTCTCTTCTCGGACGTACATATAAATGTCTCGCGAAGTCCCATCTTTATATCGCACATATATTTCTCTATCCGCTGGTTCGGATTTGAGTTCTGCTAGCTTTCCTGGATAATAAGCTGTGACAAATTCCTCTGCATATATTTTTCCCGAAAAAATCTCCCGAAAAGCTGCACTCTGAACTGAATCTAAAGGCAGATCAGGATCTAGTCTCCAGCTGTCTCCTATATTTTTGAGGGTAAAATTGCTCTCTGGCTGGTCGAGATAGCTCACAGAGAAGCTTTCGATCATATCAAACTCAGCTTTGAAAAGCAGATTCTCTCGCCAGACCATCAGATCCATCGGAAAGTACGTATTCAAATATCCTTGCAAGCCTGGAAGCTCTACCACATAAGGAATGGATGCTCCCTCCATCAACATCAACGTTCCCTTAGCATTTTGTGTCTGTGTCCCCACATAGTAGGACTTGATTTCGCGATCGCCTGCATAGGCCGTCACATGCGTATTGACTGTCTCAATGATCTTTTTACCCGAACTCTCTCCCTTCTCATTCAAGAGCTGGCGCACTTGTAGGCGGCGCATCATACTCAGTAGTTTATTCACACGAGAGGTCAAAGCTGGATACTGTCCGTTGAGTACCCATTCCTCCCCCAAGTTCCTGCTCAGTGTAACCTCATAAGTAGGTTGCCCTTTCACATTACGTACCAACTGTATCCGTGTAATAGATGAAGTGTCTTCAATAGCAAAATCCGTATCTGCTCCCCAAAGACTACTTTTTCCTTGATCCCAAATAAAGAAGTAGAAAATCCCCAAACCTACCATCAACACCCCCAAGAGTACCAGCGTTTTACGCATATTTTTTCTCAATCAAATGCTCACACAAAAAATGATGTACTAAATAACCAAGGATTCCTACCAGATCCAAAATTCAGTCTTTCACCTGAATTACCCAGTGTCATATCTCAAGAGATTCTGTTGTTTTATTCTCCCCGCAAGATGCGAAATTTAAAATATCACAACACAAAGAAAATTACCAAAAACAAAACAGTCTTGATTATGTCCAACTATATCTGGAAAACCCTTTGGGCTACCATAGCCTTCCTCTGCACATTTTGGTCTCCCATCCATGCCCAGCGCAATATCAAAATCATGGCGGGAACAGGTGTGGCGTGGTATGACGGAGACATTTCGGAGTCTGCCAGAAACAGACGCCACACACCCAAACTCTCCGCAGAGGTTGCTTATTATCTCAATCCCAATATGTGTATTGTGGGCGGGATTCATTAAGCCTGGGTAGGAGCAGCCGATTCGTTGGCACTGGACCCTATCAGACAGCGAAGAGCATTACATTTTCGTAGCCCCATTACAGAGTTTCGTGTCGGATACGTATATGAGTTCTTGGCAGACAAGAAGTTTGGACGGCGATATAATCGAGCCAACCACTGGACACCTTTTGTGATGATGGCGATATCCGCTGCGAGGATCAATCCACAAGCCCAATATCAGGGCAGTTGGGTAGATCTCAGACCCCTAGGGACAGAAGGTCAGCTCATCACTTCTCCCAACACACTCTACAATCAATGGCAGGTCGTCATCCCTTTTGGGATTGGGATTGAGTACAGAGTAGGATTGAACTGGGGCATTCAAGCTTCGTTTACCTACCAGCACATGTTTACAGATTATCTGGATGACGTAAGTGGAGATTTTCCAAAGTTTGAAGAGATTGAGGACCCTGTAGGACGCTTTTTGTCTAATCCCTCCCAGCTTGATGAGTTTACTCCTGGTAGTCCAAGAGGTAATCCCGATGCCAATGATTCTTACTCTTTTATCAACATTCAAGCGATTTATTATTTATCACCAAGAAGATAGCATCAGGCGTACTTAAGAGACTAGAGGAATAGCTGCGCACGACATTACGCACGTTTCATCTCTAGCTGATCAAAACACTCTAGGACAATTTTCAGGAAGACGATTAAAATCCCCTGATTGATCTCGCGTACAGTTCCTTCTTCTTGTTCCTCCATCACCGCTTCAACTAGATATTGCATGATGTCTGCTTGAGGATGCTTTGCCGCAAGCGCTTGAACCTCTTGGATGAACGTAGATTCCTGATCCGAAGATAGGTCCTCTAAAAGGGGAAGATTTTGTTGTTCGACTTGATCCAATGCTTCTTCTGTGATCTGAGGAGGGGAATCATAGACAAAAGAAACGATCTGCCAAATAGTTACCCCCAAAAAAAGCAAGACTTCTCGTTCGTCATCATTGAAGTCTCCCTCTCCCATTGTCATCAAAAACGTAAATAAAAAGGGTTGTTGCTCCCCCATATCGTCGATGAGGGTGTTAATGGCTTCGTCTTCTTCGAGAGAGAAAAAGCTGTCCAAGGCTTGCTCTAAAGGTCCCGTTGTAATTCTTTCCATAGGTCTTGTGATGATCTATCGCTTCTCCAATATAAAAAGCGCGTACAAGTCAGTCGTATGACAGTACATACTGCTCGTTTGCAAGATTTTCGGGTGCAATATAGCACGGGATTTGAAGAGAGTCGAACACAATCATAGGCGAACGAAATAGACAAAAGGTATTGCCATCGTCTTTTCCATTTTCCTTATCTGAAGAAATTATTTTTTCTCCCAAGTCCCATCCTTAATTTTCGACCAGAAATCAAAACAACATATGCTGAATACGACCCATCCGACTCAATCTGCTGCCTGGGAAAAACTGCAAGCCCACTTTCAAGACATGAAAGACGTGCATATGAAGGACCTTTTTGCTCAGGATCCTGCGCGCTTCCAGCAATTCTCCCTACAGTTTGAAGATATCCTTTTGGACTACAGCAAGAATCGTATCACCGCTGACACCTTGCAAGCCCTCCAAGAACTAGCAGAAGCTCAAGACCTCAAGGATGCCATCGAGAAGATGTTTTCAGGTGATAAAATCAATGCTACGGAAGATCGAGCTGTCCTGCATATCGCGCTACGGGATCAATCCAATGCCACGATTGAAGTAGATGGTGAAGATGTGATGCCTGCTGTGAATGAGGTATTGGGGAGAATGGAGACCTTTTCTGAGCAAGTCATTGGAGGATCATGGAAAGGGTACACAGGCAAACGCATCACCGACATAGTCAATATCGGAATCGGAGGATCTGACCTCGGACCTGTCATGGTGACCGAAGCATTGAAGGCTTACTGGAAACCAGGGATGCATGTGCACTATGTATCCAATGTGGATGGGACGCATATCGCAGAGACTCTGAAGCAAGTAGATCCCGAGACGACGCTGTTCATGATTGCTTCCAAGACCTTCACCACACAGGAGACGATGACCAATGCGCATTCGGCACGAAATTGGTTCCTCGAAGCGGCCAAGGAAGAAGCACATGTGGCCAAGCACTTCGTGGCACTGTCTACAAATCGCGAAGGGGTAGAAGCTTTTGGAATTGATCCTGCCAATATGTTTGGTTTTTGGGACTGGGTAGGGGGAAGGTATTCGCTCTGGTCCGCGATCGGTCTGTCGATCGCTTGCACGATTGGATTTGACAACTTTCAAGAGTTGCTTCGTGGCGCGCACAGCATGGACCAACATTTCCGACATACGGATTTCTCTGAGAATCTGCCTGTGATCCTGGCGCTGATTGGGATCTGGTACAACAACTTCTTTGGAGCGGAGACAGAGGTGATCCTGCCTTATGATCAGTACATGCATCGCTTTGCGGCCTACTTCCAGCAGGGCAATATGGAGTCCAATGGAAAGTATGTCGCCCGCAATGGCGAGTCTGTTACCTGGGAAACAGGACCTGTAATCTGGGGAGAACCTGGCACGAATGGTCAGCACGCTTTCTACCAATTGATCCACCAAGGGACCAAAATCATCCCTGCCGACTTCCTGGCTCCTGCCGTCTCTCACAATCCCATAGGCGATCACCATCCCAAACTCTTGGCCAACTTCTTTGCACAGACTGAGGCACTGATGAAGGGAAAAACCGCAGATGAAGTAAGAGATGAATTGGAAAAAAATGGAAAAACTGCCGAGGAGATCGAATTTCTGACTCCCTTTAAAGTGTTTGAAGGCAATCGCCCGACCAATTCTATTTTGGTCAAGCAAGTGACACCTTATGTACTAGGGCAATTGATCGCTATGTATGAACACAAGATCTTCGTGCAAGGCGTGATATGGAATATTTTCTCTTTTGATCAGTGGGGCGTAGAATTGGGCAAGCAACTAGCCAAGGCCATCTTGCCAGAATTATCAGGAGAGGAAGCTGTAGAAAGCCACGACAGCTCCACCAATGGTTTGATCAATGCTTACAAAGCCATGCGTGGATAAGCCTGTTGGAAAATGAATCGGAACAATTGGCAATGAAATTTATTTTTATTGTAGATTCGAACCCAATACTAACTATTACACAACATCTAGATCTGATTTCATGAATTTTCCTGAAGAACTCCGATACACCAAAGACCACGAATGGATCCGCCTAGAGGGCGATGTGGCCGTCATTGGGATTACCGATTTTGCTCAGAGCGAATTAGGTGATATTGTATATGTAGAAATAGAGACGGAGGGCGAGACCCTTGGTCAAGACGACGTTTTTGGTACAGTAGAAGCTGTGAAGACAGTTTCGGACCTGTTCATGCCTGTCTCAGGTGAAGTGATAGCGGTAAATGAATCCCTCAATGATGGTCCAGAAGTAGTCAATGGCGATCCTTATGGAGATGGATGGATGATCAAAGTCAAGATCTCAAATATATCTGAGTATGAGAGTTTGATGAAGAGCGATACGTATAAGGAAGAAATCGGGGTCTAAGTCGAATACCCTTACAGATCCATACATATTGCGCTGCGTAGTAATCAAGCTACGCAGCGCAATTTATTTTATCCTTTCTCGGCCATCTGAAGTTCTCCTGTTTCGCTCAGTTCGATAGCCATAGGCATCAGTTCAATCGCACGCTGAAGCACACGATCCTGCTTATGGATGATGGGATAAAAGCCGTCGTCGTTGAACAAACGGCGGCCAATCATTGCTTTGAGCTGAGTCAAGATCAAGGTCTTTGATGTGGAGAGGTCTTTGGAGGAATAGTCGACGCCTTTATCTGATGCAAAGCTGAAAAAAGCACTTGAGATGGAAGAAGAAATATCAAAATCCGACGCAAAAGAAGCCGCATCGGGGTACAGTTTACCCAAACCTGAATGCTTATCTACATAATCAATGGCAAATCTGCGGAAGAGGTCATTGATTTGTAGTTGCGTCAGATAGGAAGAACTCCCTGTGGTATCATCCGCGACAAATACATCTGGATAAATCCCCCCACCGCCGTACACGGTTCTGCCATTGGCTGTTCGATACTTGAGGGAATCAGGAAAGGAGATCTTGGACTCATCGAAGATTTCTCCTGACTGAAAACGCTCTAAAATTTCTTTTTCATACTCAGCCGAACTCTTGTGATAGGGCTTTTGTATGCATCTTCCGCTGGGTGTGTAGTATTTGGAGACGACCAATCTGAGGGCAGAGCCATCGTCAAACTCTTCCTGAATTTGGACGAGTCCCTTCCCAAAGGATCGTACCCCTACGATCAAGCCTCGATCCTGATCCTGTACAGCTCCTGCCACAATCTCAGACGCGGAGGCAGAGCCATAATCTAGCAAGACGATCAAGCCTCCTTTTTCGAATGCGTCGTAGCTACTTGTGGATTGAAACTTTTCGGCACTTTCGGGCCTTCTGCCTTCAGTTGAGACGATCACTTTACCTGGGGAGAGGAAATCATCGGCCATATGGATGGCTTTGGTCATGTATCCGCCAGGATTGTTGCGTAGATCTAGGATTAGATGAGACATGCCCTCTGTCTGTAGGCGCTTGAGGCTCTGGATAAATTCTTTGTAGGTAGTTTCTGCAAATCGGCTTACGCGAATGTACCCAATCTGATCGGTGATCATGTAGGAATAGTCCACACTATTGAGCGGAATACGGTCCCTTGTCACCGTAAAGGAAAGCAGATCTGACTGCCCACGACGGGCGATGGCGAGATTTACTTGGCTTCCTTTTTCTCCTTTGAGATACTTCATTACTTGGGTATTGGTGATTCCAATTCCCGCTACAGTCTCTCCATTGACTTGTATGATACGGTCGCCCGCTTTAATTCCGATTTTTTCGCTGGGACCTCCCGAAAGCGGCGTCTCCACATAGATTGTATCTTCTAGAATATTAAATTGGATGCCGATCCCTTCGAAGCTTCCCTCCATTTGCTCTTGCATCTGGACCATTTCTTTAGCGGGAATATAAAAAGAGTGGGGGTCCAGATTATCTGTGATTCCTTGTATGGCTTCCTCTATCAGTTGTGTGCGCTGCGGCTCCTCTACATAGTTATTTTCGATAAAATACAGGCTCTGCTGAAGCTTCTTCATACCTTGATCCGAAGAAATCCTGGTACTTCCTCCGACATTGTCTTTCACATAAAACCCAATGAGAAGTCCCATCAAGATAAATGTCAGGGCGAATAGGAAATATTTAACCGATTTACTCATAAACCAAATTTAGGTGAAATGGACCTTTTTCAAAAATACCTTTGCACAAGCTTAAAGGAATGGAACGTAAATGTTTTTTACCGCCGAGCCTTGGCACGATTTCCGCAACACATTTTGTGTTTAACTGGTGTATGGGGGATCATGTTTTTGATCGGTTGTGGCAAAGGAAAAATGATCTATGATCAAGGAGTAGGTACATTTTCAATTGGTGAAAACTGGCCTCCTACGACACGATCTAAGTGGCGTGGACAGCCGATTGTAGATACGACCTTTATGGAAGGGGGTTACGAATGGAAGGGACTGATTCTGAAAGGGAAAGAAGGACAAATCATTTTGGAAGAGGACTTCTTCAACGAAGGGAAACTCAATAGAGTACGGGTAGAAAGTCCAAGATTTATCACCCCTTACGATGTTTCGGTAGGACAAGAATGGGGAGGCATCAAAGAAAAATCATCAAGCTGGATTTATAACTGGCTGGCAAATTATCAGTTGATGGATATTTCTCATCCTTCATGGGAGAATATTCATCTACTCATTGCGCCACAAGAGGGTTTTCAGCTACCTGATGACTATGAGACATGGTTGCAGACACTGTCTGATACATCTGTAGTCCAGTCTATCGTTGTAATGTAAGAGGGGAAAAAGCTTGACCTTGGGGAATAGAGAAAAAATCTGTTTCTAGTCTTTTGAAAATGGAAGAGGAAAAGGTAAGTGATAAGCCTGCTTATTCTCTACTATATACATCCTTTTTTACCCATTCATTTCATTTTTACAATCAAACATTAGCATTTATCATTTCCTACATGGCAGGTGAATTCAAGAATATACAAATAGGTGTCTGGCTTCTCATGTGTGGACTGTGGATGGGAAGCAGTCTAAGCCCGGTCTATGCACAAGAGGGAAAGTTTCCCATAGAGTCTACAGTTGGTATCTCAGGTTTTCAATATTTGGGTGACTATGCAGAACCCTTAACGTATCCTCGTATTTATGCAGGTACTTTTGTAAGCCTACAACGATCCAGCCGCAAAAACTTCGTTTGGCAGTTTCAGATAGGGTCGGGGCGCTTCGCCGATCAGTTTGATGGAGAGATTCCAGAGACCTCGTCAGGAGCTAGCCCCTCTCAATTTGTCCAAACACGATTTATATATGGAGAAATCAGGGGCGTCTACAGATTTTTTCCACAAAATAGATTTCAACCTTACCTATCTGTAGGCTCGGGGCTGGTTCGATTCAGACCTGAAGACGAAAGTGGGCGTCGTTTGATTCGTCGTCCTGATTCAGTCTCCTCTGGAGCCGCTTCTAACACGGTAGTCCCTCAACTTCCTGCCAGCTTGGGGATCAAGTATCGAGTCAATCGCTTCATCTCAGTAGATATTCGCTACAGTTACCGATTTATCCCGACGGACTATCTAGATTCTTTTGGACAAACAGGTGATTCACAAGATTTTGATGCGCTACAAAATCTCAATCTGGGCTTCAGTTTCACCTTGGGGCCAGGTCCTGAGCTACCTCCTAGCAAGCGCGCCAAGAGGAAAAAAGAACGCCGCGCCCGCAAAGCAGAAGAGAAAGCATCTCAAGAAGAGACGTGATCCTTCCATTTCTTGCAGAGAAAAATTTTTTCCTACTGGAAAAACTACTTTCCCTCCGCTATCTTGCGTTAAAGGAATAAACCCCTCTGTATGCAAGCTATCTTCCGCTTTAGGTTGTTTGTGCTCTTGCTGCTTAGCTGCTGCATATCTGCTCCTGTTTTCTCTCAGATCGAAGAGAAAGGGAGTACCATCCGCGTAGGGGTAGGTCTGACAGGGTATGCTTACAGAGGAGACTTGACACAGGATGATCCCAGCTTTTGGCGGGTCTATCCTGGTGGAAATATCTCGCTCCAGTTTTCTCCTCGTCGCAAGTTCCAGCCTCAGCTCAATGCAGGCTTTGGAAGGGTGCTAGAGCAGTGGGACAGTTCCCTGCCGATCGATCCTACCCAGGCAGGAGCCAACTCCTTCTTTTCGACCAATTTCTTCTATTTTGACTTTCGGGTAGCCTACTTACCCTTTCGTCAGTGGCGGTTGCAGCCTTATCTCGTCGCAGGAGGTGGACTGCTATTCTTCAATCCTTTGGATCAAAACGGAAATTTTCTGATCGACAATATTTTTACGCGCGAAGCAGGCGAAATATTCAACACGACTGCCTTCGTCTTACCTCTAGGCACAGGCTTGAGATTTCATATAAACCAGCTCGCCTACGTCGGGATCGAATATATCTATCGGTCGAGCGTGACAGATTATATTGACAATATCGGCGCCCGAGGCCTCCAGTCAGGGCCTGACCGCTTGCACAACCTCATGGTCTCCCTCAATTTTACCCTACAGGGTAGTCCTGTAGAAGTAGAGGAAATCGCCCCTCCACCCAAACAAGATCCCCCCGCTTTGCTTGTTCAATCAGAATCTGAGATACCCGAGAAGCTCACACCTGTAGCTACACCCGATGAAGAGGAAGAGCGTAAGCGCAAACTGAGGGCTTTGGCCACACTCGAGTGGTCTCATCTCCCTCCTGTCACGAACCCCTTTAGATTGTACAAAGGAGATCAAGTACACTATCAAGTAGGTCCTCACGGCCTTTCGCCTGCAGAAACGGCCTACTACCAACAACTGGTTCATGTCGCACTGACACACGATTGGACCCTATCTCTGACAATAGAAACGCCTAATTCCTTGAGCGAAATAGCGCTACAGCATCACACCAACTATATGACGCTGCTCAAACTCAATCCCGAGTTGGAAGAATTACTTGATGGAGGCACGATCGTTCGGGTCCCTGACTTGGTCCGTGCCGCCGATTACGAGAGACAGACTACGTCAGGGAAATAAGCTGTAGTTGCTGAGGGGTCTTCAAGACAGCAAGGACACTTTCATGAATAAAAAATGACGCCGTACTCAGGCCAGATACCTGATGCTGAAGTAAGATGTAGGGAGAATCTTGATGTGGCCAATAGATGAGACTGCCTTGCAACTCCTTCCCCACGCCCTTCTCATACACATACAAATAAGTAGCGTTTTGATAGTCGATCTGTTCAACCTGGTAGGCAAGTACCAGTGAGAATTGCTTTTTCAGTGCTAGCTTCCAATGTTGAAAAGCTTCACTCTGCTCTATCCAAATGGTAGGTGTACAATAAGCTGGTGACCTTTTCGCATTCCAATACCGCATGGCAGCATCTGGAGATTCGGATGTAGATGTCACGATAGCACCTGTCAAACGATCTACTGCATGATACATACCTTTAACATCTTTAAGAATCACTCCTGATTCTGTCTGTCCGATGAAGTAATAAGCAGGATGCTCCCACAAAAGGTTTCCCGTGGCGATCTCGTATGTATAGCAACCTTTGGTCACAGGCAACCCAGGATCTTGATAAGCGTGTACGTACAGATACGGATCCGTCACATCTGCGATTCCCCACCACCAATCGGAGAAATAGGGAGCAAAGGGTTGTGTGTGATCTGATAGCCTTACCCAACAAGCTGCCTTTTTTGACTTATCTCTCAGTCCTATCACCCAGTTTTTCAGCGAGTTTGCAGGAAATACCTGCCAAATCTGATCATCCTGAAAAAAAAAATCATTTTTCTTTTGTGGCATATTCATCTTTTCAAAGTTGATCCTTCCCTCTCTAATTCATATTGTATTTTTTGAATACTTATTCATCAAATGAATACATAAGTACTCACAGGGTTACATATGTAAGGATATTCATATTGTTTAGGTTGATATCCATATTGCTAAACACAATATTGCATGCAAATATGAAGCTCTTATATATAGAATTCAATATAATATATTGCTTTTCAGTGAGTTAAATTGCTTGAGGTTTAAACATCGTTCCAAGAACCACCCTTTGAATCCTAAAAAATTTTGTTTAGCTTAGTATAGAAATCATTAAACAAACTATTGGAGGTTCCATATATATATCCTATATTTGTATCGGAACTTTCAGAAAATACCAAAAGTTATGACTTCTTTCGAATTCAATCAAGCCGTAATTGACCTACATAAATCATTGAAGCCAATTGCATTCAAGCTTACTCGTGACTCGGAGGAAGCAAACGATCTCCTTCAGGAGACATTACTTAAGGCGATTGCCAATCGCGACAAGTTTACTGAAGGAACCAATCTGAAAGCATGGCTATATACGATTATGAAGAATACCTTCATCACCAACTATCACCGACTGGTCAAGCGCAAGACCTTTATCGACACGACTGACAACTTGCACTTCATCAATTCTTCTAAGCACATTACGGAGAATGGCGCCAGTACCAAGCTTGCATTGGACGAGATTCATGATGCAATCAAAGACCTATCCTACGAGTACAAGACTCCTTTCTTGATGCACTACAAAGGGTATAAGTACTTTGAGATTGCAGACATCCTCAATATCCCCATTGGGACTGTTAAAAATCGTATTCACATTGCACGAAAGGAGCTCAAGTCCAAGCTCAAAAGTTACAGCAATGCTTAACAGTTTAGACATTTTGTTGACTTTTATTTGAAATAAGTCAAACATTCTCTTAGGAAAACCAGTTTTTGTAGATATCTTATAGATACTTACACCTAAGACTGGAAGTTCTAGCGAGCAAATATATTAAGAAATATATGCAAGGGAACATGCCGTCAGGTATTGTTCCCTTTTTTTGATCGCTACGAATCCAAACGAAACTCTTTTGGTCCTATGAGCAGTCACCCGCTTCCGATGCAACTCTACAGCTCCACTTGTCTGGAATGTAGTAAAATCATTACCCAAAACTATAGTACCTCTTTTACCTTGGGCATTAAGACGCTGAATCGCAAGTTTCATCTTCCGATTTATGCGATCTATGGCTTCGTAAGAGCAGCGGATGAAATTGTAGATACCTTCCACAATTTTGATAAGAAAGGCCTATTGGATCAATTCCGGGCGGATACTTATCGCGCAATTTCCGTAGGCATCAGTCTAAACCCTGTTTTGCATGCCTTTCAGGAAGTAGTCAATGAATACAAGATCGAGCAAGAATTGATAGACGCCTTTCTCCACAGCATGGAAATGGACCTTTATCATCAGGACTATAACCAAGAAATGTACAAGGAGTATATTTACGGATCTGCTGAGGTAGTCGGGTTGATGTGTCTACGTGTCTTTTGTGAGGGGGATGAAGAAAAATACCAACGCCTCAAGCAACCTGCTAAGCACCTGGGAAGCGCATTCCAAAAGGTCAACTTTCTTCGTGACATGAAGAGTGATTTTGCAGATCGTGGACGGGTATACTTCCCACAAGTAGACTTCCACAACTTCGACGAAAAAGCCAAGCAGTTGATAGAGGAAGACATTGCTTTAGATTTTAAAAAAGCCTACGAAGGGATCATGGGACTACCCGAAGGTGCGAGAAATGGCGTTTTGCTTGCCTACAAATATTATCAACGTCTCTTCAGAAAGATTTCCAAAGCTTCGCCTCATGTGATCTTGGAAGAGCGAATTCGTATTCCAGATCCTCAGAAAATGGCGATTCTACTAGGGACTGTCGTACGTCAACAACTAAGTTTCCTGCTCTAGAGGCTGTTTTTTGCAAATGAATACACAAAATTTAGCGCAGATTCGCTTTCTGTATCGAGAAGGAGTAAACCACGAAGAGCATGCCCGCAAGCTTTGGGAGATGATGGAGCACTATGAAGGAGAAGAGGGGATCATGTGGGCCTACAAAGCTTCAGCACGCGCACTCATGGCTAATTATGACTGGAACCCCATTCAACAGCTCTGGTATATCAATGAGTGCATGAAGTGGTTTAGGAAAGGGGTCAAAAGAGATCCTGACAATATTGAAATTCGATTCTTACGATTTGCTGTTCAGCACTATACGCCCGAGTTTTTGAACCAGAGTCAGAACTTGGAAGAAGATAAAGCTACCATGCTGGCAAATTTTGATCAATACAAAAGATTTGGCTTGGAGGTCGCAGACTTGCATGATTTCATCAGATTTTATGAAGAAAGTGCGCGATTCTCAGAAGAAGAAATGACACACTTGAAAGCACACTTAGGCGATTAAATTAGTTTCATGTACACCTACCTCCTGCTGAATATAGGGACACTCCTTTTTCCGCTGGCACTTTCCTTTGATAAGAAAGTCGCCTTTTTCAGGAGTTGGTTTGCCCTTTTCCCTGCTATCCTCATGATGGCTGTGTTTTTTCTCATCTGGGATGAGGCCTTTACGCAGATGGGGATTTGGGGATTCAATCCCGAATACCTGACAGGGATTTACTTATTTTCCCTTCCACTTGGAGAGTGGCTTTTTTTCTTTACCGTACCTTATGCCTGCTTGTTCATCTACGCATGCGTAGGTGCTTACTTCCCACAAGATCCCCTCAAGTCTGTCGCACCTTATGTATTCAAAGGCCTTGCGGTCATCCTATTTATTTTGGGGATTCTATTCATAGATCGCTGGTATACAGGCGTGACATTTATCCTGCTGAGCCTCTGGATCGTGTACCACGTATGGATTCAAAAAGTCGAATGGCTAGGCCAGTTCCTGTTGGCCTATCTCATCGTACAGATTCCATTCGGCCTCGTCAATGGTGTACTCACATCTTTACCTGTGGTATGGTACAACGACCTAGAAAACCTAGGCTTTAGGCTGGTGAGCATACCTGTCGAGGATACAATGTACAATATGCTCATGCTGATGATGACCGTCAGCTATTTTGAATGGCTCCTCAAGCGGCGAAAAAGCGCCTTTAAATCCAAGCTCACAAGTTCTCAAAGCTATGTATAAGCTTCAAGTTGAAATAGATAGCCGATCGGGTTTTTGCTTCGGGGTAATCTACGCAGTAGAAATGGCAGAAGAAATTCTTCAGGCAGATGGTCAGTTATACTGCTTAGGCGACATCGTGCACAACGATATGGAAGTCAAAAGACTAGAGGCTAAGGGGTTAATTATCATCAACCACCAACAGTTTCGTACCCTAAGAGACGCCAAAGTACTCATCCGTGCACACGGCGAACCACCAGAAACATATAGACTCGCCGCAGAAAATAACCTACAGCTGATCGACGCCTCCTGCCCTGTGATCTTGAAACTTCAGCAGCGGATCCGTCACTCCTACGAAAAAGGAGAACATATCCTGATATATGGAAAAAAAGACCACGCAGAAGTAATTGGTCTGCACGGCCAAACCCAAAACAAAGCCACTGTCTTCCTAGATCCTGAGGAGTTAGATCCTACAAGTCTTCCCGAAAACGTGACCCTCTACAGTCAGACGACCAAAAATCAGCGTAAGCTGGGTCAAGTAGTCCAACACTTAAAGCAGAAAGGATTTCGGGTCAAAGCGCATGATACCATCTGCAGGCAGGTTTCACATCGCGACATGGAAATTCGAGATTTTGCACGATCTTTCGATGCCGTTGTCTTTGTCGCGGGGCGCAAGTCATCTAATGGGCGGATGCTCTTCCAAATAGCTCGCAAGGTCAATCCTAGGACGCATTTTGTGTCGGAGACAGCTGAGGTACGAATGGATTGGTTCCAGCCTCATGAACGCATCGGCATCTGTGGCGCAACCAGTACCCCACAGTGGTTGATGGAAGAGATTAAGCTACGCCTCCAACAGTTTTAGATTCTTCAAGTTAAAAGAAAAATCAATCTACTTTTTTATGCAGATCCTTCTGAATATTGGCATTGTCTTTTCGACCTTCTTTTTGATGGAATTCGTGGCTTGGTTTGTCCACAAATATATTATGCATGGGCTTTTGTGGACCTTGCATCACGACCACCATAATCCTACAGCGCATCACTTCGAGAAGAACGATTTATTCTTTTTGATTTTTGCGATTCCAAGTGGCATTCTCGCCTACACAGGCTTGCAAGTAAGCCCTGATGATTTTCGTATTTGGATAGGTGTGGGGATTGCCGTCTATGGAATGGTCTACTTTGTTGTGCATGATATTTTCATTCACCAGCGCTTCAAGTTGTTTAAGCACAGCAAACATCCTTACTTGATTGCGATCCGTAAGGCACATAAGATCCACCATAAATATCTGACCAAGGAAGATGGACGCTGCTTCGGGATGCTGCTTGTTCCCTTTAAGTATTATGAGGATGCCTGGAACTTTCAGAAAAAATTAAAGAAAGCCAAGTAAAGCCTTATCTAGCTTAGATGGCATCATTATCAACATGAACTTTGATACTGTTTCTATGGAACAAACCGTCAGAAGATGGACCTCTCACCCTGATACAGGCGTCAGGATAGGCATTGCTGTGATCCTGCTATGGGCTATTATGCTAGCGCTCAACTTTCAGTACGAGGTAAACTGGTATTCTCCTATCACCTATCTCCTCATTTTCATTCAAGGACACTTATTCACAGGCTTATTTATTACGGCGCATGATGCCATGCATGGTTGTGTCGCACCACAAAACCCCAAATTGAATCATGCCATTGGAAAGGTCGCTTCCTTTCTGTTCGTCTTCAACTCCTATAAGAAGTTGATGCCCAAGCATTTTTCTCACCACAAGTACGCAGGTACAGATCAGGATCCCGACTTTCACAATGGAAATGGAAATTTCTTCTCTTGGTATCTCGACTTTGGAAAAGAATACATCTCTTGGCAGCAGGTGCTCATGGCCGCTATTACTTTCAATGTATTGGAGTATGGACTGGGAATTCCCAAGGAAAATCTGATCCTCTATTGGGTGATTCCTTCCCTCTTGGGGACTTTTCAGTTATTTTACTTTGGGACCTTCCTCCCACATATGGGTGAGCATGACAATAAGCATCACGCCCGTAGCCAAAAGAGAAACCATATGTGGGCTTTTTTGACCTGCTATTTCTTTGGATATCACTTTGAGCATCACGACTCACCCAATACCCCTTGGTGGAAATTGTGGGAGTTGAAGGAGGGTTAATTTTTAATTTTTAGTAGGTCCTCGATTAGTTTGTACATCTCAGCTTTTGCTTGACTTGGTTCTTCTATATGAAAGCTACCAAGTTGTTTCGCATGCTTTATTGCCTCAGCTTGATACGGTTTGAGGCGAGTGTATATGTCAGGTTTTTTTCTGGTGAAAAAATCTTCTGTTTTCTGATATAATGGAAGACGCTTTCTCACTTCCTTTTCTGCTTCTATGCATTGTGGAAAATATCGTCCAGACCTTGTCAAATGACACAAAACCCACTGCTCTAAACAAGGGTTATTGATACATACCTGAATCCTATCTTCTTCCTGACCTTTTTTACTTCGCTTATTTAATGCCTCAATTTTGGTTAGATATTTTTGCAATTTCTGTATGGGGGTTTCTAATCCAGGTTTTGTTTCTTTCGTCTCCTTCCAAATGGTATCAAAGTCAATAATCCAGTAAATTCTATTATAGTCCTCAACTTCTGCGTACGCTATAACTCGCTCAAAAAGCCCCTTGAGATTTAACTTTCTAGGTAGTTTAGGTCTGATATCTATAGAGAGTTTTCGCTCATAATCCTTCATTTTCTTTAAATACCATTCTTCAGTTTCTCCATCTACGATTACCACATAAATATTCCTTTTGGGTAAAAGTCTCCTTTTTTTCCTTGACATTCGACTATTTAGTTGAAATGAATTCACTTGCTAGTAAAGGCACGCTACCTAGTTTTCCCACTTTATATGCACTGTAGATAGAACTGTCCTTTCTTATAACCGATGTATCAAAATCGGCCAGAGAATACAGATCTGTACTTCCATTTTCTCGCTTTTCAGTAAACCAGATTATATCATTTCTAAACAGATCCCTCTCATTTAGCAGCTCTCTGAAATGGGTAGTTGTGAGTAATTGAGATTTCGTCGTATTTCTCAACATCAATAGAATAAAGTATTCTACTAGGTCAGGATGTAGCGTGGACTCTAGTTCATCTATAGATAGAAGAGCGTTTTTCTCGAGGATCGAACTAAGCAACCCAGCAAATTCATAGAATCTTTGGGTTCCTCGAGATTGATCTCTAAACGGAAGATTATACTTCTCTTCCTCTCCTTCATTAAGGACCGTGTGCTCAAACAAGATCTGCTTTCGTTTGATTTCTAGCTTTCCTGCATGCTCAGAAATTTCTGATTCCTCCGTTCCCAAAGTTCGAGTCAAGAGATTTAAGACTTTAGGGTCCACTTTTTCCCCTTCTCTGAAGGTAATTCCACTGATATTAAAATCTGCTTTTGACAGTATTTCGAGAACGAGGGCTTTGTCAATGGTGTTGGCTTCGAGTTCTCGAGAAACAAAACTGATTAGGGAGGTTTGCGGTAGGATGAGCGGTTTAAGGTAATCTTGAAACCAAGAGAGGCAATTCTGTAAATGAATTGACTCAAAGTTTGTCCTCAGATAGCCTGAGAGTACCGTTTGATTCCATAAGGTATTTATTTGTAGGATCTCTCTTTTCAGCTTTTCTAGCTTAACTTCAGGTTTACTGCCAAACTCAATTTGGGTTAGCTGTCTCTCCTCGTTAGTCGTGCGCCTATAAACAAGCGCTTTGTTTGGCTTAGAAAAGTAAAGCGTTTCGTTTACAATAGCCTGAGTATTTAATTCTATCTCCCACAAGTACTTCACTTCTTGATGAACGAACTCAACTGAGAAAAAGGAGTTTTCGTGTTTAGTCGCTTGGTCAAACTCAAAGGGAGATAGAGAAATTCTATCGGTTTTACTACCTAATGGAGTTACTATGAGCCTTCGGACAAAGTTTAGTGCTTTCAGGATATTGGTTTTACCAGATGCATTAGCACCGTAGATAATTCCCATCTTTAGGACACGTAGTCCCGGCTTAGGTTCTACAACATAATACTCTCCCAGATCCTTAGATTTGGTAGCTTCAAAGGAAAGTGTAACCTTATCTCTAATAGAACGATAGTTTTGAACAGAGAAGTTTACAAGCATTTTTTGATGTAATTTTGAGAATAAGTCTCAATATTCGACTAAAGATAGATAAATTATTGCATATTTCCTTTTCATAAAAATTCCCTGCATCTCGCGATACAGGGCTTCTCTTTTATGATCAATGAAAATGAATCTATCTAGTACTGCTTCGTGCTCAGCATGACGAGTGTACACGCCTCTAGCACCTCGACTCCCGCCGCTCGGCATTTCTCCATAAAAGGAGGATTTTCTGTTCCAGGATTGAAGATGATCCGCTTCGGATTCAGAGAGAGAATCCAATCCATCAAGGGGGCCTGACGTCCAGGGTTCAGATACAGGGTCACAGTATGCAAGTCAGGAATATTTATTTTATCTGGCTCCAAGGTAATGTCTACGTCACCAATGCTTCCTTTGCGCAGTCCTAGTGCATGCACAGGATAATCAAAAGAGCGGAGCATTTGAGTCGCCATATAGGAGTATCGATACGTCTTAATCGAAGCACCTAGCACAAGGGTAGTCTTATTTTTAACTAATGTATCCATTTATTTAAGGTATTGAAAGATCGAATATAGGAACGCCTAGAAACCATTTCATATTTTATTTACATCTTATTTTTTGGTTTCCTCTTATTTTAATAATAATTATTGTTTAAACATTGAAGTAAAAGCAAAGTAAAAAGAGCCAGAAAACTGACTCTTTCCACGTTTTTATTTCAAGTTATTGAGGAACGTTCGAAAAGAAATTCCTTACTCTTCTGATTCTTCTTCTTTCTCCTTTTTGGGAGCAGATGATTCTATCTTTTTCTCAGCCTCGCGAGGCTCTACCGTAATCTTTTCTGTCTCTGTATCAAAGTCCACAAAAAGGTGGTCTCCCTCACTCACATGACTCTCAAGGATGGCATCGGCAATCGGATCTTCTAGATACTTCTGCAAGGCGCGCTGTAGTGGACGCGCACCAAACTGCTTGTCAAATCCTTTCTCAGCAATGAATTCCTTCGCCTTTTCAGACAGGCCAATCGTATAGCCCTTCTCCTCGATACGAGCAAATACATCTTTCAACTGAAGATCGATGATACGTAGGATATCTTCCTTCTCCAACTCGTTGAAGATGATGATCTCGTCGATACGGTTGAGGAACTCTGGACGGAAGACCTTCTTCATAGAGTTTTGGATGGTCGAGCGCATCAGATCCGCTGTCTGGTCCTTACGGGCCTGCGTGCTGAAACCTACCCCTGTACCAAAGCTCTTCAACTCACGTACCCCAACATTAGAGGTCATGATGATGACAGTATTCTTAAAGTCGATACGACGACCTAGCCCATCTGTTAAGATTCCATCGTCCAGCACCTGGAGTAGAATATTGAAGATATCAGGGTGTGCCTTCTCGATCTCATCCAGCAGGACGACTGAGTAAGGACGGCGGCGTACGCGCTCTGTCAACTGTCCCCCTTCTTCGTAACCCACGTATCCGGGAGGCGCTCCGACCAAGCGAGAGACCGTAAACTTCTCCATGTACTCAGACATGTCAAGACGGATCAATGCCTCATCAGAGTCAAATAGATATTTTGCAAGGGCCTTGGCCAACTCTGTTTTACCTACACCTGTCTGGCCTAGGAAAATAAACGAGCCGATGGGCTTCTCAGGATCTTTCAACCCTAGACGAGAACGCTTGATGGCTTTGATCAGTTTGTCGATGGCATCGTTTTGGCCGATGATCACATCTTTGAGCTGATCGCCCATTTTCTTCAATTTGGCTACTTCACCTGCAGCTACTTTCGTCACAGGGATACCTGTCATCATGGAGACAACCGAGGCGACATCCGATTCATTGACCGTATATCTCTTGTTCTTTGTCTCTTCTTCCCACTCTACCTTGGCTTGCTCTAGCTGCTCTAGGAGACGCTTTTCCTGGTCGCGAAGCTGAGCGGCTTCCTCGTAGCGTTGACTTTTGACAACTTTATTTTTTAGCTCCTTTACTTCCTCGATCTTTCCCTCCAAATCCAAAATGCTCTGCGGCACATGGATATTGGTGATATGCACACGGCTACCCGCCTCATCGAGTACGTCGATGGCTTTGTCGGGGAAGTAACGGTCACTCACATAGCGCTCACTCAAACTCACACAAGCAGCGATCGCTTCTGGTGTATAGTTCACATTGTGGTGATCTTCGTACTTAGATTTGATATTGTTGAGGATGGCGAGTGTTTCTTCAGGAGAAGTAGGCTCTACCATGACCTTCTGAAAACGACGCTCTAGGGCACCATCTTTCTCAATATACTGACGGTACTCATCTAATGTTGTCGCACCGATGCATTGAATCTCACCGCGGGCAAGCGCAGGCTTAAAGATATTGGATGCATCCAGTGAACCAGATGCACCACCTGCACCTACGATAGTATGAAGCTCATCAATGAAGAGGATGACATCAGGGGATTTCTCCAACTCAGCCATCACAGCTTTCATACGCTCTTCAAACTGTCCTCTGTACTTAGTGCCTGCTACCAGAGAGGCGATATCCAACGTCACTACACGTTTGTTGTAAAGGACACGACTCACTTTGCGCTGTACGATGCGTAGGGCAAGACCTTCTGCAATAGCTGTCTTACCTACACCTGGCTCTCCAATAAGTACAGGATTGTTTTTCTTACGACGGCTCAGGATCTGAGCGACCCGTTCGATTTCTTTCTCCCGTCCCACGATGGGATCGAGTTTGTTTTCTTCGGCTGCTTTCGTGAGATCACGTCCGAAATTGTCAAGAACGGGTGTTTTGGATTTTGTCTGTTTACGACGTTCTGAAGGATTGCTCATGTCTCCTGTATCTGGTGTTTCTACGGACATACGAGGACCACTCCCTTCCTCTTTTTGTTCCAGTTCGGCGCGAACTACATCATATGTGACGCCAAAGCGGGACAAAATCTGTGCTGCTACATTGTTTTCCTCGCGGAGTATAGATAGTAATAAATGCTCTGTACCAATGACGGTACTCTTTAGAAGTTTGGCTTCAAGCCGAGTGATCTTAAGAACCTTTTCTGCCTGACGCGTCAGGGGAAGGTTGGTCAAGTTAATCGTCGCTACGGTCCCTTTCACAGCATTTTCGATGCTTCGCTTCAACTGAGAAAGGTCTACACTTAAATTAACGAGTATTTTGATGGCCAATCCTTCTCCTTCACGGATCAGACCAAGGAGCAGATGCTCAGGCCCTATATAATCGTGTCCCAGCCGGATGGCTTCCTCCCTACTGAAGGAAATAACATCCTTGACTCGATCTGAAAAATTTGAATCCGGCATATTATTTTTCGCTGTATCTCTATCGCCTTTATTAATAGACACAAACAGGCCCTGCTTTGTTACACATCTAGAGCAAAAGCCTGAAATTCTTGCTAATAGACTATGAAAGCTTGCCGTAATTGTGCCATGATAGACATCCCTGCCAAGATGACAGTATACCTACCAAATAAAACGCATTACTCACAGTGAGGTTACGGCCAAATCTAACCTATAGTCATATATGCTGGCTAGACGACAAAGAAGGCAATAACTACCGCGATGACGAGCAGGTTGACCAAAGCTAAGGGGAGTAATCGCTTCCAACCTAAGTCCATCAGCTGATTATACTTGAATCGGGGAAGGGTCCAGCGTACCCAAATAAAGACGAAAATAAAGAAAACTGTCTTTATAAAGAACCAGCCGATCCCCCACAGCATCTGATAAAGCGGTTCCCATTCTGTCACACCTAGCATGCCCTCGAAGGGTCCCAAATATCCTCCCACAAAAAGGGTGACAATCAACATGGAGCCTACCACAATGTGGATATATTCTGCTAGGAAGAAAAGCGCAAATTTCATCGAACTATACTCGGTATGAAATCCACCTACTAGCTCCTGCTCTGCTTCTACGAGGTCAAAAGGGGCACGATTGGCCTCCGCAAAAGCACAAATAACGAATATGATGAAGCCGATGGGATTGACAAACATGTTCCACGCCATGCGCTGTGCCTCCACAATGGCTCCAGGACGCAAAAATCCTCCTACTCCTTCAAAACGCGCATTTGTTAGCAAAATGACACTTACGACAGCCAAGCCCATCGCCAATTCGTAGCTGATCATCTGGGCTGAAGAACGCAACCCGCCCAAAAGGGGATACTTACTATTGGAAGACCATCCCGCCAGCGTGATTCCATAAACAGAGATGGACGTGATCGCTAGCACATACAGAATCCCAATATTGACATCTGCAATAGTCACAAATCCGCCCGTAGCCTCTGTGAAGGCAAAATCTGCTTTGGCAAACGGCACAACAGCAATCGTAATCAAGGAAATGGTCACCGCCACTACAGGAGCAACAAAGTGAATGATCTTATCTGCAGATTTGGGGATGATGTCTTCTTTCAAAAGAAGCTTCAATACATCCGCAAAAGGCTGCAACAGACCAAAAGGTCCCGTACGATTGGGACCGATACGTTGCTGGATAAGGGCAGACACTTTTCGTTCTGCATAAACCGAATAAGCCGCAGACAGGATCTGAAAGGCTAAAACGATCCCAATGATGATAAGGCTATAAGTGAGAGCTTCCATTCAGCCACTAAATATGTTGTGAAAGCATGAAGCACAAAAGTCATGGACCTCATGATGCTGTATGCTTTCCTGTGTGTGTTATTTATGAGGGCAAATTACACACTCTCTCCTCCTCCTACAAATATCATTCGGGCTGTTTTATGATATACCAGCCTGCCGTCGTGAAAAAATCGCGCAAATGTGGGATGGAAGTAAGCCAGGACGCCTGCTCACGGGGGGTTACCCCAAATTTGTATTTGTAAATCGGATTGAAAAGAAAGTGCTTCTTCTGCTCAATGACGAGTTGGTTTTCGCGAATGATCTTCTCAAATCTATGCGTCGAGATTCCTGTATCCTTGATTTCGATGAGGGCCTCGATATTGCGCGGTGTCTCCCCAAAAGCTTTGAGCACCCCACGATACAGCGGATAGGGAAGCAAATGAAAATAAGGCGTAAAGCCCAATACCTTGCTTTTGCAGACCTGCTGGTGTCCACCGAAAGGCATACGCCAGGGCGGAAAACCAAAAAAGATGCGGCCCGAAGGCTTGAGAAACTGAAGAATATAAGGAATGAATTTTTCTTGATCAGGTATATGCTCAATCGTATCTTTGAGTAGGATAAGGTCAAACTCCTGCTGATGTGCCGTCCGAAAGTCCTCGTCGTACACGTTTTTCGCTACAAATGTCCCTTTTTCTGCCGCTACATCTTCTGCTAAATATTCATTGGCCAAGCCTATCCGCCCTACTGACAAATCGACACCCAAGACCTGACACCCTCGGTCCATGAAGGGCTTCAACACACCTCCTTCCCCACAGCCAATCTCCATGACCCTTAATCCCTCTTTCACAGGAATCGCCTCCTCGATGAAGGGAATGAGATAGGTTTGCGCATTGTCTATCTGCTGCTGAAACCTAACGGGAAGCGATGAATGTTGAATCAGTGCCATGTGTAATGCCTGTCAGAAGATGATATAGCATGCAAATTATAGATTTATCAGCGAATGCGGAAATGATTGGCAGATGATTTGAAACAGGAAGCTAAAAGAGTCTTTTACGGAATCCTACGCGCGCACTGCCATCCGAATACCAATTTTCGAAAGAGGTGAAAACGTGATATCCTTGCTTTTCGTAAAAAGAAGGTGCCTCATAACCCGCGGTCCAAGTCCAGATGTGTTGTACACCCACTTGACTAATTTCCTGTTCCAACAGCCATAATAGTTTACCTCCCCAGCCTTTCCCTCTGTAAGATTTTTCCACAAACAAATCGGTGAGATAAAACCAGCCTGCATAAGATTCTCCGTTTTTATAAGCTAGACCTGAGGCTGTTCCCACAAAAATAGCTTTCTCTTCTGCGACAAAAGTAAAGCGATCTGCCTCTTGAACCATGACACCGTTATCCAATGCATGCTCGTCAAAACCTTCTTTCATTCGAGAAAATTCGTGATCGGTCAATTCGCGATTTAAGATTTCGATCATATCTCTTATTGTGAACATGGAGAAAATCAGCGTTTATTCACCTTGTTTGGGCTTACCACTTGCTTCCCACTCCAAGATCCACCGATCGGGAAAAGGACCTTCTTTGATGAGCTTTTCAGCTGACCTGAGTCCTGGTAATTTGAGTAAGGCCATGAGCATCTCAGGAATAACGACGAAGTTGACATAGGTGCCGAAACACTTGTGCAGGCCTAAGCCGAAATACAGGTAGTCGGTCTTGGGGCGATCCGTGCGAAAAGATCGAGGATCTGGGAACTTGCGTGCATCAAACATGGCCGAAGCGATGAAGGCATAGACAATTTTCCCTTTGGGAATCTGACGGCCGCTGGCAAGCGTGAGGTCTTTTTCCGCGTAGCGGATGATGACGGGCAGGTTGGGCTGGAATCGAAAGGCCTCGAAGACGATTTGCTCGATTTCCTGAATGTCGTCTCTCATCGCAGCGGCCTGTGCCTGAGCAAAAATCGAAGGTTTTCGAAACAACTCGTCTAGGATATTGGCGCAGGCCTCTGCGATGGGCTCCTCTGCTCCTAGCAGCGTACCCGCGATATTGCGTCGGATGCCATCATCGTCCAGAAAAGGCTGTTGTTCATATATCTGGTTTTGAATCAAGCGAGTCAGCATCGTATCAGGCACCGATTCCCCTCCCTTGATTTTTTCCTTCACCTCCTGAATCAGATGCTCCAAATACTCATTGAACAAGGGCGCGACATGATCTGCTGAGGCAATTATCTCAGGTTTATCTGCCACATTGAGGAAAATATCCCAAAACAACATCCGATTCCAGTGGAGCATCTGTTCGTCCTCATGCCCAGGTGTTCCAAAATATGCGCCAAGCAATCGTAAAGGAATTTCTCGCATAAACCCTCTAACTACCTCAAAACGCGCAGTCTGTGTCAGATTAGAAAGTGTTTCTTCCGCATGCTTCTTGACAAACTCCCGAATCCATTGCACATCCTCTCTTTTTACTGTTTTGCGCAAAGCCCCTACCTCATGTTGGTATGTGGGACCATCATCCATATTCAAAAGAAAGGGTCCAATCCTACGCTCGATTTTTACTTGGTTGACCGGACGAATCGTGAACTCTTGGTCGCGCAATAAAATCTCCCTGACATCCGCATCCCTGAATACCCAGACTTGTTCTCCTTTTTTCCAGACAGGCCATACGCTTCGCATACCTTGGAAAAATAGCTTTTGTAAGGAAAGGGTGAGACGTGACATTAGTAAAAGTGTAGCTTTAATTTCGTTGTATGATTTTCGAGTATCGTAACAGGCTATTTGAGGAGGCGTTGGCCCTGGAATTTGGGGTCAGAGGCAGACAGAGGTGTTGGGCTGAAATTCCAGAGGGTTTTGGTTCTTTTTCCCTAAAAAGAACTCCCGCTGAAGGCGATAGTCAAATTATCTGAGAAAACTTTTCACTGTGTGACATTAGCTCGTAGGATTTTGACTGAGAAATTGAATGAAAGGAATGTTGGGAAGGAAAAAATAGGCACCTCCACGAGTCTTGACAAAAGGAGGAAGTGATCGATACCTTTTTCGGACAGGATAAGCTGGAACCTCAAACTCTGATTTTTCCATTCCATCTCCTTTTGCTTTGACCATGACACCGATGATGGGATCAACCTCTTGATAGCGCCCCGCAAACTTGCGGTTATTGGACCAGCTATGCTGCACGAACTCGAACTGGCGTTGGATGTCCGTGTTGAAACAGATAAAATGTAGGCCGCGCTCGCCTTGAATACTCCCTTCCAGGCTGGCACGTATCACTTCTTCGATGTTCATTCCCTCCACCACAGGGTTTCCGTAGGTACGCCCTCTCCGCAGTATCCGATGCTTATTGCTCACCTCAATGGCACCCTCGATGCTTTTGGTCTTCCCCTTTGAGCTTAGCGTATCTCTAGGGTTGGACCTACGGATGTGCGCACCAAAGGGACACATCTGTCCTTTGGGATCTTCTTGATGAAATCGAAAGTCGTTCCAATCATTTTGGGCATTTCTCGCTAGTGGGATCAGAGGTCGCCCATCGGGATGGCGTCCCATCATTTTGGCTGCCAAAGCAATAGTCTGTGTGTAATGAGAGTCGTCCTCCTCTACATACTCGTACAGCGTCTTCCAAAAGCATTTCACATCTTGTTCGATCTGGCGAAACACCATGTAAGACCCTCCCTTTACGACATCTACACCTGCTTCAGGAAATGAAGGGCTATGGGGTAGCTTATCGTAGGCATTTTTATAACCCAGAACAAACTCTCCTGGATTGAGCAAATGATCCAGCTTTCCTGCTTCCTCAAACCTTCGGATTCGCTTGGGATGCCCCAACTCGCGTATTTCAGGTTGGCTGATCCCATCCCTGAACCCAAAGTGTTCGACATGCCCCTTGTCTTTATTTTCTATAAAATTCCCTTCCAGTTCAAGGAGGCAATTCATACCCGATTGTTGCCAGACCGTTTTTCGTTCTCTTAAGACTTGTTTTAAAGCCTCCCTTTCCTTCCCGAATAACATCAACATCAGGTGGATCTCATCCTTCTTTTTCCCTCCCCATCTCCAGTCATCTGGATTATTTTCTCCTACATCTCCCAAAGTACGGCGACGATGATCGGTATCCATTCCCTCTACAAAAGCTCGACTGAATCCTCTTTCTTCAAGATTTTGGATACCCAGCTTGGTCAAGCCCTTACTGGTGAAGGCGATATTTAACGGAAACTCCGCCATCTCGCTCGTCATATGCTGAAAGGTAGTCTCACCCAGCCATGACTTACATTTGACAGGGTCTTCGATTTGTAGCATGACATAAAAGACATGGGGATATTTGCTGTATCCTTTGAGCAGGATGCCTTGTATATGGTCTTTTGAGGGCTGATTCGCATTTTGCATAGCGAGAATGATGATGAGAGATAGGGTTAGTACTTTTCAAGCCACTCGTTCATGGCTTTAGGAGATATATTTTTATGTTCCTCTACTTGGTCGATGAGGCCATTATGAATCTCATGATTGTTGCGGATGTTTTGAACGGTAAGATGGGGATACGCGCTGTACCAGACTTGGGTAGGAATCTGCTGCTCGCGTACCCAAGCTTTGAACCGCTGCTCGTCGCGTGCGCCTTTGAATAGGAGAAACTTAGTCTTGGGAAATCCTTTCGTATTGCTCCACACACCCGTCAATCCCACAGCTGCTCTGTCTACAAATTCTCCTAAATAGCTCTCCCAGCTTCCATCAAAGTTGCTGAAGAAAAGTAGGCGTCGCCCTTTGTCAATCAGAATCCAGCGCGCATAATGGATGCTGGTAATGCCGCCTAGGCTCCCCTTGTTAAATATGTACCTGGACAGCCAGTCAATGCCACTTAGAACAAACTTCAACAACCTACGGCGAAACCATCCTTTTTTGACCTCTACCAAATGTGTGATTTGATTTTGGAGAAAAAGGTCCTCTTTATTGGCCAAATCATAGGTCTTCTTTTGTGTACTGTCAGTCTTATTGATCTCCCGATCCAGCCACTCCGAAAGGCGTAAGATCACTGTAAGCGGCAACAAGATCGAAAGCAAGAATATGCCTGTTATGCCTAAGGTCAGTCCTTGTAAGAGGCCCAGAAGAGGCATTTTTCGAGGGGAGAATATTTGAAAATCGGGTAGGTTAGGTACCTGCTCCACGAGAAAGTCACGTACTGCCTCTGCGCTATGATCTGCTTGTACGAAGTCGTCCAGCAAGGCTTCGGTCTCTTTCCTGTAGTGATCTTCCTTTTGGATCTGATCCACCGTCAGGTTCCAGTTTCCTCGGTAGAAGTAGGGACGAAGGCGGCCATTTCGTTTGAAGAAGGCCGTTTGTACTGCTACTGTGCTTTCTGCTCTTGGAAAATCCTTACAAAACCCAAAAATAGTTGCTACACCTTCGGGATTATGTTGAATGATCTCCCTTAGATGATCGTCGAGTGTCCCGTCATAATTCGTAGAGAAGGCGAGATAAGCAGGATACTTTTCCTGGCCATTTTCCATCACTTCATCTAGCACCACAAACCGTCCAAAATGCACGCTCGATAAAGCATGAAAATGAAAGTAGGGATTGGTTTGAGGGGCTTTATCAATTTGACACAGCACCTTCAAGAGCTCGGATTTTCGCGAGAGATCAATCTCTGCGAGCAAGTTGTAAGGACTGGGGCTAAACATAGAGGTTGTATAGGGCGTTTGGCTGTTTTAAATGTAGGCATATTTCCTTCGCTACGAAAAGAATAAAGGCCCATCATGTAGGAAGAATGATTGTGTGGTGCATCTGTTGATCAGATGGGAATAAGATGATGATCGATCTGTAGGATTCATGTGGGGGGGTCACGGTTACATAAAGGATAGTGAAAGATAGCTATTACTAGTGACCTTAACGCTTGAGATCCACACCAAAAGGAAAAGAATATTTATTTACCTACTTTTATATTTCATCTTTCAGGACAACTGCTATAGATAAAACACAAATGACAGCAAAGGATCTTTTACACGTCTACCTTGATTATGTCAACAGTTGGATTCATCCAAGTAATACAGACATCCTTCCTGCCAAGATGAGGCTTCAGCAAATACACGCCTTACAGAAAGCCTTTGGACTACAAAAGCCTTATGGTCCAGATGAAGGCGTAATAAAACCATTAGAAGACAGAGAGGGTGAGGCTGTCATACTCAATGATCAAGTCGAAGCCTTTATTTTAACTTCCAAGCCTCGCAAACAAAGAATAGAGGAAATGTCCCATCTGGCATACTTAGAAAAAGGGGAATTTCTCATAGATCGTCCGCAAAGTTCTCAAGATACTTTTATCAAAAAAGTGAGAGAAAAAGTAGGAGAAGTAGTGAATCCCAGACTATCTCAAAGTAGTCCAATCAGATTGAATGCCCTATTTTCCATGCTTCTACAGTTCCGTCTACAAGCATACGCTTTGATTCATCCTCCTCTCAGTTTTCGTCTAGGATTTTCTATGCATCGAGCTTACAGCGACATACTCCAATATAAAGTCAAACAAATACTCGACAATAACCTGGGAGAGATTGATCATACACTCTGGGAACTACTTGATCCTGAGAAGAGAGAGATTGACAAAGATATCCTCGTTCGTGATTACGGGTATCCCGATGTGGATTTAAAGCAGATGGATCTCCAATATATGGTTGATCATTTTTGAGTGTTTGCATTTCTGAATCCATTCAGACTGTACCAAACATATGAATTCAAGACCAAGATCTTTTCTTAGACTTCAGTTGCAAACTAGAAGAGGTAAATAGTATACCGTGTTCAAGATCTTACACGCGCGTACAATACACTGCATAATATCGAGGTGTGATATTCCTTAGTAAAGGACGGAAGCCGATTTTCTTCACAGGGAAGGTCCACTTTTCCTTGCGTTGGATCGTCCACCCTGCCTTCTCTAGCACCATGTCAAACTGCCGATCCTCGAACTCGTGATAGTGCCGATCCCAAGGGTCTT
Organism: Bacteroidota bacterium; assembly: GCA_038527485.1. Classification (GTDB taxonomy): domain Bacteria; phylum Bacteroidota; class Bacteroidia; order J057; family J057; genus JALEFZ01. The sequence continues at coordinate 71,269 of JBCBFT010000015.1, forward strand.
CTTCATTCCAGTAAGCATCTACAAACCAAAGTTTGAGAGGGACTGTCGCCACAAGATGAGGCGCTTTGATGGCTTTGAGCACATTGTAAGGAGCGACCATATGCTCGAAGATCTCAAAAGCAGTGATGATGTCCGCATCGGATTGGGCGACTTGCTCAAAATCATCGTCCAAATCTTGCCCTATGGTATTTGCTACCTCATATCCCGCATCGCGCATATCCTGAGAAAAGGGATTTTCGATGCCTAAATCCAGAATCTTGGCTGGGGGGGCCACAGAAGATTGTAAAAATGCCAGCGTACGATCAAATCGCGCACGGTGAGGTCCTGGATTGGTAACACTATTGCCACTCATGAAGAATCACTGTTGAGACGACAGACGACAGACTAGAGACGCTAGACCTAAAAATAGGCGTAGTCATTAGGTCTCAATTTTTATCGTATCCATCTTTTTCTGTCCAGATAGTTGAAAAATAACAAAACGGAAATTCGGGATAAAACTATTGAAAAGATCCTGTATAAGGAAAAGTATGTGGGAAGATTATGGAATGCGTTTGACACCTAGTCCTGGTTGGGGCAAAAGGGACATCATCCCGTCTTCGATCTTAAAGCCTCCCTCCACAAGGTCTCTTGCAAGATCCAGGCTCCCATCGAGATCCAAGTAGCGCGTAGCTGGACTCGCAAAAGCCGCATGCAAGGCTGCCGCGATACTCACCCGACTTTCATCATTACAACCCCACATCAGGTGCATACCTGCCATTTGTGCCAGATCTGCGATGCGCAAGCCGTTGCGGATACCTCCACATTTCATGAGCTTGATATTGAAGATCCCTGCATGCAAGGGCTTCCCCACAAAAGCCAAAGCCTCATCGACATAGCGGACAGATTCGTCCAGCGCAACCTTTTCCGCATGTGCCCAAGGCAATTGTAACAGCTCGCCCACCTGATCCGCAGGGAGCGGCTGCTCGACCAACTCCAAGTTCAGGTCCTTGCCCCGCTCCATGAAATCCTGCAACTGCTCCAGCCTGTAGCCCTGATTGGCATCTATTCGGATGTGGACTTGATCACCATGTATTTCCCGTATCTTAAAAAGGCGTTCCAGATCTTTTTCTACGGCCTCTCCTGTCTTTATTTTCAAAAATCGAAATCCTCTCCCTATATATTCCTCCACTTCCTCTAATGTCTCTTCCACCCCTTTGATCCCTACTGTGATAGAAGTCGGAATCGAATGATGCGCCTGACCATAAAATCTAGCAATAGGCAAGCCGAGATATTTTCCCCAAATGTCATGAAGTGCGATATCCAATGCAGCTAATACACCTGGGTTTCGCATATAAATTTCTCCTACATCCTTCAAGATACCTGCCATCTCTCGCACGTCTCTCCCGATGATTTGATCAAATCCCTGTCCCAGGTTCAGCACTTGCATGACATCTGCGACAGTTTCTCCGACCACCTGAGGCGAGGGATTGCTTGCACCGATACCCACATACACCCCGTCCGTTTCTATCTCTACAAAACAAACCGATACATCAGAGACCGTTTTATAAGCAATGGTGTAAGGGCGGGTAAGATTCAGATCTTCTTTCCAAAAGCGAATACGGGTAATTTTCATCTTCCTATCTTTATGCTGTTCCTGGCGTGTGTCGTGAACTTACCAGCTTTTCCTGTCAATTTGTCGGGTTGTAGCAGATTTTTCCCGCTAAATCGACAGACTTAGTGTCTATGGAATAAAAATAGACATTAGATTTTGATACTGCATCACTTTTACCCCATGATTGACCCATCCTCGCTTGACGAACCCATACAGCAGCTTCTGCGCAAAGTAGGCACCTACATATTGCGCGAGTTCCAGCACTTCGATTTCAGTCGCGTCTCCTACAAAGGAGAAAAAAATCCCTTCACAGATGTCGACGTCTCAGCCGACAATATGCTCAGGGGCGCCTGCAGTCAGCTGATCCCAGGCTCGGACTTCATCAATGAAGAACTAGGGGAGACAGCTACAGATGCAACCTATCGCTGGATTATAGATCCGATAGATGGGACCGTCAACTTCATGCATGGGATTCCGCATTTTTGTATCAGTCTAGCTTTGCAAAAAGAAGGAGAAACCATCATGGGCTACATTTATCAGCCAGTCTCAGATGAGATGTTTCATGCCAAGATTGGAGAAGGGGCTTTTTTGAATGGAAACCCACTCTCAGTCAGTGCGCGACCTGAACTACAGACAGCAGTAGTATCCACAGGATTTCCATACGGGACGCCCGCCTGGAAACGCGACTTCCTCGGAATGGTGATGCACGTGGCCAGCCAAATACAGGGACTTCGTCGAATGGGATCAGCCGCATTAGATCTGGCTTATGTAGCTGCGGGCCGCTTAGATGGATTCTTCGAGTATAAGCTCAATGCTTGGGATGTAGCCGCAGGAGGACTCATCGTCAAAGAAGCAGGCGGAGTAGTCTCAGACTTTAGCGGAGAAGACAATTATATATTTAGCGGAGAACTTGTGGCTTCCAACCCAAAGATTCATACTGCCTTACTGGATGCATTGGCGGGAAAATAAAGTCGTGCATTTTAGTACAAAGTCTCATTTTTCACGAAATGAAAGTGAAGACTTTGACCTGACCAAAAAGAAAATATCTGTAACTTAGACCCTCTAATTGAGGTTTAGTATACTTAACCACTCAGAATACGCCCTTTTTTGACGAAATTCCTTTTGGAAAATGCCATAAAAAAGTGCCTCTGAACACTGAAAAACGATTTTAGCGCAGCTGAAATGAAGAATTTACTAAAATCTATTTTCCCCTCTAAGAAGGATAGAGATGTCAAGCAATTGTGGCCGTATGTAGGTGCCATCAATGCGGAATACGAAAAAATCCATGACATCAGCGATGACGAACTCCGCGAAGCCTCTCAGGATATTCGCCAGCGGATCTTCGATCATACAGAGGCCATCAGAGAGGAAATTGAAGCTACTCGCACAGAAGCAGAGTCCACTACTGATATACACGAAAAAGACCGTCTTTTCTCCAAAATCGATGAACTCACCAAGACGCAATACAAGCAGATTGATGAGATCATGGACGACCTGATTCCTGAGGCTTTTGCCATTGTAAAGGAAACTGCACGTCGTCTGACTGAAAACGGCGAGCTGCGCGTAACGGCCAATGATCGCGACCGTGAATTAGCAGAAGGAAAAGGGGCTGGCTATGTAGCCATTGAAGGCGAAGAGGCAATATGGGCCAAATCCTGGCTCGCGGCCGACGCAGAGGTCACCTGGAACATGATCCACTACGATGTACAGCTCATCGGAGGGACCGTGCTACACCAAGGAAAGATCGCGGAGATGGCGACGGGTGAAGGTAAGACCCTCGTAGCGACCCTCCCCGTATTTCTCAATGCCCTCACAGGACAAGGTGTCCATGTCGTGACCGTCAACAACTACCTCGCCCGTCGTGACGCCCAGTGGAATGCCCCACTTTTTGAATTTCACGGCCTGACCGTAGACTGTATCGACCTTCACCAGCCCAACTCCGACGAACGTCGCAAGGCCTATCAAGCCGATATTACCTACGGAACGAATAACGAATTTGGCTTTGATTACCTGCGTGACAACATGACCACGCATCCAGAGTTTCTTGTTCAGCGGAGCCATTACTTCTCCATCATTGACGAAATTGACTCTGTCCTGATCGACGAGGCGCGTACGCCCCTGATCATCTCAGGTCCTGTGCCTCGCGGTGACCGCCACGAGTACAACGATCTCAAGCCACGGATCGAGCGATTGGTCAAAGCCCAGCGCAAGCTGATTACTGGCTACATCAACGAGGCGAAAAAGAAATTTGCAGCAGACGATAAAGGTGTAGAAGAAGGACAGGGAGGAATCGCCCTCTTCCGTTCTTTTAGAGGTTTGCCTAAGAATGGCGCCTTGATCAAGTTCCTCTCAGAGCCAGGCGTCAAAACGACCCTCAACAAAGTAGAAGGACACTTCTTGCAGGACAATCAGCGCAACATGCCGATTGCCGACGAGCCTCTGTACTTCACCATCGACCAAAAGAATAATCAGGTGGAGATGACCGACAAGGGTCGAGAGATGATTGCAGGCGCAGGTGAAGATCCCAATCTCTTTGTCCTACCTGATATCACGACGGTTTTTTCAGAGATCGACCAGAGAGAAGGGCTGACAGAAGAAGAAAAAATCAAGGAGAAGGACAAGGCGGCTCAAGATTACGCAGAAAAATCAGAGCGTCTACATGCCATCAACCAGCTATTGAAGGCATATACCCTCTTCGAAAAAGATATAGAATACATCGTACAGGATGGCAAAGTCCAGATTGTCGATGAGCAAACAGGTCGTGTCCTCCCTGGACGTCGTTACTCCGATGGTTTGCACCAAGCGATTGAGGCCAAGGAAAATGTGAAGATCGAAGCGGCTACGCAGACCTTTGCGACTGTGACCCTTCAAAACTACTTCCGTATGTACCACAAACTCGGCGGTATGACGGGTACGGCCGAGACGGAGGAGAAAGAATTCTACGACATCTACAAGCTAGAGGTAGTAGTCATTCCGACTAACAAGCCCATCGCGCGGGACGACCGCGACGACATGATCTATCGCACCAAGCGCGAAAAATACAATGCGGTGATCGAGCAGATTGAGGAACTGCGCGAGGAAGGTAAACCCATCTTGGTGGGTACGACTTCAGTAGAAGTATCTGAGCTGCTGAGCCGTATGCTCAAGATCCGCAAGATCCCTCACAACGTATTGAATGCCAAGCAGAACCAGCGAGAAGCAGAAATCGTAGCAGCCGCAGGTCAACCAGGCGCCGTCACGATCGCAACAAATATGGCAGGTCGTGGTACAGACATCAAGCTGGGAGAAGGTGTTAAGGAAAATGGAGGTCTACAGATCATCGGTACAGAGCGCCACGAATCCCGACGTATCGACCGACAGCTTCGTGGTCGTGCAGGTCGTCAGGGAGATCCAGGTATGTCTCAGTTCTATGTTTCACTTGAGGATGATTTGATGCGTCTCTTTGGTACTGAGCGTATCTCTCGTATCATGGACCGCATGGGACTGGAAGAAGGTGAAGTCATCCAGCATAGTATGATCACCAAGTCGATCTCCAATGCGCAGAAGAAAGTCGAAGAAAATAACTTCGGTATGCGTAAGCGTCTACTTGAGTATGACGACGTCATGAACTCTCAGCGTGAGGTCATCTACCGCCGCCGTAAGAACGCCCTGTATGGCGAGCGCGTGAAAGTCGACCTCGACAACATGCTCTACGACTTCGCTGGTAATCTGATTGGGGCAAATATTGGGATGACAGACGAGGAAGGCCTGCGCCTAGATGCGATTCGTTTCCTACGTGTAGACCCAGGGATCACCGAGCAAGAATTGAATGATGAGTCGGAGGAGAAACTAACAGACAGGCTATATGAGCGTGCATCAGCTTACTATCAGCGCAAAAATAAAGAGCTGGCAGAAACCCTCGCCAATGGCATCGCCCGTATTAAGAAAGACAACCCCAATATTGAGCGGATTCTGATTCCATTCTCAGATGGCTCCAAGCAGTTGCGGATCATCGTTCCTGTAGATAAAGCCATCGATTCACGCGGAAAGATCGTAATTGATGAGTTGGAGAAAGTAGCCACGCTCGCCATCATTGACGATAAGTGGAAAGAGCACTTGCGTACGATGGACGAACTTAGGAGAGACTCACAAACGGCGGTTTACGAACAAAAAGACCCACTTTTGGTCTATAAGATAGAGTCCTATGAGATTTTCCGTCAGATGCTCAATAGCGTCAACAGCGAGGTGCTTTCTTTGATTTTCAAAGCTGACTTACATGTCGAAGGTAGCCAGCAATCGAATCAAGCAGAGACTAAGCGCGACGACTTCTCTGGTCTGAAGACACGTCACTCTGATGTGGAAAATGAAGCTAAGAAGCGCAAAGAGCAGGAGCGACGCGTGATGGCCGCGGCAGGTGGTGGACAAGGCCCCCAGCGTAAGCTGTCGCGTCAGGAGCGTCGTGCCCAAGAACGCAAAGGCAAGAAAAAAGGAGGAGGAGGAAAAAAATAACACCCTTCTTTGAGAGCATATATACCCCTCTTTCCCTAGCGGAAATGAGGGGTTTTCCATTTATAAGAGAAGTGCTATCTGCTATTCCATAAAGAAAGAATTCCATTTTTTTCTGCATTCTCTTTTGAACTCCTTTTGTGCTTAGTAGATTCATGAAAAAAAGTAGATATGGCTTTGAATCGGAAAATGCGTATGGGCATGATTGGCGGAGGTCGTGGCGCCTTCATTGGGGCGGTCCATAGGATGGCGGCAGCTCTCGACGGTGAGATCGAGCTTGTCTGTGGGGCGTTTAGCAGCAATCCAGAGAAATCAAAAGCATCAGGGGAGGACCTTTACCTTGATCCCGACCGTGTATATGGATCGTATGAGGAGATGATACTCAAGGAAAAAGAACGTCCGCTAGGAGATCGCATGGACTTTGTCTCGATCGTGACACCCAATCATATGCATGTTCCTCCTGCCAAGATGGCCATCGAACATGGCTTCGCAGTTGTGTGCGACAAGCCGCTGGCTTTTTCCCTAGCAGAAGCAAAAGAACTCGCCAAGCTGGTCGAAGAAAAAGAAGCCCTATTTGCCCTCACCCACAACTACACGGGTTATCCCCTGGTCAAAGAAGCGCGCCAACTGATCGCATCAGGTGCATTGGGTACACTTAGAAAGATCATCGTCGGTTATCCACAGGGGTGGCTCTCTAGTTTTCTCGAAGCCAGTGGACAGAAACAAGCTGCTTGGCGCACCGATCCCAGCAAATCGGGGATTGCAGGCTCTATGGGAGACATCGGAACACATGCCGAAAACCTCGCCGAATACATCACGGGATTGGAGATCGAAGCGATGTGCGCCGACATCAGCACCTTTGTTGAAGGGCGTCAACTGGACGATGATGGCAACGTCTTGCTGAGGTTCAAAGGTGGGGCGAAAGGCATTTTGCATGTCAGCCAGATCGCAAATGGTGAAGAAAATGGGCTTTACATTCAAGTCTACGGCGAAAAAGGCGGATTAGAATGGCATCAAATGCATCCTAATACGCTCATCCACAAAGTACAAGATCAAGGAACACGATTGATACGCACAGGTGTTGGGGATCTTTCTGCCCAAGCACAAGGCGCTACCCGTATTCCTGCAGGCCATCCCGAAGGATACATCGAGGCTTTCGCCAATATCTATCGAAACTTCGCGCGCACGCTCCGTGCCCGTATCAGCGGAGAAACACCCGATCCTCTGTGGCTAGATTTCCCGACAGTTCAAGACGGTGTCCGAGGGATGGCCTTCATCGAAGCGGTTATTGCTGCGGGTCAGTCCAACGAGAAGTGGTACACGCTTTAGGTCGTACCGTTTTCGTTTACCAGTTTTCCTTATGTTTGCAATATGAAACAGGCAGAGACATCGAAGCCCTATTTTTTGGTATTAGAAACGGCTACTATGGTAGGATCTGTGGCCGTATATGAGGGAAAGCAACTGTTGGGAGCGTTGACCGTTCATCAAGAACGCACCCATGCCAAGCTTCTGGTGCCCATGGTTCAAAGTCTCTTAAGTCATTTGGGGATAGAAGGAAAAGAATTGTCAGGCATTGCAGTGAGTAAAGGGCCTGGTTCTTACACAGGTTTGCGGGTCGGTGTCTCCACTGCCAAAGGTCTCTGCATGGCCTATGACGTTCCTCTCCTGTCTATAGGCAGCTTGGAGCTCTTGGCTTGGCAGGTACATGACTGGGCCGTGGAATTAGAGGCATGGATATGTCCGATGATTGATGCACGCCGCATGGAGGTATACTTGGCGATTTACGACGAACATCTAGTAGAAAAATTTCCTGTTCAACCCATGATTATAGAAGGCGAAGCACTCTTGGATGTCTTAGCAGAGCAAAAAATCATTTTTGTTGGAGATGGGGTAGCAAAGTGTCGTAATCACTTAGGACAGAGCCCCTTTGCGATCATTTTAGATAATATCCAAGCTGATGCCTCATATGTAGGATCTGCCATCCTAAAAAAATGGGAAAATCGTGTATTTGAGGATCTAATCAGCTTTGAACCCTTCTATCTGAAAAGCTATGTAGCAACCAAACCTAAAAAACGCTTGTAGGAATCCTCGTATTTTTCCCCAAACCAGAATAAAAACTTACCGTTTAACCCATAAGAAGCCCCCCTCCCAATACGAAAATTTGAGTTTGCACTCATTATAGTGTATTTTCAAGCTGGGGATTGCACTCGCTTGTAAGAATTTTAAATGTATTTGAAGATGACCAGGCAACAATTGCGTGCTTTCGGGCTGGGATTTTTTTTGCTGTCTTATGCTCTTTTGAATGGACAAAGTCGTCAGGCTACCGTGTGGGCAGATAGTATCCTGAATGAAATGACCATCGAGGAGAAAATCGGCCAACTGTTTATTCATGCTACCTTCTCCAATAAAAAGGAAGAAGATTATCGTAAAATCGAACAACTCATCGAGACACGCCACCTTGGAGGGTTGATTTTTATGCAAGGAGAACCCGAAAAGCAAGCTCGCCTTGTCAATAGATACCAAAAAACATCCAAAGTTCCGCTACTCATCTCTCAAGATGCTGAATGGGGCCTCTCCATGCGCCTCAAAAGAGTCCCCCGATATCCCAAAAATATGACCTTGGGTGCAATTTATAATGACTCGCTCCTCTATGAGTTGGGACGACAAATGGCCCTAGATCTCAGAAAAGTAGGCGTAAGAATGAACTTCGCCCCTGTAGTAGATGTCAATAACAATCCCGCCAATCCCGTCATCAACTATCGCTCGTTTGGAGAAAATAGATACAATGTCGCACGCAAAGGGCTGATGCTCTCCAAAGGGCTACAGACAGGAGGCGTCATTGCCTGTGCCAAGCATTTTCCAGGACACGGAGATACAGATACTGATTCACACCATGCCCTTCCGATCATGAATCATAGTAAGGAAAGATTGGATACGCTTGAATTATACCCCTTCTCTAAGCTGACAAGAGCAGGCATCGGAGCTGTCATGACAGGGCATTTATACATTCCTGCATTGGATTCAACTCCCAATCGAGCTACTTCGCTTTCCCCGATCGCTGTCAACAATCTCTTGCGCAATCGCATGAACTACAAGGGGCTTATCATCACAGATGGTCTGAACATGCAAGGCGTATACAAATACTACCCCAAGGGAGAAGCAGCCCTACAAGCCTTCCTTGCAGGAAATGATATGCTCCTCTTCCCAGCAGATCTCTCAGCTTCTATGCTCGCCATCAAAAACGCGCTCAGGCAGGGAAAGATCCAACCCGCAGAGCTAGAGCGTCGCGTACGTCGAATTCTTATTGCCAAGCATGAATTAGGCCTTTACCGTCAACTTCCTATTCCTGAGCAAAACGTCGTCAAGCGGCTCATGACGCCCGAAGCCCAGGCGATCAAAGAAAAACTCTACGAATCAGCTATTACGTTAGCGAAAAATGAGCGCTTGCTTGTTCCACTACGCAAACTGGATAAGCGGAAGATTGCTTTGGTTCAGATCGGAAGTGGCAGCGGCAGTACCTTCCATCGCACCTTAGCTAAATATGGTCCTGTAGCCAACTTTAGCCTCAAAAAAGGCTTCACTCCCTACGATAAAAGTGCCCTCATGCAAAAACTCAAAGGGTACAATACCATCATCATCGGTGTATATGGGATGAAAAGTCAGGCAAGCAAAGATTTTGGTGTCGGCGCCAATACCATCAGCCTCAGCGAAGACCTCCGCCTAGAAGGCAAAGAAACGATCCTGACGCTTTTTGGCTCGCCTTATGCTTTGAAGTTTTTTGGTTCTGAATCGGCGATTCTAGTAGCGTATGAAAGCGTCAAAGAAGCTCAAGAAGCAGCAGGTGAGGCAATCTTCGGAGGAAATCCCATCACAGGAAGGTTACCCGTCACGGCCTCGCCACAATTCAAGGAAGGCTATGGCATCATGATCCGCAAACCTGTTCGGTTTGGGTTTTCTCTTCCTGAAGCACATGGGATGGACAGCCGCTGGCTCGCACAGATCGACACGATGGCCAATCTCTACATAAAGCGTAAAGCTATGCCAGGATGCGAAGTACTGGTCCTCAAAGACAATGATGTCGTATACCAAAAAGGATTCGGCCATACAGAATACGGGACGAAAGGGATGACCATTCATCCTTACCTCAATACCTACGATCTCGCCTCTGTGACCAAGGTGGCTGCCACTACTTCGGCTGTAATGTTCATGGTCGAGCGAGGTATGCTAGATCTGGACAAACCCATTTCGACGTATCTGCCCGAATTCAAAGGGAATAACAAAGGAAAACTGACCTTACGCCGTATCATGCAGCACAATGCTGGGCTCCCTGGTTGGTTATCGGTCTACCAGGACACCTATGCCAACCGAAAGAAAAAGACACTCAATACTTCCTACTATAGCTTTTCTCCTTCTCGCGCTCACCAAAGCGAAATTGCCCCCTCTCTCTATGGTTCTGAAGAGTTAGACAAACTTTTTCTGAAAAAACTAAAAGAAGCAGAGGTGCGTAAGACTTCTGCTGTACGATACTCCGATGTGGGATTTATTTTGGCGGGAATGGTAGTAGAACGCGTCAGTCGCAAGTCACTGGATGAGCTTTCTCAATATTTATTTTTCCGTCGGTTAGGCATGGATCATACCTATTTCAATCCGCATCAAAGAGGACGTGAAAAATTTTGTCCGCCCACAGAAAAAGATAATATCTGGCGGCAGGCCATCATCCGAGGGTATGTGCATGATCAAAATGCAGCACTCCTAGGCGGTGTAGCAGGTCATGCAGGTCTTTTTTCTAATGTGTATGATCTGACCAAATGGCTGTATATGCTCAAGAATGACGGCATGTTTGGAGGAGAGCGATTTCTGCGAAAAGAGACCATCGAATCTTTTACTAAGCAGCAACTCACCTACAATCGCAAAGGCCTAGGGTGGGATAAGCCTGAGCTTAAAGGGCGTAGTTCCAGTCCCTGCTCCGAGTACGCCTCAAAATCCACCTTCGGTCATACAGGTTTTACGGGCACCGCCGTTTGGGTCGATCCTGACAACGACCTGATCTTCGTCTTTTTGTCCAACCGCACCTATCCCGATGCCTCTAATCGACTGCTCTTGAGGGAAAATGTACGGATAAAACTCATGGACATTGTCTATCAATCCATGAAAAAAAATCAGGTGAAGCGCGTGTATAGATAAACGCCCTTCACCTGTTGAAATCTTCTCCTACCACCTTTTACTCAAGGATCAATTTTTTGACGAGTAATTCCCCTGCTTGCGTCTGAATCTGTACTTGGTATACACCTGATGCTGTCGTTTCTAGCTCAAGTACTATATCTGAAGGACTCTGCTGTATCTGGGAAAAGACTACCTCTCGTCCCTGTACATCAAATACCGAAATACGCGCTGCTTGAACGCCTTTAGGCAGTTTCAATGCAAACTGACCGTTTGTCGGGTTGGGATACAATTGTAGATCAGTAGCTGCGATAGATCCTACCGATGTGGGGGCGTTCGGGTAGGCCGTTCTAGCAAATACCAAATTGTCACACTCTATCTCAAAGATCAAATCTGGAAATGGCGTTGTAGATATAAGCTGTCCATTATTCACATCGACCAAGTTTAAGCGACGTCCTCCTGAATCAGGATCGACTAGCAGGAACATAAAGGTCTCTGTCTGCTGGTCAAAATCCGTAAAGCCTCCTTGTATACCCCACTCATAGCCTTCCCAGATAGGTGTACTGCTGATCGGAGTGGAAAGTCCTGTCGCCGTATCTACATTAGATACCCAAAGTTCACGATAATCCAGTCCTCCTTGTTGGGGCTTGTTGGGATCAATCTGTACCTCTAAAGCGATCACCTGATCTGTGGTCAGATCGTACTGCAATGCTAGAAACTGAGGGGATCTAGCTATTTCTGGCTGATGGACAATCTGGCCTGTTTCTGCATCTATGTAGTAGAATCTCCAGGCATTGGCATTGTCTACACCTACGAAGAAGAATCGATGATGATTCGAGTTGTATCCTGAACTCCAGACAGCCTTCGCGGCGACACCTGCTAGTGGCATAGAGTCCACGGGTAGACCTGTCTGAGGATCGATTGACATCAGATATTCTGTGTTGGTTGTTTGATCCCACTCTAGGCCGTAGGTAATGCCTGTCTGCAAATCATACTGCAATTCAGAAGGTGTAAAGTTATTGATCCCATTCGTAATCAAATCGGGTGTCGAAGTGGAAGCAGAAAAATACGTGTAGGCATTGTTATCATCCAGTCCCCAAAAATGAAAGCGCTTAAGGATAGGATCGTAGGTACTCCCACCTCCTATAACAGCAAATGTATTAGGTAGGGTATAAAGCGCAACTGTATTGCCATTGAACGGATTCACCTGAGCCAGTTGAAAGTCGCTTTGATTGGGGTTTTGGGGATTGTCATTTTGTAGGCCATAGATGACAAGACTCTGAGCAGGGAGTATATATATGAAACTACAGAGGATGAGGAATAGAAAAATAAACTTATGGGGAAAGGTGTCTAAAAGCTTCATATGCTTAGTGTTTGAAAAGTGAAAGAAAGTCAAACATGGCCTTAGGTAAGAGAATGCAGTCCCTTTTGTCTTCGGTTTAAGTAAGGGAGAAGAGGTTGAGAATCGAGGCAAGAGACTTAACAGATGTCTGTTGGGAATTTCTTGTCTCACATATGCCTCATTTCCTCTATCTGCTTACTTAGCTTATAACCTTTTGAGGTAGGTAAATGATTGGAGTAAAAGCGATTTATTCATGAAAATTTCTTGCTAATTTTTCTAATTCCTCTTTGTTACGCTATTCACGAGATCCAGTCAGAGGGTAATTTCTTCATAATAAAAAAAGCCCAGCCGAAGCTGAGCCTATGTTATATGGTCTGGGTCGTTGGTTACTGCGATTGTTATAGCATCTTCAACCAACCTACCTCACGATCATCCAATTTACGCCATTTGCCTCTGGGTAGGCTTTTCTTCGTCAAGGGGCCAAAGGTGACGCGATCCAAGGACATCACGAAGTAGCCCAGATGCTCGAACATGCGCTTGACTGCGCGATTTTTTCCTGAGGATATCTCCAGTCCAATGAAGTTTTTGGGTCGATCAAAGACGTAATCAATCTTATCCACCCTCACAATTCCATCCTCTAAATCCAGTCCCTCTAGCATCATATTCATATGCTCCTTTGTAAGGGGCTTATCGAGTCGTGCCTGATAGATTTTTTTGATGAGTTGATTGGGATGGGTCATCTTGGAGGTCATCTCTCCGTCATTGGTAAGGAGAATCAGACCTGTCGTGTTGCGGTCGAGGCGTCCCACAGGGTACACACGCTCTTTAGTCGCTCTAAAAATGGCATCCAGCACGATACGACGTCCCATAGGGTCCTGCATCGTGGTGATCATATTCTTAGGCTTGTTGAGGAGGACATATACGAATTGCTGAGGCTCCAACACCTCTCCTCGGTATTCTACTTTGTCTGTACCAGGGAGAATTTTCACCCCCATTTCCGTAATGACATCCCCATTGACTTTGATCTCTCCATTGGCGATCAGATCATCAGCATCCCTTCTCGAACATACGCCTGCTCTTGCAATGTATCGATTCAAACGGATGGGCTCCTCCTTTTGCTTGGGAGGCTCGGGTAGGTGATCAGATCGTCGAATCAGCTCGGGTTTACCGCTACGCTGTATTCGCTTACGTTTTCTTTTTCTAGGTGCTCCTGTGTCTTCGTAAAATGGTTTATTCGGCTGATTGTGGTCCTTCTCCATTTGATTGTTGTGTAATTTCCTCCGCCTCTTCAGATCCATTAGGGGTCTGCTCCTCTTGTTGTTGTCGGAACATTTCCAGATGATCTTCAGCTAACTCTTCAAATTCTTTCAGTTTGGGTAAGTCTGAGACGTCCTTGATCCCAAAGTATTGCATAAAAAATGGACTTGTTGCATATAGCAAGGGTCGTCCGGGTGCGTCCGATCTGCCCGTAATGCTGACGAGTTTACGCTCGAGGAGCTTTTGGATAGCGTAATCGCAACTTACACCTCTAATAAACTCCGCTTCAGCCTTGGTTATAGGCTGTTTGTAGGCAATGATCGCAAGCGTTTCCAGTGCTGATTTAGAAAGTCTTTTCTTATTTTTCTGTAAAGTGGCTTGCTTTACGTAAGGGTAAAAAGCTCTCTTGGTAAAAAATTGGTAGCCTTCCGCAACAGCTTTTACCTCAAAAGGATAAATATCTGCTTGATACTTATCCACTAGTTCATTCAAGAGAGATCTTATTTGTTCTTTTGAATAACTCGCTTCCCTCTCAGGTGCGAGATCTTCTGCTGACTCCTCATGTGTCTTCTTCAATACTTGAATAATGAAATCAACAGTGACGGGTTGGTCAGAAACAAATACGATCGCCTCAATGACGTTTCGCAAATCCATACTACAAAACTAAGTCGCTCGGGAATATTGGCAAAATCTTCAACAAGATGAATTGATTTTTTTTACAAATTTTGATGATCTTTTTCTACCTAATCCCTTTAGTCTTAATTAATCTACTCAAAAACAGGACATTAAATTTAAACATTTTATCCCGATTCTCTCCTATGTTTAAACATTATCTCCTGTGAAGGCTGAACATTTTTACCCACAATACAAAATTAGCTGGAAATGATAGACACTTCCAGCTAATTTTCAGCAATATAGTACTATACTGTATGAAATGCGACTTTTTATTCGATCACTTCTCCACGAATGGTTAGGACCTTAGGACTTTCTTCTCCTTCCATAAATACAGAGACTTGCTTGGTGAAATACCCCTTCTTTTTAGCTGAAAAGGTCGCCGTAACAGTTCCTGTCTCACCAGGCTGAATCCATTCTTTTGTATGATCGGCCACTGTACATCCACAAGAAGGTTTCACTTTTGCAATCTTGACAGGTTCTGCCGTACGATTGACCACCTCGAATGTGTGGCTTACAGGTGTGCCTAAGTCCGTCTGTCCAAAGTCAAACATGGACTCAGACCAAGTCAACTCATAAGAAATATTCGAAGCCTTGTGCACCATTAAGTCTTGTGCTTGAATCTGAAAAGAAAAAATGGCTAGAGCTACTAAAAACATCCAACGTGTCATGATGATTCGTTTTTGATTAGTTGAAAAATACGTAGAACAACAAACCAAGAGAAGCGGTAAAAGAGAATAGGATTCATAACATATTTCTTCTCTTCACGGCATTCAATGGCTCATGTTGGGCTACCTAAGTGAAATGCATGCATGAAATTGTCGACATGCAATTATAACTAAGATTTTAGTTAATTAAAACTAAAACTTTAGTTTGAAAAGAAAATGAACCGTAAATCTTTGATTATCAGCTATAAATTTATTTCCTCTGGTAGAGAAAAAAGTTATAACCAGAAAATCTCCCACGAGAAATGGAGTCTAATGTATAATGGGTATGTAACCAGTCAGCCAAACGAGGATGCTGAGAAATGGGAAAGTGATGGTAAGCAAATGTAGAATCAGGCGATGTATCTACGATCCATGAAGGAGGGTGTTGCTGCAAATCTTGGTATAGACTATCAGCTGCCCCTGGAAACTGGCCCCAATCAGCTTGCTGCCCATCTAGATTCTCCCAAGGGATCATACCAGATACCATGTTGCAAAAGATGAAGCGACTAGCAGGTGCCCTATCTGCTTCGAGATACAGTTCGGGATACATTCCCCAAACAAATAGTTTCTCTTCAGGACGACTTTGTAACTGAATATAAGTAGCAAGGGAGGAAATCTGATATGCTTGGGGCCATTCCATGCGATACATTCTGAGGGTCGTGGGTAAAAGAAGAATCAATACAATTCCCACCCATGCTACCCTTCTGACAGTCGCTTTAAAGAGTGTAGACCAACCTATACCTGCCATCAGAGACCAGGGGACCAAAACTTGAATCATATAGTGCCCAAAAGCCCTTCCACTCATGCACGCCCCCAACGTAGCAAACAAAGCCCAAGCAAGCAGGCCTGTCTCATATTTTTCTTTCTTATGAGTCCGCCAATATTTTCGGATAAATAACCCCATCCCTATCCAAAGCAAAGGCTTATCCCATAGAAAATCTCCTAGTAGGCGAATAGCCCCAATGAAACGATCCTCCCAGGTGATGATGGGCAGATAATTTGAAATATTGTATCGCCAGCCGTAATCGAGCCAGTCTTGCCAAATACCTTGTTGATAAGCATAAAAAGAAAAGAGTATAAGAGGGATACATGTCATTGAACCAGAAAGTACAGCATAGCTCCATGCAGAGGGCCACGACAACTGCTTCTTTCTTACTTCTTCCCATAAGGTAACAGCCACTACTCCACACTCCCAGACCGCCACCTGCTTACTTAGAACTGCCAGCCCCAGAAGCAGCCCTACCCATACACAGGTCCGAATATTGACGTCTCCCCTCCATAAACCCCAGATCGCCCAAGCTGTACATAAGCTCATCAACCACTCTGTATGGGCAGCCCATACATCTGTAGGGTGGTAAGCCCAGCTATAAATCGCCAATAGGGAAGCAGCGATTGCCCCTATCCATCCACTGTGTGTGTGCTTGCCCATTAGATAGACAGCGACTATCATCCCCATGACTACGCCTATATATAGAATATGGACTCCTTGCATGTGGACAGCTCCCATCACCTCAAAAACGAGGGCATATACATAATAGGTGAGTGGACCTCTGTGATCGACTGCGTCACGATAGGGTTGCCCTCCCTCAGAGATCGCCTTACCAACCAACGCACTTACTGCCTCATCCAGATTCCAATAAGGAGCTGAAAGGGTCACCAATCTCAGCAGAAGAGTCATGCCAAGCACTACGTAAAGGATGTGTAAGGGGCGCAGACGATTCATGCAGACACATTAGCTTAGGTCTGCTAAAGATGCATCAATCGAAGATAATGTGCTAAAAGGCCTATCTCAAATTGCGTAAAAAATGTATTCTTCCCCCACAATACGTATTCATAGTGCCCCGTTAATAACTGGCTAGGCACGAAAAGCGATACCCATCGATAGGTTTTTCTTCGCTTTTGGACTTGGAGGCCTACGATCCAAAGTTTCGTAAGAAAGGTTTGCCCCGTGGTACGGCTTATCCGAACCCATTAATGTTCCAAAGATACTTTGGCTAGACACACTTTATTCTGCTTTGGTAATAAACGCAAATTCGTGATTTGCTGTGCCAACAGGTATAGAGTCGTTTTGAGTGGCGAAATAGATGACTGAATGGAGATAATATTCAGCTTAGTTTATTTTTTTGAATTACATATTACCTGATTGCGAATTAAGAATCTGCAATGTCAAAAATCATAACCTTTTGTTTTTCATATACTTATATGACCATTTTTTGCTTAAAAAGTCAACTGATTTTATCAAAAGAGAATTTCCCCATTCACCCAAAGTATCCTCCGTTCAAGCCCACTTTATTTCCCATTCAGAAATAATGCCTGACATTTTTCTCAGCCAAACGTCATATTAGTATCGTCAAACAAACCCAAACACCAAACATCCTTCACCTAAATAACACCAACGACATGAAAAGCTTTACTTTATCTCTCGCGTTCCTGTTTATCATCCATCTTGCTTCGGCAGAGCACACGCTTTACTCTACAGGATTGGGAGATGGGAACTGGGACGATCCTCTCTGCTGGAAGGATGAAAATGGTGTGCAACCTGCACAGGCTCCTCAGCCAGATGATCATGTCGTCATCAACCATTATCTTACCCACTTTATAGAAGGTGACTACACACACCACGGAAATATCACCATCGGAAGCAGTGGCGTATACGAAATTTTTTCTTTTGCTGCGAAAAGTAGCCGCTACATCTATCAAGGAAACAGGCTCATGGTCGCAGGAAGTATGGTAGCCACCCTCCCACTAGAGCTTCGCCAAGAATCGTCCCATACAATGGGCATGATCTACTTAGCCCCCCAAGGTCACTTAACACTTGTCGAAAATCTGTATGTCTCAGGTGGTCTCTACCTAGAACGTGGCATTTGTGGGTCTCTCCACGTCTACCAAGATTTATATCTAGAAAAAGATAAAGCTCAGATCTGGGGCCAAGGACGTATCATCGTAGAAGGAGCCGTAAGCGCAACAGAAAACGGCGTCCGCTTAGAAAATGTAGATGCAGTGCACGGCATTGTAGAGGGTCAGACGAGTAAAAATATCTCTTTTTATCGCAACCTGACAGGATGTGCAGACCTCAAAGGACAATCCATGACAGGAGAAGCAGAAGAAGATCTGACAGGACGTATCTCTGCATTTGCAGTAGTACGTCAGGGTAATCAAGTCCAAATCGACTGGACAAGCACGTACGAGTGGATCAGCCAAAGCTTCATCATCGAACGCTCTACTGATGGTAAACTTTTTGAAACCATCGGCGAGGTGGAAGCATCTGGTACACACTTCCAGCAATACACATTCATAGATAGCAATCCTAGTGATCTTCAAGTATTCTACCGTGTACGTCACATCTTAGAATCAGGAGAGCCTGTTTACTCGGCCATGCATGCTGTAAGCCCTACCAGCTTCTTCGAAAACTCAGGAGAAATCATCGCGTATCCCAACCCTGTGAAGCAAGGAGAAGCCCTATACCTTGATGCCAAAGGGTGGACGCCAGGTGCCAAAGTAAAAATCACCATCAAAAACTTGATGGGACAGACAGTGCATCGTCAGACTTCATTTGTAGATGGTGCCGGAAACGCGACGATCAAAGTGAAAACTCCTCGTCGTACAGGAAACTTCTTCATCACACTGCGTCAGGGTGACCGTACACAGACACAACAAGTAGAAGTACAATAAGATTATAGATTAAAAAATAGCCAGGGCGCGTAGGCCATCATCTGAAGGAATTACTTGCAGCAGACAGCCCCTTTCTCAGCGCTATTTTTTGCAAAATATCCCGGAAGGATATAAGATAGTTTGGAGTTGTTTAGGTAGGTGGGCCCATGGCCCACTTTTTTTGTCCCTCTTTATAGAGTCCCTTGGTTGTGAATCATAGGGGAAAGCTCTAACTTGCTCCCGAATAGCCTGTAACATCTATATGGGAACAGAGACACACACATTACTCCTCAACATCGTCATATTCACTCCTCTAGTTGGCGTCATACTCATCGCACTTCTAGGAGCTAAGCAGTCCAAGTGGATTGCCCTTTTGACGACCTTGATTCCACTTGGGATCACCCTGCAGTTAATGGGCCTAATAGGGGAAGCCACTGCAGAGAATCATAATTATCTAGGCTTTGCCTCCATCCCGTGGTTTTCACAGCCTGACATTGACATCAAATACATCATTGGTATGGATGGGATGTCGGGTCTGATGGGATTACTCACAGTGATCCTCTTTCCGCTGATCGTCGGCTACATGTGGACGCGAGACCTTCAGCAATCCAAGCTTTTTTATATGATGCTCCTCCTCCTACAGACAGGTGTGCTGGGCTTCTTCTTCTCTTTGGATATGCTGGTATTCTATGTCTTCTTTGAGCTAGTCCTTATACCTGGGAGTTTCCTTATCGGGATTTGGGGAGATGAAAATCGTGGGAAAGCCTCTCTTAAGTTTTTCATTTATACCCTGGTGGGATCTCTCGTCATGCTGATTGCGATCCTCTACATGGGGATACATGCAGCTTCACTGAAAGAGGGCATCTCATTTACGACAGATTACTTCTTGATACAAGAAGCCATAAAATCAGGTAGTGTTTCTGCCTTGGCGGGTTCTGCTCAGATGTGGTTACTTGGAGCCTTTGCGATCAGCTTCGCCATCAAAGCTCCGTTGTTTCCCTTTCATACATGGCAGCCTTCTGCTTATGCCTCTTCCTCTATCGGTGGTTCTATCGTACTGGCAGGGGTCCTATCCAAGATGGGTGCTTATGGCTTTGTGCGCTTCTGCTTGCCCCTCTTCCCCGAGGCGGTGCCTGATGCTGCGCCACTTTTAGCAACTTTGGCCGTCATCGGCATTATATACGGTGCCTACATGGCCGTCATCCAGACAGATATCAAGCGCTTAATTGCTTTCTCCTCGCTTTCTCACATGGGTTTCATTATCCTGGGGGTATTTGCCATGACAGAAGAAGCGCTCGACGGTGCCATTCTTCAGATGTTTGCCCATGGTATCAGCACGGCGGCTATGTTCCTCCTAGCAGATATGGTTGAAGTCCGTTTTGGGACGAGAGACATTCGAGACTTGGGGGGAATTGCGGCTTTGGCTCCAGCCTTCACTACCATGTTTTTGATTGCTACCATGGCTTCTGTGGGACTGCCAGGTCTCAGTGGGTTTGTGGGAGAATTTCTCATCATGGTAGGTGCGTTTGATTCGGGTATTCTCTCTCCGACACTGGCGATAGTGGCAGCGGTGGGCGTCATCTTGGCAGCGGTCTACCTCCTGAATATGTTCAGAAAAGTTATGTTTGGGCCTCGTCCAGAGGATTCGACACAGACCTTTCCTCCGCTTGCCGTGAATGAATGGTCGATCATGCTTCCCTTGTTGATTCTCATGTTTTGGATCGGCTTATATGCGAC
>JBCBFT010000016.1:0-90373 GCA_038527485.1 Bacteroidota bacterium
TTAATCAGTTCAGTTTCTATTCTTCTTTTTTCGACGACTCTATTTCCAAGAATGTTAATAGGACGTTAAGAGTACTTCGAGCTCGAGACTTGATAAATGAGTTTATCAATGTGATTAAGCCTGATATCGATAAGTTGAATATAAAAGTACGGTCAGAATTTTACAACATTGAAATTTTTCTAACTCCTTCTCATCCATCTGAGTGGAAATCCATTTTTTTTAACCTTTATACAAATTCGAAGAAAGCAATTAAAAGGGCATCTGTAGAAGGGAAAATATTAATTTTGAGCGGTATAGAGAATGATTCTGTATATTTTGAGTTTCACGATAATGGTGATGGAGTACCAGAAGAATTTTCTCATAGGATTTTCGATGCTTTCTTTACTACTTCTAATCCTGCAATTTTTGATGCGGATAACGATTATTCTGGTACAGGTCTTGGACTTAAAATAGTCCGCGATATAATTGAAAATAGAGGGGGCAGAATATTTTTGGAAAGTCCTGAAAAGGGATATTCAACCTGTTTTAAAATCGAAATGCCCATTCCAACAGAAAAGGAGATCGAAGAATATGGTAATTAAATATCTTTACATCGATGATGATAAACCCACAAAGGCTAAGGCTACAGTAATGAGTATAAATAATGTCTCAAAGGGGTTATCTATTGATGTTGAGCAGGTTAAGGCCTGGCAGCATCAACTAAAATTTCTGATAGATAATCAGGAAGAGTTTGATGGGTATATTCTTGATCTTAAGTTAAATGAGGAAAAAGACGTAAAGTATAGGGGGTTAGCTCTTGCACAAGAATTGAGAACTCTTGCAACAGAGGATAAAGAAATAAAGAAAGGATTCCCAATTATTTTATGTTCAGCAAATGAAAAGTTTGAGGAATCCTATAATAAAGATTCTACTGGGCATAATCTATTTGATATTGCTTACAGTAAACTAACAATGGCAGATGATTATAAAAGGGTCCATGATGAACTTATTGATTTAGCAAATGCATATATGTTTGTAAATAAGACTCAGAATCTCCATGAAATTCTTGGGTTAAAGCCTAATCATAATGTCGATCCTTTAGTAATAGACCACCTAGATAATTTGATAAAAAAACCTACGCACGAACTAATTTTATTCTTCAAAAGAGAAATAATTGAATCTTCTAGTGTACTAATTGACGAAAAATCTCTCGCAGCAAAACTAGGGGTTGATTATGAGAGATCCTTGGACTGGAAATTTTTGTTAGATCAAATTCTACGTGACTTTTCATATAATGGAATACTATCAGATGCGTGGCCAAGATGGTGGAAGGGAGAATTAATCAATTGGATACAAGAATCCTTTGGTTTTGGTTGGAGAGCCAAAGATGCAAGAGAGAGGGTTGATATCCTCAAGGAAAAATATGGTTTGAAAGAATTACAATCACCTAATCCCACTAAATATTCTAAAAGTACAAAGTTCTGGACTGTTTGTATTGGAACTGGTAATCCAATTGATCCCAACGAAGGATTGATTATCGAAGGTCAAGATAACAAGTTTCCTTGGCAAGAAAAGGAAAGGGTTTCTATTTATGAAGCTGTAGAGAGAACGAATCTAAGTAGATGGAAAAGTTTATCTGTAATCGAGAATGAAAGATTTGAGGTTATAAAAATAAGGGTCGGCCGTGAACTATCTAGAAAAAGACAATAAGGAAAAGATTGCGAGAGATTTACTTAATCTCTACAATGTCACTAGGAAGTATTCTAATATTTTTCCTGACACAAAGCCACTATATGATGCATCTGAAGAGTGTAGAAGTATGTCTAGTGAGTCAAGGTGGAAATATGCTGTGAACTCTCTTAGGATTAAAGTTCCTGAGGAGGGGACTATCCCAAATTCTTTTCCACAAAAACATGACAGTATTGAGTTATATTTTAGTTGCAGTGTTCAAGGAAAATATTTCAATCCAGAACGTGTATACGATCCTCTAGAGTTTTTAGAGTTCAATATTGAAATAGAAGGACTTGGCTACTTGGATAATTCTGATGCTTATGATATTTATTCCTCATGGCATTTAGATAAGCATTCACAAGTTACTGGTGGAAAAGATACAGGGAGCAAGTATATTCATCCTGAATATCACTTTACATTTGGGGGGAAAAAATTAAAGGAACAGCTACTTGGTACACAGAGTATTTCTTCGGGATTAGTTTTCATCCCTTCAACTCCAAGACTACCTCATCCTCCGATGGATGCTGTTCTAGGAGTAGACTTTATTCTTCAACAATTTATATCTTCAAAGTATAGAGATGATCTTTTATTTTCTCCTGAGTACCAAGATGTCATCAGGAGGTCTCAAGCGCGTATCTGGAAAAAGTATGCTACAGCTTTTGCCTCCCATTGGAATCCTGACTTAAAAAGTGATATGGATGGTACCATAGACTGTGAAAAGCTTTACCCCAATATTATTCATTTGGCTTGATTACAGCTTTTACAAATGGGGAGTATTACGTCTCCTCGTTCTTTTTAGCTGTTAATTCGTAATTGACATAAAAATAGTACTTACACTAGGTATTATTTCAAACAAATGATAAGTCCCCTGACTAGAGATTGTATATCGTAGGCTGAACTTGTTTTCCCTAAACTAAACCTCAAACTCCCCCAAGCTTGTTCCTCCCTCAACCCCATTGCCATAAGTACATGGGAAGGTTCTAAAACAGCTGAAGTACAAGCAGAACCATTAGAAACGGCGATATTCTGCATCATGGGAATGAGTATCTGGGTATCCACCCCCTCAAACCCCATATTCGTCACATTATACAGACGCTGAGTCCGACTTCCATTGACCCAAGATCCAGGAATTTCTAGAAGTTCGTTCTCCAGTTGATCACGGAGTTTTCCAATGCGAATTGCATCCTGAGTCATTTCTTTTTGGGCAATCGCACAAGCTTCTCCCATACCCACAATTCCAGTTACATTCAGCGTACCTGATCGGAAGCTTCCTTCGTGTCCACCGCCATGCTGTAAGGGCTGAATTTTTACACGGAAGGGACGTTTGCTCCTGACATATAAACCTCCGACTCCTTTGGGACCATAAAATTTATGAGCAGAAAAGGCCATAAGGTCTATTCCGAGCGCCTCTACATCCACGGGCATTTTCCCTACAGCTTGCGTCGCATCCGTCATGAAAAAGGCACCATGAGCGTGTGCAAGGGTCGAGATCTCTTGAATGGGCTGGATAATACCCGTCTCATTGTTGACATACATGACAGAAATAAGGAGTGTATCTGGACGGATCGCATCTTTTACTGTTTCTATATCCAAGAGTCCGTCTGTTTGGACGGGAAGGTAAGTCACTTCAAAACCTATGGTTTCAAGGTAGGCGCATACGTCTAAAACGGCTTTATGCTCAGTAGATACAGTCACGATATGCTTGCGGTCTTGAGAGATCCCAGCAAGACCTTTGATGGCAAGGTTGATGGATTCTGTAGCTCCTGAGGTGAAAATAATCTCTTGGGGCGTCGAACCAATAAGTTCGGCTATCTGCTCTCTCGCATGATCTACAGCTTTCTTCGCTTTCATTCCTGCGGAATGTTGGCTGGCAGCATTTCCATAAACCTCAGTGAAAAAAGGCAGCATTTTCTCCAATACTCTAGGATCGAGTGGAGTCGTTGCATTGTAATCTAAATAGATCATTTCCATGTTTCAAGTAACGGAATCTTACGGCGAAAAGATACTGTTCCTTCTTAACAGGAATTGTGGAAAACTCACCATTCCCCCCACCATCTCGTAGATTCCCGCAATATTTGGGGGGTTTATACGGGAGCTGACCTTTTTTCCAATAAGAATTCAGAGATTTAGGAAATAATGTGAATATGTCTATTCCAATGGAATGAATAGAATCAGAAGAATTGCGTTATACTATAGAGAAACCTTTATGTGACTCGCCAAGTCATTTGCCATATACCTAACATCCAACGAATTATCCCATGCTTCTCGCCAGAGCTGTAACTACGATCCTTGTATTGCTTCCCTTAATTCTGTGGGGCCAAGGAGTGTCGCCACGCGTGCTGAAAGGTCCTGACGGTGTCTCCTACACCTATAATCTCACAGGAAATACGACCGCAGCCTCTCCCAAAACGATCATCCCCGATCCTACCAAACGATGCAACTCCGACAACAATAAGATCTCTTACGCACTGGTCCACCAACTCGTGGATGATCCTGAATTGTATCGCGCCTGCCAAAAGATCGTCGAGGATAAACTCGGCACTTCCTTCTACTTCCGTGGACTCGATTCTTTATGTGCTGTGGGGTTCCAGATCACCTTTGGTGCAGGTTACTATCTTTTCTGCCCAGGACAACCCAATCCCTACAAGGACTTGAAATTCAAGGGAGATAAGGAAATTTACCAGATTCACGTAGATACGCAGAAGGGAAAGATCTATGTGGCAGAAAAGAGAGGAGAAGAAGTTTTGGAGGTTAATGAATCCATTATCGGTAAAAAATGGTTTGAGTCCGATCCTGAAGAATATGAGCTCCCTTACGTCACAGGACAACCTAGCTGTGAGACGCCTTACTTCCTCGATCCACGTGCCATCATCGCAGCGAACCCTACCCAGGGCGTAGCGCCCCTCAACGTACAGTTTGACGGGAGCAACTCCTACGACCAGGACCAGGATGGAGCGCGAATCAATACGTATAGGTGGAACTTTGGCGATGGAGATACAGCCAGCGGAGCGGAGATCAGCCATACTTTCCAAAGGCCAGGAACCTACGAAGTATCACTTACAGTCACGGATAATGAGGATGTGACGCACGATACGACCCAACTCATCACCGTGCAGGAGCGCCCTGCCAATGATTCTCTGCCTGTAGCCATATTCACCACGCAGCCTAGCTCAGGCCAAGTGCCCTTATTGGTGGCCTTGGATGGGAGCGAATCCTATGATCAGGATGAAAAGGGCGCAAGCATCGTACGATATGAATGGGACTTTGGCGATGGGCAAAGGGGAGAAGGCGTCACGATCCAGCATAGTTATACAGCCGTAGGCTCTTACAAGATTACTTTGGTGGTGACGGACAATGAAGGCTCCCAAGCAACTTCTAGTCGGTTTGTGATGGTCTCTCAGATACCTCCGCCTCCCGTTCCCGTCCCCACGCCTTGCCCTGATCCGGATACTTGCTATACGATGCTATATACTGTCAGCACCTGTGGCAACAGAATCGATACCCTGACGGCTGTGCCTATGCGTGTTGCCTGTCCGGCGCCGTCCCGCAACACGGTCATCTTTACAGGCTGCAACTGTCCAGAGACGGCTCAACCTGTGCCTGCTGAGACAAGCCCGCTAGAGCTCGCAGGCGGACCCAATTTCCGTTTCTTCCGTGGACAAATCACCGAGTATGGCATGGGATTTAATGGCCAGATTCGATATAGACTCGACCAAAGAAGACGTGCAGCCATTGTTGGAGACTTTGGTGTCGTGCCTGTACGCCGTGCACTGCCCTCAGACGACAGACCCTATAAGTGGTCGCCCTTGCGAGATTCGATAGATGTGGCCACAGGTCGTCCCCTTGTGTGGCACAGAGGTTCGTTGAGAGGAACTGCCAATGCGGCTTTGGGGTTTGAATTTGCTCCTTATCCTTGGTTATACGCACAGATCACGACAGGGCTAGAATGGAGCTTTAACCAAATTGAGGCCTCTGATCCTGCCAAAGATCCCAATAATGCCTACAAAGGATTCGAGACACGCATCAACTATTATGAACCTCGAATCGGGATTCGTCGTAGCCATTTGGAGGTATACTATTCTATTCAGTTTTTACCAGAGAATAGACCCTTTACTTTTATTCCTGCTAACCAAACAGGAGGTACGCATAACCGTCTGACAGATAAGACACACAATGCAGGGATGCTGCTGTGGTTTTAAACTGATACATATGATCAGCAAGAAGGCCCATCTCGAATCAGGAGATGGGCCTTCTTGCTATTATAACTTAAAGTGTCTCGCTCTATCACAGTGTAACAAAAGTTTTATTTTACAATTTTCGAGTATAGTAACAGGCTATTTGGGGTCCCGAGGTTAACGCTCGGGATGGGTGCGGAATTTGGTGTTAGGGGTCCCGAGATTTATCATCGGGATTGGTTCTTTTTGCCTAAAAAGAACTCCCGCTGAAGGCGATAGGTAAATATAAAAAACTTACTTTACAGAGTACTATGCATTCCTACTTCCTTATGCGGTCAGCCAGAAGACTAAAAAATGAAGGGGATGCGTAGTTTGAGGACTACGCAGAGCGAATCAACAGAAAGCGATTCTTTACTCAGTTCCCAATTTCCATACCTTCATGGCACGCTGTCCTTTGCCTTTTTCACGCAGCAAATAAATTCCTTCTGCTAGAGAAGAAAGATCCTTTTGTCCCACGCCTCTCACATTCCATTGGGCGACAGTCCTTCCCATTATATCTGTAAGGATCAGTGTGTGCTCCTTGTTATCATTCATATTGATGAACAGGATATCTTGGGTAGGATTGGGGTAGAAGTGCGTGATATTTCCCTCCAAAAGTTCGTCCACATTCACAGTAGCGGTGTCTTGGTTGGTCAATTGTACCTGATCGAAACTAATGGGTCCTTGCAGATCACCTTCTTCTAGTACGAACTCTACATAGTCGATAGCCTGCCAGTCAAATAGTCCCTGTGGATTGTGCCACTGGTTATCATCCCAAGATCCATGTTCTGCAAAGTCTGAAAGCGGGATATACATATGCTGCCAGTTGCCATCAAGGACGATGTTGCTACTGTTGAGTTGGTAGCGCATCCGCCAGGGACGATCGTTGGGATCGGTAGTTTTGGTATCAAGGAAGCGGACATCTACCTCCATATTGGGATTGTCGGATTTGATGAAGAAATCGAGCGCATAATCCTGGGAGAGAAGATATGATAGGTCTTTATTGGGAACAAAATCGAAGGTCAGCGCTTCGTAGCGATTGCCACTCGTCCAATCAATGGCGTATTGCCCGAAGGCTGTTTGCTGATTCTGGTAAAAATCCAATCCTCCGCTGCTTCCTAGGCCGATTTTTATCCCTTTTTCTACAAAATCTCTGTATACAAAAAGACCCGCTGTGTCAGGAAGTATGACAAAAGGCGTCTGTGGCGGCACTTGTAATCCCAGCGATTGAATCATGGCAGTATTCAGATCATGATCAAAGAGGTCATTTCCCCCTGGCTCAAAGATCCCAAATCCTCCTTTATAGTCCCAAATCGTCCATGCTATGTTGCGATCCTCCAAAGCCTTGCGCGTCACGTCATACCATCTCACCCGATCATCTGGCTGACTATTGGGGATGTACACGCCAAACTCTCCACAGAATACTGGAACATTTCTCGTTTGCACAAACTGCTGCACGACGTCGAGCCTTTGTCCGATTGTGGCTGCATCCCCCTCATTTGCGTATCCATTGAATGCGCTCTCGATCCACGTACCTACGAGCGAGCCTGGAAAAGCAGGCATGCTATCCGCTACATAAGGAAACGGCACATCCCTCAAATCTGCCATAGAAGGAGACCCCCAAGTAGCCCCTTGATGGGTAAATATGAAGGGATCATAAAAGTGGAAGGTATACAGGAGGTTATTGTCTGTGTAAACGGGGAGGGCATTGAGTCCGTTGATCCCATTCCAGTCTGCTCCTCCCACGACGATTGTATGGGTATTGTCTACCGTTCGGATTGTGTCTATCACCCGCTGCTGTATGTCGCCCCAGATCGCATCAGCAATGCCATGGGGTTCATTGAGGACCTCATACAGGATTTTGTCGGAAGAACTCTCATATCGCGAAGCGAGTTGCACCCATACTTTGACCAAGATGTCTCCTACGGCAGGATCTGTATTGACCGCAGGATCGAAGGTATGGTTGTCAATGATCAAATAGATACCCAGATCCTCGGCCCACATCACAGCAGAATCTAAAAACATCAAAAATAGGGGATCTAGCTCATAGTCAGACGTTCCTGTGGTCATCGCATGGAGATTGATCGGCAGGCGAATGACATCACAACCCAAAGATTGGATATCCTCAAAGTCCTCTTTGGTGAATTTGGTGAAAGGGATGTTGCGGGGACCTCCAGCCTGAAACCAACTGGTGAGATTGACTCCACGAGAGAAGGGGGGAGTGGGTTGGGCGTAGGCTAGGGAGAGGAAGAGAAGACTGGAAAGGAAGAGTGTAATAGTACTTTTCATAGAAAGGACATTAGAAATAATTCGTCTATGAAATATAGAAGAAAACGTATAACTATTCTATAATTTGAACGATCTTTATGGATATTCGTGATTATCACGAATCAATTCAAATAGGATTCATTTTCCATATGGAGACGCGATAAATCGACATCTCCACATAGAAAATACCCTACCCACTTATTCGTGATAATCCTTATTCTAACATGTAATTCAATTTGAAATTTTCTACTATGCCAGGATCTCTCACCATCTCTAAATGCACCTGTAAAGAAATTGAACCTGGCACGGAATGGGTCATTATAGATCAAGGGTTTGCCCAAGCATCTAATAAATCATGTGGATTTTTACATTATGAAGAATCAGGAGATTCGTTTGAGGTAGAGGGAAAAGCAATCTCTTTTTCACAAATGGTAGAAGAGCTGAAAGGGCTTATATATGGAAGTGAATCCAATCCAGATCCCTTATATCTTATGATAGAAGCGCCCCTCTCGATCTCGATGAAGGCCGGTTCTCCCACAGGAAGATGGTTTGAGAAGAAAGATAAGCAAACTAGGTATTGGTACACGGGTGCAGGTGCCTCTACTTGCTTAGCTGTCATTGCCTTATTTCAGTCAATCGTCAGAGAGAAAAACTCAAGAAAACCACGTCCTATCAAGATCTATGAGGGATTTGTCTCTTTTAAAGATTCTGAAGGATCAGTTGGTCAAAAAGGTCATATTCGTGATGTCAAATTGCTCGGAAAAGCACTGATGAATAAGAATAAAAAAGTCTGTAACGATTCGCTTTTCTGGAAAGAGACACCTTTCTGGTCAGATCCATCTGACTGTAAAGATGTGTGTACGCACAGTATCTTTGATTTCTTCATGCCCAAATTGTGCACTTCTTCTGTTGAACCACCCCTTGTATTATTTCCTAGTCATTCCACTTAAATTCATGAAACAAAAAACTCCTCCCCATTTGCATAGGCAGGAGCTCTGTTGAGGTGTAGGTAAATGATATAAGTTATCCGCTCACTTTCTCTTTCTGATTTTCGGGGCGCAAACTTCTCACAGTTTGCCCTGCTTGCCACATTTCGCTTTCGCGCAGCTCTTTCAACTCCACTTCCAGCTTCTCACGATAGTCTGTCTGTCCATTCGAAGCAATAGAAATCGCAGCTTCATTTCCTGTCGCTACACTTTCGTATAGCTCTTGGAAGACGGGCATGGTGGCATCTCTGAACTTTTTCCACCAGTCCAAAGCCCCACGCTGTGCTGTGGTCGAGCAATTGGCGTACATCCAATCCATGCCATTCTCCGCGACCAACGGCATCAAGGATTGCGTCAGCTCCTCTACTGTTTCATTGAAGGCTTCCGAAGGTGTATGCCCTTTTTCTCTTAGGACTTGATACTGAGCGGCAAATATCCCTTGAATGGCGCCCATCAAGGTTCCCCTTTCTCCCGTCAAGTCGCTGTAGACCTCACGCTTAAAATCTGTCTCGAAGAGGTAACCACTTCCTACGGCAATCCCCAAAGCGATGACTCTTTCAAAGGCTTTGCCTGTCGCATCCTGATAGATGGCATAAGAGCTATTCAGACCACGGCCCTGCAAGAACATGCGTCGGAGAGAGGTTCCCGATCCTTTGGGAGCTACCAGAAATACATCCACATCTTCAGGCGGTAGAATACCCGTCTGATCGTTGAAAGTCATTCCAAATCCATGGGAGAAATACAATGCCTTTCCAGGTGTCAAATATTTTTTCACCAAAGGCCAGAGATCAATCTGTGCTGCATCACTCAGCAAATAACAGATGATGGTTCCGCGAGAAAGGGCGTCTTCAATTTCGAATAGATCCTCACCAGGAATCCAGCCGTCAGCTACTGCCTTGTCCCATGAGGCTGAAGGTCTGCGCTGTCCCACGATGACGTTGATGCCATTTTCTTTTTGGTTGAGGGCCTGTCCAGGACCTTGCACACCATATCCGATGACAGCAACGGTTTCGTCTCGAAGGACGTCTTGTGCCTTAGCCAAAGGGAATTCGTCTCGCGTGACGACCTGCTCTTCTACTCCGCCAAAATTTAATATTGCCATGTCGGTGTTCTTTTCTAGATGATGAGAAATGAAAAAAGGTTATGGTTAAGTTGTTGCGGGCTGTGTCTCGGTTTCCTGTTCCCTGCTCGTATTTTCAAATTCTAGTAGCTTCTCATGGAAGCCGCTACTCGCCTTGATGATGGCGATGCGCGCGCTGCGGACAAACTCGATCAAACCATAAGGTTCTAGCACCTTGATGAGCGCTTCTGTTTCTTGCCTTTGGCCTGTCTGCTCGAAAATGATGTAGTCGTTTCTTACCACGACTACTCGCGCACCATGCGAACGCAGCAATCGCTCTACCTGTACTTTGGAAGCAATTTCCTCTGTGGGTACTTTGTAAAGGCCCATCTCCTGCCAAATGATTTCTTCTTCTGTATTGAAATATACTTTGAGGACATCGACCTGCTTCTCAATCTGCTTCGCTACTTTCTCGATGGTTTCCTCTTCCATGTGAATGACGACCGTGAAACGATAGATTCCAGGCACTTCCGTCGGAGAAGAGTTCAGGCTTTCGATGTTGATCTTGCGGCGGGTGAAAATCGCCGCAATGCGGTTGAGCAAACCGACCTGATCTTCTGTGTATATGGATAAAGTGTATTCTTTCATCTGATTGAATTGATTGAGGTGAAGAATAGATGGGTTCCTCGTATGGCTAGGTGATCCTACGTATTGGATGATCACGCTGTGGCGATGATCCTACGCATATTTTATTGTAATCTAATCTCTGCGACACCTGCTCCAGGAGGGACAAAGGGGAATACATTGTTTTCCCTTCCGACCATCACCTCTAGGAGATATGAGCCTTCTGAGTCCAGGAATCGTTGCACGGCAGGCACTAAGCCTTCGCGCTCTGCCACTGTTTCACCTGGAACCTGGTATCCTTTGGCGATGGCTACAAAATCAGGGGACTGTATGTCTACGAAGGAATAGCGATTGTCGTGAAACATCTCTTGCCACTGACGGACCATGCCCAGATAGTTGTTGTTGAGGATCAAAATCTTCACGTCTACTTTCTCCTGCATGATGGTTCCCAGTTCTTGTAGCGTCATCTGAAAGCCTCCATCTCCGATGACAGCAATGACTTTCCGCTCAGGACTTCCGAGTTTCGCACCAATCGCAGCGGGCAGTGCAAAACCCATCGTTCCTAGTCCACCAGAAGTGATTTTGCTGCGCGAGTGATTGAACTCGAAGTAGCGACATGCGACCATCTGATGCTGCCCCACATCACTGACAATGATGGCTTCGCCTTTGTCCACTTCATTGATCACACGGACGACCTCTCCCATCGTGAGGAGCCCTGTTTCAGGCTTGAGTTCTTCGCTTATCACCTGTCTCTGCTCTTTCTCCTCAAGCTTACGAAAAGCCGCCAGCCACTTTGCATGGCTTTTTTCCTTGATCAGGTCTGTCAGCATCGGAATCGTTTCTTTGCAATCCCCCCAGACTGCTACTGTCGTTGGAACGTTTTTGTCTATCTCTGCGGGATCAATGTCCAAGTGGATGATCTTAGCCTGCTTTGCATATTTGTTCAGGTTGCCCGTCACACGATCGTCAAAGCGCATCCCGATGGCGATCAGGACATCGCATTCATTGGTCATGACATTGGGGGCATAGTTGCCGTGCATGCCGAGCATCCCTACATTTTGTGGATGATCTGTCGGCAGGGCACTTAGGCCCATGATCGTCCAGGCTGCGGGAAATCCTCCTTTCTCGATAAAGGTTTGAAACTCCTCTTCCGCTCCTCCCAAGATCACGCCTTGTCCCCAAATCACCAGCGGTTTTTTTGCTTGATTGATGAGTTGAGCAGCTTCCTCGATGTACGTTTTTCGGATGATCGGCTTGGGACGATAGCTTCTCACCTGATGGCAGGGATGATAGCCACTATATTCGAAGCTTTTGAGCTGGGCATCTTTGGTGATGTCTACCAGGACAGGACCTGGTCTACCCGAGCGTGCCACATAAAAAGCCTTGGCCATGACTTCAGGTATCTCTGTGGGATCTGTGATCTGGAAGTTCCACTTGGTCACAGGCATCGTCAAGCTGATCACATCCGATTCTTGAAAAGCATCGGTTCCCAAGAGGGCACCAGGGACTTGCCCTGTGATACAGACCATCGGTGTACTGTCGATCATCGCATCTGCCAGTCCTGTGACTAGATTCGTCGCGCCAGGTCCACTCGTAGCCATGACGACCGCCATTTTGCCTGAGGCACGCGCATAGCCCTGGGCAGAATGTACCGCACACTGCTCATGTCGCACCAGAATGTGTCGGATCTGCTGCTGATAATCATAGAGCGCATCATAAATCGGCATGATGGCTCCCCCTGGATATCCAAAAATCGTTTTGGTTCCTTCTTCTATCAATGATCTCATGACAGCTTCTGCCCCTGAGATCGTTTCAGTCTGCGTCTGTAACGCATCCTTCTGTGGCATCTTTAACATTCCGGGCATACTTAAATAGGATTCCTTTATTCGCATTGAGCGGCGGTTGTGTCCAACGGGCTTTTCTTTCCGCTAGCTCTTCTTCTGATATATCTAGCTTGATCGTGCGCATGACCGCATCGATCTCAATAATGTCTCCATCTTGTACCAGGGCGATCGCTCCGCCTTCATAGGCTTCGGGTGTGATGTGTCCGACGACAAATCCATGCGTTCCTCCACTGAATCTTCCATCGGTGATCAAAGCCACATTTTTTCCCAATCCTGCGCCCATGATGGCAGAAGTAGGTTTGAGCATTTCAGGCATACCAGGAGCTCCTTTTGGTCCGACATAGCGGATGACCACGACATCTCCTGACTTCACCTTTCCTTCCTGAATGCCCTGTATGAGTTTCTTTTCCCCATCAAATACACATGCAGGTCCACGAAAACTGTCCCCTTCCTTACCTGTAATCTTGGCTACTCCCCCCTTTTCTGCGAGGTTTCCGTAGAGAATTTGAAGATGACCTGTGGACTTGACGGGTTGTTCTTTTGGGAGAATGACATCCTGGGTACTGAAATCCAGCTCTTTTGCTTCCGCTAAATTCTCGGCTAATGTCTTACCTGTCACTGTTAAGCATTCTCCGTGGATCATCCCTTCTTTGTGGAGGTACTTCATCACGGCAGGTACGCCTCCGATCTCATGCAAGTGTTGCATCAGGTACTTTCCGCTAGGTTTTAGGTCAGCGATTAGCGGTGTTTTGTTTCCAATTCTTTGGAAGTCATCAGGGTGGAGGTGAATGCCGACCGCTCTTGCAATGGCGATGATGTGCAAGACGGCATTTGTCGAGCCTCCCAGCGCGGTCAAAACAGTGATTGCATTTTCAAAAGCCAAGGGAGTCAGAATATCAGAAGGTTTGATATCTGCTTCTAGCAAGTATCTGATGGCTTTGGCTGCGTCTTGCAGTTCTGCTTGTTTCTCGGGACTATTGGCAGGGTTGGAAGAGGAATAAGGGAGGCTCATACCCATCGCTTCAATGGCAGATGCCATGGTATTGGCCGTGTACATTCCTCCACAAGCGCCAGGACCTGGACAGGAGTTGCGGATAATCCCTCTGAAGGTCTCAGGGTCCATTTTACCTGCGATCTTTTCTCCTAGGGCCTCGAAAGCAGAGACAATGTTGAGTTCTCGATCCTTATAGTGACCTGGCGCGATGGTGCCACCGTAGACCATGATAGCAGGACGATCCAATCGCCCCATCGCAATGACCGAACCCGGCATATTTTTATCACAACCCGGAAGGGCGATGAGCGCATCGTAATACTGCGCTCCGCAGACCGTCTCGATAGAATCGGCAATCAAGTCTCGACTCACCAGCGAGTAACGCATCCCATCTGTTCCGTTGCTGATCCCATCACTGACCCCAATAGTATTGAAGATCAGTCCGACTAAGTCTTCTTTCCAGACATGTTTTTTTACCTCCTGAGCAAACCCATTGAGGTGCATGTTGCATGTGTTGCCGTCATACCCCATGCTGACAATACCCACTTGGGCTTTGTCCATATCTTCATCCGTCAGTCCAATGCCATAGAGCATCGCCCTTGCCGCGGGCTGCGTCTCATCTTGGGTGATCGTACGGCTATATTTATTCAATGCAGTCATGAAGCGAGTGTAGAGTTGTAGGGTTTGGCTAATACCAAATGCTGATAAGCGGTTTGTAGTTTTTTGCCCAAAGTAGATTCCCAGGGCTTGGGGAAAATGTAATCGTCTACGGAGGAGACGCCAATGACCTCGGCTGCGGTTCCGCACAAGAAGGCAGCGTCCGCTTGCAAGATTGCCTCTGCGTTGTACTGCCCCTCTTCCACAGGAATATGCATCTCTTCACATAGTGCGATCACAGTCGCTCTTGTAATTCCAGGCAAGATGTTTCCTCTTTTAGGCGTGTAGAGCACACCATCCTTTTCGAAGAACAAATTAGAGCCTGTAGATTCTGCTAAATATCCTTCATGGTCTAGCAGCAGGGCATTGTCAAACCCTTTCTCCTGTGCATCGTGAAGGGCTAGGGTAGAATTGATGTAGTGTCCACAAGCTTTGGCTTCGACCTGCGTCGAGCGAGGATGTGGCCTACAGAAATCCGATACATGTAGACGCAGCAGTTTGTCTCCCAGCAAGGCACCCCACTCCCAAGCGGCGATTGTCAGCGCTGAACTTTTAGGAATCGAAAGCCCCATATTGGGGGGACAATGAACCAAAGGACGTATGTAGGCACTTTTCAGGTTATTCTTTTCTAGCAATTCATAGCTCAATTTTAAGAGTGCTCTGACAGAATAGTCAAATGGAATGCGCAATAATTCGCAGGATCGGAGTAAGCGTTCGTAGTGTGCTTTTCCCTTGAAAATATGCGCCCCCTTATCCGTATCGTAACTTCTAATTCCCTCAAATACCCCATAGCCATAGTGTAAGGTCTGTCCATAGAGGTTTACCCCCGCTTCAGCAGCGGGTTGGAATTTCCCTTGATGGTAAATGACCGTATGTTCGTTGAAGTACATATCCTGTTGCTATGACTAGATGATCGTAGACTTATTGAGGGAGGCGTTGGAATGGTTGATGTGCGCATTATCCTGCTCGATGAAGCTGGCCATCAGGTCTCCGATAGCAGAGGTCCCGTAGAAATGGGAAGGATCAATATCCTTGGTCACTAGATTGTTGGTAAGGGCCCAGTTGACGGCCTTTCTGACTTCAGCGGCTTCTTCCTGCATCTGGAAATGGTCTAACATCATCGCTACCGCAAGAATGGTCGCCATCGGATTGGCAATGTCCATGCCTGCTGCCTGCGGATAAGAACCATGCACAGGTTCAAACAAGGCCGTCCCCTTCCCGATAGAAGCTGAAGGAAGCATGCCCAAAGAACCGCTCAATACGCTGGACTCATCACTCAAGATGTCTCCAAACATATTTCCTGTCAGCATCACATCGAACTGCTGGGGATTCAGGATAATCTGCATGGCGGCATTGTCCACAAAGAGATATTCCAGTTCGATGTCTGGATACCCTAACGCCAATTCCTGGACGACTCTCCGCCAGAGGCGAGAAGTTTCTAGAACATTGGCTTTGTCAACTAGCGTTACCTTTTTCCTTCTACTTCCTGCTTGCTGGAACGCAAGGTGGGCGATCCGCTGGATCTCTGCCTCAGTGTAGGAGCATATGTCATATGCAGAGGATGCATCTTCACTCAGTCCTTTTTCTCCAAAATAAATCCCACTGGTCAGCTCGCGATAGATCACAAAGTCCACACCTTGCATCTTCTCAGGACGTAGAGGGGTGAGATGGATCAAGGGTTCAAATACCTGAATAGGACGAATATTGGCGAATAGCTGGAGTTCTTTTCTCAATCGCAGAAGCCCTTGCTCAGGACGTACCTTGGCAGAGGGATCGTTGTCGTATTTGGGATCACCTACTGCCCCCAGAAGAATGGCATCACTTTGCAGACAACTCTCAATGGTGTCCTCAGGCAAAGGATTGCCTGTCACATCAATGGCGGCAGCTCCCATCATGCGATGAGAAAAGGTAAAATTATGTCCGAATCGATGCTCGATCGCATGGAGCACCTTCAAGCCTTGCTGGACCACTTCGGGTCCGATTCCATCTCCTTCAATGACGGTGATATGTTTTTGCATAGGTAGTAGGCTGACTATATGTGGTAAGGGTGATTTTCTTCGAATAACTCAATGTCTTGCTGGATAGAGAGTAAAAAGTCGATGTCGTCCAGCCCTTTCATCAAACACATCTTTTTGTATGAGTTGAGTTCAAAGGATTCTTTGTCCCCCATCACGGGTAGTTCGATGGTCTGGGCTTCTAAGTCAATCTCCAACGCTGTCGTAGGATCTTTTTCGATCTGGGTAAATATCCGCTGTAGAAAATCCTCTGATATTTGAATGGGCAGTAAGAAATTATTTAGGGCATTGTTCTTGAAAATGTCTGCAAAGAAGCTGCTGACGACGATTTCGAATCCATAATCTTTGAGCGCCCAGGCTGCATGCTCACGGCTTGAGCCACAACCAAAGTTTTTCCCTGCGACCAAGATCTTCCCTTTGTACAGAGGCTGATTCAGGACAAAATCGGGATTGGGCTGATCGGCATTTCCATTGGCATATCGCCAGTCACGGAAGAGATTTTCTCCGAAGCCCTCACGCGTCGTTGCTTTCAGGAAGCGCGCAGGAATAATCTGATCGGTATCCACATGCTCCACGGGGAGAGGAACAGCTGTGCTTACAAAAGCAGGATTTAGCTGGAAAGAAGATTTTATATGTTGTTGGGTGGTCGTTGACATGCGGACTGTTTTAGTTGTTGAGAAAGCTACGTGGATCGGTTACTTCGCCTGTGAGTGCTGCTACAGCTACCGTCACAGGACTGGCGAGAAAAGTCCTCGCTTTAGGGCCTTGCCTTCCCTCAAAATTTCGGTTGGAGGTCGAAAGGCAGTACTTACCCGCAGGGATTTTATCTTCGTTCATCCCGAGGCAAGCCGAGCATCCTGGTTGGCGGAGCATGAAGCCAGCAGCCTCCAATACTTTGTCGATGCCTTCGGCTTTTGCTTGCTGCTCCACTTGCTTGCTCCCAGGTACGATCCACACTTCCACATGGGCTGCTTTCTTTT
Source organism: Bacteroidota bacterium (assembly GCA_038527485.1). Lineage (GTDB taxonomy): Bacteria > Bacteroidota > Bacteroidia > J057 > J057 > JALEFZ01. Next base: position 17,350 of record JBCBFT010000016.1, read on the forward strand.
TTCCTTCTACGATCGAAGCCACCTTACGTAAATCCTCGATTCGCGAATTGGTACAACTTCCTATGAAAATGTAATCCAGCTTTTGTCCCAAAAGCGGTTGATCTTGAGAAAGTCCCATGTAGGTCAACGCCTTTTCCAGATTGGCTTGCTCACTTGCTTCTATATCCGAAGTAGACGGAATATGATCCGCAATCCCCATCCCCATACCTGGATTTGTTCCGTAGGTAATCATCGGCGGAATGTCAGGTGCATGTATTTTTAGCTCCTTGTCAAAAACAGCTCCTTCATCTGTATATAGCGTTTGCCAATAAGCCAGTCTTTCCTCCCATACTTCACCTTTTGGCGAAAATTCTCGTCCTTTCAGGTACTCGAATGTGGTCTCGTCTGGCGCAATGAGCCCGCCTCTCGCGCCCATCTCAATGCTCATGTTACAGATGGTCATGCGCGCTTCCATTGACAATTTGCGAATTGTGGAACCTGCATATTCGACGAAATAGCCTGTTGCGCCACTAGCTGAGATCAGCGAAATGATGTGTAAGATGATGTCTTTTGATACGACGCCGTCCTGTAGGTCTCCATCGACGGTGATCCGCATGAGTTTGGGCTTATGCTGTAGCAAACATTGGGTAGCCATCACCATCTCGACCTCGCTGGTCCCAATCCCAAAGGAGATGGTGCCAAACGCTCCATGCGTACTCGTGTGACTGTCTCCACAGACGATGGTCATACCTGGCTGCGTCACGCCGAGTTCTGGACCGATGACATGGACAATTCCCTGGTAGGGGTGGCCCAAGCCGTACAACTCGATTCCATGTGCTGCGCAGTTTTCTTCCAGCTTGGCGACTTGATGACGTGACAGCGCATCTTTGATGGGTAAGTGCTGATTGCGTGTAGGGACATTGTGATCGGCAGTCGCGACGACTTGCTGAGGACGGGCTACGGTCATGCCTCGCTTGTCCAGACCTGTAAAGGCTTGCGGACTTGTCACCTCATGGATGAAGTGCCGATCAATGTAAAAAACAGTGGGACCACCCTCGATCTGCCGAACGACGTGCTGATCCCATATTTTGTCAAAAAGTGTTTTTTTCATTTATGCGAGTGTTTTGAACATTAGGAATTGACTGTGACGAGGGGGTAGACCTCACGAGTCAATCCATGTAGATCTTGATCCTGTACTTCTTTTTGTTTGTCTGCTAAACGGAGGAAGGCTTGATACAGCGTATCCACTTCATCTCGATTGAAGGCATAGCCGATATTCTTGAGGCGATAAGCCAAAGCTGCGCGCCCACTTCTAGCCGTCAGGACAATATGGCTTGTGTCTGCTCCGACTTCTTCGGGGCTGATGATCTCATAGGTGGAGGCTTCTTTCAAGAATCCATCTTGGTGTATACCTGAGGAGTGTGCAAATGCATTGCTTCCTACCACGGCTTTGTTGGCCTGGACGGGCATACGCATCGTGTCAGAGACGGATTGACTCATATTCAATAGCTTCTGATTGTCTACATTTGTGTAGAAGCCTAGCTCTGGATGTTTGCGCAAGATCATCACCGCCTCTTCAAGCGAGGCATTTCCTGCTCTTTCTCCCAGTCCATTGATGGTACACTCAATCTGTCGAGCACCTGCGATGACGCCTGCGATGGAGTTGGCCGTTGCCAATCCCAGATCATTGTGGCAATGGCAAGAGAGAATGGCTCTGTCGATATTGGGAACATTATTCACCAAATAAGCGATCTTCTCAGCGTACTGATGTGGGAGACAAAAACCTGTCGTGTCGGGAATATTGATGATGGAAGCTCCTGCTTCGATTACGGCTTCTACTACCTGCGCCAGGTATTCGTTGTCCGTTCTACCTGCATCCTCTGCATAGAACTCGACTTCTGCTGTCAGATTTCTCGCCCACGATACACACTGGATCGCACGGAGCAAAATATCTTCTCTGGTAGACTTGAATTTGCCTTTGATATGAATATCGGAGGTGCCAATACCTGTATGGATACGGCCTCTATTTGCTTTTTGGATGGCTTGTGCAGCAACTTCGATGTCCTTTTTCACTGCACGCGAGAGTGCACATATGGTAGAATCCTTCACGTGGGAAGCGATTTCTTCGACACTTTGAAAGTCTCCTGGTGAGGAGATAGGAAACCCTGCTTCAATAATATCTACGCCTAATGCTTCTAATTGAAGCGCCAACTCCACTTTCTCTGCTGTATTGAGCTTGCATCCAGGAACTTGTTCACCGTCTCTCAGCGTCGTATCGAAAATATAGATTTTTTGGTCGGACATAGTGCGTAAGGGATAGAGTGAGTGATAAAAAGCGTAAAAAACTTTGGAGGATTTTCAAATTTGTTAATGAAAAAGCTGGTTGTTTATCAAAATTACTAGGAGAGGGTCCATAGGAAAAACCAAATACTTCCTTATTTTACAACTTGTATCCCCATCATATGTGTGGCAACTCACTGTATGTCAATTTTATAAACATTCCCTTTTTACGATGTCCAGCAGAAAAAAAGAGGAGGTATTTCAACTAGTCAAATCACTGGAGAAAGGTGAGAAGCGGAACTTCAAGCTTTTTGTGAAGCGAAACTCTGCCAACTCCGATCTTAAGATTATCCAGTTATTTGACATATTGGATAAAATGAATGTTTATAATGAAGGGGTTTTGCTCAAACAGAACAAAAATCTTAAGAAACAGCAGCTCTCCAATCTCAAGGCGCATCTGTACAAGCAGATCCTTGCCAGTCTACGTGTCATGAATGACTCTGATGACATCGAAAACATGCTCCATGAGGAAATCAAAAATGCCCGCATTCTGTATCGCAAAGGGCTCTACCTACAAAGTTTGCGCATTCTGCAACGTACCAAGCAAATCGCCCTTGCTTATCATCAAGGGACATTCTTGTTGCAGATCTTGATTTTTGAGAAAAAAATAGAATCCCTCCACATCACCCGAAGTATGGAAAATAGGGCGGAGGAGCTTTCAGAAAAAATTGCATATCACACGCAACAGCTTAAAAATATCAGTGCGATTTCCAACTTCGCCCTCCAGCTTTATGGGAAATATATATCCAATGGGCACGCACGAAATCCTGAGGAGGTAAGGGTTTTCAAGGATTTTTTCTTCTCTCATATACCGGCAGATTCGCACTTAGAGAAGAGCTTCTATGGGCGTTTGTATCTGTTCCAAGCACATGTATGGCACGGCTTCATCCTGCAAGATGTGCTCCAATATTACCGCTATGCGCAGAAGTGGGTTTCGCTCTTTGAAGAGGAGCCTCAGATGGTGCCCCTTGAGATCAACTATCTGCTCAAAGGCTATCATCACTTGTTGCAAGCGTTATTTATGCTGCGTCATGCGGACAAGTTTCGAGCGGGGATTCAGCGATTTCAGGCATTTTTGGAGAAAAATGGGGGGCATTTCAATGAAAATGGCTCGATTCAGGCGTTCATTTACCTAGAACTGGCACATATCGACCTTCATTTTTTGGAAGGAACTTTTACAAAAGGTTGGGAAATTATCCCCAGGATAGAAGTGAAAATGGCGCAGTTTCAGCAGCGCATGGACGACCATTACCGCCTGACCTTTTACTACAAAATTGCCTGTTTGTACTTTGGAGGTGGGGACAATGAGAAGGCCATTCAATACCTGAGTAAAATCATTCATTCCAAATGGCATTTACGAGAAGACCTCCAATGTTATGCGCGCCTGTTGCATTTGATTGCACACTTTGAGTTGGGACACTTTGACATCATGGACTCGCTGATCAAGTCTGTCTATCGCTTCATGGCCAAGATGCAGAACCTGTCAGCCGTAGAAGAAGAGATATTTGGATTCTTGCGCCAATCTCTGCATTTGTATCCTGAGGATCTCAACCAAGCCTTCGAGGACCTGCTTCATAAGTTGCAGCAACTGGAGAATATCCAAGGTGAACGCAGGGCTTTCATGTATCTGGATTTTATCTCATGGCTTCAGAGCAAGTTGCAAGATGTACCCGTAGAGGATATCATCAGGAAGCGGTATTTGCAGCGTTTGGGTGGGGGAGAATGAAAAAAATCCCCAACATTTGCTAGGGATTCTTCTCGCAGTATTTCTCGAAATGTTTACTTCATTTCACAAGCCTTGCTGCTTGTCACAGCATAAGTTGTGCGTCGGTATCCGCTGGGGCAGGTCCAGCATTTGTTGGTGCCAATGTCGAAGAACGCACCTGTGGGGCATTGTCTGGAGTCTCTGATTTTGGTGGCTGCCGAAAAAGCAGAGCTCACACGCTTGGAACAAGCCTTACTTGAAGTGACGGCGTAGCCTGTGCGGTTGTAGCCCGAGGGACAGCTGTAGCAATAGCCATTGGGATCCCAGAACTGGCCATTAGCACAGTTGGTGCCAAAAGGTCCGTATCCACGACCGTGTTGCGTAGCTTTGGCAAAGACTTCGCCTCCTGCGCGCTCGCAGGCTTTGCCACTCTTGACGGAGTAGACGGTGCGCTTGTATCCCTCGGGGCAGGTCCAGCAAGTCCCTCCATCGATGGGATCGAAAAAAGTTCCGCGTCCGCATCCGATTCGTCCTGACGGAGTCGCTGATTTGTAGCGCGTAGCGGTCGGCAATGTCTGCATGGGCACAAGCTCGCGTACCCACTGAGCACTCCACCAACCTTTCTGAATGGTGCCAAGTTCGAGTGTCCCGCGTTCGGTGTGCAAGTAAGTTCCTTTCCAACGGTTTTTGATGTTCTCTCACCGATATGAACAGATTGACCAACGTTATTCCATTATCCATCATTTTACTCTTATGTGTAGAACTTTTCAATGGTTGTAACCAAGTCGCCACTTCTAATAATCGCAATCCACGTAAGCTCTATTTATCGGATTCTGTACCTGAAATAGATAAAACGAGAGAAACAAAGATCCTGACAGCCTTCTTTGGGTTGGATGATGCGTTGCCGCAACGCGCAAGATTCATTTATGCTAATGCCTCTGGAAAGGATGGGATGCCCCTCGTCTTCTCACACGAACTCGATCCCAGTACGCTGAACGGAGCTGATTTTGCTGTGACTACGCAAGACGGGAGTTTATTCGAAGTAGAAGCGGCCAGTTTTCTTCCTGCCAACGAAGAATTTGAACTTAGGACGGTCCTACTTATCGGAGATTATGGAAGTTATCCTGACAACCAGCCTATTTCAGTCAAAGTTGTAGGTGATCTGATGACTAGATCGGGACAAAACTTCAAGGGAGATAGTGTCAAGGTCATCCCCCTAGAAGAAGGACCTGTTTTGAGTTATGCAGAGTATTTTAAAATAGATGAAGCCTATCCCTACATCGAAACAGGAGATGGCTGCGATTGTCCCAAAAGCGAAACGGAGAGGGTAGTAAAAGCTGTCTGGTCTGGAGGCGTCCGTGCGCTGAGCGGAGAAGAGCTGGGAGAGAATGAAAAAAATGTGTTTACCGTCACCCTTGTGGATGGCACAGATACACTCAAAGTACATCCATTTCAATTGGCAGATCTCGGCGACAATGAAAATAATATCGACTTGTGCTTGAAGGAAAAGGGGATTCCCATGCTTGTGGAGGTGGCGGAAAATGTGGCCATTGATCCCAATGATGATCCCAATCCTCAAACGCAGGTACAAGTGGTGAGTCGATGGTAGGGATACTTTAATGAATTGTATATCCTTCCAAGAAGATTTCTCTAAAATTTTGCCTTTGGGACTCAAGCAAAGGCTATATTGAAGGATTACCTTCTACAAAATCATAACGTATGAACGCTTCTACTCAACAATTTTTACAGGATACAGGTGCGAAGGTTCCCATCATTTGTGGTCCTATGTATCCAGGTTCCAATCCTGAGTTGGTAGCTGCGGTGTCAGATGCAGGAGGTTTTGGTGTGGTACAGCCTGTTTCCCTTACTTCACTTTATGGTCATGATTTTCGAGAGGGGCTACGCTTGATCCAAAAGCTGACAGACAAACCTTTTGGTGTCAATTTTACCATCTTCGGTGGGGCGAATCAAAAGTATCACGATCAAATGAAAGAGTGGATGGAGATATCCATTGAAGAAGGCATAAAATTCTTTTTGACCTCTTTGGGAAAACCGCATGAGATTGTGAAAGTCGCACACCAACATGGCATCAAAGTCTATCACGATATCCCCAACAAGAAGATTGCACTTGCCATGCGTGATGCAGGAGTAGATGGGATCAATTGTATCAACTGGAGAGGGGGCGGACAGACAGGCACACAATCAGCGGAGCAATTCATGGAGGAGCTGCATGACATAGGGATTCCTGTGATCTGTGCAGGAGGGATCAGTGGTCCTGAGGACTATCAAAAGGCATTGGACATGGGATATGCGGGCGTGCAAATGGGCACAAGATTTCTCGCGACACATGAGTGCCAAGTGACCGACAGCTATAAGCAGGCCATCGTCGACTCTACCGAGGAAGACATTGTGTGGACCAACAAAGTCGCAGGGAATAACTCTTCTGTGATCAAAACCAAAGATGTCATGCGCGGAGGCTTGAGAACAGGTCCCATTTTTACCTATATGCTCCGCCAGCGCAAGTTAAAAAAGTACGCGCGCATGTATCTCATGAGTCGAGGATTGAAGAATTATTCTCGTACAGCCTTTGATGACAATGTACAATTTTGGCAGGCTGGGAAGGGAGTAGGGAGTATTACCTCTATAAAATCTGCCAAGGAGGTGATAGATGAATTTAGGGTTGTCAGTGTATAATAGTTTTTGGTCAAAATGTAAAAAGAGTAAAACAGGATAGCTTTTCTTTATAGGAGACTGCGAGTTATTTCGGCCGTTTTTACAGACTGCTCATATTTTATAACCATAGATAATCACTTGCCTATGGATTTTGCTTGGCGCTTGCCCGTTCCTTGATTTTTCGCTTGATCTCCGCTCTGAAGGCTTTATTGTGGGTAAATTGTTTGTGTCGGAGAAACTCGATAAAATATGCTACGATCGTTCCTCCAAGTAAAGCCTTTCCTACTTCAAGTATAATTTCAAATAAAACCTCCTCCACAAAACTTGGGAGATAATCTGCTGCATAAAGCTGAAGCGATTTGGTACCAATCATGACCACCAAGCCAATGATGAAAAATACAAAGAGGAATCCGAGTTGAAAATCCTCTTCTTCGATGATCAGGTCAAGTTCGGAAGGATTTTTTTCATAATAATCGATCACGTCTTTTGTTACCTTTTGCTCGGAAGCAAGAGTCATCCCATATATAAATTCAGCCAGTCTTTTCATAGATCAAGATATAGTTAAAGGACTGCGTGCATTATCAAAAAGCGTGTACGATTGGCTTGTAGATAACGCAAGCAGAGTGTTGATTCCAGAACTATCGAAACCCTGTCGGTGTTGACTTTATGTAATAAAATTAAGGTTAGGAAAATTTGCTGACCAGGTTATTCCCGTGCTTTGAGCGGACGACCATTGAGCGATTTTTAAGAAATGAAGCCTGGATCTTCGTCCAGATACATTTTAAGATCAAATGACTGCCCTCGATAATTTTTCAACCCGCAAACCATAAATGTAATATTGGCATATTGAGACTCACTTGCAATGACTTGTCGATGGGGATTATCCGTGTCAATTTGAGCAGATTCTACTACTTGCAGAGAGTTATTTCCATCCTCTCCTTCCACCCAAAATAGACCCCCTCCCGTGTTTTGATCTGCGTGAATACACCCAACTCCCTCAGAGGACGATGAAGTTTTGATCGGCTGATTGCGGGAAATCCATAATGAAGACGCTCTAATTGAAGTAAAACGGGTTGAGGGTTTCGCCCAGAGGCCTTTATATAAGTAAAGTCCTCTTCATTAAAGATTTTTTTAGTACTTATAAGCATTGGAAGATTACAGGAAATTTAATGAATAGGTCTGGTATATATCGCCGTAAGCATGAGAAGAGTTGAAATAAATTTGCCATGGCCAATTATCTATTCAAATATAGATTTTCAATCTTCTCCCTCAGAATTTTTGACGCATCTAAACCCTGTATGAAAGAGTGCCGTTTCAGGAGTAGAGCTCGTTTCTCCGCCTAGTTGGAACCCATGACAAACATCTAAATCACAGAGAAAAGATCCTCCTCTTGCCATTTTCTCTGGGCCAGTTTGATTACGTTCTATGGGGGAGTCATCTGCCACCCACTCCCACACATTCCCTGACATATCATAAAGCCCTAGGACAGTCTTTTCAAAATATCCAACAGGAGAGGTCGTAAGGAATCCATCTTTTGCGGTATTAAAATGAGGAAATTCTCCCTGCCAAAAATTCGCTCTCCATTTATCGTTCTTCTTTAGGCCTTCGCCCCAGCTATATGTGCTGCGTGTATCACGCGCATTTCTGGCAGCATGCTCCCATTCTATATTTGTCGGGAGTCTTTTTCCCACCCACTTGGCATATGTCTGCGCATCATTCCATGAAACCTGAGTAACAGGATGATCGGTCGGAGCCAAGCCTTTTTCAGGTCCCTGGGGCATTTCCCATGTCGCCCCTTTTTGCAGATACCATACTCTTTGTTGGAAATCAAAGACTCCTGCATTACCAAACTTTTCCGCTTCCGTTTGATAACCTGTTGATTGGATAAATTTTTTGAATTCTGAGATCGTGACTGGAGTTTCATCCATCCAAAATCCCTGTATACAAGAATCACTTAGTCTTCCTGAAGGTATCCAAACCATTCCTGCTGGTTTTTCTCCCACGGAAATGGAAGAATCTTCACAGGTCATCTGCACTCTTTGGGTAAGAGGAGATGCACAACTCATCATAACAATCATGCACCCCCCCAAAAAAAAGATTTTTACCAACTGCCCGTACATTTGAATGAGACTTTTCATCTGCGCTTACTTGAAATTATTTTTCATTCAGGAATGATACTAAATCGATGAAGAGTCTGAGTTTGATAACTTTCAGATGGCATCAATACTGTACTCGGAAAAGTGGGTTGATTGGGACTATCAGGAAAATGTTGCGTTTCCAAACAAAAGGCTGTCCGAAATGCATAAGGTTGTCCTGACTTTCCCTTGTGACTGCCATCCATAAAGTTACCACCATAGAATTGCAAACCAGGTTCTTGACTATATATTTCCATTTGAATGCCACTTTTGTCTCCGTATACCCTTGCTGAGAGATGCATGCTATCACTTCTTTCTCCCGCAACTACAAAGTTATGATCATACCCTTTTCCATAAATTAGCTGAATGTGATTCTGTTCCATTTCCTGGCCTATTCGCTTAGGTGTCCGAAAATCAAAGGGAGTCTTTTGAACAGGTGCTACTTTTCCGAGAGGAATAAGTGTACTATCAACAGGTGTGAAATACTCGGCTGGAATCATTAGGACGTGATCGTTAATGGTTCCACTTCCCTCGCCATTTAAGTTAAAAAACGCATGATTGGTGAGATTAACAACGGTGGGCTGATCGGTCTTGACATGGTACGATATGTTTAAGCCAGGATCATCTGTCAATGAATACTCAACGGATATAAGTAGTGATCCAGGAAAACCCATTTCGCCATCTGGAGACTGATACTGAAGAGTCAAAGCATGAGGTCCTTTTGGAGTCGCCTCCCATATCTGCTCATGGAATCCTTCTGGACCCCCATGCAACGTATTGGGACCATTGTTTTTGGGTAATTGGTAAGTAGTTCCATTTAATTGGAATGAACCCTTGGCGATCCTGTTGCCATATCTACCGATAGTAGCCCCATAATATCTTTCACTAACCTCTTTGAATTGACTTAAGTTGTCGAAACCAAGGACAATATCCCTCCATTTTCCGTCACGGTCTTTCAACCATAGACTTACTAAGCGGCCACCATAATTTGTAATGGCTGCCTTGATACCTGCATCGTGTTCTAGTATAAAGAGATCTGTTCCGTTTTCTCCCTGAAAGCCAGAAGGATTGGGCATTACTGGCTCACCCAATTTCTCTTTCTTTTGTTGGTAGGCCGTATCTTGACAAGAGAAGATCCATAAAGCTGTAAGAATCAAAATGCCCATAAATTTATTTGAAAGACAAAGTCGTAAGTTCGGCTGTTTTTTATGGGGAATGTGATCTGAGATACGCTTCATAATGAGTTCAGTTAGCGGAAAGAGTATTCATTATTGAGTGAGATTGGCCAGAAAATGAAAGCTCCTATTTCCATGAGACTTTAAACATCAAAAATAAAAGTCTTGGTGTCTTTATTTTCTCAGGATACTGTCCTATCCGTTTCAAACCTTCCTAACTACAGATATATTCATCAACTTCTGGGGCAAGATTTTTTGTGCATTCCACTAATACTAGAGAGATCATGCGATTTTATAGTTGGCAAACTTTTGTCCTTATATTCTATATAAGCGTTATTCCTGTATCTGGGCAAAATGAGGAAGATGTTTTGAAATATGAATTGAAGACGCGTTGGACCGACCAAGTTTCTGAGAGATCTCCATGGCCCGAATATCCTCGCCCACAGATGACAAGGCCAGATTGGATCAACCTTAATGGAAGTTGGGATTATGCCATTCTCGACTCAGGACAGCGGGAACCCAAGATTTTCCAAGGGCAAATTCGAGTTCCATTTGCCATAGAATCCTCTTTAAGTCAGGTCAAAAAACTGGTAGGGAAAAAACGAGAGTTGTGGTACCGAAAGCAATTTCGACTTTCTCCCCATCAAAAAAATGAAAAATGGATCCTTCATTTTGGAGCAGTCGACTGGAGGGCGCGGGTATATCTAAATGGAAAATTAATAGGGGAACATAAGGGAGGATATACGCCTTTTTCGTTTGACATCACGCCCTTTATCAAAGGTAGAAATCAAGAATTGGTGGTGAGTGTATGGGATCCTACAGATCAAGGACTCCAAGCTCGTGGAAAGCAATTGTCAGAACCCAAAGGTATATGGTATACACCTGTCACAGGCATATGGCAGACCGTTTGGCTCGAAAAGGTCAATAGATACTATGTCACGGATATCCGACCTACGCCTGATTTGAAAAGGCAAGCATTACACCTTTCCTGTGAGGTCAATGAAATTCCTGCTGGCGGAACAGTAGAAGCAATCGCTTATCAGGAAGGAGTCGAAGTAGGAAGAGCTAATACACCTCTTACTCCTGGTCAATCTTCCACTTCGATGATGATTTCTTTGTCCCAAATGCGTGCATGGTCTCCGCAAGATCCATTTTTGTACGACCTGATAGTGATGCTCAAGGATGCACAGGGAAAGGTATTAGACAAATTAGGAAGCTACTTTGGGATGCGAAGTATAGAATTGGGCAAAGACGCAAATGGATACACTTGTTTTTTGTTGAATGGACAGCCCACCTTCCAAATGGGCCTACTTGATCAAGGTTGGTGGCCCGATGGATTGTACACTGCCCCTACAGAAGCAGCCATGAAATACGATTTGGAAATTACCCAAAAGCTAGGATTCAACATGCTCCGTAAGCATGTGAAAGTAGAGCCCGCACGCTTTTACTATCTCTGCGACAAAATGGGCTTGCTCGTATGGCAAGACATGCCTAATGGCAATTATTTCAAAGGGCTACGTGTACCACATGATGGTCCAGTAGATGCTAAACGTCCCCTCTCCTCTTCCATTCAATTTGAAAATGAACTCAAGGAGATGATAGATTTCTTATATTCTTTTCCTTCAATTGTCACTTGGGTTCCATTTAATGAAGGCTGGGGGCAGTATGAGACCGAAAGGGTCACCCATTGGGTCAAGAACTATGATCCAAGCAGGATCTGTGATGCTGTGAGTGGTTGGGCAGATCGAGGAACAGGGGATATGATTGATGTACATATTTATCCAGGTCCAGGAATGGAGCCGCCAGAGGAAAAGCGAGCCTCTGTAGTAGGGGAATTTGGGGGCCTAGGCTGGCCTGTTAAAGATCATCTTTGGTGGGATAAAAAAAATTGGGGCTATCGAAACTATTCAAGCAAGGAGGCCTATAATACACAATTCATCAAACTCATAAAGGACCTTATTCCCCTCAGAAGCTGGGGATTAGCAGGCGCCATTTACACCCAAACTACAGATGTAGAAGGAGAAGTAAATGGCATCATAACCTATGATCGCGAGCTTATTAAGCTTGATCTTGACAGTACCTATAGCTTGATTTCTCAGTTGTATAAACCCGCTTGGAACAAAAGGAGCATTATTCCTGATTCAGAATTGGAGAATTACAAATGGCAGACCTCAGATGAGGAACCAGAAGCCGGTTGGACTAAAAACGAATTTGATTCACAAGATTGGGAAAATCTTAAAGCACCTTTTCTCATAACACCCAATCCTTTTTTACTTCCTGGTACTAGTTGGGAACCTAAGCAGTCTATCTATCTCAGGCAAGAGTTCTATCTAGGGTCTATGCCAGAAAACCTTAGCGTAAAGATTTATGCCAATCAAGTTGACATGGAGTGGTATCTCAATGGTCATAAGATTGAGGTTCCAGACGGAATTTGGGGACGGAAAAGGCACTATTCTCATAAGCTCGTCAACGATTACAGGCAACACTTGCAGCTAGGTAAAAATACGTTCGCCATAAAGCTTACGTCCAAAAGTCTCAAATCTGTATTCGACCTTGGGATGTATGAATCTAAAATCAACTAACGAGAAAGAAGCATGAGATGATTACTATGGTTCAAGCGATTGAGCCTACTGATCCATTTGAATGGGTTGCCAATCAGCCATGACAACAACTCCAAGTAACATGGATGACGATTGTTCCTACAGCGATTTTTCCTTGTATGGGTTGCAAAATGTAAGCACTCCTTCCACCGATCAATGAACCTTTGAATAATCCTTTGTTGTAAGGATCGGAGAGGATAGCAGTATCCCCTGGATTTGTGGTTGTTCCTGTCAGATAACAATAGTCATCTGGCCTCAAAATGATATAAGGATCACGAATCCAGTCATTATGGATAAAAAGGGCTCGATCATGGGATTTAAGGCCAGTTTCAATGACCTCTCGCGAATCTACATAGGCAACTTTTGGAATACCATTCTGACCACATAAAGTTACAGCTACAAAGACCTGAAGACTCACAAAAAATAGTATGCTTTTCCTTAAACAACATCTTAAGGGATGTGTAGGGTCGCGTTACGGTCACAGATTATCTTACCCTCCTCCATTTTTAATTCAGCTACTTGCAGAACACTTCGACGATTCATGACAGGTTGTTTGGCTACAGACTTTCCATTGTATAATCGGAAGGGTTCTACGTGATAAAAGATAAAAGCTCGCCCCTTGATGATCGCAACGCTACAATGTCTGGCTCTACTATTGTCCATGGGAAGTTTTCCACCTTCTTTCAGAATAGTTCCTTGAAATTTCCAGTTTTTGGCATCCGAACTCTTGTAGACGAACAGCCCTTTATGTGGGTCTGTTATGAGCCAAAAGGCATCTTTCCATTGAAAGATATATGGAGCTTCTTCAAAACCTGATCCTGTTACTTTTTTATTGAATACATCACTTTTGCTAAATCCTTTCGCCTCCCAGTTTTCAAAATCAGCGGTAACCTGATGATACAATTCATTCTTTTGGCCTGGAACCTTTGCTTTATACCAAACGTGGAAAAGATCTTCTTGCTGGTAAACTGTAGCATCTATAGCACTTAGGCTCGTATCGTGGATAATCCCCTTGCGTTTCCATCCATTTAATAAATCTTCAGCAGGGGCTTCATAATGGACAATCTTACCAGGAGACCCACCCCAAGGATTGCCATTGGGGACAGATTCAGGTTTGTAAGTCACAAACATATGATAAATCCCCTCAGAGGAGATGATCGCAGGAGCCCAAAAAGTTTCATCAGCCAATGGCTTGCCGCCCCTTCCGTCAAATTTACAATAGCCCTTAAACTCCCATTCCTTCAAGTCATGCGTTGAAATCACTCCAAGGGGCGTACCTACCCATGTATTTTCATCCGTTCCTTTTCGGGCGGTATAAAATATCCACCAAGCTTTTTCATGCGAGTTCCATATGATTTCAGGGTCACAAGAGCCATGATAATTGGGGTCAATGAACAAGGGAGCAGGTAAAGTATCTCCTGCGGCAAGGATACTATCTCTATGAGAAGCAGATTTATTGTTACACCCAAGGAAGGTTATGATCCCCAAGCAAAAGAGTATAAGGTTGATGCGTCTATTCATAATAATGTTTCATTCTTTCCATCCATTCTTCCCATTTTTTGATTAATTCAGCCTTCTTGTCTGGGTATTTTTCAGATAGATCGTAGGTTTCTGTGCGGTTTTCTTTGAGATAAAAAAGCTCCCAGTTTTGATTTTTAGTGGCAGCAATTTTCCAGTCGCCCATCCGTCCTGCACTACTCCTTGCATGGTCAAACCCCAAAAATGTATGCCCTACCCATGGCTGTCCTTCCAAGAGCGGTATTAAGCTAATTCCTTCCATATCATGGACCTCTTTCCCTTTAAACGTATCAGGATGCTTTGCATGAGCCAATTCGAGACAGGTGGGCATAATATCCATGACATGTCCTGGTTGGCGAATAAGGCCTCCTTTGTTTGGGAGGTTCCCTTTCGGCCAATGAATGATCATCGGCGTACAAATTCCTCCTTCATAAGATTTAGCTTTCCAGTATCGAAATGGTGCGTTTAAAGCCCCAGCCCATGGCTGGCCCAAATATCCAAAGGTGCGCTCAGATCCTGGACGGTCATAGTGATCAGAACTATACAAAATGGTATCGCCTGAACGAGTTGTAGCAGGTCTGTCATATCCAGGTTTCCCTCCTCTCTCAGGAGAGGCCCCATTATCGGCTAAAAATACGATAATTGTATTTTCGTATTCACCTACTTTTTTAAGTTGGTCAATGATCCGACCTATTCCTTGATCCATACAGTCTACCATCGCGGCATGCACTTCCATATGATCTGCTTCCCAAACTTTATCTCCACAATCTTTCCAGATCTTACCAGATTCATTGGTGGCCAGAGGAGTACTCACAGGATCAAATAGTCCCATGGCAATCTGCCGTTCATACCGCTGCCTGCGCAAAGCATCCCAACCCTCATCATAATAGCCTTGATAACGTGCGATATCTTCGGGTTTTGCGTGTAGGGGCCAATGGGGTGCTGTATAAGCTACATATAGAAAGAAAGGATCGTCATCTTTTGAGAAATCATCAATCAGAGAGATCGTTTTATCTGAGATAAAATCCGTGAGGTAAAAATCTTCTGGGACTTCTGTAATGGGTGCTTCATTGTGCACCAAGGAAAAAGGATCAAAATAATCTACGACTCCCCAAATCACCCCAAAGTGCTCATCAAAACCGCGATTGGAGGGGTAGCTCTCTAGCTTTCCGAAGGGAGAATGCTGAATTTGATGAGAGAGCCAATCAATATGTTGAGGGGCATAGGCTTTCCCGCCAAGGAAAACGGTTTGGGAGAGGTGCCACTTCCCTGTCATCCCTGTATGATATCCATTCATCTGTAGGATTTCAGGTAGGGTGATAGCATTTGTACTTAAGCTTTTTCCATTTTTTTCTAATCCAGCCTGATGGGGATAAAGCCCCGTTAATAGTGAGGCTCGGCTTGGGCTACAGCGTGAACCATTGTAAAATTGGGTAAACCTGATACCATCTGCTGCGAGCGCATCCAGGTGAGGCGTTCTTATTTCCCCTCCATAACATCCAAGGTCTGAAAACCCCAGATCGTCTGCCATGATGACGATAATATTGGGGCTTTCTGCTGAAGTCTGACTCAGCGCATGAGAAAAAAGTCCTATGGCTATTAAGGAGTATACTAGGATTGATCGCATGGTGGTTGGTCCTTTTTGTTTGCACACAAAGTTATCAGAGGGGAACAATCAGTGTCTCTTCATATGTCTCAGATCTTAGGATTATCGTCTCAATTTATGCTCTGCCCCCTCTTTGAGATATTCTTCCACCCAAAAATCTTTTTACTTATACCTATTCATTAAAAATGATGATCTAGACAATTGGCTTAACTACTTCTCTAACATGAAAACTTTTTGGTTCCTACTTTTGATAATTATTCCCCTTACGCATTATGGGCAGGGGAGCTTTTTCTTTGATGAATTTTCAGGCCCTCTGGATACTGCCTGGAAAGAAATCGGCTCCTCTGGAAGGATCTTTACTTCCAATGGTAGAATGGTCATGGATTACCGCCAAGACCTCAATCCCAAACCAAAGGTCAGAAGAAGTTTTGGACCTGCCAGCGATAAGCTTTTTCTCAGTTTTACGTTGAACTCCGAAAGAAACTGGGTGACTGTATTTGTCAATTTACTCAATAGTCAGGAGGATACTTTGGTTCAACTGATCATTGATGATGGCAATGGGGACGGATTCCTAGTAGCAGACTCCCTTTTACCAGACGGAAATTTTGCTACCTATACCAAGGTGAGTGATGGCTTCACGAAAAACGTGGATTATGATGTGTTAATGGAGGTCGATATTCCTACTCAGCGCTATTCCATTTCAATCAATGGAGCCCAAACGCAAGCTGGAATTGATCTTCCTTTTCTAGCAAATGGGAGTGATTTGGCTACGGTAGAAATATTTCAACGATACATGTTCAATAGCAACGGAGACACTACTTTACAGAATTTTTACTTTGACAATTTCGCTGTAAGTGACATCGACAAGAGTCAGTTGGGTATCCTTTTAGCTGAGGCAAATAGTCTGGCAAACGGGGCGATCATAGGGAATGCCCCTGGACAATATCCTCAATCAGCATTTCAGACTTTTTCTCTGGCCATACAAGCTGCTCAAAGTGTCTTGGATGATCCCAATGCGACACAGGCAGAGATTGATCAGGCCACCATAGACCTCCAAGCTGCCATCAATGCTTTTACAGGCAGTCAAAATATTGTCTCCCTCACCTTCGACATTGATACAAGCCAGGGCATACAACTTGAGGAAGGTATGAGCGGATTTAATGTCCGTATCATTGATAATACCTACACTTATACCCACCCTGAGTTTCAAAAAGCGATAGACACCTTGAATGCAGGTTGGTTGCGCTATTTTAGTGGGACCACAGGGGATGCCTATAATGCCAGAACAGGGTATTTTGAGCTAGAATGGGCAGATCAGATGGTTAAGGAAGGGGAAACCAATGATCCCAATGCAGGCTTTTTCAGACATTATAAACTCTCGGATGCTAAGGGGGCTTATCGTCTCCATGATCTCTACCAATTGCTGGGAGACAATGAGGCTAAGTTGATTATTACTTTTAATGGTTTTACAGATTTACCTGAAAATATAGCTGCATTGGCCAAGTTTTGCAGAGACAATCACATCCTCGTCGAGGACTGGCAGATGTGCAACGAGCCTTACTTCTTTGTACCTGGGAGAAAGCATTACTTTTTTCGAAATGGCAGAGATTATGCCACCAAGATGAAGGCTTTTGCTGACTCCATCAGAGCTTATGATCCTGATGCTTTGATCTCCCTGAATTATGGATGGGACGACATGGGGGGCTTTTCATCTGGAACCAACGGAATCAAAAGCTACGAGAACCCCTATTGGGATATTCTGGGTAAGCATTCATATGCAGCCTTCGGACAAAGTGATGCCTTCTCAAGGGCCTTAACCCGAATGAATGGCGGACTGGCCTTCTTGACAGAAGAGTCTATGGCGAGGATACAGGACACAGAATGGCCAAATGAGGCACCCGTCAATATAACGGAGTGGAATACGTTTAACAACGCGTTGAGCAATACCTATATGAATGGGATGTATGCGGCTGAATATCTTCTGAGGATGATGGATTTTGATCGAATAGGCTATTTGGGACATCATCGTTTATCCTCCTCTGCGGGTCCGAGAGTTTCCCGTGCAGGGATGATTGAAGCGGCTTACGATGGGAATTTTGAGATCAATCCTGATACGATTCTGGAAGGCTTGAGCATGAGGACTCCAGGTGTAGTCTTTCGCTTGTTTAATGAGGCCATCAATCAATCTACCTTCAAGTTCGACGGCACACTTATAGGTACTCAGATCATGCTCTCCGCTAATAACCAAAATGGAAATGCAACAGAAGTGGAAGCCATGTACGCCCAGGCACTAAAAGGGAATTATGGCTACGATTATGCCCTCTTCACCAATAAAAGCAATATCCTCCACTCTGTAGTTGTCCAGTTACAAGGGCTTACCTTGGGAGATACTTTATTTGTCACCTACCTCACCCCAGAGGAAATTCAAAGTCCAAATCTTCCTAATTCCGTTCAAGATACAGTAGTAAATGGCACACTTAACATTCCCCCCTACGCCATCACCTTAGCCAAATGGAAAAAAGGAAAACAAGCTCCTTTGGCAACTCGAATTTATGGAACAGAAGTGACCGCTAGTGGTGTCATGCTGAAATGGTGGAAACGAAATAATGCAGATGGCTATACCATTCGATATGGATTATCTCCTACGAATTTGGATCAATCTATGATGATTCAAAGTGGGGAAATGAATACCACCGAAATCACAGGTCTGAATCAAGGTTTGACTTATTACTTTACCATAGAAGCATTTAATGGAGAAGGTACTGCACCTATGTCTAATTTGGTCCAAGAGAAGATCAATGTTCCTAGCAGGCCAGCCCTGGAAAATCTTCGCGTAAGGAATGGGCGACTAGATGCAGAATGGTGGAGTGTGAGCGGAGCGACAGCCTATAAATTGCTTTGGGGAACTACATCAGGAAGCTATACAGATACTTTGGATGTAGGCAACATCATTGGAGGAAGAATCAAAGGTATCGCAAGTGGCGAGACGTATTATTGCGCTGTTATGGCTTATAATGGTCTTGGCGAAAGTAGCCTGTCTAATGAATTGAGTGTCGAATCCAATGGACCACTTCCCTATCCGCCATTATTGGTACGAGCCAATGAAAATTTGTCCTCAGGAGATGTGTTGGTCCAGTGGGTGGTTTCAGATTCCTCTTATGGCGGTACGCATACCCTTTATCGATCTACACATCCATATGGAGATTGGCAGGAAATTGCAACCAGTTTGACAGGAAACCTATATACGGATACAAGCCCCTTGGGAACAGATACCTATTATTATGCATTAAAATCAGAAAATAGTGCTGGTAAAAGTAACTTCTTTTCACATTCAGGTGTGCTCGAAAAACAAATTGATACGCATATAGACGAAGCATTGGATTCCTATACGGGCTATCACCCATTGCATCCCAAGTTCGATCAGCAATTTATGAGCTACGAAATCAGGCTATTTGATCTCGTCGGTAGAGAACTGTATCAGACCACCTCAACTTCTGAGCTCAACGCGATATCGAACGGAGGTCATCTGAAGCCTGCCATTTACATATGGAAAGTCAATGGTCAGACACAAGAGGGTAAGTTTGTTCAATATTCAGGAAAACTGAGGGTCCCGTAATCCAAGATTTCTTAGGATGGCATCCATTTTCTTAGGTGACCTGGGCTTGTGAGTCCAGGTCTTTTTTGTCTCAACCCCTCAGACTTAGGGAGAAAACAGATGCAAGAACCTATATCTGATTGGTCTCATTCGTCTCAACTTAGGGTAAACGGCGATTCAATAGATTGTAGCACGTTCCTTTTCCTTCTAATTTAATTCTCAAGCAGGGCGAACCCAGATTTACCCTTAACCTCAACATTTAAACTTATGAAAAGGATTTCTACTATGCTATGGGTACTGTGCATCTCATTGTCCGCAATGTTTGCACAAGTACAAGTGCCCCTTGAACAGGGTGTAGATGGTACACTCACGAATATCACGCCTATTGGAGTAGCAGTCACCACTGCAGAAGAACAAAGAGGGCTTCGTGGCAAAAATATTGCTGTCACAAGTCAGTTCGTTTTCTTCCTTGCCAATGATTCAGTGAACTCAGGAGAAGAGCTTTGGGTTACAGATGGAACCTTTGCCAATACGCGCATGGTTAGGGATATTAATCCTGGGACAGATGGATCTGATCCCAAGCACCTATGTGCAGTAGGAGACACGGTTTATTTTTCTGCTGATAATGGGACAGATGGGGCAGAGCTTTGGATGTCTGATGGAACAGAAGCAGGAACCAAAATGGTAGAAGATATCTTTATTGGTCCTGGCAATAGTAGCGCACCTGACATGATGATTCCTTTCAAAGGAGGCGTATTATTTCGCGCAAAAGACAACATCAGTGCAGCAGATAATGATAAGAGCTACTTGTGGTGGTCAGCCGATGGTACAGAAGCAAATACAAGTTTACTCCACCCTATTCAGCCTGTTATCGTACCGGATGGTCAGGAAATTACTCAGATTCAGGTAACTGGAAATGGAGAAAAGGCCTTCTTTGTTGGACTAGATGATACAACTGGCCAAGAACTTTGGGTAACGTGGGGTGATAGCACCAAACTTGTACTGGATATTGGTTTCCAGGCTGATACCGCCAGTCAGGTACCAGGAAAAACAGTAGACACCGATATCAGATGGTTATATGCCGTAAATGATGACCAGATATGGTTCCGCCCATTTACTCCCTCATTTTGGACAGGAGATTCGATGATCATTGATCAATTTGACTTTCTGGATAATGAATTGTGGGTTTCTAATGGACAGCCTTGGGGCACCTATCCATTAGGAGATTTGAATGACAATCCATCTCAAAATGATCCACGCATTTCAGGTAATACAGGATCTGCTTTCCCCCGTAATTTTAATGGGAGAACCTACTTTAGAGCGAACGATGGTGTTACGGGTACGGAAATGCACAGCACAGATCTGACACCTGGAGATTTTCCTTTGGTACAAAACATCAATGGAACCAATAATAATGGGGTAGATCAGAACAACTTCTTGGAGCAATTTGAAATCTTTGATGGTTTCATGTACTTCAAGGGAATAGTCTCTGTAGATGATTCTGCCAACACAGGTTTTGCGAGAGTGGGTCAAGAATTATTCCGCGTAGCACTTGATCCAGAGCCTCGTATTGAATTTGTCTTTGATATCTTTACCGGGCCTACCAATAATTCATTCCCAAGGGAAATGAAGACCGTCAATAACAGAATGTACTTCCGCGCGAATGATGCCCCTAATCAGAGTAACTATGAGCTATGGTGCCTCAAGCCCTTATCTGAGGATTCCACTTCAACTCCTTTTAAAGTCGCGGAAATGCCAGAAAATACTTTCCCTGGAAACTTGGTCAACTTTAATGAGAAGCTTGTTTACGTCGGAAGAAATGTAGATCAAATTTTCGTTTACGAAGACGGCAGACCCATTGCTCCTTACGTCCCTACAGATGGTTTACTAGACGGGCCTCCAGTGACAGACTTTGAGAATCCACAGATACCCAAACCGATCGTTAATAGCACTGACAAGCCACTTTACCTCAAAGAAGTCGTCAAAGTATATCCAAACCCTGTCAATCAGGTTCTGCATATAGAGTTGGTAGATCGTCCTAGCTCAGTAACAGGTCTATACAATGCCGAAGGCAAACTAGTTTGGAGAGGCAACATCAATGGAGGACATAATTACATTGAAGTATCTCATCTTCCCAATGGTGTATATGCCCTCTTTACCAATATCGATGGATACTTTTTTCCACAAAAAATCTTGATTCGCAATGAATAAGCGACCTAAAAAGCTTTGCGGAACGAGTAAGACTCAGTAATAGTAGTATTTACGAGAATCTTAAGCCATTCCGCAAGACGGAATGGCTAGATTCTTTCCCTCAATGAATCTGCCTGGAGGAATGACAGATTTATTAGAAGTAAATGGTAAGGCCACATCCTTACGGCTAAATTCCTTCAAAGGACTATTCACAATCTCACATTATGATCAAAATGAAAAAACACGGCATGATTGCCTTCCTTTGGTGCTTACTATTGGGAGGGTTCATCCCCCACGTGTTTGCACAGGATGGTATGCTTACTGTAAGTGGGAAAGTCATTCAAGCAGATTCAAAAGATCCGATCGTAGGAGCCCAGTTAAGGGTGGTGGGTAAAAGAATCGGGGGAATCACGAATGATCAAGGGCAGTTCAACATCCAAGAAGTTGATCCTCAAGACACCCTAGAAATCAAGTACTATGGATATCTTCCTCAGATGATCCCCATCAATGGTCGTACATCCTTGACTATTGAGATGGAAGAAAAGGTCATGAACATGGATGAGGTAATCGTAGTAGGCTATGGAACACAAAAGAAAAGTGATTTAACAGGTGCTGTGTCATCTGTCAGAATGGATGATATCGATGAACTGCCCGTTTCCGATATTGGTCAGGCCCTCCAGGGACGAGTCGCAGGGGTCAGTATCACCCAAAGTACAGGAGCACCAGGAGCAGGACTAGACATTACCATCCGAGGAGCAGGAACCATTAACAATTCAGCTCCCCTTTTTGTCGTAGATGGTGTCGTCGTCAATGACATCGACTACCTTGCTGTCACAGATATTGCCTCAACAGAGGTCTTGAAAGATGCAGCAGCAGTTGCCGTTTATGGAGCTCGAGCCGCCAACGGGGTAATCGTGATCACCACCAAACAAGGACAAGCCGGAAAGACGTCTATCAGCTTGAGTTCTCAATTTTCTACCAGTGATTATTGGAGAAGTCTTCAAGTCATGTCAACTGAGGAATACTTTCTCCTACAAAATTTAGCCAATCTCAATACGAGGAATGCCCTGGTTCAATGGAAGAGATTCCAAACGGGTGTTTCAACGGCTGCTGACAATAACTGGTTGGATATCATCTCACGCCAAGGGCAAATTCAGAATCATAGCTTCTCCATATCAGGAGGTTCACAAGACTCCAGATATAGATTGAGCGGTACCCTCTTTGACAATCTGGGGGTCGTTCGTGGGACAGACTATAATCGAAATACCATCTTGGCAGATATTAGTACGACGCCACTGGAAAAGATCCGCTTGAGAGGGAACTTTATTTATTCTTCAGATGAAAGAAACCGATTAACTGAAGGAGATAATTCTATTATCCTGCGCACATTAAGAGATGCTCCCACCACCAGTATTTCTAACCTAGAAGGGAATTTGAATGGAACTCCTTTCCGACAAGTAAGCACGGGAACCAATCGTCGCACATCTGATATCTACCAGATCAAAGGTTTTCTGGATTATTTGATCAATGATAATCTCACTTTTACCTCCCAGGCAAGCCTTGAAAAAGCCTTCTTCGAAGATGAAATCTTTGCCGTAAGTAGTACCACAGATCCGACCCTGTTCACCTTTGGCAATGCTTCTCAATATCGATCTGGCCAATCCAGAATTCGTTCAGAAAACTCCGCAAGAACCAAATGGGTATGGCAAAACAGGCTCAACTACAGCTATGAATGGGACAAACATTCTCTGTCTGGTGTAGGTGTACTCGAATTAGAGCAGCTCACCCTTGAGGAAGCCATCACAGAGGGTTACTCTATCTTGGGGAATGATTCTCTTCGTCAGGATTTGTCCGCCGTTTCTACACGTTATGTTACAGCAGGCTCTTTTACTGAGTGGTCAAATGTAGGGGTAGTTGGAAGAATCGCTTATAATTATGCGGGACGATATCTGGCCCAGGTTAATTTCCGTGCAGATGGATCTTCGCGATTTATTGGCGAGAAATGGGGGTACTTTCCTTCTGTTTCGGGAGGCTGGGTCGTTTCACGAGAAAATTGGTTGAAAAAAAGTCAGACGTTCTCCTTCCTCAAACTGAGGGCTAGTTGGGGACAATCAGGCAACAACCGCATTGGGAACTTCACTTTCGCTACTCAGGTCAACAATGGTTTCCGAGCAGTGTTTGGCGATGACAATGTTGTTGACGGGGCAGTCCCCAATACAGTAGCAAATAGCTTGATCAGCTGGGAGAAAACCACGTCTACCAACATAGGGATTGACATGGTCCTCTGGAACAAATTTGAGTTTAACATAGACGCATTTGAAAAATACACCTCAGATATGTTGATCCGGGTTCCCGTTGTCCCTTCTGCTGGGTTGGACAATGCGCCCCTTCGCAATGCAGGTGATGTCCGTAATAGAGGAATTGAATTTGTGGGGAATTATCGCTTAAGGACAAAATTGGCAGGAAAAGAGTTCAAATTAGACTTCGGTGGCAACTTCACCTACATCCAAAATGAAGTTGTCTCCCTAGGAGATCAAAATTTGCCTGTATTTGGAAATGATATCCGATTGAGGGGAACAGGTGTAAGTGAAGATGATTTTGGCATCGTGACACGTGCAGAGGTAGGTCGCCCAATTGGAGGATTTTATGGTTGGGTAACAGATGGCATCTTCGAGACAGAAGAAGCCATCGCTAATAGTGCCCAGCGTGACATTGCGTTCCCTGGAGATTTTCGTTTCAAAGATCTCAACGGAGACGGGGTGATCGATGAAGCAGATCGTACCTATTTAGGATCTCCCATGCCTGATTTTACTTATGGGATTATTTCACGAGTCTCTTACAGAAATTTCGATTTATCAATGGCATGGCAGGGAGTATCTGGTCAGCAGGTATTCAATATGTCCAGATTTTATCTTTTTAGCTTTAATGGTTCCAATGCGCTATCTGGAACCTTGGGTGATTTTTGGCATACAGGATATTTTGACGATATCGAGCCGTTTACCATTGGTGATATTGAGATCACAGAATCTGATCTGGCACAATTGGAGGCTCAATATCCTGCCAATATGGATGCTGAACTTCCTCGATTAACCACCCGTACTGGCGATTTGAATCAGAATTATAGGCCTTCCGATTTTTTTCTGGAAAATGCTTCCTATCTACGCCTAAAAAATATTCAACTTTCTTACAACCTGAAAGGTGGAATCCTGGACAGAGCGCAAATCTCAAATGTAAAGATTTACCTCATGAGTCAGAATCTCTTGACTATCACTCGATATTCAGGTCTAGATCCAGAGATTGGAAAACGGACAGACACAAGTGCCGACACCAATCTCAACTTTGGCCTTGACTTGGCCAACTATCCTCAAACGCGAAACATTACGCTGGGCATCAACCTGACAATCTAATGAAACGAATCAATCTATATATCCTATCGCTGTTCATCATCGGACTTCTCCAATCGGGCTGTCAGGACTTTTTAAGCGTCGAGCCAGTAGGAAATGTGAACACAGAAGAGTTTTACAAAACACTGAACGATCTCCAACTTGGCCTAAATGCTACCTACAACGTTCTGGGGACAGACAGATACCAAAAAAGCGAGTGGCTATTTGGGGAGGGCTGTGGCGATGACGCTATTCGAACCGTGTCTATGTCTCCTTCTGGGGATGAAGGACGCCTCGTTCAATTTACCTTCACACCCAGAAATCAGTGGATCTTCAACCGCTGGCAAATAAATTACGAGGGGATCTTTAGAGCAAATTGGGTCATCAGCAAAGCGGCAGATCTGCCGCTCGATCAGATCAATATTTTCGACGAACAAGACTTTCTGCCCATCATTGTGGGGCAGGCGAAGTTTCTACGTGCCCTTTTTTACTTTAACCTTGTAAAGACTTATGGCGGAGTCCCCATTAAGCCAGAGCGAATCTTTATCAATGGCTCTCAAGACAATACCATCCAGCCAAGGTCCAGTATAGAAGAAGTCTATGATTACATAGAGAGAGATCTGAGAGAGGCTCTCCTCATGGTGGATGACCGTTACAATACCGATTTCTTCCAGCGGGGAAAAGCAGATAAGGGAGCTGTTGCAGCTTTGCTACTCAAGGTACTTGCTTATCAAGCTGAGCCTGGCGTACTACACCCTAAATGGCAGCAAGCCATGGAGTTTGGAGATTATTTGGTCAATCAAAGGCGTCTTTCAAATCGGGAAGTGCTGAATTTCAATGTAAAGTATGACAATGAGTTCAATCCTGAAACATGGCCAGAGCTTAAACAAAGATTATTTCTCAACCTGAATGAAGACTTAACAGAGGAAGAACAATTAAATCTGAACGTAGAAAATACCCAATTATATACCATCAATTTTCCTTATGAGTTTTTATGGATAGACGAAGGAGAGTTTCAGCCGGGGTCTATCTTCGAATTGGTGCATACTGAAATCTCTGAGACCTCCTATAACGTAGGAACCCGTTGGGATCAAGAACTGGGACGCGCCAACACCACAGGAAAACTTCAACCCAATAACTTTTGGAGAGATCAAGCCGCTACTGATCCCAGAGCTGCTTTCATCTTTGCACAGGGAAGCGATGAATCCATAGAGTATGCATGTGGAAGAGAAGGAACGATCAGCGGAGGACTCCTGGATCCCGTAAAATCCTTTTGCATGAAATGGTTCCACCCCTCCTGCCAGAGATCTACAAGTGGAGATGCCAATTCGGGAAGAAATTTCCGAATCATTCGATTTGCAGAGGTCAAACTTTTTTATGCAGAAGCCTTGAATGAATTAGGCTTAAGGGCAGACGCCGTCCAGCAAATTAAGGATCTTCTTGAAAGAGCAAATACGATCGACGATCGATTTAGAGATGGTCGAACGCGAAACGTCGCGGCTATTACAGTTGATAGTTATGAAAATACGCGCGATCTGATTTGGGCAGAAAGAAGATTGGAATTGGGTTTCGAATTTGATCGATTCTGGGACATCGTCAGACAGAGACGAGCGACCACTTTTATGCAAATCTTTAACAGTAATGCTGCTGCTTTCGGACCACTTTGGAGAAAGGACTTCAAAACAGGTATCAACGAAATTTTTCCCATTCCTCAGGATGAAATAGACCTTAGTAATGGTGTGATATCACAAAATCCTGGCTACTAATCACTTATACACTCTCTTGATTAAGATAATATGAATTATATCAAAAGACTTTGGTTATTCATTTGTCCCATCCTTGTATTGATGGGTTGCAAAACCGCCGGACAGGACGGAAGTTCAAATTTGGCGACATCCCCATCCCCACCAAATATCATCTATATTTTGGTAGATGACATGGGGTATGGCGATTTGGGAAGTTACGGACAAAAGGTTATCCCAACCCCAAATCTAGACAAAATGGCAGCAGAAGGCATGATGTTTACCCAGCATTATGCAGGAAGTACTGTATGTGCTCCTTCGCGTGGCTCTTTGATGACGGGCATGCACTCTGGACATGGGAAAGTACGTGGGAACTATGAAACAGGACCTTTTGGATTCGGAGGAGAACTCGCATTAGAATCCCATGACCAAACCATCGCTGAGATTCTGTCTGAGGCAGGCTATCGTACGGGTTTGGTAGGAAAATGGGGATTGGGAATGAATGGAACCTCAGGCGAACCCACTCAGAAAGGGTTTGATTATTATTTCGGATTTCTCAATCAGGCACATGCGCATTGGCAATACCCTGAGTATTTGTTTAGAAATGGAGAGAAGGTATTTATTCCAGAAAATAGAGAGGGTAAACGTGAAAATTACACCAATGACATGTTTACGGAAGAGGCGATTGAGTTTATTCAGAAGAAGGACGATAACCCCTTTTTCTTGTACCTCGCTTATACGACGCCTCATGCAGAGTTATTGGTACCTGAGGATAGCATCTTTAACCTCTACAAGGGTAAATTTGATGAAAAACCATTTGTGAAAAATAAACAAGGAGGCAACAAAGATGGCTTTGGAACCTATGCTTCTCAGGATTATCCTAAAGCAGCCTACGCAACGATGGTGCACCGTATTGACATGGATGTAAAGAAGATTTTGGATCAGTTAAAAGCTATGGGAATTGATGAGAATACAGTTGTGATGTTCAGTAGCGATAATGGACCTCATAAAGAAGGGGGAGCACACCCTAGTTATTTCGATAGCAATGGTCCCTTGAGGGGTATGAAAAGGGATTTATATGAAGGAGGTATCAGGGTTCCCTTGATCGTGAGGTGGCCTCAAACAATTGCAAAAGGTACAAAAACAGATCATATTTCAGGATTTTGGGATGTTCTTCCAACACTTGCTGAGGTAGCAAATATTGATGTGAAAAATATAGAGGTAGATGGAATTTCCTTTTATCCAACCCTCGTGGGACAACCGCAAGATCAGATGGATCATGCCTATATGTATTGGGAATTTCATGAGGATAAATATTCTCATCAAGCTATCAGAAAAGAAAAATGGAAAGCTGTTAGGCTAGACCCAAATGGCGCAGTGGAGTTATACAACCTGGAGACGGATCTGGCGGAAGCTCATAATGTCGCGGATCAGTATCCAAACATTGCTGATGAAATGGGGGATCTTATGGATGATGCCAGGACTCCTCACCCCGTTTGGCCGTTGAAAGCATCCGCTTCACAAAAGCTCCATAATTGAATTAAAAATAAAGGTATAAGGTTGGTGAGTAGAGAACCCATTCTCGGATAGAGTGGGCTCCAATTCTTTCATTCATAAGCTTTAATAAATCAGCTATAACTTATTGATATACAACCGCTAGTGAAATATTTCAGCTCGCGAAAATGACTGAGAAAAGACGAGAACATATTATGAAAACTTATATATAAATCTTACATTAATATACTATCTCATTATGTAAACAAAAGGCTACTACCTACATGCTACAAGTTACTCGTTCATTCATTGGGATAATACTATTCGTGCTCATAATCATAGGCTCTGTCTTCTCACAAAACTCAGGGATATTTTTTCATGACTTTTCCCCATTTAATGAACTCTCACAACAGCCAGTCAATTGTATGCTCCAGGATAGTAAAGGCTATTTCTGGATAGGGACCTTTTCAGGTTTATATCGCTACGACGGCTTAGAACTTACGCATTTTGTCCATAAAGCAGAAGATACCCATTCTCTACTCAATAATAATGTAACTGACTTGGTAGAAGATACTTATGGTCAGATTTGGATCAATTGTGAGTCTGGATTAAGTGTTTACATTCCCAAAGAAGGAAAGTTTTATTCGTGGCTAGACGAGAACTCCAAAGATTTATATAAGTCTCAAAGAGGGACTGTTTTGTCTGTGGCTAAGTCTGGCAATGAGATAGAAGAGATCATCCCTTTTGCGTCTCAAAAAGCAGAGCTCAATAAGCGATACTTGATTAAGCGCCAAGGAATTGAACAAATTCCACAGACTTTTCGGTTCAAAAAATGTGTAGAAGATCATCTAGGAAGACTTTGGATAGGATGTAATAAGGGACTTTTGTTGTTTGATGCTTCAGGCCAATTTAAACGCGTCAAAAGATCCGCTAATATTTACAGCCTCGCATTATCCCCTGATCAACGAACACTTTGGGCGGGATTTGGAAGACCTTTTATTGCTGCCTTATCCCTTTCAAATGTGGATGGTAAGGATTGGGACTGGAGTCAGAAAATTTCCTATTCAAAGGATCCACGCATCATTTCAAGTGATTTATTGATCGATCATAATCAAATTATATGGATAGCGACAACCAGTGGTCTTTTTAAAGTTCATCCAGATAAAGAAGCTCTTGAGACAAAAATTACGCACTATCAGGCAGATGAAACAAGAGTAGGGGCCTTATCTAACAATCGAATGAGGTGCATATACCAAGATGATCACCAAAATATCTGGTTCTGTACGATCCAAGGAATCAAACAGGTCAGGGAAAAACCCTTTGTATGGGAGTATATCAAATTGGCGTCAGAAGATTATACACCTCTTCACCAGGATATTAATTCAGTTTATGAAGACAAGCAAAAAAGACTGTGGGTAGGGACTACCAATGATGGTCTTTTTTGTAGACGGAATCCTCAGGAGCCATTTGTAAAAATCCCTTTTTCTCAAAGTAAATGTGGGGAAATCACATCTACTCAAGGAGGGGATCTCTTAGTCGGTATGGAACATACGGTCTGGGTTTTACCTGCTCAAATGAGCCTGGAAGAGGCCATGGATTTGAACAACTGGAAATTGATTAGCCAAGAGAAACAGGCTGTAAAAACGATTTTGGAAGTCAATCCTGGTATTTTGTGGTTAGGGTTATGGAGAGATGGCATATCCGTCCGCTCCCTTCATGACGGCAAACTATTTGAATCCCCTCTCCAGGAAAAAGAAGATCAAAACCCGGAATTTCATGTAGAGGTACTTTTGAAAGATCATAGGGAACAAGTATGGGTAGGAACAAGGGGATATGGATTGTATCGCATGAGTACAGACGGCAAAATTCTTCAGTTTTATGATCTAGGTGCCAAAGAAGGAGATATAGCTTATGGAGTATTGAGTTTGTACGAGGATCATCAAGGTGATATTTGGGTAGCTACACGAGGTGGAAGCTTATTCCATTTTCCAGCAGGACAAAATGAGATTAGACGATTTAGCCAAGAAGATGGTCTTCCCTCAAATACAGTATGTGGAATTTTAGAAGATTCATTTAACAGATTGTGGGTAAGTACAGAAAATGGCTTGGCCATGATGCTACCAGAAGAGTCCATTCCCTTCATTTCATTTGGTACCAATGATGGCTTATTGAATTCCCATTTTAATTTTAATGCAATTGCCCAAGCCCATGACGGACATTTGTATGTGGGGTCAACCAATGGACTCTATTTGCTGAGGCCGAATAAACCTTCTGAAATACCTCAAATTTCTAAAATGATGATCAACCAAATTCAGGTGATCAGGAGAGAAAAATCTGATGGGCCATTTTCTAATACCAACCTCAATTTAGAACAACGCATTCATAAAAGAACACTTGATTTGACTTATGAGGAACGTTCCTTTGATATTCATTTTACTACTTTAGACTTTACGGCACCTCAGAAAGTCAAATACGCATACCGTCTGGCTGGACATGAATCTTCTTGGAATTACATCACCAATGGGCAAAGCTTTGCTCGCTACGTAGACGTCCCCTCGGGTCAATATCAATTTGAGCTGAGGAGTTCAGATAGTCATGGAAGGTGGAGTGATCAGGTGCTTTCCTTATCTATTGCAATTGAACAGCCAATCTGGCTACAAGGTCAAGCCATCCTGATTTATTTTTTATTAGGTATTTGCTTAATACTAGGTATTTGGAGCCTTGTCATTAGATGGGAAGACCTAAAGCTCCGGTTGAAAATGGTTTCGCAGGAGAAAGCTCACCAAAACTCCAACATTTCCTATTTCTCAGATATTTCACACGAGATCCGTAATCGTCTTACGATGATTATGGGGCCATTAGAAAATGTAATTTCATCGAGTAATGGAGATGTAGCCCTGGATACACTCCAACGAATTTACCAGAATGCTAAAAGATTAAAAAGGCTCACAGATGAAATCATGAACTTCCGCAAAGGAGAAATGGGTGCTTTTCACCTAAAAGTAGGTCGAGGAGATATCAGACAGTTCCTGAACCGTATCAAAAGGGATATGGATGAAGTCGCCAAGATCCGAAACGTGGATTTTGAACTTCAGGCAGAAGAGGAAGAAATTTTGGCTTGGTTCGACCAGCAAATCATCGAAATCATCGTCTTAAACCTGCTGAGTAACTCCTTTAAATACACGGCTGAACATGGCAAGGTTCGCATGGAAATCAAAACAGAATGGCTGAAAGAAAATCAAATTCCCAACTGGGAGCTTCAGCAAGGTGAATACGTGTGTTTCAAAGTCATTGACAATGGGGAGGGAATTCCAGAAGATGCCATCGATCAAATATTTGAACCATTCTACCAAAGCGCGATCTCTAAAACGACACTCACTGAAGGGAGTGGATTAGGTCTTGATCTGGTGGTAAGGCTTGTTCAACTCCATCATGGAGCCATCTCAGCTGAAAGTAAACATGGTGAAAAGACCTTGGTCACATGTTGGATTCCCCGTGATCAGGAGATGTATCAGGCGGAAGAACTTCAGCTTATGCCTCCTACAAGCACCAAACAGGAATCTTTTTTCCCAGTAGTGAAACAACAGGAGAAATTTCCCAATAAGCCCATGTTATTAATTGCAGAGGATGATGTTGAATTAAGGCGAATGCTCTCCAAAGCATTGCAGAGCGAGTACCGTATACTACAAGCAAAGAATGGCTTGGAAGGATTCGAATTGGCACAGGAATATGAGCCTGATTTTATCCTAAGTGATCTGATCATGCCTGAAGTAGATGGTTTAGGATTTTTACAAAAAGTACGGGCTCATCAATCCTTGATGGACATTCCTTTTGTGATCTTGACTGCACGCTATTCCGAAACACAAAAGTTGGCTTGTATTCAATCTCAGGCAGATGACTTCATAGAAAAACCTTTTCGAATGGAATTTTTGAAATGGAGAATTCGAAATCTTCTGAAAACCAGGGAACAGTTACGAAAAAAATACAGCCGAATAGGAATGGCTGAGCCTAAAGAGATTCAATATGTATCTACTGAGGATCAATTCATTCAACGTGTAGCTGAACTCATGGAAAAACATATTTCATCCTCATGGCTGAGTGTTGAGTTCTTGGCCTCCGAAATGAGCATGAGTAGAGCAACTTTTTATAGAAGAATGGAGGAAATCATGCATGATTCTCCCTCAAACTTTATCAAACAATTTCGGCTAAAGCGTGCCACACAATTACTACAACAAAAACGATTTAATATTTCTGAAGTATCTCACCAAACAGGCTTTAAAAATCCTAGATATTTCAGCAAATGCTTCCAAAAAGAATATGGAGTTTCGCCTTCTGTTTACCTTAAGCAATTGGGGAAAACTGAAAAGGCAACGGCTAAGGCTTAACATATATTTATTGACATAGGACTTTCAGGTATTTCATTTTTCGAAGATTTGGCCCTCTGCCTATGTCTCTAAGGCATCTAAAAATTGGATCATAACAGAAGCAAAAGATCCACATTAGAATGGGGCATTTAAATGATCCAGGGTATGGCCCTGGCTCTTCTTTCATCTTTCAAAATCAAAATTTCAATTGCTGGTGAGGTGCATGGCTATAGATAGTCTTGCCATTCGTTTCGACATAGGCCTTGAAGGCGTATTGATGCCCTTCTTTTAATTCTTTTTTAGGAATTTTGACCACAAAATATCCTTTACTTTTTCCTTCCAGAGATTTGTTTCCCCCATATTGCTGTTCCTCCACAGTCAGATACGAAATATCACTCATGGCAATTCCATAGTCTATATCTCCATCTAGCGGAATGTTTTCGAAGTAGGCCCGAATAGTCAAGCCTTCTGGGGTTTTATCGATACTTTTGACTTGAATATCAACTTTTTGATCCCTTCGAATGACAGTAGCTATATTGGGATGAAAAGAACTCTCCCCTGCTTTATTATAGGCTAAGATGGTATAGAAAACAGGACCTTCCCATAACTCAACCTCTGAATCTATATACATATCACCCTCTATCTCTTTAGCAATAGTATCCCACTGATGAAGGGTACTTCCTCGAAGAATTTTGTATTTGACATTTGGATGGATAGAATCCTGAACAATCCAGTGTAGCTCCACCTGTCCATCTACATTTTCAAAAGCTGTAATATTACGCGGTAAGATAGGAAGGTCTGAATGCGGAATGAGTCTGCTGGGAGTTGAAAAAGTGCTCTCCCCCAATCCATTGTAAGCAGCTACTGCACATTCATAGGGCGCTTCCCAATCAAGCTCCTCTACCCGATAACCAAAAGTTGCTTTGGCATCATAGTACCTAATGTCACCTGAACGTACATTTTTTACTCGGACTCTATAGCCTGTCGCATCTGCTACACTCCGCCACATTAAGGTAGCTGTCTGTTCCCTCGTGGCTGTCTGAAAAAACTCAGGTTGTTCAGGAACTTCCAATTTAAGGGTAACAGGAAGAGACATTTCACTATGCAAATGTCTTATTTGAACACCTACCTGAAAAGTATAGCATTTCCCTGCTTCTAATCCCTCGATATGAGTTTGGTTTTTCTCAGAATGATCCATCCATTTTACTTGATCCAAATGATCAGGATTTTCCCCATATCTTACTTGATATTGACATCCTTTGGGACCCTTCCACCATTTGAGAAAAACCTGATTCTTCCCACTTACCTCTGCTTTGAAAATCCTGCTTGGGATTGGCTGAATCTGCCTACCGTGTTCCCATGATAAAATCATAACTGAAAAAGGAGGTAGGATAATATGAGGGTCTTGAAAAGAGATGGGTTGAATCTCAAAATTCTGATCGCGTGCATCTTCTGAGGATATAAGTTGCCCTTTGAGTTCCTTACTCAGTAAAGCTCCATTAAGATTCAGCTCTATTTTGGGGGCTTGAGCGGATCGATTGGTCATGACTAGCCAATCTTTATCCTTGGTCCCTCGAAATGCCATAGCATATAATCCTTCTTCCAGTCGGTCTTTTAAGCCTGGAACTTTAACGCCATGTTCAATCTTAACGGGCCAGATATAATTACTCTCTGAGGTGACTTGATGAATAAGTCGCATCGCTTTGCCTTCATTATTCAATATCACTCCTGTAGGTATGCTATCTGTTTCAATGTCTTGATTTTCTTTAAAAGCTTTTAGAACAGTCCTAATGTGAGGATTTGCAGGCTGTGCATTGCTACTTATTTCATGAGAACCTATGAACCATGCATTTGGATGAGCTAGTTGACGAAGGGTATATTCTGCTACATACACTCCTGAATAAATGCCACTTACCGCTCGATTCCACACCCCAAACTCTGTGATTAAAAGAGGTGCTCCTTCCCATGTATAGTTTTCAATTTGATCCATGGCAGCTTCTGATGTTACCTGTACAAGGCGGGTATTTGCACGCCTGTAAGCTGATTCAAAAGATTCCTTTCCACCGATATGGGGAGCGTAGGAGTGTTTGGAAAAGACATTCCAATACCTACCTTCCTTTTCCTGGTATTTGTGAATTTCCTTCATGAATCCCCAAATACCATCCCATGTATAATTGAGGGCTAATTTGGCTTCAGGATCTATTTTTCGAATGGCGTCTGCATAAGGCTTCATTTTACGTGCATAATCATAGCCATCATTCCACCAATACCGATTTCGATGGGGTACATAGAAGTAAGGCTCATTGCAAAACTGATAGCCCTCCACGATTATATGATGGTTTTTGCAAAACCTTGCCATTTCTTGTGCGACCTCTGGTGATTCTGTAAAGCCATTGATCGTGATCACCAATTTGCCATTGACTCTTCCTAGTATCTGGTATAGATCATAGACCCTGTGAGGGCCTTTCACTTTGGTGAATTTATACCCTTTAAGATATTGTTTTTGATGGTCCATCATCCATGCATAATCGTAATCATATAGGCCCGTAGCTGAATTAAAAGCGTCTCCCATGGTTCCGCTGAAATACCTAAGCCAACCAGGTTTGAGTGTATCTACTGCTTGAATGAAATCAGGATGGGTATAATTCCAAATTTTGTCTGCAATTCGAACATTATATCCACTGGCTCCCACCTCGATGGGATGTCCCTCATTGGTCAAAATATCAAGGGTAACCTTTGAGGAAGATTGTCCATGGGATCTTATGGAGAGCAATACAATCAAAATGGGCATGAACACTTGCCATGGATAAGGATGAATGGAACACAAGAAAAGCCGCATGAGAG
This sequence comes from Bacteroidota bacterium, assembly GCA_038527485.1. Lineage (GTDB taxonomy): Bacteria > Bacteroidota > Bacteroidia > J057 > J057 > JALEFZ01. The sequence goes on from JBCBFT010000016.1 coordinate 52,693, forward strand.
TAATGATATATTTTCATGCTGATATTAGGCATTCTCTTACTCTGTATTCCTGCCTTGAGATACATAGCCTCCCTTTTCGCGACAAATTGCCCCCCTCATTCACGGATAGACTTGATAACTTGCCCAAAGGCAGAAAAAGGAAATGAATCTCTAATGGCAAAATCCTCCATTTCGCTCAACTTTTCAATGTCAACTTACTCAGATGAAACACTTGGTATTTTTTTTACTCAGTATCTTAGCTGGAATCATCCATGATTTTCCTAGGGTTGAAAAGGAGCGGAAACCCAATATCATCGTTTTTCTGGTTGATGATTTAGGCTGGAAAGATCTTTCTTGTTACGGAAGTAGCTTCTACCAGACACCTCACGTAGATCGGCTGGCAAGTGAAGGATTGGTATTCACCAATGCTTATGCGTCATGTACAGTTTGCTCTCCCACAAGAGCTTCGATCATGAGTGGTCAATCTCCCGCAAGACTTCATCTTACAGACTGGATTAAGGGATATAAACTTAAAAATAAACCACTACTTTCTCCTAGATGGACCCCATTTCTTACCTTAGAAACCAAGACTGTGGCAGAATATCTAAAGGAATCTGGTTATCAAACAGCCCATGTAGGTAAGTGGCATTTAGGAGAAGAGGAAAAATACGAACCCCAACATCAAGGATTTGATGTGAACATTGCAGGTTATAAAAAAGGTCAACCTCCATCCTATTTTTTCCCTTATAAGAGGAAAAATTGGAAGCCTATTCCATACCTTGAAGGAGGACAAGAAGGAGAATACCTCACATACCGCCTGACTGAAGAGGCCAATAATTTTATCAGGTATTCAAGCCAGAAAGACAGCCCCTTTTTCTTATATCTATCTCACTACACCGTTCATACCCCTTTACAAGCTCCCGATTCTTTGATCGAATACTATGAGGAGCGAGTAGATATACAAGCCCAACAAAAGAATGCCACATATGCCAGTATGGTTCACAGTATGGATCAAAGTTTAGGACGCGTGAGAGCAGTTTTGGACTCCTTGGATGAATGGGAAAATACGATGCTAATTTTCGCGAGTGATAATGGAGGTTTAAGTGGTGCGAGCAAACACAATGGCCCGACAAGTAATGCTCCATTAAGGGAAGGCAAAGGGACCGCTTACGAAGGCGGCATCCGGACCCCGTTGATCATTCATTATCCAGGCAAATATTCAGAAGGAAAAACGACAAGTACGTTTGCCATCAGTATGGATATCTTTTATACTGTCTTAGATGTAGCAGGGATAAAACAAGACTCAAATAATAAAGATGGCCTCTCTCTTCTTTCACTTAAAGATTCCGCTTTCCAAAATTTGAGCAATCGATCGCTTTTTTGGCATTACCCTCATTACCACGTAAGAGGAGCTACTCCATATAGTGCCATACGTAATGGGGATTATAAGTTGATTGAATTTTATGAAGACAGGCATCTAGAATTGTACAATCTTGCCAATGACATAGGTGAGCAAAAAGATTTATCTCAAGAATTACCTACAGTAAGGAAGCGGCTTTACAGAGAATTGAATAAATGGAAAAAAGCAGTTGATGCACAGCCTCCTTTGGTAAATCCTGCTTATCAAGCGAAAGTAAAAAAATAGCTCCCCAGTTTGGGGAGCTTGTTCAAAACCTAAACCTATAAGAAATCTTAATTCTTTTTATCCAACCATTTATCTCTTTTGAATTTTCCAACTAGCAGATCCCTGCTCAGTCAATACGCTCAAAATGTACATACCAGAAGTAATGTCACTCAGGTTAATATGGACCTCTTGCGTTTCAAAGCTTCCTTCCTGAATGATTCTCCCTTGTAAATCGAGTACTTGATAGGACTTACTTCGTGGAAGTGGAATCTTCAAATTGAAAGCATCTAGGAATGGGTTAGGCACTATTTCTACCTGTTCTAGAATTGAGGGATCTAGACTCACTACTTCCAAAATGTTGATCTGGATATCTGCTGTATCAGCCAACTCTCCATCACTTAAGGTCACGCTTATGTTGTAGACTGAGGTAAGATCAAAATCAAAACTACCTCCTGGGGCAACTTCTATTACCCCTGTACCATTGCCAATGGTGAAGTTTCCATCGCTGTTACCCGCAATGATTTGGAAGGAGAGGGGATCATTTTCACCATCCTCCCCTTCAACTGTTCCTACCACGGTTCCAGGTATCGCATCCTCTAGTAGATCAAATGGACCAATAGAAGTTTGAATAAATATAGGAGCTGTGTTAGGCGCAAAAACGTCAATCGTTGCTATGGATGTATCAAATGCTACTCCATCCGAGACCTCTATTTCAAGCATATATTGAGGTTTGTTGTCAGCATCCAGAGTCGCACCCGTAGCTACCGTGATTTCTCCTGTAGAAACATTGAGTTCAAAATCATTGTCGGTATTTCCACTCAAGAGTGCGAAGCTCAACATTTGTCCTTCCGGGTCATTGGCAGTCATGCTTCCAACAGAAGTTCCGGGAGCTGATTGGTCACTCAATGTAAAGGAAACATCATCAATGGTAGGCGCAAGATTAGGGACACTTCCAGGAATGGTGACACGGTATACAGTACCCATCGTATCACCAAAGTAGACAAATTGATCCGTTGCCGCTAGAAATTGTTGTCCTGGCCCATAAGGGACATAGTTTATGCGCGTATCAAGTAGAATCACACTTCCTGGATTCCCATCTGTATAGTAAAGAAGATCATTTGTCCCGTCATTGGCGACAAAAACAAAGCCGTCACCTGCGGCAGTGAAAAGACGAGGATTACTACTTCCAGCAGGATTGACATTGCTCAACATCTGGGTATTAGAACCATCTGTAATCCAAGGTTCACGATCACCTGTGCCATCCACCGCTGAAAAAATAACCCTTCCATTATGTACAGTCATATCTGCGATGGAATCATTGCCATTAGGATTGATATCGATCAACAACTGGGTCCCATTAGCTGTCCCATCTGTCATCCAAAGATCTTGACCATTTCCTGTATCTGCGCCAAAGTATGCACTGTCACCCATGCTGACCAATCCTGTCAGGCCAAGGTTGATACCTCCGTTGGGATTGAGGTTAGAAATCTGCTGCGAATTTATCCCGTCTGTAATCCAGAGTTCTACATCACTCGTATCACTATAAGCTGGGAATATCGCTTGCCCACTTACCAGGCTTACAGGAAGTGGTAGACGATTGGCAGGATCTGCTACCCCATTTGCATAGGCTCCATCCCCAGTACCACTGAGATTACCAAGCAAACTCACTGTACTATCGCTCAAGCGATAAAGAAAATATTCATAACCATCTGTCCCATTGCTTCCTCTGTACAGGGCAAACTCATTACCCGTTGGACCTACAGGTGTCACAGCGACATCATAGACGGCAGGGAAGTTTCCTCCAATGAACTCATCATTCCCTGAATTTTCATCTGCTGCCAATGAAAAGCCTGCAAGATCTCTGGAAGGACCTATGCGCAAAAGTTTCATTCTCCCTTGATTGCTACTTCCTGGAATTTTTCCTACCAGAAAAATAGAATTACCTACTGCTTGATAATGCGCTCCGTACACCCATGGATTTCCTCCATAATCAATTTGATAGAAATCTTCGGCACTACCTGGAACTACCCATTGGACATTTCTATTTTGGTTGAGAGAGGCGTTTCGAGAAGCACAAAAATATAGGGTATCCTGTATCATGCGTCCATAGTTCAGGATATTTCGTCCGGGGATGATACTATCGGTTTCAAAGCGATTGAGGTCATAGAAAACAACATCTTGCTGGGCATCCCCATTGAAATAATACAGGGATTGATCGTCACTCCCTACGTAGAGCCCATTTTGGTATTGATTATTATTGTTCCCTGATCCTGTGATTGTACCTGTGAATGGAAGGGCTTGAGGAGATGAAGGAAAAGCTTCAAAAAGGTCAATGGTAATTTCAGCTGTATCCGTTAAAGCTCCATCAGAGATTTCTACTCCCAGGATATAGGAAGGTGTGGTCATAATATCAAACATAGCTCCCATTGCTACCGTCAACTCTCCATTGGATGCTTCCAATACAAAGTTCCCAGCTCCATTTCCACTTACTATGGAATAACTGAGTGGACTCCCTTCGGGATCTTGTCCAGTAAGGGTATCAATCACAAATTCCCCACTTACACTATCCAAAATCAAATAGTTGGCATCTGCCAGGTTGGGGGCCTGGTTGGGACCAGTAGGAATGGCTGCCTGGAATATTGTTCCATTCACATCTGCAAAATATACATTTGTCGATGAGGCTGCGACAAACTTTACATTCTCTAAATAAGGCGTGTAAATGCTTCGGTTGTCAAGCTGTAGGGTATTGGCAGAGGTACCATCTGTAAAAAAGATCCTCGCATCCGTCCCATTATCTGCTACAAAAATAAACCCTCCATTAACGGCCATGATTCGACGGGGATTACTGGTACCGTTTGGATTGATATCAGCCAACATCATGGTTCCTCCGGGCGTTCCATCCGTGACCCACGGCTCATTGCCATCGGTTCCATTGTCAGCTGAAAACAAAACCAGTCCCATGGTATCATTTACAGCCATAGAACGAATAGAATCATCTCCTGCGGCATTGATGTCAGCAATCATCATCGCACTTACTCCATCTGTCTGCCAAAGGTCTAATCCATTTCCAGAATTCGCAGCGAATATGGCCATATTGCCTATACTCACGAGACCAGAAGTAGGAATGTCAATACCTCCCCCAGAATTTATATTGGTGATCTGTTGGGTATTAGGGACTGTCCCATCTGTAACCCAAAGTTCTACGTCTGAAGTATCACTATATGCAGGAAAAATAGCATTGCCATTTGTAAGGCTGACAGGAAGCGGCAAACGATTGGCAGGATCTGCTACCCCATTGGCAAAGGCTCCATTCTCTGTAGCACTCACATCTATAAGCAAGCTGGGGGTATTGCTAGACCTATTATAGATGAAGTATTCAAAGCCACTTGTCCCGTTGCTACCTCTGTACAATACAAATTCTGATCCCGTAGGCCCAAAACCTAATATCCCAGCATCCAAATCACTACGGATATTGTTCCCAAGGATTTCATCATTTCCTGAATTTAAGTCAGAAGCGATTTCTAAGGCAGAGGTATCTCTCGGAATGCCCAGTCTCAAGAGTTTACTACGGCTTGCATTGCTGCTATTAGGATTTTTTCCTACAAAAAATACATCGTCACCAATTAAGGTATAGCTTGAGCTTCTGATCCATGGATTGGCGCCGTAAGCCATGACAAAGGCTTGATCAGCAGGACCTGGGGCAAACCAATGTACTTGGCGGTTGACTCCGCTACTATTGTCCCGAGCCATCGCAAAATAGAAGGTATCCCGAATCATGCTTCCATTTACCATGAGGTTGTTACCAGGAATGATGGAATCTACTTGCGCTCCATTAAGATCGTAGATGACAAAATCTGGTGCGCTGCCATCATTATTGAAGTAAAATAGATAATCATCTGTGGATTGGACAAAAAGGCCTTGGGCAAAAGTGTTGTTAGTGTTGGTATTGCTAATGTCAGTACCGGTACTAGGCAGTGCTGTTTGTGCCAGAACGTGTGTCCAACACAGACTCCATATGATCCCCCAAATGAGGAAAATGGGGAAGGATAAATTCCATTTCATAAGTGATTTTTGTTACTGAGTAATAGGCTCATTCCTTTGAATCAACTTAGCGGGAATCTTTCTGGAAAACTATGGAGCGGACTGCCCTACTTGTTTCAACTCAGGGGGAAAATTGTTGCAAATATCTACCTGTCTACCTTTGCTGAACTTAAAAGTGTTATTGATACCAATCTGTCCATTATTGAGATAGAAGGGACTTAGGTTATGATTAGATTGGAAGGATAGGACGCTTTATCTACCAAATTATGCGAGTTTTTTTCTTATGTATTCTATCCTTTATCTACTTAGACAATCATGCACAGCAGCCCAATATATTGTGGTTGACCTGTGAGGATATGTCTCTTTATTTGGGAAGCTATGGACATCCCAATGCCGCTACACCGAATCTTGATAGCCTTGCTGAGAAAGGGATTCGATTTACGAGAGCTTACAGTAACGGCGTGCAATGTTCGCCAGCGAGGTCAACCTTGATTTCAGGAGTTTATGCTCCTAATTTAGCTACAGACTGGCATAGACAAGGTAGAGCTGTCCCAGATTCATTTTACTTCCCTATCTATTTACGTCGCCTGGGGTATTACTGTACAAATAATAGTAAGAAGGACTACAACGCCAGTCAAATCCCCACTCATGTATGGGATCAAAGCGACAATACAGCGAGCTGGGTGAGCGCTCCTCAAGGAAAGCCCTTTTTTGCGGTCTATAATTCAGGTATTACCCATATGACGAGGGTGGTCACGCGAACCACAGATGGAAGAAGTCCCCGAAACATACAGCCCTTTGAGGTAAATCCACCGCCCATACTCCCTAATACAGGTGAGGTCAGAGATGATTATGCCTGGCACTTGGATGCAGTAGCTAATATGGATTCATGGATAGGTGAAAGGCTTCAGGAGCTTCAAGCAGCAGGCAAAGATGATAGTACCATTATCTTTTTCTTTTCTGATCATGGAGGGTGTCTGCCGGGGAGTAAGGCCTATGTTTCGGAGCGAGGTGGACGCGTACCCATGCTCGCATATTTCCCTCCTGCATTTGCGCATTTAGCTCCTGTGAATCAACCTGCTGTCATAGATAGTTTTATGCAGTTTATAGATCTTGGAGCAAGCATGATTCAATTGGCTGGCGGAAAGGTACCTGATTATATGGAGGGTCGAGCGGTATTGGGAAGTAATAGAACAAGCTTTAGAAATGAGGTCTTTTTATTCAGAACCAACCAAGGAGATAATTTTATTCCTTCAAGAGCCTTGATCAATGATCGCTACCACATGGTTTGGAATTTCAATACCGCTTATCCGCAGGGTGCCAGACAATCTTACCAATGGCAAATGCCTGCCTTTATGAGTTGGGAAAAAGCATGTTTAGCAGGACAATGTGACTCCATTCAAGCAGCCTTTTGGAAACCCATGTCTACTTTTGAATTATATGACTTAGATTCTGATCCCAACGAGCTCCACAACCTGGCTTATAACCCACAGCATGCCCAAGTCTTGGAGGACATGAAAACAGCCCTTTTGGCACAACTCAAATCTGGACCTGATTTGGGATTCTTTCCCAAAAATATGCGGCAAAGGAGTTCCAGTACTCCTTTTTATGACATTGTCAGAAATCAATCAATCGATGTAGATGCGGTCATTGATGCAGCTGCTTTTGCCTCCCAGGCTTCTTCACAAGATCTCCCCCAATTGGAACTCATGCTTGATGATCCTCAAGCACCCGTACGGTATTGGGCTGCTATGGGCTTGAATCGATTAATTAGTCGAAAACAGATTGATACACTTTCATCCAACGTTTATACCGCATGGAGTCAAGTGAATGAGGAAAAAGAGATTCGATTGATACTAGCGGAAGCGCTTATCAGAGATGGCCAAGACTGTGAGCCATTAAGCTACATCTTAAATGAGGCGGGCAAAAATCAAGGGACAGCTAATATGGTTCTTCAAAATCTGGGGGCTAAAGCCCGAAGACTCGAATCTCGCATCATTGATCTGAAAGAAAATGGGCAGAATGTGTCAAGGTTTATGCTGAGAGGAGCCTTGATCAATTCGGGGAACCTTCCCTATGAGGCACTTTATGACAATCAAATTACTCCCATTGTGATCAATGAGGATACGACTTGCCTGGAAAGAAACATCACTCCCATAGACGCACCTAAAGGAACAGGCTTTCACATTTATCCCAATCCTTTCAAGGATCAAATTTTTATCAAATCCCTCAATGGCACCATCCCTAAAGAAATCTGTATGACTGATGTTCATGGTAAAAGCATCAACTGTAAATCTCGAATGATTCATGCTGATACCTATGCCATTGAATGGCCGATCAATTGTAGTCCTGGCCTATACATTTTAAATATTCAAGGTAATTCGCCCTTTTCACATAAGTTATTGAAGCATTAAAGATTTTGGAAATACTTGCTATCGCCTATAGCGGGTCTTAAGAAGTAATAGAACAAGTTTTATGTCATCCATCAGCCGCCCCAAAGGACAGGATAGATAGGACCATCAGATCTTGGCAGAATGAAATGAATATTTACTTTTCCTGTTACAGGCTATTAAGGCTGAAAATCGGGATTTAATTCGGTGGGAACAGGTGCTTGATAGCTTTCTCTCCATTGATTGAGGGTCTTCAATAATTCGGATACCTTATCTGGATGAACTTTGGCCAGATTGATCCGCTCTCCAGGATCTTGAGGGATATTGTAAAGCTCTAGCTCGTTGTTTTCGAAGTATTGATGAAGCTTCCATTCTCCCTGACGAATGATGCTACCAGGTCGGGTTCGGAAAAAAGGATCTCGACTATCATCCTGTCCCTTTTTGTATGCTTGAAGGTAGATGGGAAAATGCCAAATGAGGAATCGTTTATGAAGCTCGTTGTCATAAGAATCATCCACTAAAACAGTTGAAAGGTCTACTCCATCTAACGGATGGCTATCTGGAATAGGAAGGTCCAATAAGCCCAACAAAGTGGGGTACATATCTAGAAAGGTAAAAGGACACTGGTCATTTTGGCCTGCCTTGATTCTTTCTGGCCAATGAAACAATAATGGAACCCTGATTCCCCCTTCATAGTAGGAGCCTTTTCCCGCTCTTAATGGCCATTGTCTTGAAATGGAAGCAATTCCCCCATTATCTGAACTAAAAATGATCAGGGTATTGGATAAATCGAGTTCTTTGAGAGTAGCCATGATTCGCCCCACATTCGCATCCATACGTTCGACCATGGCAGCGTAATGCTTTTTATGTCCCTGACCATTTTGAGGGGGGAGATCCATGTATTTGCCAACCAATTCCTTTGGGCCCATCAACGGGGTATGAACGGTGTAGAAAGGAAGATAAACAAAGAAAGAGGTATCTTGATTTTCCTGAATGAATCGAATGGATTCTGTGGTCAGGCGGTCTGTTAAGTACTCCCCTTCTGGACCATCGGGAAGAGATGCTACATTGTAGGGAGAAAAATAGCCACCTTTCCCAGGGTTTCCTTTAGCTGAGCCTCCTTTATTGACATCAAAACCTTGTTTGAGCGGATCTTTTCCCACATGCCATTTCCCAAAATGCCCACTGACATAGCCGCCCGCTTTAAACGCTTCTGCCAAGGTAGTGAGAGAATCAGATAGATGCCTTGTGTTCGGAGTAGGAATGAGTTTTCTGTTGTGAGACTTCCCTCGGGTAGATGGACTGACCGTGTATACGCCATGCCTCGGGGTTGCTTGTCCAGACATCAAAACGGCTCTACTAGGGGCGCAATTGGAGGCACCTGCATATCCCTGGGTAAAAACCAAAGATTCACTCGCCAATTGATCTAGATGAGGCGTTTGATAGTAAGAACTTCCCATGAATCCCACATCTTTCCATCCTAGATCATCCACCAGGATGAATATGACATTTGGACGATCTTGGGCATAAGAGAGGCTAAATAAGCCCATTATCCATATGAGAGACCATTTCATCTGCATCTTTTTTTTTAGCAAAAATAGTTGTTCACCATCCAAAAGGGCATCTCAATTTGTCTATTCAAATGTCTCAGAAAAAAGAAAAGCTGAGACTATAACCTCCCAGCTTTTCTTTTTAGAACGTCATAAAAATCCTGATGAGCTAGAAGCCCAACTTACTGTAGCATTATGATCCTATCGTTACACGGCGTGTAACTTGAACACCATTTACTTGTACTCTTAACATATATAGGCCTCTTGGAAATATATTATAATTGAGTTTTAAACTGGATGAATACGGTAGTTCCTGGCTATCTACTTGTTTTCCTTGGAGGTCGATCAGATCCAGTTTTACATTCCCTTCAAATCCATCATAGTCGGGGAGTAAGAGCATAAACACACCTGAATTAGATGGATTGGGATACAAACGGGTCGCAAACTCTACAAATTCTTCATCCTGCTCAATGTCATTGGCTAGTCTGGCTGTAGATAAGCCTGTACAAGTAAGGTGTACATAGGTCTTTCCAGCAATCGTGATCTGAATCTGCGCTCCATTATTCTTGATCTGCGTGCTGACATTACCTCCGTATTTTTGTTGGAACACATTGGATATTTTGTAGCCTTGCTGAAGATTGATGTAGTAAGTTTTTTGTCCAGAAGCGACATTGCTCAGGTGGATTTCCAGTGCATTATACACTGCATTACTGTTTCTAAAAGCAGCTGTAATTCCATTTTTGTTGTTTCCTACATACTCGATTCGACGAGCAGAACCTTTACCTTGTGAATGATCAATCAAGCGTTTGGTTGCATTGTAATGCGTGCCATTGCCACCACTCTTAGTAACAATTCGGGGAACAGCCTGATATATGATCATTTTTTCGAGACCCGCAGAGATGGCTGGGAGCATATGTGCGATTCCTTCAGCCGTACTTTTGGCAAACTTTGTGGTCTCGGTAAACCATTCTGGCTTATTTCCTTTGCTAGCAAATGTTTTCCAGTCATTTACTGCAGAGGGATAGGTATTACTGTAATCATGCGAACCTGCGACGGCGATTTTATTTTTTATCCCATCATAGGCAGGGAATGAAGAAGAAGTCGATCCGTATCTGTTGATTCCATCTTGCAAAGCATAGGGCTCGTATCCAACGATAGGCTTGCTGAGATTAGGGTAGTCGCCTTCCTTGGCATTGTCCTCGTTCCATAAACCTATGTAATCCACAGTAGCATTAGATCCTCCAGATGTCTTTTCCAACTCATCGATGACATCTTCTACATAATTTTTATATCGATTGATATTGATATTGTAGACTCCGGTCCCATTTTTCAGCCATCCAGCAAACTTTTCCTCTCTTTCAGCCCCTCGAAGTAGATTAGAATTATTGAGTGTTCCATCTGTATTGGCCACGCTAAGGAAGAGTTTCATCCCCTTTGACTCGGCATTAATCATATAATCGCGGATTTCATCATATCGATTATCCCCTACTCCCCAATGCGCTATAAAGGGAACGCGAACCAGGTCCATTTTGAGATTCTTTTTGAATTTGTTGTTGACAGCATTGATATCGCCATCACGGATAATCTGGAAAATGGTCAACTTGACATCGGCACCATAGGTAATCCCATTTCCTACGCCTTGCCCTGGCCAAATTTTGATGGTTTGGGCTGAGGAAGTCATTACAAAGCATGTAAAAGCAAGGCAAAGCAAGCCTTTTGCGAGTAGTGTACGCATCATTGATCAAATTAGTAAGTGAAACAAATTGATTAGAAACTTTTGAAAAAGGGGAAGCTTGGATAAGTGATAAGACAGATAGTTAGAAGTCAGACTGAAAGTACGGGTAATGAATAGCTCTCAATTGAAGTAGTAAGTCCAACTGGATATCAGTCTCATGTCCTTCCATTTGTTTATCTTCTTAAAATCATGTTACAGAATTATATTTAAACTGATAGGCAGGATTCGTCTCAAAAATGGGCTTAGAAGAAAGAATATTTTTCCGAGATAAAAATTACAGCAAACTGAGATGAATTGGATGAGTAATTTGACTAATTCGATAGTTTATAATTTGGGAAAGCTTGCTGAGTAGTTCTATCCACTTTGATTTTAGCCCCCATCTCCTATTTTTCAAACAGAATATTCTCTTCGAGAATGGGTGTTTAACAGAAAATGAGGGGGTAATATCGTATCAAATCTGGGGTATTTTGTGCCAATACATTAAAGGATTCAGAAAAATATAGGACTTTGTAGATGACTACTATTTGTATTGAGCCTTTGTAGGATAATGTCCATAATTATGAAGCGAACATACTACTACGCGATTTTTCTATTATTATGTTGCATGGTTGTGTCAAACTGTGCATTTGATGATCCTGCTTTTATAGAACCGGAGTCTTCCTTTTCTCTCAATAAATCCACACTGGAAGTATTTGAAACTCTGACCTTGACCAATGAGGGACAAGGACAATTTTATTCTGTCTTTACTGGAGATGCAGGCCATAAGTTTTCCAGAAGAGATAGTGGCGACGTCGGGTTCAAAACAGACGTCAATGGGAACTTTACATACTCGTATGCAGAAGCAGGAATCTATACACTTACTTTTGTGGCGACGGGGTATCGCCTGGAAACGGGGGAGAGAATAGAAGAAATATCTGAAACGACCCTAACGGTGACCGATCCCGATATTTCTTCTATTGAAATGACAAGATTCGAGGTAGTCAATTCTGCTATAAACAACAATAAATTCTTGGATCCCATCACGTTCCTTTTTAAGGACTACCGTAAAACAGCTGATACCATTGATCATGAAAATCTTAAGATAGGAATCAGTTTTTATAGACCTACGCGCATGGGCGAAATCCGTGGAGGAGGATTTAACGCTTTCCAGACACCTGCAGATATCAACATCATACCTGATATTGAATTGAGTATCCCTTCACGTACCGTTCAATTAGAGACTGATGGAACGGATGAATTTGTGAGTGGACAAACGCGCATTATTCATGATACAGAAGATAATCTTCGTTTTCAGGAAAAAAGTTATACCATCGTGAATCAGCAAGGACAGCGTAAGTCATACACTGTCTGTCCTATGGTCATCCCTGAATTTAGTTCTTTTAGGGTCGAAGGTCAATCAGGCTTGTTAAACTTATCCGCTGGAGCTTATACTGAGTTTTTTGTCCAAATAGATGTACCTGATGGGACAGATATCAGTAATTTAAGTCCAGAATGGACTTTATTTGATGCAGAAAATATAGAGGTATTGGTCAATGGAGAAGTACAGGCAAGTGGACAATCGCCTCAAGACTTCACCAATCCTGTGACCTATACCCTTATCTACACACAACCCAAAGATGCAAATGATACCTATCAAGGGGTATTTATCAGCCGATCTGAGGTGATTGTTACCTTAGAGTAGAATTTTACTAACATTTCGTATTCACATCAATTATCGACTTCATGTATGAAATCGTTCAAATACGTATTATCGTTTTTTACCCTCATTATCTGTTTTCATCTCATTCAGGCCCAGGAAGATTGGAACGATCCTCAGATGCTTGAACGAAATCGGCTCGAGCCACATGCGACTATGATGGAATACCCGGATATAGCTATGGCTCAAAACAGGTCTTTCAAAAATTCTCCGTGGTATTTGAATTTGAATGGGATATGGAAATTTCATTGGGTTTCCAAACCAGCAGATCGGCCCAAGGAGTTCTATCAACCTTCCTTTTCTACGGACGAATGGGATGAATTGGAGGTACCCATAAATTGGGAAATGAGAGGTTATGGCATACCCATTTACACCTCTCAAGGTTATCCATTTGAAAAAAGAAACGATTACAAAATTGACGCTGAGTGGAATCCCGTAGGATCATATAGAAGGACTTTTCGCCTACCCAAGGAGTGGCAGGAACAAAAGACCCATATAATTTTTGATGGAGTTCAATCGGCATTTTATGTATGGGTCAATGGAGAACCTATCGGATATAGCCAGGGAAGCCGAACACCCGCAGAATTTGATATTTCCGATGCATTAAAAGAGGGCGAAAACATCATCGCTGTTGAGGTATACAGATGGAGTGACGGATCATATTTGGAAGATCAGGACTTCTGGCATCTGAGCGGGATTTTTCGAGATGTATACCTTCAAAGTAAACCCCTAACACATTTGCAAGATATACAGATCCATTCATCTTTAAAGGATGATTATCAGACAGGTACTTTCCAACTAAATGGGATCATTCAAAAAAATAAGAAGGGAGCCAAGGCCACGAAATTGGACATATTACTTATCGCTCCAAATGGGGATCTTATCATACAGGAGAACCTCAATCTTTCCCTTAAAAATGGAAAAAATATCTTCACTACTCATAAATTTGAGATCCCACAAGTCAAAAGCTGGAATGCTGAACATCCTCACTTGTATTCATTGATTCTGACACTGAAAGATTCAGATGGAGAAATCATAGAAGTGGTTCCACAAAAGGTAGGCTTTCGTAAGGTCGAGATTAAAGGTCCTCGCTTTTTGGTAAATGGCAAGCTCATCAAACTAAAGGGAGTGAACCGCCACGAACATCATCCAGATAAGGGACATTATGTCACAGAAGCCGATATCCGCCGAGATCTTCAAATCATGGCTAGGCATAATATCAATGCTATACGAACCAGCCATTATCCCAATACACCTGTTTTCTATGATTTGTGTGATGAATTGGGGTTTTATGTGATAGATGAAGGAAATATTGAGACGCACGCTTTTGGTAACAACTATCAAAACCAAATCAGCAATGATCCTATTTGGAAAGCAGCATATCTGGATAGAGTGGAGCGAATGTACCAGCGAGACAAAAACCATCCATCTATTATTATTTGGTCTTTGGGTAATGAGAGTGGAAGCGGAGAAAATGTCCAGGCGGTTTATGAGTGGATACACAAAACAGATCCGAGTAGGCCATTTCACTATGAGGGGACCCGAGTGGAATATGACAATCCATTGTATGCCGATGTACAATCTCGCATGTATGCACCTCCGACTCGTAGCGACGAATTGATGGAGAAGCTCCCTAATCAACCTTATATGCTGTGCGAGTACACACATGCTATGGGGAATAGCAATGGGGGATTAGAAAGATATTGGAAACGGATTTATGAAGATGAGCAGTTTTTCGGAGCCTTTGTTTGGGATTGGATGGATCAAGGCATTCGCCAGCCTATTCCTGCCCCATATCGGAAAACAGGAGGTTCAGATTCATGTTTTGTCTATGGGGGCTGGTGGGAGGATGCGGAAGGCATCTATAACAGTACCAATTTTTGCATGAATGGGCTCTTGGCATCTGATTGGACGCCTCATCCAGGACTCAATACCATCAAATATTATTATCAGCCGATCGCAGTGACTCCTGTCGATCTTAAAAAAGGAACTTTCAAGCTTCATAACAGGTACCATTTTTCTACTCTAGATGAGCAAGTATCTGGCGTATGGGAGTTAACCGTTAACGGAAAGCCCCTATCAAAAGGAAGAATTCCTGGTTTGGGAGTAGGACCCGATTCTGAACAGGAGATTATGCTCGACCTACCTTTGGTTAGTCCATCAGAAAAGACCGAGTATGTCCTGACCTTTCAATTTTTCCAACAGGCCGATCATCCCTTGATCCCTAGAAACCATCTCATTTCTACTGAGCAATTCATTTTACATGAGAAAGAGATAGATTTCAGGTCTCAGCCTGTGGGGAGTTCTCCCAGCTTTCAAGAAGTAAGGAAATTTTGGGTCATACAGGGTAAGGAGTTTGTTGTTCGATTTGATCTTCAAGATGGCCTCATGCAGGACTATGTCTATAAAGGAAAGACGTTGGTTTCTGGAGGCCCCGAGTTGGACTTTTGGCGAGTGCCTACCGACAACGACTTGGGCGGAACACGTCTTCCAGGAGAATCCAAAAAGAAAAATAAGACTCCCTTTTTACCGATTTGGCGTGGAGCGGGTAGTTGGTATGTGCAGGACATGAAACATTATGAGGAAGAAAATGCACATTTGGTCATGATTCAAGCTGTATTACCGGCTGTGGGAGCAAAGGTAGAAGCTCTGTTTCGAGTCTATGGAGATGGAAAAATGGATATTTCTTATACGTATTCGCCTGGTGAAAATTCAGATACATACCCTTTCATGCCCCGCTTTGGAACACAATGGGTACTAGCCCCAAGCCTAGATCAATTGACTTGGTATGGTAGAGGACTGGATGAGACTTATGTGGATCGTGCTACTACACCTATTGGAATCTACCATACATCCGTTCGTGATAATTGGGTAGAATATGCTCGTCCTCAGGAGAATGGCTATCATGTTGATACGCGCTGGTTAGAGGTTCATAGCAAAGAAGGATTTGGGCTCAAATTCTCAGGGAAAATTCCATTTTCCTTTGGAGCGAGCCATTACACACGATCCTCAGTTATGCAAGCTAACTATTCTTTTCAGTTAGAAGCGCAGAAAGAGACTTATTTAAACCTGGATTACAAGCAGATGGGCGTAGGGGGCTACGATTCATGGTCACCCAATGCACTTCCTCAGATAGAGTACCGAGTAACCAATGAGCCAATGAAATTTGAGTTTCAGCTGATGCCTTTTACAGATTAATGCGCTTATTTAATCATTTCATGTATGAGAAATATATTTTTTTGTCTTCTTCTATCTATCTCTTTTGGGGGATGTGCCAATAGGAGTTTACAAACCAAGGAATTACCTCCTCATATTTTACTGATTTATGTAGATGATATGGGCTTAGGAGATGCTTCCTTTATGGGAAATGATTTTATTCCGACACCACACATTGACAAGATGACCAAAGGCGGGAAGGTATTTGAGCAGTATTATACCAACTCGCCTGTTTGCTCACCTTCGCGGGTAGCCATTACTACGGGTATGTATCCGTTGAGGTGGAACATCAATAGCTTTTTGAGTCACAAGAAGCATAATGATTTATGTGATCAGGCAGGATTTTTAGATGTCCGTGCACCTAGCATAGCCAAGAGATTGAAACAAGCAGGTTATAAAACAGCTCATTTTGGTAAATGGCACATGGGAGGTGGAAGGAGAATCGAGGCCCCAGCCATCACTGAATATGGTTTCGACACATACGTATCTACCTGGGAAAGTCCTGATCCCGATCCCTTACTGACTTCCTCTAATTGGATCTGGGCAAGAAGCGATAGCATCAAGCGTTGGGAAAGAACGAAATATTTTGTCGATAATACCTTAGCCTTTCTCCAAGAACATAGGAATGCGTCTTGCTACATCAACCTTTGGCCTGATGACATACATACGCCGTGGGTAGGGTCAAAAGAGGAACTAGAAAAAGGGAAAAAAAATTACAAAAGTGAAGCCCATTTTTATACGGTCATGGCTGATTTTGATCAAGAGGTTGGTAGGCTGATCGCTGGTATAGAGGAAATGGGTCTAGACAAACGAACCTTGATCATATTTACGAGCGATAATGGCCCAGCTCCCACCTTTAATAAAAAGCGAACATTAGGGCTACGGGGGAGTAAAAACAGTCTATATGAAGGCGGGATCAGGATGCCATTTATTGCCTATTGGCCTACGGTCATAGAAGGAGGACAGGTCGACCAGAAATCCGTTTTGAGCGCGATAGATTTATATCCCACTTTATGTCGTATCGGTGGTATTGAGCCACCGAAAGAATGGGAGTTTGATGGCGAAGATGTGAGTAAGGCAATGCTAGGTTCGAACATCCATGCACGTCAATCTCCTATTTATTGGGAGTATGGTCGAATTAATCCAAGAACGAGTATTCCCAAGGATTCGCTTAATAGGAGCTTACCGCTTTCCATTCGCCAGCGAAACTGGAAATTCTTTACCTCCTTTGAGGGAAATGAGGCAGAACTATATGAATTGGGAGCTGATCCACAAGAGTCAAAGGATTTAAGTGAGCAGCATCCTAAGTTGGTAGAGGAATTAAGGGAAAAAGCTTTGAGTTGGTTTCAGGTCTGGGATAAAAGTGAGGTGAGATAATCTGGCGAAGAAGTAATTTTTTATTTGATTTTGAGAAGTCCTAAAGTCGCTTCTTCTCTATCCATGAGGTCGCGGTGGGGCCTGTAGAGCTTGGTTCTGACGGCATCTAGATAGACATTTAGCTCTCTGTAAAAAGCTTTTTTTCCTTCGGTCTCCCCTCTTCTCATGTCCCACTCGGCAGGAAAAATGAATCGCTTGATGGCAATCTCTGCACGTTTGTGGTTGACGGTGATGCGTGCATAAATGGGGCAGGTTCCGTCCTTGCGGAGCTTCTCTTTTTTGATGTAGAAGTGGAGGGTGAATGTTTCCATATAAATAGGTGTCGCTTCGTGCTGAATGTGTTGCCTAAATATACGAAAAAGACATCTCGAATCAAAAATTAATATACTGATATACAGTTTTTTATGCAGTGAGTGACACCTATTTTTTCAAAAATTCAATAGGTGTCGTATAGGTGCCGCTAGTGATGGGAAATATGGATTTTTTGGAGAGGTGCTAAAAAACAAAACGCCCCATACGTGTTGTATGGAGCGTTTTGGGGTTTTTGGAACTCCAAAAGCAGAGAGTAAGGGATTCGAACCCTTGGTACCCGCGAAGGTACACACGCTTTCCAGGCGTGCCCAATCGACCGCTCTGGCAACTCTCTGTATAAAAAAATATCTCTCTTCAAGAACTGGATCGCAAAGATAGAATAAATCAAAGATTTTCCCAAACCTTATGAATCAGATCTTAGAAGCAAAAGCAGAATATCATAAGACATCTAAATCAAGCCCTTTCCTTGAATAAACTCCATGAAACCTTCCTTCATCTGGTTATTAATAACTTGCTCCTACCTACCTACTCAATGATAAAAGGCTCGTAATAACGCTTTTCTTCTGTGGAAAGAATCACGAAGTACTTCCCCACAGGAAGGGGCTTCTGGTAGGTGACAAGGTTTTGTTTGTAGGCATCGATGTCGTCGTAGAAAAGAATGGCGATCTCCCTCAATTCTTCGTCTAGTAGCTTGATACGTACTTGCTGATTGAGGACAGATGCAAACCGTACGTTCAGTACTTGATCTGTCCCTCGTTCCCCTTTGAGGATCTCAAAAGAAAACTCTGAAGGATTGTCCTCTGTGCGGACTTTGGCCATGTTGGAAGAGATGATCTCTCCAAATTTATCGACATGTGTCACACGGTAATAATACACGCGCTCCTTCTCAATATTGGAATCATATTCTCTATATGACTTGACATCTTCTGATTCACGCACCCCTGGAACCTGTCGTATGAGCTGGAAGTTTTTCCCGTCGATGCTCCGCTCTAGCAGGTGCATGAAGCAATCGTATTCATACATCGTCTTCCAGTCCAAGGTCACGATCCCATCCTGATATGTAGGGATGACCGATCGATAATTGGTTGCGGGAATCAGATTTTTGGTTCGGGAGTTGGCGCGCCACTTGCGGTTAATCCTCACAAAAGCCACTGCTGGGTCCACAGGATTGCGCATAAACTCCCAGACGTCGTTGGTCTCTGTGGGTAATAAAAGCAGCGCATTATTGGCGGATATTTGCTCAGGGAGGTAAGCTACATTTTCGCTGGGTCCATAATAAAGCGCATCCACTAAATTTCCTTTTTGATCAAATAGAGCGACATAATCCCCTAGCGATGGATTGTCGACTTGCTTGCGGATGAGGGTAGAGAGGGTATCCAGATGAATATTGAGATTCAATCCTTCAAAGCCGATATCTATAGATTTTTTGCTGCGCACAAAAGTCTGAGCAGGAAGCACGACCACATAGCTACGCGTGACTAGTGTGTAGCCTGATATCTCTTGATAGGTAGAGGCCTCATTGAATATGGAGATACGGTGGGCAGGGTGCTCAGGATTACCAGGGAAGCCAGGAGCGATTCTTGAAAGGTAGAGGGATTGGGCACAAAGGCTGGCCCCTAGACTTGGTAGGAAAAGCAAAAGAAGAAGGATTTGGCGCATATCAGGTCAAGGTTTTCATTGTTAGTACAAAATAAATGCCGAAAAATCCTGCGCTTCCCCTCAGAAGCCTAGTCTACTACTTCAACGATAAATTTAGCCTTCTTCCCCTTTTGAATCTGGAAGTACTGCCCATGGAAGGCGATTTCTGTTCCAAAGTCCATTTCAATGCTTTCTATTTTTTCTGCATTGAGCTTGACAGATTTATCTTTTTCAATAGAGCGGCGCGCTTCACCTTTGGACTTTGTGACCTCCAACTCCACCAGTAGATCCAGTATATTGATTCCTCCTGCAAGTTTTTCTCTGGCGATCTGCTTGCTATCTGAGCCCGAAACCGCTGCCCACTCTTTGGGGTCAAGAGAGGCAAGATCCTCTCGTGTTTGATTGCGCTTGAAGTTGAAGTCGGTCAGTTTATGTGCGCTGGCTAATCCTGCCTCTCCATGTACCCTCAGCGTGATATCATCTGCAATGGCTTTTTGTAAGGTACGCCTACCTGGATCTTCTTCATGCTGGGAAATGATCTCTTCGACCTCCGCGCGCTCCTTGGTCGTGAAGATTTTGATGAATTTCTTGGCGTCCTCATCTGCTGCATTGAGCCAATACTGGAAAAACTCATAAGGAGAAGTCTTATCAGGATCTAACCAAACAGATTGGCCATCGGCTGTTTTTCCGAATTTTGATCCATCTTCTCTCGTCAATAGCGGACAAACGACAGCATAAGCCTTGGCCTCAGGTCCTCCCATGCGACGAATCAACTCCGTCCCCGTCGTAATATTTCCCCACTGATCTGATCCTCCAACTTGGACGCGTACCTCTTTTTCTTTGTACAAATGAAAAAAGTCATACCCCTGTAAAAGCTGATAGGCAAACTCCGTGTAGGAAATACCTGTATCGCCCGTCATACGCTTTTTTACAGACTCCTTCCCCATCATGTAACTGATGGTGATGTGCTTGCCTACATCTCGTAGAAAGTCTAAGAAATTGAATTGCCCAAACCAGTCATAGTTATTGACCATCTCGGCGGGGTTCTCTACACCTTCAAACTCGACAAAGTGCGCCAGTTGCTTGCGGATAGCGGCCACATTGTGCTGAATCTTTTCTAGGCTCATTAGCTCACGCTCCTTATCCTTTCCTGAAGGATCGCCCACCATGCCCGTCGCGCCTCCGACAAGTAGAATCGGATTGTGACCCGCCCGCTGGAAGTGAACCATCATCATGACAGGGACTAGATTCCCGATATGCATCGAGTCTCCCGTAGGATCTACCCCTAGATAACCAGCTACCTTTTGCTCATTCAAAAAGTCTTCTGTTCCTGGGATTTCCTGGTGGATCAAGCCACGCCAGCGTAGTTCTTCTACAAAGTTCATGATAAGCAGCGATTTATAAACGGATAGCTTCTGAGCTGATCTCAAAGCGGTCGCAATTTAGGGGGAATGGGATTCAGCATCAACAAGAATCAAAAATTCCCATCGAAAAAGTATGTGTTGTACTCTCGCCATCCATTTCTTAAGTAGGGGAAATAGGGTAGAGAAGTGCATGAATGTTGTATTTGTAAAGAAATAAATGGGAAAGATTATTCAGCGATCCGTTTATTTTGGTGGTATGATTCAGTATTTTATACCTATGCTTTCCCAATCCCATATTTCCCCTTAGCTCTACGCATACTTCTTTTCTATTTTTGCGTATAATGTGGGGTTCATGCGAAGACCATTCTTTCGACTATCTGCTTGATGCAGCCTCAATTTTCACGGATGAAATATACATTATACTTCCTTCTCGCCTTTTGTTTCCTCTCCCTCTCCTCTTCGGATGCATGGGGGCAAAAAACCGCTAAGCTCGCATACAAAGCTGCGGAGACACTCAGGAAACAGAATAAATGCCAGCAGGCGATTCTCAAATATGATGAAGCCATCAAAGAGGATAGTGACAACTATACTTACCACTTCCAAAAAGGTCGTTGTCAGTATAGCTTGGGGCGCTATGATGATGCAATCGCGGCTTTCAATGAGACGCTCAAGCACAAAGAAAACTTTGCCAACGCATTTGCATGGCTTGCGCGATCCTATAAAAATAAGAATGATCTCAAGTCGGCGGCGACGTACTTCAAACTGGCGGCACGCCACGAAACCAGAAGCAATATCCAACTTCAGTATTATCTACTCTTGGTCAATATCCTTCTTGATCAAAATGAACTTGTAGATACACGCAAATACCTAGAAGCTGCTAAAGAAATCGCCCCTTCCAATCCCAATGTCATGTTTTATGAAGCGGAGCTAGCTGCGAAGGAAAAGCGTTGGACGGCAGCCGAACAAGCCTATGAGAAAGCCTTGGCATCTGATAATATGCAGAGTGTGAGTGACAGCCGAAAGGCGAAATACTATTATGGACTGGGATTGGCCAAAAGTCAGCTAGGAGATAAGAAAGGGGCACAGGAAGCTTGGGAGAAAGCAAAATTTGGGCCTTACACACGACTTGTCGCTCAACAACAAAGACAAAACGGTCCCTCACAAACTTACAAGACAGCCCTCAGCTATTATTTTACAGAGTCCTACGAAGAAAGTGAGTACTATGCTGACCAGTTGATCAGTATGTCTCCTGATTTTGCAGGTGCTTATGTCCTCAAAGGTAAGATAGCTGAGAAGCGCAACCAGCAGGATCGCGCACTCTATCAATACCAGAAGGCACTCGAACTGGAGAAAGAGCCTGCGAAGAAGGCGCAGACCGCTGTGGCCATGGCCAATATTTACTTGGATAAGAAGCAAGCCACCAAAGCAACACAAGTCCTCAATCAAACTGCTCAAAGCGAAGCACGTGTCCAGCAAAACTCCAAGCTATTAGCAGCCAAAGCACGTGCAGAGATGGAGGCTAGATACTACGATAAAGCTGTGCTGACGTTAGAAATGCTCCTGACTACCAATATGGACCCTAAAAATAAAGCGAAATATTCCTTTATGCTGGGTAAGGCAGCCCTTAAAACAGGGGACAAAGACAAGGCGAAAAAGGCATTTGAACAGGCAGCTTATGGGGCCTATAAACCCGCAGCAGAAATCGAATTAGATAAGCTAGAATAAGGATAGCAATGAAACTAGAGGCGGGATCTTCCAAGTGAAAGATCCCGCATTTTTCATGCTAAGATTTTGATAATCAAATAATACCCTATTTGAAACCTCAGATCTGCGAAAAGTTTGCGCTTTCAGAACCTGAACTTCACCTATTTGATTCTTTCTACCATCCAATCGCGATATGTATGAATGATTTCTTCTCTATCTAAATCATTGTGCATTTCGTGAACACTACCTGGCATGGGTTTCCATGTCTTATCCACCCCTTCGGGAATGCCATCGAATAAATCTTTACTAGCCTCAAAAGAAGTCACAGGATCATCTGACCCATGTGCGATGATGACAGGATGCTTCCAGTCCTTGGCATTGTTAAGAATATAGTCGCCGTTTTCTGTGATCCCACTGAAAAGTGCTGGACTGATCATCTCATGTATCAGAGGATCTGCTACATACATTTTTACCTCCTCTGCATCACGAGAAAGCCCTTTGACGTCTAGTTTGGAAGGCTGGGTCAGAGAAGGCATCAACAGTTTTCCTACCCTTGCCAGTAATAGCTGAGAGGTCGTGGGTGTGAAGGCTAGGCGAAAATAGGCTCCTGACAGAAGGATCCCCTGCAGCTTGGGTTGTCTTTTCATGGTATAGCTCGCCACGATATTCCCTCCCATACTATGCCCAAATAGAAACAAGGGCTTGTCTCCAAGTTTCTCTCGCATACTGCTCAGTGTGGCATCTATACTATCCCAAAATAAGTCATACCTGGGCACATGGCCACGTTTGCCCTCTGTTTGCCCATGTCCATAGAGATCCATTGCCCATGACTCAATCCCCGCTTCATTGAATGCTGAAGCCAAATGTCCATATCTGCCGCTGTGCTCGCCATGACCATGTATGATCAAAATACCCGCACGTGCATCCTCTGAAGCCCATATTTTGAGATGGTGTACAGCACCATCTACTGTAAGTGTAGTCGTTGTCATCTGATCCAAAATTTGTGTATCGCTACATAAGATAATACTTTCGGCCAAATTCTGAATGTGGTCCTATGAACAAAACCATCCTTCGACTTGCCATTCCCAATATCTTGACCAACCTGTCAGTACCCTTATTGGGAATCGTGGATACAGCACTGATGGGACATCTGGATTCTCCCATCTATCTGGGAGCCGTAGCGATTGGTGGGACCGTTTTCAGCTTTTTGTATTGGGGAATGGGCTTCCTGCGTATGGGAACGACAGGCTTGGCCGCTCAAGCTTTTGGAGAAAAAAATGCAGCACAGCAAGCACTTATTCTGACCCATGCCCTTTCCGTGGCACTGATCGCAGGGATTTTATTTGTCATCTTCCAGGTGCCCATCGCGCACTTGAGCTTTTGGCTGATTCCAGGAGAAGCTGACATCATGGAACAGGCCCAGATTTATTTTTTCATCCGTATTTTTGCTGCTCCCGCGACCATCTCTCTTTATGCGCTCAATGGCTGGTTTTTGGGTATGCAAAACGCACGTATCCCGATGATCCTGGCCATCACAGGAAACATCGTCAATATCGGCCTGAGCGTCTTACTCGTCGTCCATTATGAAATGGGTGTAGCAGGTGTCGCATGGGCTACTGTAGGTGCCCAATATCTCACCTTTGGCTTATCACTGATTTTATTTAGCATTTTCTATTTTTCCAAGCTTCAACTTCCGAATAAGGATGCCATCCTTGATCCCCAAGGCTTACAAAAATTTTTCTTAGTCAATGCAGATATTTTTTTACGGACCGTCTGTCTGATCTTTGTTTTTGCTTTTTTCACGGCACAGTCTTCGCTCTTGGGTCCTATCGTATTGGCAGCCAATCAGATCGTCAGGCAGTTTCAAGACATCATGGCATATGGGGTAGACGGGTTTGCATTTGCTACAGAGAGTCTTGTAGGGAGATATATGGGAGCAAAGGATGAAGAAAATCTACGAAAAGCGCTTCGTCTGCTGTTTATATGGGGAATCGGATTAGGACTACTTTTTGGGATTATATATGCGGTTTTTGGTAGGGTTTTACTCTACATTTTCACTGACCAACTTCCCGTGATTGACGTAGCTCAGGATTATCTGATCTGGATTGTATTCATCTCCATTTTTGCTTCGGTAGCCTTCATGTATGATGGAGCCTACATAGGCGCGACAGCTTCAAAAGCCATGAGGAATACCATGCTGTTCTCAACGATCGTCGTGTTTCTTCCTGCCTATTACCTCTCTTTGCCTTGGTTGGAGGATCATGCCCTTTGGTTTTCTATGCTCATGTTCATGCTAGCCCGTACAGGATCCATGGCTTATTTAGCTCCACGCAATCTTTTCATGAAGCTCAATATTGGAGAGAAAGGCACAATATGAAAATTTTACTCCGTGATGAGTGATTGACTAAAGTGGAAATCTGACCTATTATTTCCTAGATAAAAGATAGGCTTAAAGATTTGTAAGTCAGGATATTGAGGTGTTTGCCACAAGTTTCTCCTAAAAGAAATGCAGTTTTTTTTAAGTTACCGTTTGAAGAAAGTTTCCATTTCTAAATCGGCGTCAATACATATACTCGTGATATGAAACAAGAACGCCATGAAAAACTCATCTACAGCTACAGGTCAACGATGTCTAGATTTACAGGAAGAGGCTACTTATATTTTTCGAAGCATATCTTCTCTTTCTCAAAAATCACAAGCACGCGCCCTTGCACGTTTCCTCACCCAGACTTCAAGATCCGATCCTCAACCCTTGAGAGGCATTTTATCTGATTATTCGCGCACGCAAATACAGCAGCTGATTTACCTGCTCATGGATCGTAATTTTATTGCTGAAGCAAGCAATACCTTATTTTTGACAGAAAAGGGGAGAAGATATTTGTTGCGGCCACAGCCTGTCATGGTATGGGAAAATCAACTGAGATTGAAATCTATGGATCGTGCCCTTTATCAAGAGTTGAGGAAACTTCGGCAGATTTTGGGAACCCAAGAGCAGGTGAGACCCTACATTATTTTCCCTGATCATTCTATGGATCAGTTGGTGCGAAAGCATCCTCAGAACCTAAGGGAACTGCAAGAAATTTATGGCTGGGGACCCAATCGGTGCAACAAATATGGAGCGGCTGTCTTGGCATGTATTCAGGAGGTCAAAGAAGAACACGCAAATTCTCGTTTTCAGGAACTCTTAAACCGAAGTAAGCGCAACAGCTATCAGGAGGTCAAGAGCCTCTATCTTGCAGGAGAAAGTCCTCAAGAGATTGCGGATAAACGAAATGTGAAGGTGAGTACTGTAAAAAATATGCTGTCTGAACTATACGAGATTGGGGAAGTCGACATGTACCCTTGGATCGAGCAAAATATACCTCCAGCTGTATTTGAAAAAGGAGCGGATTATTTTCGACACAATAAGAACTCTCGAATCAAAGATGCTTTTCGTCAACTTGGGATTGACTATGAGATACTCAAACTGTGTAGGCTGTATGTCTCTCAAGTTCAGGAAAGAGAAGAAGAGTTCTCTGTACATGAATAAAGAAATACGCGCTTCTGCACAAGAGAAGTAAGCCTCGCGTGGTTCTCGACATGATCTGTACCTACAGCACGACATTATTTAGGCTCTGGTTGCACAACCTGAAGACACAACCCATACTTTCTTTTCACTGTAATATGATCTCCACTCTTCGACAAAGAGTAGGGGAAGCTCAACTTTTACTGATACTTAACCTTAAAACTCATGGACAACCAAGGAATGGAAAAAGTGAACCTGCAACATGAAGCAATGGCAATCTTCAAAACAGTCAAGCTATTAGAGAAGCCATATTCTGCCAATTATATCATCAATCTTCTTCAAGGAAATACAAGCTTCCAACTGCGTATACCTACACACCAAAACTTAGAAACTTTTGGAGTGCTAGAAGACCATCATTTCTCCTATCTAGAAAATATCGTCAAACTCTTGCTCTCCCGAACCTATCTGCTCGTCATCAACAAAGTATACGGCACCCTCGCTTTGAGCTCGCAAGGAGAACGTTTTCTTGCCAAACCCCAGGCATTGGAGGTGAGTAAGTTCATCCTCTACCGCCCTTGGCATGAAATCTATCTTTCTAAGAGACTCAAAGATTGGCGACTCGCTGTATCAGATCGAGAAGAGAAGAAACCCTATGAGATCATGACGAACTATGTCCTGAGTCAAGTCATGCTGATCCTCCCTATGAGTCCCATGGAAGTGTCTAGAATCATCGGAACAGACGGTCTAAACAGTCAGTCAACAGATGAACTTGTGCAGATTATCAAGGATGTACAAGAGAAAAAATTAGAGGACGAACGCTCAGGAATTTATCGTAGGGTCTACTCTAAGCGCTATCGGAAGATCAAGGAATTATTCGAAGCAGATATTGAGTTAGATGAGATCAGTCGCCGGCAGGGAGTGGAACCAAGAGCACTACGCGAGGCCCTGCTGCAACTCCACCAAACGGGAGAGATCAACCTCCGCCCTTGGATCGAGAAGCATGTACCATCAACAGATCTTCATCGTGGGACTGCCTATTTCAAAGAGGCCGAAGATAAGCGTCTCAGTCATGCCAAAGAAGTTTTGGATATGGACTACGATACACTGGCGTGGTGTAAGGCTTACATTTTCCACGAAGAAAGAGAAGCATTGGGGGTTTGATTTTATGTTTCTTTTTTATCTGTTGTATGGTGAATGAGGGTGAAGTAGGCGCCTTCGGGCGCTCTTCACCCTCTACTTATTTCATCCAGCAGGGCTGGGAATATCTAGTGCGTCCAGGAGGCCAAGACCATAGATATTTCGGGCGCTTGCTTGATGCTCAAAGCGATACTGACAGCGATGACCCCTAAGACTAAGGCAAAAAAAGCTAAGCGTGATCCTGTACGCAATCTTTTCTTATGCTGGTCTGTGAAGTGTTTGTTATCTAGAGGGAAGGGAATCACAGGTCTTCTAGGAGGACGTTGCTTGATTTTCTCCAAATTCTCCTCAAATCCATAGACACCCCACGAAAGGGGATCAGTATCTGACTCTTTTGACTCCCACATACATCGATCTTCGATCACATCATACTGGGCAGGATAAAAAGCAAAGTTACGATAGGTACGAATAAGCATATTGCAAGCTTCCTTGATGGAGGAACCTCTATGCAAGGCTTGATAGAACTTTGCCGCGATATGCGCAGAGGTATCGCTAGGAGTTTCTCCATGGGTAGCGATGACTGCAGGCACATCCTTCTTGAGGAAGAACTCGATCCAGTCTTTTGTGGCACAGCCACTCAAGAAGACCACTTTCAAATTGGGTAGGCGATCAATGAATCGGCTCAAATCAGATAGTAAAACTGAAGTTTCAAAATCTTCTGACTCGAAGGCTAGACGTCCATTCTGAGGCTGTCCCACAAAGTGTAAGATTTCTATTTGCCGATGAAGGCCATAGGTGTCGAGGAGGTCTAGAAAATATTCATTGGATCTATTTCCCTTTTCAATGGCTTTGTACCGATGAAAAGAACCTTTGGGTTGGAGAATACGGGCAAGATGCTTACGCTCATGTACATATGGGCGTATTCGTCTTTTACCCTGATAAGAGTTGACGCAAGCAAGGAATACAATGGGCATTCGCTCAGATCGAAGCATGATGGGTTTGGATTACAAGTGAGAACGAAGCAGATAATTGAATTTCAGTGGGTGTGTGTCCATAGGGAGAATGAGAAAAGAAGGGCTTGAATGACAAATGACTACTTTCTCATATTCTCGAAATGCGAAAAAAGCGATGTAAATTTAATTTTATAGAAAAATAAATATTTGTAAAATAAATTTATGAAAACATAATTTATCAATAAAGTAAAAAGAACTGCACTTTTTGTCAAATTCTTACATAGATATTCCCAAGATTTGGAGCAACATGAAGATGAGAAAGCCCATCATCAGGAAAGTCAATACACCCAGACCCACACGACGAATGCGCCTTTGACGGATTTGGCCCTGCCCTACGTTTGCTGTGGATTTGACTTTGGGGATAGGAAGTTGCCAACCGAGATCCGCTCTGTGCTCTAGCGCATAAACACCCCAAGCGATTTTATTTTTTTCCAGATGAATACGCCGCCCCTTCCAATCAAATGAATTGGCTTCGATGTCATATGCTACAGGCTGTAAGACAAAGTGTTGGGGATAATTTTCCTTTACCAAGGTAAGGGCTTCTCTCAGCATTTCGCCCTTGCCCATAGCCGCATAAAATCCGTTGGCAATCTCCTTGACAAACTGTCGATTTTGGGTAGTGTCTGTCGCGATGATGGCGGGAATGTCTCTATTGAGTAGCGTTTCTAACAAGTTGGGCGAAGCAAATCCACTGAGATACAATGTCTGTAGGTAGGGAAACTGGCCAATCTTTGCAGCGAAATCGAGGTCATCATCGAAACCAGGTAGCCAACTAGACTCCGCAGATCCCGCTAGATGAATCAACTTCACCGATGGGTTAAACTTGTATTCATGAATGACATCCACAAGCGAGTGAGATCCCAAAGGCCATGCGCGAACTAGTTCAAAACTCTCTAGGACGGCATATCTCAAGAGCAGTTCTTCTATCATCTGTAACTCCTGCGTAATGCGCCGCAATTGCTGTTGATTTCGGATCGCTTGAGGGCTTCCGAGAATGATGATAGGTATTTCTGCATATGTATCCATGAAAGATCCAGTTTAAAAGGATTTGTCCACAACCTTTGTTGAGAAGAAATGGATGAGACTTATTGTATGGTTTAATAGTATACGTCTAGGTAGAAGAACGATTTAGCCTCTCATAATCATGGCGCATGCTTGCTAAGGTGCCTGAACAATTTCGAAAGGATAGGAAAATATTCTGCCGTATTTATCCACTTAATATTACGGATTATAGGGATTTGGCGTAATTTTACCTTCATTAAAAGAAAAAATATGAGAATATACTGGCTGCTGGTGTGGATGATCGGTTTTCAGGCAATGGCTACTTATGCACAATCCGAAACCAAAGGACTCCCTGTAAATGATGAATTTCAACTTGCGGTAGACAAGGGCACCAGAACCATGAAGGGACTTCCAGGTCCCAATTACTTCCAGAATCATGCCGACTATGACATCAAAGTCGAAGTAGTAGCGGGAGAAAATCCCATGATAAAAGGAAGAGAAAATATAGTCTATTTTAACGAAAGTCCTGATGAATTAACTCAATTGGTCATTCGGCTTTTCCAAGATTTTTACAAGCGCAAAGTCAAACATGATTTTAGTCTCCAAGAGGATGAGTATACAGAGGGCGTGACGATCCAAGCCATCGCAATTGAAGATCAAATCATACCTACAGATGCTTACAAACGCAAAGGTACCAACCTATACCTCCCACTTCCAGAAAAACTCCTGCCAGGAGATTCTATCGCTTTGACCATTGTGTGGACCAACGCTATCACAAAAGGAAACTCTGTGCGTATGGGAAGCTATCCTTCGAGTCAAAATCTAGGTAAACAGGCGTTTTTTGTTGCCTACTGGTATCCGCAAATCGCTGTATATGACGATCTCTATGGTTGGGATGAAATCCAGTATACAGGCCTTGTAGAACATTACCTAGATCTAAACGATTACAAAGTCGAGATTACCGCAGCCGAAGATTTTCTCGTTTGGTCCACAGGTATCCTTCAAAATCCTGATCAGATCTTAGCTTCGCCTTATCTCGATCGTTATCAACTCGCACAGACTGTGGATACGGTCGTCCGCATTGTGGGGAGGAGGGACATCGAACTCAAGGAAAGTGGGGAAACCACCTTTACAAGGCAGGCGTCAGATGGCAAACATACATGGAAGTTTACGGCTCCCAAAGTGCCAGATGTCGCATTTTCGCTCAGCAATTACTACTATTGGGACGCAACAAGCTTGACGATAGACGAACCTGCCCGAAAGGTGATCGTAGATGCTTGTTACAATCCTCTCGCGCGCGATTTCAGGAGTGTGGCTGGTTTTGCGAGAGAAATATTGGAGGATCTTTCGACAGAAATTCCAGGTATTCCCTATCCCTATGATCAGATGACAGTATTCAATGGGGAAGTGATTGGTACAGGTGGAGGTATGGAATTTCCCATGATCGTCAATGATGGATCGTCCTTCAGCCTACGATATGCGTTCAACTTGACCTATCATGAGATTGCCCATACTTATTTCCCTTTCTACATGGGGATCAATGAGCGCCGTTTTGCTTGGATGGATGAAGGATGGGCCAGTCTCCTGCCTGGAGACTTAGAAGTCGAAAAAGGATATGCTTCCTTACCGATGAAGAATAATGTGTCTTCATACGAGAGATTGGCTGGCAATTCTAAGATAAAACCTTTGATGACTCCATCGTATGAACTCAAGCAGACAGCTTACTATATAGGAGCTTACATGCACCCTGCTACCGCCTATCATATGTTGCGCGATGTCATGGGAGACAGCCTGTTTGTTTTAGGAATCAGAACATACATTGATCGATGGAAGGAAAAGCATCCCCATCCTTATGATTTCTTCTTTACCTTCGATGAAGTCGCAGGCGAAGACCTGAGCTGGTTTTGGGAACCCTGGTTTTTTACCAATGGTATACCAGAACTCGGCATAGAGTCTCTGACGATTAAGAAGAAGAATCTCACAGCAGTCATCAAGAATAATGGTACGCTACCTACACCTATCCACTTGGTTGTAGAGCTGAGAAATGGCGAAGAAGCAATCATTCACTACAGCCCTAGCGTCTGGAAAGACGGTGCAGAGACCTTCACCATTGAAAAGAAGTTTGATTCCAAAATTGTAGATGTCAATCTTGGACGGGCAGATATACCTGATAAGTCCCAAAAGAACAACGAGGGACGTAAATTTATGGATCAATAAAAACAGAAGGGCGCGTGAAAAAATCGTGCGCCCTTCGTATTTCTGTATCAGCTACCCTATCGTTTGGACGAATAGTTGGGTGCTTCCTTTACAATCGTGATATCATGAGGATGACTCTCTCGTAGACCAGCATTGCTGATACGGGTGAACATACATTCTTGCAGTTCGGCCATATTTCCAGCCCCACAATAGCCCATGCCAGCTCTCAGACCTCCCTCTAGCTGGTAGAGTACTTCAGACACTTTGCCTTTGTAAGCTACGCGTCCGACAATTCCCTCTGGGACGAGCTTTTTGATATCATCTTCTACATCCTGGAAGTAGCGGTCTTTAGAACCTTCCTTCATGGCTTCTACTGAGCCCATTCCTCGGTATGTCTTGAATCGACGGCCTTCGTAGAGGACCGTTTCACCTGGACTCTCGTCGGTTCCAGCGAAGAGGCCGCCCGCCATCACCGTGTGGGCACCTGCTGCCAGGGCTTTGACAATATCTCCAGAGTACTTGATCCCACCATCTGCAATGATAGGAATCCCTGCGTCCTTGGCGACTTTTACTGCTTCTAGCACTGCTGAAAGTTGAGGAACTCCGACTCCTGCGATGATCCGCGTCGTACAGATCGAACCAGGACCTACCCCTACTTTGATGCAATCGGCTCCTGCATCTATGAGTGCTGCTGTACCTTCTTTTGTGGCTACATTGCCTGCAACCAACTGCATCTCAGGAAATGCTTCGCGCACTTCGCGTACCATTTTCAAGACACCCGTCGAGTGTCCATGTGCCGTATCAATGACGACTACATCTACCCCAGCTCGCCTAAGTGCTGTGATACGGTCAAATGTTTCAGCTTTGACCCCTACGGCTGCTCCTACCCTTAAACGTCCCAGGCTATCTTTACAAGCATTGGGAAACGTCTGTTTTTTGATGATGTCACGGTAGGTAATCAAACCAATGAGCTTCCCATGTGCATCTACTACAGGTAGCTTTTCTACACGAAAACGCTTGATCATCTCCTCCGCCTGCTCTAGGGTCGTCCCTTCAGGAGCGGTGATCAGATTCTCTTTGGTCATGAGTTCAGACACTTTGCGACCATCTGGTTCATGGAATCGCAAATCGCGATTTGTCAAAATCCCTACGAGTCGCTGGTTTTCGTCCACAATTGGGATTCCTCCAATGCGGTTCTCCGCCATAATCTGCGTCGCACGCAGCAGCGTATCGTCCGCCTCTAGCGTAATGGGATCGACAATCAGACCACTTTCCGAACGCTTGACTTTGCGAACTTCTTCGGCCTGCCTTTCGATAGACATATTTTTATGGATGATGCCAATCCCTCCTGATGCCGCCATCGCGATCGCCATGCGGTGCTCAGTTACGGTATCCATAGCCGCACTGATAAAGGGAAGGTTGAGCTTGATCTCACGAGTGAGCTGGGTAGAAGTGTTTACTTCTCTAGGTAAGACTTCTGATTGTCGAGGTATGAGGAGGACGTCGTCATAAGTCAATCCGTCATACAGAATTTTGGAGTGTTTTGACATAAGCAAATATCTAGTATCGACATTTGCCAAACAAAGTTACACAGATTTTGCAGTTTTTAGCAAGGAATCGTCCTTTCAAAATAAAGCAAAATAAGAAGTCCCTAATTGGGCCAGGGAAATGGGCCGCTACGCAAAGGGAAAAGCCCCCAGCTGAGGATCTATACGAGGTTTTTTGCCCAAAGGCCAATCGAGAACTATAAGTAAGGCTCTCAATATTTTTTATGCATTCTCCCCAAAATAGACGGCCAGTATATTTCTACACTGACCGTCCATCTTCCATATATTCTCTCCCATCAGGGGGCTTGCAAACCTGTCTTGATGGCCAATTCTACTTCTTTCCAATCCCCATCCGATAGTCCTTTTTGAGGATTGACGGTATTGAGGTTGATTTCTACTGCGTCCAATTCCAGCCATAATTGTTCTCGCTGATCTAGTGCCTCACGGTGGTGAGGATTGATAGTCAGTGCGTATTCATAGTCAGACAGAGCCTTCTCTTTGAGATTGAGTGCGGCAAATACACGTCCACGTTGGTGGTATGAGTTGGGATCTTGAGGATTCAGTCGAATCGCTTCTGTATATTCTTTGATACAATCCTTGAAGTAGCCCATGCCCTGATAGCATTTGGCGAGCATCCTATGGTATAGCGCATATCCTTGCTGACCTTTGGACTCGATCAAACTAAGATTACTGTAGGCTGCTTGGTAGTCTTCGTTTCGTAGGTAAGCTGTAGCAAGTATCCAATGATGAATATCCGCGAGGCTCCCTGAAAAATTCCCTTCCTTCAAATCATAAATATCTAAGAAGGACCTCCCCCCGTACTGGACTTCTGTCGCTGGGTCTTGTATGAGAATATTTTCCAATGCTACATAATTGAGATTGAATGCAGTCGAATCCCAACTAGGGCTACCATAATTACCCCAAAGGACTAAGTGGGCCCCGTATACTTCTCCAATCCTTTTGGCTTCCTCTGCATTTTGAGGACAGGCCACACCATTGGCAAATGCTACATGAAGTCCCAACTCGCTACTCTCCTGCAGGGTATTTAACCAGTTTTTGATCTCCTCCTCTTTGGTTTTCCCTTCCACAAAGCAATCTGGATGCAGGGTAAAAGGCAAAATCAATACGTTGTATTTATTGGTCTGCTGGAAGGTCTCCAATAGGTTGGGTGTCCCAGCGAGTTCCATCTCAGGATCTTGGCCGACGAAAAGCAACAAAGACAACGCAATGAACATACTGACGCCTACTCCCCAGACTCCTGCGAGCCATGATACATTTTGATGAGGGGGTTTGGGTTGTGGATCTGCTACGTGTCGGGAAGTATTCTGCGGGTTTTGATGAATCATCAGTTCCCGCTCTCGGATTGAATCAGATAGTGCCGTCTCCAAAGGTCTATCTGTAGGATCTTGTATGATGCTGCGCATCGTAGGACGCGGGATGACTTCCTCTACCTTAGGGGTAGATTCTTCCATTTTTACCTCTGCAAACTCAAGATAGATAGGCTCTGGTATGTAAATGGGAGGAAAGTCTGCTTCTAAATCTAAGACTCCAGGATCTGATTCGATTCGCTCCGTTACAATGCCTGGAATAGCGTCCTCCTCTACAGTCTCAGCATCTGGCTCTGGCCATTCTTCCTCACTATGTATTTCTTCTTCCTGCTCTGGCTCTTGTTCCTGTATCTCCTCAGCATTTTCGGTGGACATTTCCTCATCTAACGACAGGGAAAGATCTGAATCATGAAGAGATTCTTCTGAGTGTACTTTTTCTTCCGCTTGTATGTCTAGAGGCTGTTCCTCTACAAGCGTGTGTGCTTCTTCCTCTACAGGTATGTGAGTAGGAGTGGAGACAAGCTCTGCAGCTGGAGTAGATTCTTCTGCTTTTACAGTTTCCCCTGACTCTAGCATGAGGCTGACTTCAGGCCGGAAAAGCGTAGGATGCATGGCTTCAATCTCCCGCTGTCGAGCCTCCATATAAGTTCCTCGACCTCCTCTCAACTGAGGAAGCGTACCAGGACCTTGTATATTCTCTGGCTCCTGTATCCGTTCTGGTCTCAACTCAGGGATAGGGGCAGGAGTGACCCACTGCCAGTCCATTAGGCTCCTCTCAGAACTTAGGTACAAAAGGCCCCATGAATGGAAGGTGCCCTCTTTTCTGCTAGATTTCAACTCCCAATACTCGTATGGATCGCTGGGAATCTCATGTCGAGGGATATAGGTCTCTAGCAACTGGGCGGTGTAGTGTAAGCTTTCCTCTAGCGTACGTCCAGACATCAGCGCGGAGTAGAAGGTCGTTCGGAAGGCTTCTCTATCTATGGATTCATCTAATAGTAGTACAGCAGCATGGCCCGAAAAGACCCACTGCTCTGCAATATCCAATGAAAAGCCCGCTTCCAGAATAACCAATTTCAATCCGCTTAAGCGTTCGAAATACAGCTGATCAAAAGAAAGCATTTGACGCTTACCGCGCGCCATATTGATATATAACTTCTCCTCCGAAGGATATTCACCGACGATATGTAAAACCGAAATGTAGGGATGCGAGACGGTTCCATTTAGAACCTCCCATGCAGGTAGGATGTCTGCTGTTCCTTCACGTAAAATCTGCAGGTGTGCGTTGGCCTCCGTTTGAAGTGTCTGCAACTGCTCCTGTATACGCTTTATATTTCGATTGCCCCTTTTCTTTGGTAAATGACTAATGTAAGCAAGAAAAAGAGCGCTGGTGGTAGAACTCATCATGGTATTTATTTAATACTCCACCAAACGGGATATTTATTTGAAGAATAATTCCATGAATTAGCTCAATGATTATGCCATCGAACGGGCCATTTGCGCAGGCTATCCTATAGGAGGCTCAAATGGTAAAAAATGAAGATCATTCAGTGGAATTAAGAATAATCTATACATCCTCAATTCTCGAACCTTTGACCCTTCGCAAATAATAGATCAAGTATTATACCGAATAGATGACCATTCAGACAGTAAGTCCGAATATTCATCCACACATAAGCCATATACATGCACAGTGTAAAAGACGAAAGACACCCGCTCTTCTACTAAGAGTGCATTTCAGGATATGAGGCAAAAAAGGCGGACAATGTTTGAATGACGAAGTCTTGCTGTTGCTCAGTGAGTGTAGGATATAATGGCAGACTCAAGCATCGCTGATAATAATGCTCCGCATGTGGGAAGTGGGAAGCTCCCTCTACTAATCCTTGATAGTCAGGCTGATAATAAATAGGGATATAGTGTACCTGCGGATAGATTTTATGTCTCCTTAGGTAGTTATACAAGGCTGTCCTATGGGGTGTCTCGATCACATATAGGTGGTATGCATGTCCTTGTGCAGACTTTGGCAAAACGATAGGCAGAGAATCCAATGCTTCATCATATCGCTGAGCTAGTGCCCTTCTTTTCACGATATTCTCCCCTGCTCTCGCAAGCTGACTGATACCCAGAGCTGCTTGAATATCGCTCAAGCGGTAATTATATCCCAGCATTTGCATTTCGTAGTACCATCCTCCATGATCGTGTTGCAAGCGAGCTCTGTCTCTTGTAATCCCATGATTGCGGTACTGAATCATGCGTTGGTACAGTGCTTTATCGTTGGTGGTGACCATGCCACCTTCACCCGTAGCGATATGTTTGACAGGGTGAAAGGAGAAAATGGCAAGATCTGCATAGGCACCATTGCCACATGACTGTTGTTCTTCCTTACTATCGGTAAAAAATCCTCCAGGCGAATGGCAGGAATCTTCGATGATTCGCAAATCGTGAATATCTGCAAGCGCACGCACGCGCTCCATGTCTACAGGGTGTCCAGCAAAGTCTACGGCGACAATACCCTGATATGTTCCTGCAGGTGCTTGATCTAATTTTTCCTCCAACAGATCCAAATCCATTATCCTGGTTTGAGGATCTATGTCTACCAGTTCGATGCTCCCGCCTGCATATCGGACACAATTGGCTGAAGCCACAAAGGTAATGGGCGTCGTAAGATAACGATCACCAGGCTTCACGCCGAGGGCGAGGGTACACAAATGCAAGGCAGCAGTCCCACTTGAGCATGCTACGGCGTATGTCGCACCTACATATGTTGCAAACGCCTCCTCAAACGCAGCAATGCGAGGACCGCCTGTGAGATAATCATGTTTGAGGACGGCTACGACAGCTTCGATATCAGCCTCCGTAACTTCTTGACGCCCATAGGGGATGGGAAAATTAATTTCAGACATAGAAGTATTTAGGGGAATCCCTACAAGTATAGCATTTCTTTTGGCCATAGGCACCACAAGAATCCCCTGATTATTTCATTAGGCTTATGCATCAGGGACGAACTTTTCGAAGAATGATCTGTGATTGCTGTGCCTGGATGATTTTATCGTATAGCTTTTTTAGAGATTGAAAGGAGGAAGGAGCAAAGGTCGTTCGGTTGATGGTCCAAATGCTTTGTACTTGAATTTGATCTTGTATAGGTTCGACTTGGAAGAAGAAGGATATATCCTGATTGGGTAATGAATAGTGGACAGGATCAGGTAACGACTCTATCTGATAACCTTCGGGAATATTGAGCAAAGATGAAAATTGTTTTTTTCCCTTGATCCCAAAATCTATGGGAAATAGCCTTTGGGGCGTATCAAAAGGATTCTCTTTTTGGCC